>JAFYYI010000018.1 GCA_017557665.1 Muribaculaceae bacterium | reverse complement strand
CATACAGGATAACCGGTTTTGTCGAGGCGTGAGAGCGCCGAGGCAATAAAGATAAAAGGGTCTGGCTCAAGCCAGCCGGACCCTTTTTAAATACGGGAATAGCTCAGTTGGTAGAGCGACGGTCTCCAAAACCGTAGGTCGTGAGTTCGAGCCTTACTTCCCGTGCTAAAAGATAGACGAATAAACAAATGAAAAAGTTTTTTGAAAACAGGCTTACGGATATCAAGGAATCTTATAACGAACTCGTTCATAAGGTTTCTTGGCCTACTAAGAGTGAATTGGCCAATAGTACTATTGTCGTGATGGTTGCTTCCATCATCGCGGCTCTGGTAATTTGGGTAATCGACCTGTGCATCGATAAGATTATGCACATCGTTTACAATTTGGCTGCCTAATTAGGCCCACATTCCCACGCACCCTTGTGTGCGGTAGTTTTTAACCCGACATTTAACAAACTGTAACAGCACTAGTCACAACTATGTCTCAAGGTAATCAACACCAGTGGTACATTCTGCGTACCATCTCGGGCAAGGAGATGAAGGTGAAAGAGATGATCGAGGGATACAGGAAGAATAATCCTGTCTTCGCCGAGAACATCTCGCAGATTCTTGTGCCTACCGAGAGGGTTTACACAACACGCGCCGGAAAGAAGGTCCTTAAAGATAAGGTGATGTTTTCGGGCTATGTGTTTGTCAAGCTGGCGTTGACCCCCGAGATTGAAGTGACCTTGCAGGACACCACCAACGTGGTGAACTTTGTGCGTTCGCGTGAGGGCGAGCGTCGCCCGGAGCCGGTGCCTGAGCACCAGATTCTGACGATGCTCAACGGCGCCGAGCAGCGTGAGCTGCAGGCTGCCGACGCTGTCAACGACTATGTCGTTGGCGAGTCGGTGAAGGTGAACTTCGGTCCCTTCAGCGGCTTCATCGGCGAGATCAAGGAGATCAATGCCGAGAAGCGTGAACTCACTGTGATGGTGAAGGTGTTCGGGCGCGAGACTCCGCTCAAGTTGGATCATTCGCAAGTCGAGCGCGAGTAGTGCGGCGGTCGATGTTACGCAATCGCCGCGTGCTTGCAACGTTTAATTAACACCATATTAAATTAATTTGTACAATGGCTAAAGAAATTGCTGGACAGATCAAATTGCAGATTAAGGGTGGGGCCGCAAACCCCTCTCCTCCCGTAGGTCCCGCTCTGGGTTCTAAGGGTATCAACATCATGGATTTTTGCAAGCAATTCAACGCCCGCACCCAGAGCAAGGCTGGCAAGGTGTTGCCCGTAGTGATCTCTTACTACGCCGACAAGAGTTTTGACTTCATCGTCAAGACTTCTCCCGTGCCCGTGCAGTTGCTCGAAGCCGCTAAGGTGAAAGGTGGTTCTGGTGAACCCAACCGCGTCAAGGTGGCATCGGTAACCTGGGATCAGGTGAAGGAAATTGCCGAAGACAAAATGCCTGATTTGAACTGTTTTACATTAGCCTCGGCTATGCGTATGGTGGCCGGAACAGCAAGAAGTATGGGTATCACTGTAAAGGGTCAATTCCCTGAGAACGTT
>JAFYYI010000017.1 GCA_017557665.1 Muribaculaceae bacterium | reverse complement strand
GTGTGGCTAAGGCTGTGAAGCGTGCCCGTCATCTGGCATTGCTGCCCTATGTGACCGACTTGATGAAATAACAACCCGATTACACAAAGGAGGAAACAATTATGAAGATTATTTTGAAAGAAGATATCGTTAATCTTGGTTTCAAGAACGACGTTGTGGAAGTGAAGAACGGCTATGGCCGCAACTATCTCATTCCTCAGGGCAAGGCTATCCTGGCTACTCCCAGTGCACTGAAGGTTCACGCCGAGAACCTGCGTCAGCAGGCTCACAAGCTGGCTAAGGTGAAAGCCGATGCCGAAGAGGCTGCCAAGGCATTTGAGGGTGTTTCCCTCACCATCCCCGTTAAGGTTAGCCCCACGGGTACCATCTACGGTTCGGTTGGCGCTGCTCAGGTACATGAGGCTCTGCTCGCTGCTGGTCACAATGTTGACCGCAAGATCGTGAGCGTTCACGAGAGCATCAAGACCCCCGGCAAGTACACCGGTATCGTGCGTCTGCACAAGGAAGTTGCTGTCGAGATCCCCTTCGAGGTGATCGCCGAGAACGCCGAGGAGCTCGCCGCTGAGCGCGCTGCTCGCAAGGCCGAGGAGGCTGCTCACCAGGCTGCCATGGCTGCCGCTAAGGCTGCCGAGGAAGGCGCTGAGGAGGCTGAGGCTGCTGACGAGGACACCGTTGTGGGTGAGGCTCCCGCCGAAGAGGCTCCTGCCGCTGAATAATAAAACAACATGATAACGAAGAAGACACCGGCCCTGCTCCACAAGGTCGGTGACTTTTTTATAGGACCCTAAAGACCTTAAGGTCCTAAACTCTCTAAACTCTCAACTAGTATGACCAAGCACATCGTGATGTTTAAACTGCAGGGCAGTGACGAGCTGCGACGCGAGACCGCGTTGCGCTTCAAGGACGCCCTGGAAGCGTTGCCCGACCAGATTGACGTGCTGCAAAGCACTGAGGTCGCGCTCAACGAGAACCCTGCCGAGGACTGGGACATCGTCCTCACCGCTATTGTGCCCACCATGGACGACGTGGCTGTCTATGCCAAGCATCCCGCCCATGTCGCTGCTGCCGCTATCATCAAGGACGTGAAGCAAGCGCGCGCCTGTGTGGACTACAATCTGTAACGCACTGGATGGGGAGACCACTGGCTCAATCATTCTGCTAAACAAAAAAAAGAGGGCATTTCGCCCTCTTTTTTTGTTTAAACAGGATTCATTTAAGAATCCTCATCTCTTCTTACCATGTGCTGTTCAGCACGTAGTTGATCAGCATGATGGCATCACTGATGTTAACATCAGCATCGCCGTTCACGTTGGCGTTATCAGTATTGATACCGCTGTTGTCGCTATTGAGGATAGCGCTAATCAGAGCGATAGCGTCGCTGATGTTCACTTCGTTGTCATTGTTGACATCGCCGCGAAGACCTGCACTCTGCTTGGTGGCAGTGAAGGTGATCTTGTTCATGTCATCGGCAGTGGGATCGAAGGTGATCACGATGTCATAGAGGCCTTCCTCTTCAGCCTTGAAGTACCAGTCATTTGAGGGCCATGCATAGGTCCAAGCGTGGTCTTGAACAACCTTGAACTTAACCTCTTCCTCGGCGGCCAGGGCAACACCATTCTTGCTCCAGGTGTAGATACCGTCCTCACCCTTCACCATGTCGTTGGTCTCGTCCTTCTCATTCCAGTTGCTGCCGAATACGTTCTCGGTACCGGCAACGGTGTAAACGTGCTCAACGGACTCAACATCACCGGTCTTGGTCAGGTTGCAGACGATGCGGCCAGCATCCTCGGCCTCGGGGTTGAAGATGATCTCGATGGTGTAGATGCCTTCCTCAGCTACGTTGGCAACCCAGTTGTTCATACCGATGGGCCACTCATAAATAGCGTAGTCGTGGTTGCCGACAACCTTGAACTCGAAGTTGCCATAGAGGGCTACCTCTTCCTTGGTCCAAGTGTAATTGCCGTCTTCACCCTTCACCATGTCGTTGTTCTCGTCGGTTGCATCCCAGTTGCTGCCAAAGATGCTCTCGGGACCAACAACAGTGTAAACCATTTCTACGGGATCCTCACCGCCCTGCTTGGTAGCAGTGAAAGTGATATTGTCAGCCTCGGCAGCGGGATCGAAGGTGATCACGAAGTCATAGGTGCCAGCAGAGGCAATGCGATGCCACCAGTTGTCCTGAGGCCAACTGCCATTATCCCACGAGTGGTTCTTCACCACCTTGAACTGGATGGTGTCAACATCCTCAAAGACAACGTTGCTCTTGGTCCAGGTGTAGATACCATCCTCACCCTTGACCATGTCGTTGTTGATGTCTTCGGGATTCCAGTCGGTGCCAAAGAGATTCACAGTACCGGCAACAGTGTAGGTGTCCTCTACGATAGGCACCTCACCCTTCTTGGTCAACGTCACATAGTCGCTGCTCAGACCAACCTCAACATCATAAACACCCGGAAGCACCTTGAAGGCATTGGTAACGCCCCAGTCAGCGAGCTCGGCCTGTACACCGTCCTCAACGAGGGTGCCATCTTCAACGGCGCCACGACGATAGGAGGCGAAGCTCCAGTCATCAGCGTTCTCACCCAACTTGGAGCTGAAGCTGAAGTAGCCGTAGCCGTCACCGCTGTCAGCGATGGTAGCATCGGTGAGGGTGTAAATGTCCTCATCGGCAGTAGCCATCTCAACACCGACATTGCCGGCCCAGCCATTGCCGTTCACATTACCGAGCATAAACAGATCGCCGGTGATGGGATCTACAACAGGACCGTCCTGAACCTTGGTGGCGGTGAAGCCAACTTCCTTGGTTTCGGGATCGATGGTGAACACCAGGTTGTAGGTGCCGCTCTCGGTGATGCTGTAGGTGTAATTGTCTTCAGGCCATGCATGACCCCAGTCGTGGTTGCCCACAATCTTGAAGGCAATCGTGGTGCCGCTGGTCAGCTCAACACCGTTCTTGGTCCAGGTGTAGAGACCGTCGACAAGCGTCATCTCGGTTTCGGTGGCTTTCTCGTTCCATGTCTCGCCAAATACAGCAGCGGGTTCGCCGGCTACACTGTAGGTGTCGATCACTACGGGAGGAACATAACCTTCAACCTTGAACTTCATCGTGTTGGTGTCGAAGGTGAACTGGTAAGATTGACCTGCTGCACCTTCAAACTTGTAGGACACGCTGCCGTTGGTTGATTTCTGGGTAGTGTACTCAACGTTTGAACTGATGGTCTGGCCTGAGGTCAGGGGACCATAACGGTAGTTGCCATTGAACGTATCCCAATCGTCACCGGGACCAGGGGTCAGGTTGTCGGCAAAGACAAACCAGACGGAGCCAGTGATCTGATCGGTCACATAAGTGTAGACGCCATTCCCATTGTCGGTCATCTCAGCACCAGTATAAGTGTGCCAATCACCGAAGGGATTGTTGCCTACAATGTACATTGCCGCATTAGCGTTGAAGCCAATGAGGGCAATCAGCATAGATAAAACTAACGTTAATTTCTTCATGCTTGTAAAATTGGTTATTAAGTTAAACAATAAAGTTGGTTTGTTCTGATACCTGAAATTTTTAAAGTGTCTCAAAGTTACACATTATTTTATAAACAGACTGAAAATGAGTCGCTTTTTTCTGCAAAATTTGCGCAATCGTTTGCATGGATTACGGCTATCGGTTGATGGTATGCCATAATGGCTGCGGCGCCCTTGAAATGGCATCGCAGCAATGGGTTTTAAGGTGAAAAAATGAATCAGCAGGGTGAGGCAATCAGTTCAAACGGCAGGGCCTGGTTGATGCGCACTTGTGTGAATTCTCCAACGGGGAGTGGTTTTTCTTTGGTGATAAGGACCTCGGGATCCACCTCGGGGCTGTCCCACTGGGTACGGCCGACGTAATAATCATCTTCCTCACGGTCCACGATGACACGCAAGGTCTGACCCACCTTCTGCTCCTGGATGTCGAGCGAGATGTCTTCTTGCAGTGCCATGAGGCGTTGCAGGCGGTCTTGCTTGACCTCTTGTGGGGTGTCGTCGTTCAGGTTGCTGGCAGCCCAGGTGCCGTTTTCCTCGCTGTAGGCAAAGGCGCCCATGCGCTCGAAACGTGCCTCTCGCACGAAGTCCAACAGCTCCTCAAATTCCTGCTCGCCCTCGCCGGGGAAACCCACCATCAGGGTGGTGCGGATGTGGATGCCGGGAACCTCGTGACGCAGGCGCGCCAGCAGGTCAAGGGTCTCTTGGCGAGTGATGTGGCGACGCATGTTGGTCAGCACCTTGTCGCTGATGTGCTGCAGGGCGATGTCCAGATAGCTGCACACGTTGTCGCGATTGGCCATCACGGGAAGGATGTCATAGGGGAACTGGGTCGGGTAGGCGTAGTGCAGGCGTATCCATTCCACGCCCTTGATGTCGGCCATGCGGTCGATGAGTTCGGGGAGCATCATGCGGTTCTCGAGATCCAGACCATAGGACGACAGGTCTTGGGCAATGACGTTGAACTCCTTGACGCCCTTGTCGGCAAGGCGGCTCACCTCGTCCAGCAATGGCTCCATGGGGACCGACGTGTGACGGCCAGTGATAAGGGGGATGGCGCAGAAGGCACAGAACCGGTTGCAGCCCTCCGAAATCTTCAGGTAGCAGTAATGGGGCGGGGTGCTCAGGCAACGCTCGTAGGCCAGGTCTTGACGATAGGCGTGGCCCAAGTCGGCGAGCATGCCTTTCCAGTCAAACTTGCCATAGAAGCGGTCCACCTCGGGCAATGCGCCGATGAGATCGGCCCGAAACCGTTCCGACAGGCATCCCATGACGAAAATGTTGCGTATCTTGCCTTGACGCTTGGCCTCTCCCAGGCGCAGGATGGTATCGATGGACTCCTGCTGGGCGTCGGCGATGAAGCCGCAGGTGTTGACCACAACGGTCTCGGCGTCGATGCGGCTGGGGTTGTGGGCAACATGGTAGCCGGCGGCCTGAAATTGGCGCAGGAGGTGCTCGCTGTCCACAAGATTCTTGGAACAGCCCAGCGAGATGATATCGATTTTATTCTTCCTCATGGGCAATGGTCGCTGATGCCTCTAACTGGTCTTGATTTTCTAGATAGTCTAGAGCCTCTACTCCCTCTAGGGCGATTGGTTACTCCTTCGTGACCCCGAACAGCGATTTCACAAACTCCCGCTTGTTGAAAATCTGCAAGTCGGTCATCTGTTCGCCCAGGCCGATGTACTTGACGGGAATCTGGAACTGGTCGCTCACGCCGATGACCACACCGCCCTTGGCAGTGCCGTCGAGCTTGGTGATGGCCAGGGCGTTGACCTCGGTGGCTGCCGAGAACTGCTTGGCCTGTTCAAAGGCGTTCTGGCCTGTTGAACCGTCGAGCACGAGCAACACCTCCTGCGGAGCATCGGGCAGCACCTTGCGCATGGTGTTCTTGATTTTGGTGAGCTGGTTCATCAGGCTCACGTTGTTGTGCAGACGGCCGGCGGTGTCGATGATGACCACGTCGGCGTTCTGGGCCTTGGCGCTCTGGACGGCATCATAGGCCACAGCGGCGGGGTCGGTACCCATCTTGTGCTTGATGACGGGAACACCCACGCGGTTGCCCCAGATTTCCAGCTGCTCGTCGGCAGCGGCGCGGTAGGTGTCGGCGGCTCCGAGCACCACCTTGTTACCGGCCTGCTTGAACTGATAAGCCAACTTGCCGATGGTGGTGGTCTTGCCAACGCCGTTCACACCGACGACCATGATGACATAGGGCTTGCTGTCCTCGGGGACAGTGAAGTCCTCGAGTTCGGCGTTATTGTTGTCGGCGAGCATCTGCGAGATTTCGTCACACAGCAACTCGTTCAGCTCCTCGGTTCCCACATATTTGTCGCGTGCCACGCGTTCCTGCAGGCGGTCGATAATTTTGACGGTGGTGTCTACACCGACGTCACTGGTGACAAAGACCTCCTCGAGGTTGTCGAGCACATCATCGTCAACACTCGATTTGCCTGCCACGGCATGCTTGATTTTCTCAAACACGCCTTGTTTGGTTTTTTCCAGGCCCTTATCGAGCGTCTCTTTCTTCTCGCGCGAGAATAATTTCTTGAACAGTCCCATAATCGTTCGTTTTATGATATTTGAATGCAAAGATACACATTTTATTGCTGTTAGCCGATGTGTGTGATGTTTTTTTTGCTATTTGCTCACCTTTCACTAACTTTGCGCTCGTCATTAATGTGTACAATGCAATGAAACGAGTTGTTTGTTTTTATTTTTTACTGCTCTTGTTGGCAGCATGTTCTTCCAAGCAGGAGGAGACGGCGCCGCAGGGCCCGTCGGAGCTGGAAAAGGAGATGACGGCGCTCTATGGTGAGAACAAGGTCATCGAGGGACAATACCCTGATTCGTTGGCTGCCATTGCGGCCAATGGCGTCTTTGTCGGTCAGCGCGACGACACGTTGCTTGTCTTCAAGGGTATCCCCTACGCGCTTCAACCCACTGGCGAACGCCGATGGCAGGTCGCTAAGCCGGAGCCTGACAGCCGGCTCGTGCGTGAGGCCAAATACTTCGGCCACAGCGCGATACAGAGCCGTTTCGAGGGTAATGCGGCTTCGCTTTATCCTCAAGGCGAGGACTGCTTGACGCTCAATGTGTGGACCGTGGCCGACGGCATGCGCACCGCTCGCCGTCCTGTGATGGTGTGGATTCACGGCGGCTCCTATGTGAGCAACGGCTCGGTCAATCCACGCGATTGGGGTGACAAGTTTGTCAAGGCCCACCCCGATGTGGTCTTTGTCTCGCTGAACTACCGGTTGGGTCTGCTGGGTTTCCTGGACCTCTCTTCCTTGCCCGATGGCAAGGCGTTCAACCGCAGCGGCTGCCTGGGCATCCTGGACCAGGTCGAGGCTTTGCGATGGGTGAAACGCAACATCGCGGGCTTTGGCGGCGACCCTGACAATGTGACCATCATCGGCCATTCGTCGGGAGCTGGCAGCGTGTCGCTTCTTGCCAGCATCAACGAGGCGCAGGGGCTCTTCCGCCGTGTCATCGCCCAGAGTGGCAGCGTGGCCTTTACCAGCAGCCGTGAGGACTGTCAGAGCCTCACCGAGCGTGTCCTGGAAGCCACGGGTGCCAAGACGGTCGCCGAGCTGCAGGCGCTATCCCAAGACGAAATCATCGCCCTCAACGATGAGGTGGGCAGGTTCTACCGTTTCCCCGAGCGTGATGGCTGGGTCATCCCCGAGGACCCTTACAGCAGTTTCGACGCTTTAAATGTGGGCATTGATATGCTCATCGGCAGTACTGCCGATGAAGCCAGCTACTGGATCGATGCGATGGGCGGCGAGGAGAAGTTTGACTTCTTCACCCATCTGTGGTACCGCTACATCGCTTCGTCGCTCAGCCGTGAACAACGCGACAACTGCTCGCGTTTTCTCGACGTTGTGCCCGAGAGCAAGCCCTGGCCTGCCGCCGAACTGCTCAACGACTTGATGTTCCGCGGACCGGCCATCGAGATGGCCCAGCGCCATGCGATAGCGGGCGGCCGCACCTACATGTACTACTGGACCAAGCCGTTAAGCGACCCGATATATGACGCTTGCCATGGCTCCGAGGTGTCCTACGTGCTCAACACCGGCCGCCAGATCAAGGGCGGCGACGAACACAATCCTGAACTCGCGGCCGAGGTGCAGCAGATGTGGGTGAACTTTGCCAAGACGGGCAATCCCAGCACCCCAAGCCACTATTGGCCAGCCTATGAGACGTCGCAGCGGGCGACGATGTTTTTGGGCGACACCATTCGCCTGGTCAATGACCCGTTGAAGGAGCAGCGACAGCTCATCGCGCCGCTCATGCCGGAATACATCTCACCTGTCTTCAGCGACCTGATGGAGAAGGCGCCGTGGTATGCCGGCATCGCCCTTGGCGTGTTTATCGCCTTGCTGGTACTGATGATTTGGCTCGTGGTCCACTTCCGCCGACGTTTCAAGAAAAAAAACAGACATTCCGCTAAAAAACTTTCAAATGATGATTCACAGTCTTCCGATTAAAACGATAGCCATCGCCTTGACGTTCATGGCGTGGCTCGGTGCTGCCGCCCAGCAGAGCGTTTACACGCCCAGCGAGGAGAACCTCAAGGCGCGTCAGGAGTTCCAGGACAACAAACTCGGCGTCTTCATCCACTGGGGCGTTTATTCCATGCTGGCCGACGGCGAGTGGGTGATGCTTAACAAGCACATCGACCGTGACGAGTACGCCCAGTTGCCGGCGGGTTTCTGCCCCTCACGCTTTGATGCCGACGAGTGGGTGCGTGCCATCAAGGATGCCGGTGCCCGCTACATCACCATCACCTCGCGCCATCATGACGGTTTCTCGATGTTCAAGACCGCTGCCAGCGACTACAACATCGTCGACGCCACCCCCTATGGGCGCGATGTCCTCAAGGAACTTGCCGAGGCGTGTCAGCGCCACGGCATCAAGCTGCACTTCTACTATTCCCACCTCGACTGGCACCGTCTGGACTATCCCCTGGGGCGCCATCAGAAGGAGTTGCCCCATGACCCCTCGACCACCAACTGGCCCCAATACTATAAGTTCATGAATGACCAGTTGACCGAGCTGCTCACCAACTACGGCCCCGTGGGCGCCATCTGGTTCGACGGCAAGTGGGAACACGATACCGACCCCACGCCCTTTGACTGGCAATTGGACGAGCAATATGCCCTCATCCACCGCCTCCAGCCGGCTTGCCTCATCGGTAACAACCACCATGAGGTGCCCATCCCAGGCGAGGATATCCAGATTTTTGAGCAGGATGTGCCCGGCGAGAACACCGCCGGCTATTCGGGCGAGAACGGCATCAGCCAGTTGCCGCTCGAGACCTGCATGACGATGAACAACACCTGGGGCTACCGCATCACCGACAAGAACTACAAGAGCGGCGACGAGATTATCCGCACCCTTGTGCGGGCCGCAGGACGCAACGGCAACCTGCTCATCAACGTCGGACCCCGTCCCGACGGCTGCCTCCCCGACGAGGCTGTCGAGCGCCTGCATCAGCTGGGCGAGTGGATGCGTGTCAACGGCGAGACCATCTACGGCACACGTGGAGGCATCATCCCGCCGCATGACTGGGGCGTGACGACGCAGCGTGGCGACACCCTGTTTGTCCATATTCTCAACCTCAACGACAACGCGATCTACCTGCCTGTGCAGGGCAAACGCGTCAAGCAGGTGAGGATGTTCAGCGACAAGAGCAAGCTGCGCTACACCCCGGCTGGCGATGGCATCACGGTCATCTTGCCTGCTGTGCCCAAGGGTGTGGACACGATTGTCGAAATCCTGCTGCGGTGATGACCTCGGGAAAAGTGGCGAGATATACAAGATAACGACAGGGAATCACCCCTTGTCGATACCTGCCGATGGCCGAATGATTCCGACCATCGGCAGTCGTTTTTTTCTAAATGAAGATACCAAAAGCAGTAGTTTCTTACCCCCGAATTGGTTAAAAAAAGGCTGGATGTAAATAATTATTGCCGAATAACTATTGTTTTTTTGGGCAAAAGAATTATTTTTGGTGCACTTTTCAGTTACTGTACAGATAAATATCCCCAAATGAAAACCATTTTGGATGTATAAATAACCAAGTTACTAACGTTATATTTTTAAAACAATTAATCGTATGAAAAAGATTACTGTTCTTTTGTTTGCCCTGATGGCATTTGCTTTTGCCATTCAGGTGAATGCTCAGCCCGCTAAGGCTCCGATGAACTCAAAGATTTTTGACGACCTGCCCTCTGGATTTACCCAGTTGGGAGGAACCTCGATTTATTACAGCGTCACCCAGCGTGAAGCTTCAGGTCCTGGTGTTCAGACCGGTATTAGTCTGCTTGGCAAGATTAATAACCAGTATTATTCATCAACCTATGAGTCCAATGGTTTCTTGGGTCTCTTCCCCCGTGCTGGTGCCGGCTTTATTGCCGCTTTCCAGGTGAATGGCGGTACTGCTGCCTATCTGAATGCTGCAACTGGCACTTCTTCTGGCGGTGTGACGATGACTGCACGCATTGAGCCTCAAGGTGAGGTTGCTGCGCTGATCACTTACTCCCTCAAGAACAACAACTCCCAGCCTGTGACAGTCAATGCCGGTGTTTGGGGTGATATCATGATCGGTAACAACGATAATGCTCCGCTCGAGCCCCTGAAGAATAGTCAGGAAACCGTTTACGGTATCAAGATGAAGTATAGTAACAACGCTAACGCTCCCCTGCTGTGTATGCTCTTTGGTGAGGGTGTTACCGGTGTTGTTTCTTCTGCCGATAACTATTGGTTCGGTTACTACTACAACAACTACTCTGCAAGCCAGATGGCTGGTAACTACAGCACCAACATCGAGAACTACATGCAGGAAGGTGGCGGCTACGACTGCGGTCTGGGATTCTGCTGGAAGAATCGCGAGATCGGGGCTGGCGAGACCCTCGAGCTGTCCTACGTTGTAAGTGTCGGTGAGATCGAGTACGAGGAGCCCTTCGTGCCTGGTGACGACCGCTTCGAGTATAATGTTGAGGCATTTGACATCCCCGAGTGGAATGACTTTGAGGTGGCTCACCCCGCACACGTTTGGGGCTATTATGAGCACCCCTATGGCCAGCATGGCTACATCGAGTACATGGTCGACGGCACTCGTGGCGAGTGGACCCGTATCCCCACCGAGCTGACTTCTGGCGAAAACTTTGACCTGCCCTTCGACATGTTCTTTGATCCCGAGGTGACTACCACCCACACCCTCAAGCTCCGCTTCAACGACGGTCTGGACAACACCGAGGATATGGACGCTTCACTCTCCTGGGCCGACGTTCGTTCAATCGACATCAATGGCTTCGAGGACCGCGTTTACAATGGCGAGCCCCAGATCTTTGACGTGACCATCGGCGACGAGAACCTCACCTTCGGTGAGAATGGTGAGTACATCAATCCTGGTGACTACAGCTTCGCCATCGAGGGCGCCTTCGAGGAGAACACCATCGGCGTCAACGAGGTTGAATTCTCCATCTTGAAGGCTCAGAGCGATGTTCAGGTTACTATCCCCGACGATGTTGAGTATGACGGTCTGGCCCATGGCGCTACCGTGGTATCCAACGTTGGTGCTGATCCCATCATCACCTACATCAACGCGGCTACTGGCGAGGTGCTCACCGAGGCTCCCATCGAGATTGGCGTTTATGTAGTGATTGTTGAGATTCCCGAGAACGAGTTCTACTATGGCATGGAGCCCACCTCCTTCGGCCAGTTCGAGATTTATGCCCAGGTAACTGGTGTTACCGAGATCAACGTGGACAACAAGGTTAACAACGAGTGGTACACCATTGATGGCCATCGCGTTGTTGCTCCCACCGCTCCCGGCATCTACATCAACAACGGCAAGAAGTACATCGTGAAGTAATCACGAGTCAATATTGAATTAAGGCAGCCCTGCACCACGTGGGGCTGCTTTTTTTGTCTTCCGGTTCAAGCCGCCAACCCGGCCAATCTCGCCCCCTGTTCCCGGCAATCGGTCAAAAAAAGCCGTTAACAGGCTCCTTCCTCACCAAAAAAGCACTACCTTTGTGAAAAATCCAAATACGACACTTATGAAGAAATTGACGATTCTCGCTGCCATCCTCATGATGGCGTTTACCGTGAACCTCGGCGCACAGGACGGCCTGGAGCGCATGACAGAATCCTGCACCAGCATCATGGTGGGCAAGAAAGCCAGCACCGACGGCTCGGTCATCACTTCCCACACCTGTGACGCGCGTTACCGCACCTGGATGGCCATCGTCCCGGCACGCGACTATGAACGCGACACCGTCACCGCCGTCTACCGCAACCGCTTCCATACCCGCACCGCTGCCGACAGCACCTCCATGCCCCAACTGGGCGCCATCCCCCAGGTGCGCCACACCTATCGCTTCCTCGACACCGCCTATCCCTGCCTCAACGAGAAGCAGCTGGCCATGGGCGAGACCACCATCTCGGGACGCGACACCTTGATGAACAAGCAGGGCATTTTCATGATTGAGGAACTCTCGCGCATCGCCCTCGAGCGTTGCACCACGGCACGCCAGGCCATCCGCCTGATGGGCGACCTGGTCAAGAAATACGGCTACGGCGACAGCGGCGAGTGCCTCACCATTGCCGACAAGGACGAGGTGTGGATCTTTGAGGTCTTCGGCGAGGGTCCCAAGCGCGTGGGTGGCGTATGGGCCGCCGTGCGCATCCCCGATGACGAAATCGCCGTCTCGGCCAACATCTCGCGCATCGGCACACTCGACCTCAACGACCCCGACCACTATATGGCCTCGGACAACGTCTTTGAGGTCGCCAAGCGACTCAAACTCTGGGACGGCAAGGAGCCCTTCTGCTTCTGGAAAGCCTACAGTGGCACCAACTACCTCCAGGAGGTCAAGAACTACAGCATCCGCGAGCTCTACATCATGCAGCAGCTCGCTCCCTCGCTCGGACTCACGGCCGACATCGAGAACCTCCCCGTCAGCGTCAAGCCCGACAAGAAGGTCAGCGTCGAGGACGTCTCGCGCCTGCTGGGCAGCTACTACGAGGGCACCGACCTCGACTTGAGCGCCCGTCACAAGATTCCCAACCCCAAGCGCAAGGACAAGCAGGGCAACCTTGTCGAGAACGAGCCCGACAGCATCGTCTCGCCCGTCGCCAACCCCTGGATCACCAATGAGCAACTCGCCATGTACTACGCCATGGGCGACTCCGCCATGAAGTGGACACGCACCGTCAGCGTCCCCTGGTGCTCCTACAGCACCGTCATCCAGCTCCGCTCCTGGTTACCCGACGAGGTCGGTGGCGTCGCATGGATAGCCTTCGACAATCCCGGCCAGAGCCCCAGGTTCCCCGTCTTCTGCGGCAACACCGACCTGCCCGCCTCGATGAAAGTCTGCGGCCACGGCGGTGAAGACGACAACACCGTCCTGTGGCAGTTCCGCAAGGCCAACCGCCTCGCCTCGCTGCGATGGGGCGCCTTCCGCAAGACCCTCGAACCCGCCCGCGACCACTTCCTCCAGAAAGGCCAGCGCGAGCTGCCCATGGTCGAGTTGACCTGGCACGACCTCAACGCCAAGGACCCCGCCCAGGCAGCCCAGTACCTCAACGACTACACCGCCGACATGCTCGGCGCCGCCGCCTACCGCTGGCAACAACTCGCCCACGACTTCTGGCTCCAAACCTGGAAAGGCTTCTAACCCCCCACCCACTAAAAAAAACTGCTACGGCAGCCCCAGAGCACACACCCTGAGGCTGTCGTAACAGTTTTCTAATGTCCCATTATCCACCCCGTTCAGTCTCGCACCTTGTCAACGCCCACAAGTATTTATCCATGCACCAACGAGGGGTGTGATAGTCGAACTGCGGCCAATAATTATCGAACTTGTCGTTTCAATCCACGCGCTCGCGGAGGGCGCGACTCGTATCCAGCCTCGGTGGTGGCAGCGTCGGTGTTGTTTCAATCCACGCGCCCGCGGGAGGCGCGACAAACTGGGAGGGGTCGTTATGAGGTCACCCGAAAGTTTCAATCCACGCGCCCGCGGGAGGCGCGACATATTTCGTATTTCGTTACTTTAACTTATCGTGATGTTTCAATCCACGCGCCCGCGGGAGGCGCGACTTTTTGAGTGTCCTGATCGCATCATCTTTAACGAGTTTCAATCCACGCGCCCGCGGGAGGCGCGACGTTGTTTAGCGTTCATTTCTTCATCGATTTTTTGTTTCAATCCACGCGCCCGCGGGAGGCGCGACACCTGTCGCCTCAGATTCGCCTCTATAAGCTCACAGTTTCAATCCACGCGCCCGCGGGAGGCGCGACATCAAAAGGTGGTGACAAGAAGAAGAAAGAAACTCGTTTCAATCCACGCGCCCGCGGGAGGCGCGACCCG
>JAFYYI010000016.1 GCA_017557665.1 Muribaculaceae bacterium | reverse complement strand
GCAACCCACAACTTCTTGTAGGTATCGGCGCCGTCATATCCCCACCAGAACCAAGCCTTGGTCCAAGATGCCTGTTGCTTGGCACATGCATTGCCTGCGCCCTCGTGGAAGGGACGCCACATGGCGGCGATGCCTGCATCCTGCAACTTCAGCATGACGTCAACCACCTTGTCCATCTGGCCATAGAACCACTGGTTTTCCCAAGTGCCGCTGACCAAGGCATTGGAAGCCTTGAAAGTGGTCTCACTGGGCGTGCAGGTTACGCCTGAGCCGTCGCTACCGGGAACGGTGCTCGCAGTGACAGGCACGTTGAAATGCCACATGAGCTGGACGATACCACCGGCGTCGAACCACTCCTTGACAGGCGTTATATTGCTGTAGTTGATCCAGTTGTTATCGGGAACATAGATATGGATGAAGTCATAGCAGTTCATGGCCGGATATTTACCGGTCACGCCCTTCACATAGTCGGCCAAACGATGATTCCAATTCACCTCGGCCATGACGCTCGAGACGGTCTTGCTGCCATACTGCGACCACATATAGGCCAGCAGTTTCTTGGCGGGTTCAGTAGTAGCAACCACAGGCTCCTGACTCTCGGCAGGAGGAATCACGGTAGCCTCCTTGGTCTTGAAATTCAAGGTAAACTCTGGAGCCGTTGCCGAAGCGTCGGTAGTAGAAACGATAGCGCCCTTGGGCACCTTGACAGTATAGTTCGTGCCAGCAACGAGCGATAACGGAATATCTACCGCCATCGTCGTCTGTGAATTGCTCTTAGCAGCAACAGCAGTGCCGTTGAGCGTGATGCCAGTCGAGGATACGACCTTGACCGTCGTGTTATAGGTCAGCGTGAGCACAGTAGTGGTTTCAGCATCCACCTCGGCTCCCTCGGCAATGGTCTGTTGACGCAAGGTCACGGTCACGCTGGGTGTGGGTTCATCCGGACCATTTTCACTACTACACGAGGAGAAAGTGAATACCGCAGGTAATAGCATAAGGGCGAATAACGCAAAATTAACGAGATGGTTTCTTTTCATTGTCTTTACCTTGTAATGTTGTGCTAAATTGTTGTACTCGGGCAGTGATCGACGCGATGTAGCGGGCACGACATTGCTCGGGTACCGCCTGCGCCATCTGCTGCAAGCGCTCCTGATAGGATAACCACGCCCGGCGGGCATGGCCTATAGCCGACTTGCGCTTTAGCCCGCTCTGACCGATGAGTTTGAAATAAGCGCTATCGATGGGAGCCATATCAGGCCACTCACCAATCTCGGCGATATCATCGGGACCATAGAGTGCATCATTCAAGATGGCGTCGACACTCATGACTTGCGTCTTGGTGCCCACACGGGCTTCAGCCTCCATTTTCTGCCATTCGTCATAGGCTTTCTTAGCCTTTTTGGCGGCATGGTAGAACTCGGGATAGTGGCGCAACACATCATCAACGCGTGCCGAGCACAGCGTGTCGCCGGGCTCGACAGCGATGGTGTCGATGCCATAACCCTCGATATTGGCAATGAGGTCTTCCCCCTGATTGGAGTCATCCTTTTCCTCCTTGTAATAATGACAGGACGTCAGCATCAAGGCTAACGACACGACAGCAGACAAAGAGAGGAGTCGCCGACAGTTAATTCGTAATTTCATTATTAGTGTGTATTAAAATATGAGGATGTGTCTTAACTCTCGCCAGTTTTTATATCCGTGCTACGCACGTAGAAATTAAACAAAAATTTATATTTTTATTTTATTTAATTTCTCGGCCGTCAGGCCGATTAAAAAACTACAAGCCCATTATGACACATCCTCATAATCTAGAGATTGGATGTCAATTGGATTACATGGGAGCTACGGTCACCTTGGTCAAGATGAAGTTCTGACCCTGGACGATGAACGTGCCGCCCCACCATTGCTGGGTGTAAGCTGCATCGAGCATGGCCTGAGTGAGCGTCATCTTGATGCAGTTGCCGTTGCCAGCAAAGTCATAGGCAGTAAACTCGCTCTCGGTAGCCTCGGCAACAGCCAGATAGGTGGGACCCCAGTGGCCCTCAACAATCTTGACCTGCCAGCCAGCGCCGACCTCGCCATAGAAGCGAACCACGCTGCCTTCCTGCGGGTTGCAAGCAGCCAGCTCGGGCGACGTATCGGTACCGATGGTGATGTTGTTGCCCCAGCCGCTGGTGTCCTCACGGCCTTCCCAGATAACCTGTTCAGCGCCTG
>JAFYYI010000015.1 GCA_017557665.1 Muribaculaceae bacterium | reverse complement strand
GATGGAAGCCCTGCAAGACGCCGCTCGACAGCTATGAGTGTCGTCACGGCATGAACTACACCCGCATCACGGGCAGCAAGAACGGTGTCGAGGCTTCAGTGCTGTTCTTTGTGCCCCTGCACACATGGGCCGAGGTGCAGAAACTCACGCTAACCAACAACAGCAACGAGGTGAAGCGCCTCAAGTTGTTCTCCTTTGCCGAGTGGTGCCTGTGGAATGCAGCGACCGACATGGAGAACTTCCAGCGCAACTTCTCGACCGGTGAGGTCGAAGTCGAGGACTCGGTTATCTACCACAAGACTGAATACCGCGAGCGCCGCAATCACTACGCGTTCTACGGTGTGAACGTTCCTATCCAAGGCTTTGACACCGACCGTGAGACGTTCGTCGGCCTCTATAATGAGTTTGCCAATCCTGATGCCGTTATCAAGGGCCGTCCGTTTGGCAGCCATGCCCACGGTTGGAGCCCCATTGCTTCGCACTACATCGAGGTGGAACTGCAGCCCGGCGAAAGCCGTGACTATATTTTCCTGTTGGGCTATGTCGAGAACAAGCAAGAGGAGAAATTCATCGCTCCGCAGGTCATCAACAAGACGCAGGCCAAGGCTATGATGGCACGCTTCGACACCAGCGAAAAGGTGGATTCCGCCTTTGCCGAACTGTGCAACTATTGGGACAACCTGCTCAACATCTACACAGCAAACACCGGGAACGATAAACTCGACCGCATGGTCAATATTTGGAACCAATATCAGTGCATGGTCACTTTCTGCATGTCACGCTCGGCCTCTTTCTTCGAGAGCGGCATCGGACGCGGCATGGGATTCCGCGACAGCAACCAGGACCTCGTGGGCTTTGTACACCTCATCCCCGAGCGTGCCCGCGAGCGCATCATCGACATCGCATCGACGCAGTTCCCCGACGGCGGCTGCTATCATCAGTATCAGCCATTGACCAAGCGCGGCAACAACGACATCGGCGGCGGCTTCAATGATGACCCTTGCTGGCTCATCTTCGGCACTGTGGCCTATATCAAAGAAACGGGTGACTTCTCGATTCTCGACGAAATGGTCCCGTTTGACAACCAATCGGGCACCGAGGTCACGCTGTTTGAGCACCTGCAAGTGTCATTCAACCACGTGGTCAATAACCTGGGGCCGCACCGTCTGCCCCTCATCGGCCGCGCCGACTGGAACGACTGCCTGAATCTGAACTGCTTCTCCTGGGATCCCAACGAGAGTTTCCAGACCACTGAGAACAACACAGAGGGCTCACAAGCCGAGTCATTGATGATTGCCGGTCTGTTTGTCGTGACAGGCAAGGACTACGTCGAACTCTGCAAGATTCTGCCTGACCACATCAAGACGATGCAAAATCTCAAGGATATCGATTTCGCCGCCGAGGCCGACCGCGCCCAGCGGCATGTCGACGAGATGGTCAACGCTGTCAAGGCCCATGGCTGGGGTGGTGAATGGTACCTGCGTGCCTATGACTTCTATGGCAACAAAATCGGCAGCGACGAGTGCGAGGAAGGCAAAATCTTCATCGAGTCACAGGGCTGGTGCACCATGGCGGGCATCGGTCTGGAAGAAGGACTCGTGGAGCGTTCGCTCGACTCGGTAAAAGAACGCCTGGAATGCGAACACGGCATCGTG
>JAFYYI010000014.1 GCA_017557665.1 Muribaculaceae bacterium | reverse complement strand
GGAAGCATTGCCGGTGATGGCCACGCAGCCGACGGACTCACCGTAAGTGGTGTTGGGGCAGCCGCCGAAGAAGGCACCGGCCATGGAGCCGATACCGTCGCCCAGCAGGGTGCGATGGAGGCCGGGCTCCTCGAGCAGATCCTGATCGATGATGGTGGACAGGTTCTTATGGTCTGCAATATGCTCGGCGAAAACCACGAAGGCTACGGGAACATAGGCAACCGCGATGGAGAGGATATACTTGGCCGTGATGGTCTGGAAACCTTCGAAGGCCTTGATGAAGGTGAATTCAGGAACCCATTTCATGGAGCTGAAAGCGGCGAAATCGAGCACTTTCAGGGCGTCATTGCCGGAAGCGTTGCCGATCAGGGTGAAGATGAGGGCAACAATGTAGCCGGCAACAATACCGATGATGAAGGGAATCAGCTTCATCATTTTCTTTCCCTTGACGGAGCAGAAGACAACCGTCAGCAGGGTGACAAGGGCGCAGATCAGGCTTACCCAGCCCTGGGTATTCATGATATAAGTGCCGTTATCCAGCACAGCACCCTTCAGGGCATCGCCGATGGCGTTGCCGGCCAGGGATAGTCCGATGATGGCAACGGTGGGGCCGATAACGACAGCGGGCATGAGCTTACGGACCCAGGCAACACCGGCATACTTGACGATGATGGCGATGATCACATAAACCAGACCGGCGAAAACGGCACCGATCACCAGGCCGGCATAGCCAACCGCAGTGGAAGCGGCGCCGCCGAAAGCGGCGAACATGGAACCGAGGAATGCAAAACTGGAACCAAGGAACACAGGACTCTTGAACTTGGTGAAGAGCAGGTAGACAATCGTACCGACACCGGCGCCGAAAAGGGCGGCGCTCTGGCTCATGCCGTTGCCAACAATGCTGGGGACGGCGATGGTCGCAGCCAGGATCGCAAGCAGCTGCTGGAGCGCGAAGACGATCAGCTGACCGAACTTGGGTTTGTCATTGACCTTGTAGACCAGATTCATAGGGGAGACCTCCTTATTATTTTTCGGAGGGTCTTGTAAAGAAAAAGCCTGCCGGCATGAAAACTGGCAAGCTACGATCCTTACTGACTATATGCGGCCGTATCTTGTCGGTATCCCGTACCGTCTTAAAGACCCACCGGAGATAATATACCACAAGATCTTGTGGTATTCCATTTCATAAGTATGACAAAAGCATAAATAAAATTAGTAAGCAAAAGCAGAAAAAAAGAGCTTGACAAACATATTTGAATAAGATAATATACAAAAGCCGCTTGCGGAAACCGGGTCAGGAACGCAAGAGTCAAAGGCAACGGGAGCATAGCTCAGCTGGGAGAGCATTTGCCTTACAAGCAAAGGGTCACAGGTTCGAGCCCTGTTGTTCCCACCAAACATATGGCCCGGTAGCTCAGTTGGTTAGAGCGCCAGCCTGTCACGCTGGAGGTCGAGGGTTCGAGCCCCTTCCGGGTCGCCATATTTGCCTTGGTAGCTCAGTCGGTAGAGCATGTGACTGAAAATCACAGTGTCGGTGGTTCGATTCCGCCCCAAGGCACATTTTATGCGGTAGTAGCTCAGTTGGTAGAGTGCCACCTTGCCAAGGTGGATGTCGCGGGTCCGAGT
>JAFYYI010000013.1 GCA_017557665.1 Muribaculaceae bacterium | reverse complement strand
CTACATGAAGCAGTTGAACAGCGTCTATGAGAAGATGATCAAGGCGATGACCGTCAACATGTACCGTCCCATGCCCGGTATGCCCGGCATCGAACCCGACACCAATGACCAGGATGCCTGATTTTGTCTGGCAGAGATTAAACAATTTGACATCAATCCTATTCTAACCGATAGAGAAAATATAGATGGCAACCTCAAAAAATAAGAGCGTCAACCGCATGTCGCCGCGAGAGAAGATGATTAACCTCATGTACATCGTCTTGACGGCTATGCTTGCACTGAACGTCTCGAGCGACGTGCTCAACGGCTTCAGTCAGGTGCAGGACGGTTTGACACGCTCCAACCGCACCATCACGGCGCGTAACCAGGCCCTCTATGCCCAACTCCAGGCTTTCAACGAGAAGAACCCTGAGAAAGGCAAGGTCTGGTTGGACAAGGCGACCCAGGTGGTGGGTGAGACCGACAAACTCTACAACTACATCGACTCGCTCAAGTTCTTGATTGTTCAGACTGCCGACGGCGAGGATGCCGATGTGAACAATATCCGCAGCCGTGACAATACCGAGGCCGCCAGCATCGTCATGTTGGCCCCTCAAGGCTCAGGACGTGCTGGCAAAGGCAAGGCTCTGAGAGCCCGCATCGACCAGTACCGCCAGTTCGTGACTTCTTTTCTTGATGATCCCGAAAAGCGCAAGAACCTGGAGACCGCCCTCTCGACGGTTCCTCCCAAGGCTCGTGGCGAAGAAATGAGCAAGAAGTCCTGGGAAGAGACCATGTTTGACAACATGCCCTGTATCGCCGCTGTGACGCTGCTCACCAAGCTGCAGAACGACGTGCGCTACGCCGAGGGTGAGGTCCTCAACCAGATGCTCACCAATGTCGACCTGGGTGACCTGCGCGTGAACCTGGTGAACGCCTTTGTCGTGCCCGACTCACGTATCGTCATGCGCGGCACCAAGTACCGTGCGCAGATTGTGCTCGCCGCCATCGACACCACGCAGCGCCCCGTTGTCTATGTCAACGGCGGACGCTTGGGTAACAGCAATGGCGTCTATGAGGTGGGTACCGGCAAGGCCGGCACCTATGAATACGCGGGCTGGATCGAGGTGCTGGGCCGTGACGGCAGCATCACCAAGCGCAACTTCAAGGACAGCTACACCGTCATCGACCCGTTGGCCACCATCAGTGCCACGATGATGAATGTGCTCTATGCCGGTATCAACAACCCCATCAGCATCGCGGTGCCCGGTGTGCCTCAGGGCAGCATCAGCGCCACGATGACCAACGGTACCCTCACCAAGAGTGGTGACGGCTGGGTGGCTCATCCCGCTAAGGTGGGCGCCGAGTGTGTCATCACCGTGACTGCCGAGATGGACGGCCAGCGCACTAACGTGGGCAGCACCACCTTCAGGGTGCGCAAGTTGCCCGACCCGACGCCCTTCATCACCTATAAGGACGCCAATGGTCAGCCCAACCGTTACAAGGGCGGCAAGCCGTTCTCCAAGGCCCTGCTGATGGCTGCCGGAGGTCTTGACGCTGCCATCGACGACGACCTGTTGAACATCGACTTCAAGGTGGTGTCGTTCGATGCCCTGTTCCCCGACCAGATGGGTAACATGATTCAGGAGGTTTCCAGCGGCTCCCAGTTCTCGGAGCGCCAGAAGAACCAGATACGTCGCCTGCAGCGCGGCAAGCAATTCTTCATCACCCACGTCAAGGCGACCGGCCCCGACGGCATCACGCGTGAAATCGCTCCGATGCAGGTGATTGTGAACTAATGTTTCAAGAATATATTTCAACATCAAGCATATGAAAAGTCTCAGATTGATTATCGTGCTCCTTGTCTGTGCAGTGGCCATGGGTGGTAATGCCCAGGTGACCAAGCGCACCGATGGCGACACCCGCAAGAAGGACAAGAAGGAAGGGTCGAGTGTCATCACCGACCGCCAGCAATCGTTCTATGAGGTCAAGGAACCCAGCGATGCCGACTTGCAGTGGATGAAGGTCATCTACCGTGAAATTGACCTGAAGAAGGGCAAGAATCCGGCGCTCTATTATCCTGAATTGCCCAACCAGGACGGTCAGAACCTCTTCTTCATCATCATGCGCCTGCTGGCCAAGAACGAGATTTCGGCCTATGAGTACCTGATTGACGGACGTGAGATGTTCACCGACGAATACAAGGTCAAGGTGGAAGAGATGCTCAACAATTTCTACATCTACTACACCGAGGCCAAGGGCAGCACGCCCAAGAATCCCATCTACGAGTTCGAGGACGCCGACCTTCCCAGCAACCAGGTGCTGAGCTACTATATCATCGAGAAGTGGGAGTTTGACACTCGCAGCAACCAGATGAAGGCACGTGTCGAGGCCCTCTGCCCCGTCCTGCATCAGGACGACGAGTATGCCGGCGAGCCCATCAAGAAGCCCATGTTCTGGGTCAAGCTCAATGACATCCGTCCCTATCTGGCACAGCAGTATGTCTTCACCGACGATGACAACAACCTGGCCCGTTACAGCCTTGACGACTTCTTCAAGCTGAACATGTACACCGGCGATATCTACAAGACCAAGAACATGCGCAACCTGGCATTGAGGCAGATGTACCCCGATGATGAGGCCTACAAGCACGCACAGGACAGCATCGAGCAGCGCCTGCGCAGCTTCAACAAGGACCTCTGGGTGCCGCCTCTGGAGGTGCTCCAGGCTCGTGCCGAGGCTGAGGAGAAAGCCCGTGCCGAGGCCGAGGGCGAAATCGTCGAGGGAGAGGAAGGAACCCAGGTCGAAGAGGGTAGCTCCGGCGATGGCGAGGAGACCAAGGTGACTCGCTCCACCAAGCGCGGCAGCAAGTCGTCTTCATCGAGCAAGAAGTCTTCTGCCAAGGCTAAAGCCAAGGAGAAGAAAGCCAAGATTAAGGAACGCAAGCCCAAGTCGTCGACCCAGACGGTCAACACTGGTGTGCGTTCGGTGCGCAACCGCAAAAAATAACTTTTTCACATAGTTTGGATCGTGTCGCGCGAGCTGTCATGGCTTGTGCGACACTTGCTTGATAGGGTAGAGGCCCCATTTTGACCGGATGGCCTGTCATTGCCTGTTTTTCTCATTTTTCCTTCATTGTGGACAAAAAAATGAAAAAACGCTTGGTGGTTGTGTGAAGAATGTGTAACTTTGCGGCGCTAAAAAATGAAAGGAGGTTGTAAAACCTGCTGTAAAAGACTGATAATCAATACATATCGCCCTGATTGACATCGCTTGGCACGTGGCTCGCCAGCGATGTGCGATGTGATATAGAGCCGCACACCACTTGAAGAAATTCAACAATTAACAAACAAATAAAACATTTAAAACAAAACAAACTCATTATGATTATTGTTCCCGTGAAGGAAGGCGACAACATCGAACGCGCCCTTAAGAAATTCAAACGTAAAACTGAGAAGACCGGTGTCATCAAGGAACTCCGTACCCGTCAGGCATTCCAGAAGCCCTCTGTCACCAACCGTCGTAAGATGATGAAGGCAGAATACGTACAGCAGCTGCGCAACCGCGAGGAGTAATACCGATTTTCATCGCAATATCATGTCAGGAACGTCAAAAAATGGCGTTCCTGACATTTTTTTGGCCCAAAATTTGCATTTGATGAAAATAGTTGCTATTTTAGCACCGCAAAACAGCCTGTTGCAGGTGCCATGCCTCACGGCTGTTGATGTCACACAATAGTATGCCTATGAACGCTACAGTGGAACGCTTTCTGCAATACCTGCGCCTCGAGCGCAATCTGTCCTGGAGAACGGTGGACCTTTATCGCCGTGACCTCGAGCAGTGGAACGCGTTCGTCACGGGTGGCGTCGGCAACCTTGACCTGACCACGATTACTGCCAGTGACATTCGCACCTGGCTCATGCAGCGTTCTTCACAGGGGGATTGCTCCGGTACCTTGCGCCACAAGGTGCAGGCCATCAGGGCACTTTACCGCTACCTGCTGCGACGTGGCGAAGTCACCTCTAATCCGGCCGCACAAGTCGATCTGGCCAAGCTGGCCAAGCCCTTGCCCAAGTTTGTTCGTCCCAAGACAGTCGATGCCGTGCTCGATGCCGATATCGACACCGACGATTTCACGCAAGTGCGTGACCGTCTCATCGTGATGCTGTTCTATGAGACAGGCATCCGCTTGAGTGAGCTCATCGGGCTGCAGGATAGTGCCGTGGACGTCACCAAGCGGGAACTCAAGGTGCGCGGCAAGCGCGACAAGGACCGTATCGTCCCCTTCGGCGACGAACTGGTCGGCTGGATTGAGCGCTATCGCGGGCTGCGCAGCGATGTGCGACCCGAATGTGATAACCTGCTGGTCACCGTCAAGGGCAAGCCTCTCTATCCCTCGCTTGTCTATCGCGTCGTGCACGACTCGCTGGCCGCAGTCGGCGGAACCGGCAAGCTCAGCCCCCACGTGTTGCGGCACACCTTTGCCAGCGTGATGCTCAACGACGGCGCACAGCTTAACAGTGTCAAGGAGTTGCTCGGCCACGAGAGCCTGGCGGCGACACAGGTATACACCCATGTGACATTGCGTGAATTACAACATAATTACGAACTCGCCCATCCCCGGGCACTTAAAAAAGGAGGTTAATATGGAAATTAAGATTAATGCCATCCATTTTGATGCAACCGAGAAATTGAATGATTTCGTGAACAAGAAAGTTGACAAGCTGGGTAAGTACAACGAGGAAATCTCCAATGCCGAGGTTATACTCAAGGTCGTGAAACCCGAGACTGCCATGAACAAGGAGGCATCCGTGAAGCTCTTCGTCCCCCGCAGCGAGGATCTGTTTGCCAACAAGGTCGCCGACACCTTTGAAGAGGCCATCGATAACTGCGTGGACGCCCTCAAGCGTCAGCTCGAGAAAGGCCGCCGCGACAGGTAGTCCCAGCTCCACATATTGACTAAAGGAAATATCACGCCCCCTGCCGCCACATTGTTGACGGCAGGGGGCGCCGTTTCATGGATTGTGCCTGCATTTTTTTGAACAATTGTTGTGAATTACATTTTTTTGAGTTATCTTTGTAGCGTGAAGCAGAAGGCTATGCCACGCTGCTGAACAAGACATGCTATTAACAAGACGAAAGCGTTTTGTTTTTGGCCTATAACTGAAATTTCGCCAATATTTCGCTCCGGTCAAAGGCAGTCAATAACGCTCCGTCGCTGGTTGAGTGGTTCGCCATCCCCCACAGCCAAGGGAGAGGGCTTGACCATATGGCCAAGCGTGGGGGATGACTGTTCGCGGAGCAAGGGCGTTTGGCGATGCCTCAGTTATAGTGAACAGGACAAACAAAGTCCCTACGCTTTTCATTTACCAAATAATTAAAGCCGAATTCGGGGGACTCAGGAGGCAACCATTAACGTCATGAAAAAACTACTTTTCTTTATGGCCTTTATGCTGGCTACGCTGGCGGCACAGGCTGCCACCGACTATGGCTTCTCTGTGGCTGGAGTGACGGTTACCAGCGCCAACTGTAACAACATCGTGAGCAACTATATCACCAGTGGCACGGTGTCTTACAACCCGAGTACCAACACGCTGTACATGAACAATGTTACCATTACCATGACGGGTGACTACAACCGTGTCATCAACAACCTGGAGAATGATGGTCTGAAGGTCCAATTCAGTGGCACCTGCAACCTAACGGCTCAGGATGCCTCCGTTATCCGCGTCAGGAAGCATACTACCACGCTGTATGCTCCTTCTGCATCCACTGTTGTGAACATTACAGGCGTTAACGATTGTGCCATTTATATGGCAACGGATAATTTTCCCAAGCTGTATTTTGAGGGACCTGGCAAATTCATTATCAAGTCCACCGCGAAACCTGCTCTCGAAGGTCAAGACAATGGCGATCTCCTGGGTGCTCCCTATTATGTTTTTTTCAAAAATGTGAATGCAACATTGTCTTCTACTCAGGATAATGTGGTCAGATTATATGGCTTTATCATATTTAACGAAGGCAGCAGCGTCAGGTTCAAGGCCACTAACAATTCTTCCAAATCCGTTATCACTAGAGCAAAATTCGATTATAGTGGTAACGAGACCATCTTGGAGCCTCTTGGAGCCTATAGCAGCGGCGATTGGGAAAGTGGTACCGTCTATGATGCCAACGGCAACAGGGTCATTTACGACGATGTTTACGTCAGCGATGACTACGTGCTCATTAATGCTACTAACTTCCCCGATGCCAACTTCCGAAATGCTTTGCTGAGTATCTATCCCAAGGGCTACCTGTCGCAGAGTGACATCAACTCCCGCACTTCATTGAGTGTATCAAATAAGAGCATTTCAAGCCTTACCGGAATATCTTACTTCACCGAATTACAGTATCTGTATTGCAGCAACAACAGCCTGACCACGCTGCAACTCAAGAATAACCCCAAGCTGAAATATGTTGATGCCAGTAACAATCAGTTGCTGTGGCTTGACGTGACTAACTGCACGCAATTGAATAAACTGATATGCAATAATAACAAGTTGGGTCAACATTCTACCTACACGTCAGGTCTTTATGGTTTAGGCAGTTGCTATCAGACCCTGAATTATTTGGACTGCTCCTACAATTCGTTGCCAAGCCTATCGCTTTTCAACTATTCAAATTTGATGACCTTGAAGTGCAACAATAACGCGACTCTGACGACACTTACTTGCTATAATAACGCCTTGACCATTCTCGATATCACAGGTAACACGGGATTGACAACACTCAGGTGTTACAATAATGCCAACCTGACTGCCATCACGGGTCTGGCTAGCTGCAAGGCCATCACCTATCTGGACTGTGAGGACTGCGCCATCACCAGCCTGCCTGGCGTGAACAACATGAGCAACATCGAGACGCTCTATGCCCGCAACAACAAGTTGACTACGCTAAATGTTAGCCAATTGTTTAACCTGAAGACCTTGAGGGTCAGCGGCAACACGTTGTTGACCAGGCTGGATTGTTATTATTGTGATTTGACCTCTCTCTACGTGACGGGATGTTCTTCCATGACCTATCTCGATTGCTCGTTCAACCAACTGACGACCCTCGACTTGACAGGCTGCTCAGCCCTTAATCACCTCGAGATTTATTTCAACAAGATCAGTGGTTCAGGCATGACGACCCTGGTCAATAGTTTACCCACGCGCTCGGCAAGCAATATGGGTACTTTGCTTGCAGTCCATGTTAACGATAATAACTCGATGACTGATGCCCAGATCACCACGGCCCGCAACAAGTACTGGCTGCCCAAGAAGTACAATGGCAGCGCCTGGGTAGAGATGACGGCTTCTACCTCGATGCGCGGCGACGTGAACAGCGACGGCAGCGTGAACATCAGCGACGCCATCGCGCTGATTAATGCCATCCTCAATGACAGCTACTCCAGCATCAACATGGAGGCCGCCAATGTAAATGAAGACAGCGAGGTCAACATCAGCGACGCCACCATGCTCATCAGCTATGTGCTGAACGGAACGTGGTAATTTAGAGAATAGTTAACTGAGAATAATTGTCTGGCTTTGGGCCAGTACCAAGCGGGGAGATGCGGAGAACATGCATCTCCCCTTTTATCACGCAGCATGACTCCGTGGATGTGTCATAATTCGCCTCATGATCATTGACCGGCCTAACGGTCTCGTGCGATAGCACGATTCATGCCCCAGGCGACGTTCTAGGCGACGTGTGAAGTGACCCCAAAAAGTTGGACGGGTTAAACGTTATTGATTAAGAGTAAAGAGTTCGGTATTGCACCGGGCTCTTTCCTTTTAACCGTGATTTGATTCTTTTATTGTTATAATAGTCTATATATTCATCTAAAGCCTT
>JAFYYI010000012.1 GCA_017557665.1 Muribaculaceae bacterium | reverse complement strand
GGTGCCTTGAAGCTGATGACTTGACCATCGATTTCGGTCTCCGGCTTGCCGTTGACTGCAATGCAAATTTTCTCAAGCAGTTGCTCGGTGAAGGACATCATCCAGTTATAATCCTTATACTGAACATATAGCTCCATGCAAGTGAACTCTGGATTGTGGTTGCGGTCCATACCCTCGTTGCGGAAGTTCTTACCGATCTCGTACACGCCCTCAAAGCCGCCAACGATCAGGCGCTTGAGGTAAAGCTCGGTGGCGATGCGCATGTACATGGGGATGTTCAGCGCATTGAAGTGGGTGATGAACGGACGGGCAGTGGCACCACCGGCAATGGCCTGCAGCGTCGGGGTCTCAACCTCGGTGTAGCCGGCGCCGTCAAGCACCTGACGCATGGTTTTCACCACCAGGGCACGCTTCAAGAAAGTCTCCTTGACACCAGCGTTCACCACCAGGTCAACATAGCGCTGGCGATAGCGCAGCTCGGGATCCTCAAAGGCATCATAGGTCACGCCATCCTTCACCTTCACCACAGGCAGCGGCTTGAGCGACTTGCTCAGTAGCTTGAGCGACTGGGCGTGAACACTGATCTCGCCCGTCTGGGTGCGGAAGACGAAGCCCTGCACACCGACGAAGTCGCCCATGTCGAGCAACTTCTTGAACACCGTGTTATACAGGTCCTTGTTCTCACCGGGGCACAGGTCGTCGCGGCTCACATACACCTGAATGCGGCCACGTGAATCCTGCAGTTCAAAGAATGAAGCCTTGCCCATGATGCGGCGATTCATCATGCGTCCGGCGATGCTCACCTGACGCGGCTCGGCATCATCACTGAAGTTTGCCACGATGTCATCGCTGTAGGCGTTCACAACATACTCATCGGCGGGATAGGGGTTGATGCCCATGGCCCTGAGCTGTTCCAAACTATTGCGGCGAAAAATCTCTTGTTCACTTAATTCCAGTACGTTCATTGCGGTATTGTTATATTTGGTTGATTTCTATTGAACGGCAAAGGTAATAATAAGTTTCGAGGTTTTAAGGTTTATGCCCCAAGTTTTTTGATTCAGCATGCCAATTGTATTTGGAGTCCAGAGGCAGCCACCATAGCCTTTTGCAATTTTTAAGAAAGATTTTGTCATCTTATTTTCTCCAAAAGACCTGTTTTCTCATCATTATTTTATACCTTTGGCATTTGATTCAGTGGGTTTTATGTGATTCTATCTCATATCTTACTGGTTATCAGTGTGTTAACTGTATTAAGAAATATTAGATTAAATTTTCAAGATATGTTTAAAAAACACTTTGTTTTCCTGATGCTCATGGTGATGGCCATCGCCAGCGCCAATGCCAGCACCTGGAAAATGCATAACTACTATGTGCAAGCAAAGATTCAGAACATCTTTGACACGGGCGACAAGGTTTACTACCTGAACAGTGACCACCTTTTCATGTTTGACAAGGCGACGATGAAAACCATCGCGCTGAACAAGCAGAACCTGTTGTCCGACAGCCAGATTGCCGACATTTACTACGACTGCGACAACAACCTGCTGTTTGTCGCCTATGCCAACTCCAACATTGATGTCATCAAGGCCGACGGTTCGGTAGCCAACATCAGTGCTATCAAGGACCTGGTGAGCGTGGTGCACAACTACACGTTGAAGGACGGCGTGTTGGACTCCTACGTGGGCAAGTCCATCCGTGACATCACCTTCGGCGGCGGCAGGGCCTATGTGGCCACGGGCTACGGCTACGTGACCATCGACGAGAGCACACTCAAAGTCGAGAAGGAGTATGACCTGGGTCAGGGTGTCTGCATCAACTCGGTAGCTCTGATGGGCGAGACGCTCCTCCTCCTGTCTAACAACCGTTGCTACTACGGCACGCCGGGTGACACCGACCCGATTCACAACTACCAGAGCGTGACGGGCAGTTTCACGGGCAGCAAGATGTTCCCCATCAACGAGCAGTCTGTATTCGTCTTCAGTGCCAACCTGGGATTCAACAACTACAGCTTCGCCAGCGGCACCCCGACTTTGACTAAACTCGTGAGCGCCAAGGCCACCAGCGTGCAGCGCACGCCCACTGGCTTCATCGCCAACTTCGCAGGCCAGACTTACTACTATACCGTCAATGCCGCCGGTACATCGGCCACCAAGCAGGGCTCAACCCAAACCTGCGCCAGCGCCTACCCCTTCGGTGACGGTACGGTTTGGTTGACCGATGTCAATGGTCTGCACATCAACGGCAACTCCACCTACTACAAAATCAACTCGCTGACTACCGACGCCCCCTACTGGCTGAAGTACAACGCCTCGATGAACAAGCTGTATGTGGGTGTGTCCGGCCCCAATATGCTGTCCAACACCGACTACACCGTGGCCAACATCATCAACACCTATGACGGCGTGAACTGGTCTAACGCTACGGCCTATACCGCTGCCGGTGCCGGCTACGAGTTCGTGTTCGACCCCTTGCATCCCCACACCTACTACCGCTCGAGCTGGAACAAGGGTATCTTCAAGGTGACTGATGACGTGAGAATCTCGAATTACACCAAGACCAACGCCCTGATCGGTACCTACAAGCCTCATCCTGCATTCGACAAATATGGCAACCTGTGGGTTGTATCTCCTTATAACACCGCTGCCAATCCCACCGCTGTCTTGACCAAGGACAAACTCGACAAGACCACCCTGGCCAAGACCGACTGGGTGATGCCCGCGGGCCTGCTGGGTCTGAACACCGGTTCGTTCCAGCGTTCACGCTTCATTGTCTCGAGCAAGAACAACGTGAAAATCTTCAGCGACTGCGACTTCGTCACCGGTTCGGCAACGGGCCACATCGTGTGCTGGGACAACGGCAACGAGGACCCGACGGTGGAGACCTACCGCATCGTGAGCCTGGCCCACTTTGTTGATCAGAACAACAAGCAGATCGACTGGACCTATCTTGCCCACTTCGAGGAGGACAAGGAAGGCATCATCTGGGTTGGTCACACGCTCGGCCTGTTCGCCTTCGACCCCGACTATCTGTTCGACGACACGCCCCGCGCCATCCGCCCCTACGCCACCAAGTTCAGCGAGGGTAAGGGTTACCTGTGTGAGGGTTACTCGGTCTATGACATCGGTGTTGACCGTGAGAACAACAAGTGGATTGCCAGCAACAACGGCCTCTACTTCGTCTCACCCGACGGCAGCGAGGTCTTCAACCACTTCACCATCGAGAACAGCGACATCCCCAGCAACACCGTTTACAGTGTGGAATGTGACACCGTCAACGACCGCGTGTACATCTTCACCAACAACGGCTTTGCCGAGTATGTTCCCCACGGCGATGCTGCTGCCATCAACTTCGATAACGTCTATGCCTTCCCCAACCCCGTTGAACCCGACTTCACGGGCATGATCAAGATTGCAGGCCTGATGGACAACTCGTTTGTCACCGTCACCGACCGCAACGGCGCCATCGTCGCCCAGTTCGGTCCCGTGATGGGTAGCGCATTGTGGGACGGCAGCGACGCCACTGGCGAACGTGTTCCCACGGGATTGTATAACATCTATGCGGCACAGGGCGCACAGCCGGCAACGACAGGCACGCCGCTGGCTACCGTGATGATTATCAAGTAGGTTTTAGGGGTTAGATGTTAGACGTTAGACGTTAGACTTTAGACTTTAGACGTCAGACTTTAGACGTCAGATTTTAGACGTTAGACGTCAGACGTCAGACATTGGGTTTTAGTGGTTAACCATTAACCTTTAACCTCTAACCTTTTATCCTCCAGTGTTAGGCTTTGGGCTTTAGGCTTTAGGGTGCAGATGCCACCTAACACCTAAAACCTAAAGCCTAACAATTAATATCACATTGTTGAGAGATGCTTTTTAACTCGTTCACATTCATGATCTTCCTGCCAGTGGTGTTCCTGCTCTACTGGTTTGTGTTCAAGAAGTTGAGGTGGCAGAACCTGCTCATCCTCGTGGCGAGTTATGTGTTCTACGGTTGGTGGGATTGGCGCTTCCTCATCCTGATTGTCATCACCTCGGCCAGCAGCTTTGCCAGCGGACTGGCCATACAGCGGCTGGAGGGCCGACGCTCGTTGCAGAAGGCCGTGAGCGCCGCCAACATCGTGCTCAACCTGGGCATCCTCGCCACGTTCAAGTATTTCAACTTCTTTGTGGACAGCCTGCGCGACGTGTTCGCATTGGTTGGTGTCACGCTTGACTGGCCCACGATGAACATCATCCTGCCCGTCGGCATCAGTTTCTACACCTTCCAGGCGTTGAGCTACTCCATCGACGTATATGCCCGCCGCATCGAGCCGACGCGCAATGTCATCGCCTTTTTCTCCTTCATCAGTTTCTTCCCCCAGCTGGTGGCCGGTCCTATTGAACGGGCGACCAACCTGCTGCCCCAGATGCTCAAGGAGCGTTCCTTTGACTATGCCACGGCGGTTGACGGCCTGCGACAAATGCTGTGGGGTTTCTTCAAGAAACTGGTCATCGCCGACGGCTGTGCCGAGATTGTGAACAAGACGTGGGACGGCATGGACGGGGCAACGGGCCTGATGCTCTTTGTCGCCTCGCTGCTGTTCACCTTCCAGATTTACACCGACTTCTCGGGCTACAGCGACATCGCCATCGGCTGCGCCAAGCTGTTCGGCATCAGGCTGACGACCAACTTCAAGGTGCCCTACTTCTCGCGCAACGTGCGGGAATTCTGGCGCCGCTGGCACATCACCCTGATGAACTGGTTCACCCAGTATGTCTATTTCCCCTTGGGCGGCAGTCGCCGAGGCCGCGCAAGGACGATAGTGAACACCCTCATCGTGTTTGCCCTGAGTGGACTGTGGCACGGGGCTGACTGGACGTTTGTCCTGTGGGGATTGTACCACGCCCTGCTGTTCATCCCGCTCATCCTCTTCGCCTCGTCACGCTACAAGGACACCGTGGCCAGCGGCCGATTGCTGCCCTCGTGGCGCGAACTGCTGGCGATGGTGGTGACCTTCCTGCTCATCAACTTCGGCTGGATTCTCTTCCGCGCTCCCGACTATGCAGGTTTCAGCGCCTTTGTGTCGCGCCTGTTCTCGCCCTCGCTGTTCACCATGCAGGGGCTGACGATGAAGATGGCGACGATGCTGTTGTGGTGTGCTGCCCTGCTGCTAGCCGAATGGGTGCAACGCGAGCGCCAGCACGTCTTGCAGATCGACGGCTACCGCGTGTTTGCCCTGCGCCCCGTGCGCCTGGCACTCTATGCCGCCATCGCGTTCATTATTTTCTATTTCGCCGGCCAAGTGCAGACGTTCATCTATTTCCAGTTCTGACGATGCCATGAAGAAGTTCCTCATCAACATATCCTATACGCTCCTTCCCCTGTGGCTGTTGCTCGTGGGACTGGCGACCTACCTGTGGCTCACCGATGACAATTCCGGGGACCTGATGCGCCTGGGACTCATCAACAGCGGCCCCGAATACACCGACTCCATCCTGGCCACCGACGGCATCCTGCCCGAGGTCTATTACACAATTGTCAACGACGACAGCCTGCTGCGAGTGGGCTCCTGTGACGTGCTGGTCATCGGCGACTCCTTCACCCATGGCGGCGGCATCGGCAAGCAAGGCGTCTATGTAAACTACCTGGCCTGTGACAGCGACCGCAAGGTCGCCATCTTCACTCCCGGCAATCCCACGCTGGCGAGCCCGGTGCAGGTGGCCTATGACGTGCTCAAGCTGGGCATCATCGATTCCACCAATGTCAAGAACCTCGTTGTCCAGGAGGTGGAACGTTACATCGTGGGCAGGCACTGCGACTTCACGACGGGCCACGACCTGAGCGTGCTGCGTGACGCCGGCATCGCGTCGGCTCAAGAGGCCCCGACAGCCCAAGAGGCCAGCCCCCTGCTCCGTGTCAAGGACTTTGTCTTCTACCACCTGTTCGGCGCCAACCCCATCTACAAGGCACGCCTGTCACGGGAGGCCTTCGGTGGCAAGGAACCCGACCGCCTCTATTTCTATAACGACGACGTGAACATGGGCGTGAACGTCACCCAGGAGCAACGGCAGCGCATCGTGGACAGTTACAGCAGCCTCATCGCTCTGGCACGGGAGAAGGGTGTGAACCTCGTGCTGCTCATCGCCTGTGACAAGTATGACATGTATCAGGACCTCATCATCGACAACCCCTATCCCCCCAAGACGCTTAACGAGGACATTGCCCGATGGATGGCCCCCGAGGTAAACCGCTTCGTCTTTGCCAAGCAGGTGCTGCACCCCCTCGTCGAGCAGGGCGTGAAGGACGTCTATCTGTTTAACGACACCCACTGGTCACCCGCCTCGTCACGCCTCATTGCCGACGAGGTCATCAAGAAACTGAAATGATGGACTTGAACTCTCCCGAATTCTACACGATCGCCTTTGTCGTGGCGATGGCTCTCGTGGCCCTGCTCATGGGGAAACGCGAGAAACAGCCGCCCAGCACCTACATCGTGCAACTCGCCACCACCCCTGCCGAGGGAGAGTCGGACGACACCCTGTGCCTGGCACCGATGGAGGGCGGCCGCATCCGCCTGGAGCGCAACGGGTTATCCCACGGCGACGAGGAGACCGTCAACCTGGTCATCACCATCCGTGAAGACGAGTGCAGCATTGTCGAGAAAAAAGGGGTGCGGCGGCGCCATGCCGAGCAACACCCTGTGGGCGGTGAAATCTCGCTCAAGTGCCTAAAACCCGGACTGAAATACCACATGCGCTATGAGAGCCAACTCACCAGCGCATGGGCCACCTTCACTTTCGACACCACTTCACCCCAACCCACACAGGTCACACTACGATACTGAGTGAGGAGTGATAAGTGAGGACTGTAGGGCCTTGGCATGGTGTGGCATCAGCGCACTTAACCCCACGAAGCCGCAAAGGCGCAAAGGTTTTTATTGGGCATCCGCATTGTAGAGACGCAAAATTTTGCGTCTCCCAACCGCGCGACCAAAACTTGAGAAATCGCGTAATCAGCATTAGCCCCCGCAGGGAGAATGCTTCAGCCCCTAAAGCCTTCAATATAGTCTTCGAGGGGGATGTCCAGCGCCATTTTCTCGGCGATGCGGCGCCGCTTGTTATAGAAGGAATGGGTGTCCTGGTAGCCCATGCAGGCCATGATGACCGTTGGAGGTAGGCGCAAGCTATAGAGGCTCAGGAAGTTAAGGTCACTGTCCTTCAACATGGGATAGGCGTCATGTGTCTTGCTGATGATATCATTCATGCGGCTGTTGGCATAAGCGCGCAGGCCTTTCCAGAACGACCTGTCGGGTCCACCCTTACGGTAACTCTCCTTGAACAATCGCTCAAACTCCTTATGCTTCCCACCTGTTTGCGAGACATGCATCTCCACCAGCCGCGAGAAAGTTTCGACCTGATGTTGGATGGCATCCTTCAGGTTGTCATTCATCTCCTGTTCATTGTTGAGCTGCACTTCAAGCAGCGCGAGGTCTTGGTGCATGCGGTCTATCGCTTCCTCGGCTTCGAGCAGGCGCTGTTTGCGGCGTGCCGCCTTTCTCCAAAACGCCCTCAAAGCTATCGCTAACAGGCTGGCAATCAGCAATCCTGCAAGGATCGAGATGGTCAACCGCGACTGGTAGCGCATGTTCTCATATTTCAACTGTTGATTGTCATATTTCGTCTCGATCTCGCGCAGCCGAATCTGGTTGTTGTTGTTAGAAATCGAGTCCGAAATGTGAGTACATTGATCATAGTGGTATTGGAAGCCATCGATGTCCTGCCTGCACTTGGCCTCCTCGGCCAGACAGTTGTGATAGAACAACCTCAAGCCATCCGACAACTGGCTGGTATTGACCTGCTTTAAGTACAGGGCCGACGAGTCGGGCTTGTGCTGCTTGGCCAGGGTCAATGCTGCTATCATCAGCAGGTGATCCTTGCGTTCCATGGGGCAGTCTGCTGCGTTCAGCAGCGACAGGGCAATCCCCTTGGCGGCCTCGACATCGTGGGCTTCAGGGCTGAACATCTTGATGTCGGCGATATAGATCAGAGTATTCTGTTCAATCCTTCGCTCGTGCAGGCGTTTGGCAAGGGGGGAAGCCTGCTGCAGGTAGGTCATGGCGGAATCATTATTGTACCTGCTGAAGGAACCTCCGATAGCCGATATACAGGTGAGGATGTAAAAAGAATCCGGCACCGCTTCAAAGTGGTGCAGGGCCTGCTTGAACAATTTAATGTCCGTGCTGTCGGCTACATAATTGTCGCGGTAAATGTTGCCGAGCCGCAGTCTTGCATAGCCTTGGTTATAGTGGTCGTCGGGCAACGCCACGTCCATCGCACGCTTGTAATTGTTGACGGCGGCATCCTGCTGCCCCAGTTCTTCCATGACAGCACCTTTAAAGATATAGCAGCGGGTGAGCTTTTCCGTCTCGTCTGGGTGACGTTGGTAATAATCCAGGGCCTGGTTAATCGTGCTGTCGCTCGTGGCACGCTCGTAGCAGCGATAACGGGCCTGGGTGAGCAGCAGGGCATAGTAGGCATGGTTTCCCTCGTCGTCCCACTCATGACTGTCAAGCGACTTGAGAAACGCCAGTCCCTTGTCGGCATCCTGGCGCACCAGGCTGTCCGCGTTTAGCAGACGGCTGTCATCGCCTGCCGATTGATGGCACCCCGTGAGCACCAGCATCACAGCCACCATCATCAGCCCTGTCAATTTCATGGTCGGTCTAATCATGCCGCAAAATTACTAAAAAAACATGTTTCATACTGCGAATTACACAAATTTCACCGAATTGGCATCCGCACAAGGTTTATCAAACAACAAAAACAACTTTCTTGACAAACATTGACATTGTTTGTTGTCATGGTAGTTAATGATGTTGTCAATGTTGTTTGACAAGTATGAGGGAGTTAATTTGTGTATTTTGATGTTTAAATTCCTACTGTTTTCAATAGGGTATTCGAGTTGTTACCAATTGTTACAAAAAATATTTTTATTTATCTGATAATCAACTTATTGTAAAATCAGTTGTTACAAGTTGTTACACCGTTTTTTCATTCTTTTATTGTAACTTTGCAATCGTCAAACTTTAAAATAATACTATTATGAAAAAGTTCCTTTTATTCATTTTTTGTGTGTTGGCTACATGCCCGATTTTCGCCAGAGACAATCAAGGAAAAATTAGCCTTGAGCATAAAGGTGGCGATCATATGGAGCATTTCTTGCCAGCAGATATGCCAGAGGCATATTACGATTCTGCGAACCAGCTCATCATTATCGAGGCTGATGGATTTGCCGATTACTACAATGTGGACATCTTTACGATGGCAGGGACGACTCCTGTTCTTTGGGCTGTCGTCAATGGCACCTACGACACCAGAATGGCGTTGAATACGAGATTGAAGCATCAGGAACGGTGACGCTTCAAGACGGTTTCAATGTGGAGAAAGGAGCGACTTTCGCAGTCTATCCATCAAATTATTAATTAACCCTGTTGCTTGCTAAAGAAATATTCATTATTTTTGCGACAAGCAACACAAAATAATGAAAGATTATGAAAAAGACGGTATTATTTATCATGCTGGCTCTGCTGTGTATGTTTCAGTCTGTAGCACAGGAGTACGAGTACGTCCCCTTTGTGCGCGAAGGCGTCAAGTGGGTGTATTATTTTAAACACTATCATGATGATGGGTACAACGACTGGGTGACGAATGATTACCGCACCCTTGAACTGAAAGGCGATACCATCATCAACGGCAAGACCTATAAAGCCATGCACGTTTATAGTGGTGATGTCATCAACGAGCAAAATGACTCGGTGCCAGTTTATCTGCGAGAAGAGAACAAGGTGGTGTATGGCATTATACCTGACGGCAGAGTTTATAGCGATTGCCCTGTTTATGGCATTATTGATATTGACCAAGAAGGGACGCCACACACTTACAACGGTGAGGAGTTTGTGCTCTATGATTTTCAGGATCCTGTCGCATACTGGGAGAGTATATATGACTATTTCAACAGTTACGGAGGAGAAGAAATTCCCTATAGGCAACTACGCACAGACACGATTGCCATCGGCGGGCACTTGGCCAAGCGCTATTCAGGTGAGTTTCTTAGGGAGTTTCAACTGATTGAAGGCATTGGCCAGGTCGCAGTGAACAGCACTCCGCTGTATTTCGGTCTAGGTATAGTTTCTGGCGCTGCTTTGCGATATTCTCCCGTAAATGAATCAAATTTCTATTTGAGCCATGTCATCGAGGATGGTGAGATCGTCTATAAGACAGAATGGTATAATGAACCGGAGCCTGTCGATTCAGGGTATCTTCCAGTCGTCCGTGAAGGAGTCAGGTGGGTTAATGAGAAAGTAATTGTTAATCATGGTGATACCACTTGCTACTATTACAATTATGAGTTCTATGGAGAGGATGATTCTATTCATTCGAACTTGATGTATGACATTAATAAGGCGTGCTATTATTATACTGGACAAAATCTTGACGTAGAGAATGACAGTTTAATAGCAGGAATGCTTGAAAAAGGCACCAATGAGTTTCCGAAAGTTACTTGTTTTAGGAATAATGCCTACAAAAAGAACCTAGAGGAAGGCAAGATGTTATTGGAATATGACATGTTGCTGGATGGAGGCACCATTGTGCTCTATACCTTTGGTGAAAGGGGGTGTGATCACTATTATTTAATGTTAGAGTATTATCAGGAACAATATGGAGGCATAGAGCCTTTTTTGACCGATGAGAACTTCATGAAAGTAGCCCCTATAAATATTGAAGGTGCTGAATGTGAGCGTTATGCATACGTGGGCGAGGATGGCGACACGCTGGCCTATGTGGTAGAGGGCATTGGCTTTGACAGCCGTGACATGGGTGACCTGCTGACGCCGTTCACGCGCCGTCCTGACCCCGATGCCGACTATCAGGAGTGGTGCGGCCTGAGCCATGTGGTGAAGGATGGCCAGATCATCTACAAGGGCATGCGCTACCGTTCGGACGTTCATGTGGGCATCGACGAGGTGGTGACGGACAAGACGCGCCGCGTGCTTGACCCGAACTACTACAACCTGATGGGCCAGCCCGTTGGCAAGGAGGTGCCCACCACCCCCGGCATCTACATCCACCAGGGCAAAAAAATTTGTGTAAGCCGAATACCTTGATGCTCGCATCAATGGTTGAGGCGCAACCAAATTTATCCAACATTTGTGTAAGCCGAACACCATGAAGCCTGCACCAATGGTTGAGGCGCAACCAAATTTATCCAACACCGTCGTACGCTGAAACAAACAACAGAATCATCTGATTGATCTGAGGAGGGCGCTCCCATTCAGACAACACGGACAAGAACATGGAAACAACACCGACGACAGAAAATGGTTGTCAAGGTTGTGAGAGAGTTGTCCGTGTTGTCTGATATAGGGGTGTAGTGGGTGGTTTATGGCGTGGCATACACAATTTAGCAGGTAGTGGTTACGTTATTGTAAATAGAGACGCAAAAATTTGTGCCTCTTTAACTTCATAACTGGTAACATTACAATTAAACGATATGTCAAAGAGAATCATCAGTCTGTTGTGGGCAGTGTTAACGGTGCTGTGCGCCATGAGTCAGAATGCCGTTGGTGACTGGCTCATCCACACGTCATTTGTCGGAGACAACGTGACCACCGTTGCCGACGCCAAGCAGTGGGTCTATTACCTGGCTGGCGGTAACCTGTTCCGCCTGGACAAGACGACACAGGAGAACGAGTCGCTGAGCATCATCAACGAGTTGAGCGACATGACCATCGACAAGGTGTATTACAACACCGACAAGGACTACGTTGTCGTGATTTACAGCAATGCCAATATCGACGTCATCTGCAGCGACGGCGAGGTGGTGAACATGCCCGAAATCAAGGATGCCGTGCTGACCTCGAGCAAGGCCGTCAACGACGTGACGTTTGCCGACGGCGTGATGTATGTGGCAACGGATTTCGGCTACGTGGTGATTGACGACCGCAAGTTTGTCGTCAAGGAGTCGCACCTGTATGGCGAGCCGCTGATTTCGGTTGCCCGCATGGGTGACAAACTGCTGCTCTCGACCGCCGATGCCTTCTACTATGGCGATGCCGACGAGTACCACGAGCAACTGTCGTCGTTCAATCAGGCCGACTTCAGGAGCAACTGCCGCATCTGGCCCATCAGCGACAGCACCTTCTATTGCATGACAGGTTGGACCTTCCTCTCCACGATGACAATCGGCAATAATGGCAAGGCCTACTTTAACGGCAGGGCCATCATCGAGGGTCGCACCACCGTGGTGCAGAAGACCGCCGACGGCTTCCTGCTCAACGTGCCCTACCTGAACCAAAGTTACATCGCCGACAAGAGCGGCGAAATCGTCGAGACGCTGGAGACCCCCGGCGAGATCTGCAGCAGCCACCCCGATGCCAACGGCACCGTCTGGGCTGCCGGCGCCAAGGGCCTGCACCAGTTGGGCAGCGAGAGTTACTACCGGCCCAACGCCCTGTCGTTCGGCATCCCCTTCTGGATGACCTACAACAAGTCGAAGGACCTGCTCTACGTGTCGAGTCCCACCGCCAACGGCTTTTTCAAGACCACCAATCCCTGCTATGTCAACACCTTTGACGGCATGGTATGGGAGGATGTCACGCCCGAGGGCGCCCCGAAATACGGCACCTACTGGATTGAGTTCCTGCCCGATGACGCCAACACCTATTTCATCGGCGCTTGGACCAACGGTCTGCACAAGGTCGTCAACAACGAAATCGTGTTGACCTATAATGCCGATAACAGCCCCATGGTCAAGGAGCAAGGCGCCATGCACCCCATCACCAGCATCGACCGCTATGGCAACGTGTGGGTGGTACAGCCCTTCGAGAACAAGGAGCACCCCGTGATGGTGCTGCCTGCCGCCAAGGCCAAACTCAACCAGGTGACCAAGGAAGACTGGAGCACGCCCGTGATTGACGGCATCTACACCGGCCACACCCAGCGCGGCTGCTTCCTCTCGACCCGCAACAGCAACTACGACATCAAGGTATTCACCGACGGCGACTTCGAGATGCCCGTCTTCTTCTGGAACAGCGCCGGTGAAATCACGAGCCATCCCCAGCAGGCCAGTTTCAGCCGTTTCACCGACCAGGACGGTCTGTCCTACTCGTGGACCTACATCATGTGCCTGACCGAGGACCTGAACGGCACCGTGTGGATGGGCAGCACCGAGGGCATCGTCTCGTTCAACCCCGCACAGGCTTTCTCGGGCGACTTCAGGGTGAACCACATCAAGGTGCCGCGCAACGACGGCACGGGCATGGCCGACTATCTGCTGGACGGTATCCAAGTCAACGACATCGCTGTGGACGGTGCTAACCGCAAGTGGATCGCCACCCAGTCTTCGGGCCTGTTCCTGGTGAGCCCCGACGGCACCCAGGTCATCAACAAGTTCAACACCACCAACAGTCCCCTGGCGTCGAACACGGTCTATAAAGTGTGCTGCGCCCCCAACAACAACTCGGTGTTCATCACCACGCCTGCGGGCCTGTATGAGTACTTCAGCGATTCCAGCCCTGCCGAGAACAGTTATGACCACATCTTCGCCTACCCCAACCCCGTTCGTCCCGAGTTCGGCGGCAACGTGACCCTCACGGGCATGATGGACAACTCGCTGGTCAAGATTGCCGATTCCAACGGCTTCGTCATCCGCCAACTCAAGAGCACGGGCGGCATGACAACGTGGGACTGCTGCGACCAGTATGGCCAGCCCGTCAAGACGGGTGTTTACCTCGTCCTTTGCTCCCAAGCCAATGGCAGCGGCGAGGCGGTGGTCACCAAGATTGCTGTGATTCGTTAGACGTTAGACGTTAGATGTTAGATGTTAGACGTTAGACTTTAGACATTAGACGTTAGACTTTAGATATTAGACGTTAGACGTTAGATATTAGATATTAGACGTTAGACGTTAGATATTAGACGTTAGACGTTAGATATTAGACGTTAGATATTAGACGTTAGACGTTAGACGTTAGACGTTAGGCGTTAGGCTTTCAGTAAATCACTTGACGATGGATAGGAGATATGACTTTGACCGCGTGATAGACCGCCGGGGGACCGGATGTGTCATGACCGACCTTTGCAAGGAGATGTTCGGGCGCGACGATGTGCTGCCCCTGTGGGTCGCCGATATGGGCTTCGCCGCCTGTCCCGACATCACCCGGGCACTGGCCGAGCGCATCACCGGGCACCCCATCTACGGCTATAGCGTGCCGCTCGACGACTACTGGCAGTCGATCATCGACTGGCAACGTGAGCGCAACGGGCTGGAATTCACCACCGACGAGGCCTGTTTCATTGGCGGCATCGTCAACGGCTTCGGGCTGGCGCTGAACCATTTCACCCGTCCGGGCGACAAAATCGTCATCCAGGAACCGGTGTATCACCCCTTCAGGATGCTCATCACGGGCAACGACCGCATGGTGGTCAACAACGCCTTGAGGCGCACCGCCGACGGCTTCTACGAGATGGACCTCGAAGGCCTGGAGCGCATCTTCAAGGACGAACGCCCCAGGATGATGGTGCTGTGCAACCCCCACAACCCCATCGGCATCGCCTGGCCCGCCGACGTGCAGCGCCAAGTAGCCGCATTGGCAAGAAAATATGACGTGGTGGTCTTCAGCGACGAGATTCATGGCGACCTCATGCTCAAGGGTCACCGCCACACGTCGTTCCTCACCGTGAGCGACGACGCCCGTGCCGTGGGCGTGGTGATGGGTGCGCCGAGCAAGACTTTCAATATCGCCGGCATCGTCAGTTCGTGGTGCGTCATCAAGAATCCCGACCTGAGGAAACCCTTCTTCCACCATCTCGAGGCCAACGAGCAATGCTCTCCCAATTTCCTGTCGATGACAGCCACCCGTGCCGCCTACCGTCATGGTGCCGAATGGCTCCGCCAGTGCCTGGAGTACATTGAGGGCAATATCGATGCCGTGGTGGACTACTGCCGCGACAACATCCCCGGCGTCACCGCCATCAAGCCGCAGGCCTCGTTCCTCGTGTGGCTCGACTGCACCGGCTTGGGACTGGAGCATGACGCCCTCATCGACCTCTTCGTCAACAAGGCACGCCTCGGCCTGAACGACGGCGCGATGTTCGGCAAGGCGGGCAGCGGCTTCATGCGCCTCAACGTTGCCGTGCCGCGCAGCATCCTCATGCAGGCGATGCAGCAACTCTCCGCCGCCGTACAACAACAACACTAAAACAAGACTAAAAAGAAAACAATAAATACAATAAGTACAAATTGGCATCCGCACTATAAAGACAACTTGAACAACTGTTACAACTCTCTTTAAAGTTGTTATCGTTGTTCAAGTTGTCTTTAATTATTTGCTACAAGCTGAATAGCTTTGTACTTATTGTATTTTTTGGCTTCGTTTTATTGAAGTGGCGTCAGGCGAGTTTGGCCAGGGCGGCAGTGATGCGCTTGGCGGCCTCGATCAGGTTCTCGTCGCTGGTGGCGTAACTCAAGCGGATGTAACCCGGGCAGCAGAAGGCGCCGCCGGCCACGGTAGCCACGTGAGCCTCGTTCAGCAGGTAGAGGGCCAGGTCATTGTCATCGTTGATGACGGTCTCGCCGCACTTCTTGCCGAAGTAGGAGTCCACCTTGGGGAAGGCATAGAAAGCGCCATCGGGCATGTTGAGTTCCAGACCGGGAATCTCCTGCAGCAGACCCACGATGAGGTTGCGGCGGCGCTCAAAGGCGACACGCATCTGCTCGACACAGTCCTGTGAACCGTTATAGGCGGCCTCGGCAGCCTTCTGGGCAATCGAGGAAACGCCGCTGGTGTATTGACCCTGCATCTTGACAACGGCCTTGGCAACCCAGAGGGGGGCGGCGATGTAACCGATGCGGTAACCGGTCATGGCATAGGCCTTGGATACACCATTGATGATGACCACCTGCTCCTTGATGGCGCCGAACTGGGCGAGGGACTCGTGGTGACCCACATAGTTGATGTGCTCATAAATCTCGTCGGCAATGACCATCACATCGGGATGACGTTCGAGCATCTCGGCGATGGCTTTCAACTCGTCACGGGTATAGATGGCACCGCTGGGGTTGTTGGGCGAGCAGATGACGATGAGACGGGTCTTGTCGGTCATGACGGCCTCCAGTTCGGCGGCGGTCACCTTGAAGTTCTTCTCCATGCTCGAGGGCAGCAGCACGCTCTTGCCACCTGCCAGGTTGACCATCTGAACATAACTTACCCATGCGGGAGTGGGGATAATCACCTCGTCGCCGGGGTTAATCAGCGCCATGATGGCGTTGCACAACTCGTGCTTGGCACCGTTACCGATGACAATCTGGTCGGGGGTGTAGTCCAAGCCGTTCTCGCGGCGCAGTTTCTCACACACGGCCTGGCGCAGTGACAGGTAGCCGGGAACGGGAGAATAGAACGAGAAGTTGTCGTCAACAGCCTGCTTGGCAGCAGCCTTGATGTGGTCGGGGGTGAAGAAGTCGGGTTCTCCTACCGAGAGGTTAATCACGTCCACGCCTTGAGCACGCAGCTCGCTGCTCTTCTGCGACATGGCCAGGGTGGCACTGGGTGCCAGTGCGTTAATACGGTCCGAAAGTCGGTTCATTGCGTTATTGGTTTTTGTTTAAAGTTAACTAGTCTAATTTTGTGCAAAGGTACGGCAATTTTGGATAACACGCAACAATTACCGCACCATTTGGTGCATTCGGTCGATTTAGTCCAACAGGGCGCCGACTGCTGAATGCCAGTAGTTCATTTTGCCACCACCCTGCCGTCCACGACCTTGAAGCGGCGGTCAAACTCCTCACGCGTGCGTTTCCAGCGGTTGTGGCTCCACAACCAGTATTGCGGGGCACGGTTGATGGTCTGCTCCATGCGCTGGAAATAGATGTCGGTCAGTTCGAACTCGCCCATCGTCGACGGGTCGCGCGTGATGACCTGGAACTCGCACTCGTAGCGGCCGCGACCCACGCGCTTGACATCCACATAGACGACGGCCTGGCCCTGGGAGTGGACGATGCGTTCAATGCCGGTAAAGACAGGGGTGTCCTTGTGATTGAGGAAGGTGAGCCAGTGGTGGATATTCAACCATGTTGGCACCTGGTCGTTGATGTAACCGAGAATGGTGGGGCGGCCTTCGCGCTTGTTGCCGAGAATCCAACGCAGGGTCCCATTCATCGACACGTTGTCCGATCCCATGCGGCTGCGCGCCTTGAGCACGACGCGGTTCATCACCTCGTTCTCGAGCGGATGGTAAATCTGCCCCATGACAGAATTGTTGGTGAGCAGCGGTCGCACCCACAGCACGAGCGAGGACACCCATTCCCAGTTGCCGTAATGGCCCAGCAGCAGGGCAATCGACTGGCCGCTGTTGAGAATCTCGGCCACCTTGTCGGCTCCGGCGAAGGTCATGCGGCGCATGATGTTCTTGTCGGTGATGGAGGTGTATTTCACCGTCTCGACCAGGATGTCGCAGAAGTGACGGTAGAACTGCATCCGCAACTTTTTGAGTTCCTTTTCGCTCTTGTCGGGGTAAGCGGCACTCAGGTTCTTGCTGATGACGCGGCGGCGATAACGCAACACATAGGCCACCAGCACGAACAGGATGTCACTGACCAGGTAGTGCACCCACAACGGCAGCAGCGATAACAGGTACCACGTCCCGTAAATCGCCCAAAAAGCAACATTGTCAAACACTTTCTTCATTTGCGACTGCGAAAGTACAACATTTTTCTGACAACTAAAAACAAAAACAGGAAACCAAGACACAAAAAAAGAGTACCTTTGCCGGCGCTATGAAGACCATCATCACTTTTTTGAAGAATTGGACCTTGCCCAGCGCGATTGTCACGGGCACGGTCATCTATCTGATATTCTATTGGGTACCGGCCCTTGACCCCGTGAGCGAAGTCATGGAGCCGATATTCGACACCATCCTGCCGCTGTTCATGAGCCTGATCCTGTTCACGACGTTCCTCAGGGTGGACTTCCACAAGATGCGGCCGGCCATGTGGCACCTGTGGGTATCGGTCTTTCAAGTGGCGCTGGTCGTGCTGCTGGTGGCCCTCATCATCGGCTTTGACATGAAGGGCAAGGACCTGATTCTGATGGAGGGCATCCTCACCTGCGTCATCTGCCCCGGAGCGAGTGCCGCGCCGGTGGTGACGGGCAAACTGGGCGGTAACCTGGAGACGATGACCAGTTACGTGTTCCTGTCCAACATCGTCACGGTAATCGCCGTGCCGGTGGTGTTCCCGCTCATCGACAACAATGTTGACATCAATTTCTGGACGGCCTTCTGGATGATTATGTACAAGGTGTTCCTCGTGCTGGTGCTGCCGCTGATTGCCGCCTATCTGGTCAAGCATTACCTGCCGCGTGTCCAGCAGCGGCTGGTCGCCATCCAGGACCTGTCGTTCTACATGTGGGGCATCTCGCTGACCATCGTCACGGGTTGCACGGTGAAGAACATCATCAACAGCGGAGCGCCCGTGGTGTTCCTCATCACCATCGCCCTGGTGTCACTGCTCATCTGCCTGGCGCAGTTCGCCGTGGGCCGCTACATCGGCCACTTCTTCGGCACCGTCATCGAGAGCGGACAAGGCCTGGGACAGAAGAACACGGCCTTTGCCGTGTGGATTGCCTATACCTACCTGAGCCCGTTGTCGGTGGCAGGACCCGGCTGCTACATCCTGTGGCAGAATGCCATCAACAGCCTGGAGATATGGCACCACCGCAAACAAGAAGAACGACAACAAATAAAAGGAAAACAATAAGCACAATAAATACAAATTGTCTGTAATCAATGACTTTTGGCATTATTGTATTTATTAGATAGATTATTGAACATGAAGAAATTAATTAATCCATATCTTGACAAGCAGGGTTACAACTGCTTCGGGTGCAGCCCGACAAATCCCATCGGCCTGCATCTGGAATTCTGGGAAGACGGTGAAGAGGTTGTCACCACCTGGTCGCCCTGCGTCAACTACGACGGCTGGGTAGAGACCCTGCACGGCGGCATCATCAGCACGCTCATCGACGAACTGGCCAACTGGGTGCTCTCGCGCCGACTGCAATGTGCCGGAGTAACCACTAAGCTGGAAGTGAAATTCCGTCGTCCCGTCTCGACCCGTGACCCGAAAATCACCCTGCGCGGACGCCTGACGGGCAACGTGCGCAACTACTACACCGTCCATGTCACCCTGCACGACAGTCAGGGCCGCCTGTGCGACGAGGGTGATGTGACCTACTGCATGTTCGACAAGGAACGATCGCGCGAGATGGGCTTCACGGCCTGTCTCACCGAGGACGAAGTATCGGCCAATTAGAGGGATTCTTTAATCAGGCGGGCGGCAGTGGCGGTGCAAACGTCGGTGCCCAGACGTTCTTCCAGCCGGCGATAGCCGTCGAGCATGGCGGCACGCTCGGGGGAGTCGTCCAATAAAGCCGCCAAATGCTGGTCGATGGAATCCACGGTGCACAGGTGCATCAGCAACTCGGGGATGACGGGCTCATCGGTAATGAGATTGGGCAGGGTAACATAATTCCCCTTTAATAATCGACGATAGAATTTATAGGACCACTTGCTGCCGTTGAAGCGGTAGCAGGCGACTTGAGGCGTGCCAAGCAGGGCGGTCTCGAGTGTCGCGGTGCCCGAGGTGACCAAGGCCACATGGGCATTGTACACCAGCGGATAAGTCGCATCACGCAACACGGGCACAGCCTGGGAGCCCAGGACTTCATGGTAGAGGTCGTCGGTGATGCTGGGGGCGCCGGCGATGACGGCCTGATACTCGGGATGACGGGAAGCCGCCTCGAGCATCAGCGGCAGGTTGTCGCGGATTTCCCGGACACGGGAACCTGGCACCAAGGCGATGATGGGGCGGTTAGGAAGATGGTATTGACTGATGAAAGCGGCAAAATCGGGAAAATCCTTGCTGGCCGCAGCCACCTCTTGCACGGTGGGATTGCCCACATAGGTAGCCTTGTAGCCTCGCTCCTGATACCAGTCGGGCTCAAAGGGCAGGATGCAGTACATGTGATCGACATAGCGGCGGATGTCCTTGACACGCCACTCTTTCCAAACCCACACCTTGGGCGAGATGAAATAATGCACGGGAATGCCCAGGTTGTGGGCATACTTGGCGACCTTGAGGTTAAACGACGGGTAATCGACCAGTATCACCGCCGACGGTTGCCACTCGTCGATAGCACGCCGGGCTGTCCCGAGGAAGCCGAGTATTTTCCCCAAGTGTTTCACCACATCAGCAAAACCCATATAGGCCATGTCACGGTAGTGAATGATGGGCTGGGAACCGGTCTGCTCGGCCATCATGTTGCCGCCCAGGAAACGGAACTCGGCCTGAGGGTCTTGCTCCTTGAGCGATGTCATCAGGTGGGAGGCATGCAGGTCGCCCGAGGCTTCACCGGCGATGAGGAAATACTTCATTTGGTGCGTCGTTTTAAGGTGATGAAATCAAACTCGTAGGCATTCTTGTGGTCGCTCTTGTGGTGCTCGCGGCTCAATTCCTGCCACTCGTCCATGTCGAGGGCCGGGAAAAATACATCGGCACTCGCCCAGCGGGCGCGGATGCGGGTAAGGTGCAGGACATCGACCATCGGCAATGCCTGTTCATAGACCTGGGCTCCACCGATGATGAAGAGGGTTTCGGTCTCGGCGGCAGCGATGGCCTCGTCCAGGCTGTGCACGACCGTCACCCCGGGATATTGCCAATCGGCATTGCGCGTGATGACGATATTCTGGCGGCCAGGCAACGGTCGACGCGGAAAGGACTCAAAAGTCTTGCGCCCCATCACGATGCTGTGCCCCATCGTCACCTCCTTGAAGTGCTTCATGTCGGCAGGCAAGTGGCACAACAGGTCGCCCTGGCGCCCGATGCCACCGTTCTCGTCAATTGCAACTATTGCCTCAATCGATTTCATTGGCTCTTCTATCTTTAACCTCTAACCTCTAACCTTTAACCTTTAACCTAAAGCGCCGTTGGCGCTGTTTCACACCGAGACGACACCCTTGATGGCGGGCCAGGGGTCGTAGCCTTCGAGCGTGAAGTCTTCATACTTGTAATCGTCAATGCTCTTGACCTCGGGATTGAGCACCATGCGCGGCAACGGGCGCGGTTCTCGCGAGAGTTGCTCCCGTATCTGGTCAAAGTGGTTGCGGTAGATGTGGGCGTCACCGAAGGTGTGGATGAATTCACCCGGTTCAAGACCAGTCACGTGGGCCACCATCATCAGCAGCAAGGCATAGGACGCGATATTGAACGGCACACCCAGGAACAGGTCGGCACTGCGCTGATACAACTGCAGACTCAATTTGCCCTGTGCCACATAGAACTGGAACAGCGAGTGGCACGGCGGCAGTTTCATCGTGGGCACCTCGGCCACATTCCAGGCACTGACCATGATGCGGCGGCTGTCAGGCGAGTTTTTAATCTGGTCGATGACCTGGGCAATCTGGTCAATGGTGCCGCCATGGCCGTCGGGCCAGGCACGCCACTGGCTGCCGTAGACAGGCCCCAGGTCGCCGTTCTCGTCGGCCCACTCATTCCAGATGCGCACGCCATGCTCCTGCAGCCAGCGCACGTTGGTGTCGCCGCGCAGGAACCACAGCAGCTCATAGATGATGGACTTGAGGTGGACCTTCTTGGTTGTCAGCAAGGGGAATCCGTCGGCCAAGTCACAACGCAGTTGGTAACCGAACACGCTGCGCGTGCCGGTCCCCGTGCGGTCCTCCTTGTCCACACCGTGTTCCATCACATGCTTGATTAAGTCAAGATATTGTTTCATCGGGTAAGGATGTTTTTTGGGTTACCAGTTAAAAATGTTGCGAAGCAGCCACCAGAGGAGCACCGCGGCCAGATAGAGCAAAATAATCAGCGATGCGTTGAGCCGGGCATACAGGCGCGGATTGCGCACACGCTGCGCCTCGGCAAACAGGCTCAGGGACAACCAGGGAATAGAGATGAGGAGCATCGCGTTATATCTGAACGCTGTCACCACATCGCCATGCAACAAGGCATGGATGGCACGCTGGCTGCCACAACCGGGGCATTTATAGCCTGTCAACGACAGGAAACCGCATTTCGGAAAAGCCGTCGATGTGGATGGGTCAAGCGCATAGTAAATGAAACCGAACACCAACAGGAGAACGATGGCTATGACGATGACGAGCGTTCGACGCATCACAGGCCAACATCAAGAGCCTAACAGCGGCAGTAGCGAAAGGAGGGGCTGAACTACGATGCCCAGAATGATGGAGGCGATGCACCACCAGGCTCCAGTCTCGCTGGCCTGGTTAGCACCCTCGATGTCGCCGGCGTTGTACTTGTTGGTCACCTTGACGGCATAGATGATGGCCACAACGCCAGCCGGCAGACAGCATAGCAGGGTCGAGATAATGGCCCATGCCAGGTTGGTCGGAGGACAAGGCGTGGCAGGTTGAACCGCAGGTTGATACTCGGGTGACGGCTGTTGGGGAGCAACAGGCTGTGACGGTTCGGTCATTACAGGCTGCGATGGTTCGGCCATTACAGGCTGCGACGGTTCGGCCATTACAGGCTGTGACAATTCGGGTTCGACTCCCGGCTCAATCGGCTGTCCGACCTCAACAGGCTGGGAAGCGGCCTCGATGGGGGTGCCCACCATTTGATACAAACCCTGTAACTCGGGCAATTGGGTAATCTTCACCCAATCGGTGAGCCCCTCGTGCCACACATAGGCCGACGATGTGAGCCCCATATCCTTCAGGGCTTCCAAATCCACGGGCCCCATCTGCACTCCGTTATGATTTATCCAGTACTGCATATCTCAATTTTTTCTTTTTATTCGATTGTGGCAAAGGTAATCATATTATTTCACATTGACAATAACAAGAAAGAGAAAATGGCCCAGAGCAATGAGAACGATTACCCGAGTTGTCTGCCAAAGGGCTAGAAGTCGCTGAAGAACCTGGGACGAATCAGCAAGCCGATGCGAATCCTGGAATGGTACTTGTTGTAGTCAAGCATGTGCTCACCGTAGCCATTGTAGTATTGCAGCATGATGAACTGATTGGAGTTGTGGTTGATGCGGTAGCCCAGCTGAACGATGGTGTTGAAATTCAGGTTCCACCCTTGTCGCTTGACCATGGTCATGTCAAGCACCCATTTGTCGTCAAGGCTCTTGGCCTGGAAACCAGCCTGAAAGATACCCATGTACTTGAGGATGTCCCTGTTGTACTGCCCGTCGACGATGGGAATCCAGTACTTGGCATGAGCCATCAGGTAGGGCGAGATATAGGCCTCGCCTGCCAGTGAAATCTTGTTCCAGCTGCGCGATGCGATGCCGTCACGGCCATTGGACTCGTGCTCGGCCATCAGCGTGACTTTACCCAGCAAACGGTTTTTCACGATGATGTGCTTGGAAATACCGATACCAGGATTGAAATTCAGGTCGTGGAACGGCAACGAGTTCTGGAAGACGTGCCAGATGGCCTTCTGGGTGTAGAACAGGTACAGATAGGTGTGGCCCGGCAGCACACTCTTGGTGAGACGCTGCTGGAAACTGATCTGGAACTTCACGTCGCTGTTATACTCGTCGGGCTTGCCGCCCAAGACCGTTCCGCCTACAAAATAAACGTCCTTATAGAGGCTGAAGTAAGGCCTGTTGTCCAATTCGGCACGGATACTGTCGGCAATCTCCTTGTCCGACTTCTCAATGGTCACAATCTGTCCCATGACGGGTGTTTTCAACCCCAACAGCAGGGCGAAACAAAACATCACGAAATAACGCCAATCATTCATATTCTTTCTATATTATTTTGCTATGAGTATAATCTAAAAATCCCTTTAATGTGGTCTAAAAAAATGACACGATGATAAACCATAACGGCGGAATGAGCAATGCCGGCAACATGTTGAGCACATGGCAATCCTTGATGCGCAACAGCGACAGTCCCGAGCCCGTGATGAGCAAACCGCCCACAATGAGCAGTTCGGCCATCAAGGCTTCGCTCACCGCCTCGCTAGAGACCATCGCCACGCCATAGAACATCCCCTGCCACAGGAAGAGCACTGGGGCCGCCAGCAACATCCCGATGCCGTAGGTCGAACCGAAGATGGTCGCCGTCACCAGGTCGAGCGTGGCATTGGTGAACAGGAAGGTATTGTCGCCCTCCAGAGCACTGATGACAGGTCCCAACATCGACAACGGACCGATGCAATAGACCAGCGTCGCTGTCGCGAGGCCATCGGCCAGGCGGTTTTCGGCGCCTGCCTTGCTGCGCCGCTCCACCAGGCGATGGAAACGGCCATCGATATCCAGCGCCACGCCAACAATGCTGCCAATGGCCATCGCGGCGATGAACAGCACGGGATACTGGCTCTTGGGCAGGTTGGTGACCACGGCATTCAGCCCGATGGCAAAACACGCCAGCCCAAGCGCGTCATACAACACATGCTTGTACTTATCCTTGATGCCCTTGTGCAGAGCCACTCCAACCAGTGTCCCCACCACAATGGTACAGGTATTGACTATCGTCCCTATCATCTTCTTATCCTTTCAATTTTGAGCCACAAAATTACACCAAAAAATCATGTCCATCAGCCGAATATTGAAATTTATAACTAAATTTGCGTTTTCAACTACAATGGTATTGAGTAGAATTATGGTAAGACAACTCATGATATGGGCCATGGTCATGCTGGTGGCCATGACCGCCAGCGGCACGGTAAACAGTGATACTGAACAGGCCATGGCGCTGACGACACGCTTGTCGGCACAACTGGCCAAGAAAGTGGAATTCCACAAGATTGAGGCCGATGGCGGCAAGGACGTGTTCACGCTTGAGAGTCAAGCCGGCAAGGTCATCATTGGCGGCAACAACGCCAATTCCATGGCTGTGGGACTGAACCGCTACCTCAACCGCTATTGCAAAGTGACGGTATCGTGGTATGCCGATGTGCCCGTACAGTTGCCCAAGACCTTGCCCGATGTACCCGCATCCGAACGTGTGACAGCACGTGTGCCGCAACGCTTTTTCCTCAACTACTGCACCTGGGGTTACACAATGCCCTTTTGGCAGTGGAAAGATTGGGAACGCCTTATCGACTGGATGGCACTCAACGGCGTGAACCTGCCCCTGGCCATCACGGGACAGGAGGCTGTGTGGTATAACGTGTGGAAAAGCTTGGGGATGAGCGACAAGCAGGTGCGGTCCTACTTCACAGGGCCGGCCTACCTGCCGTGGCACCGCATGGCCAACATCGATGGGTGGTGCGGACCGCTGCCGCAGGAGTGGCTTGACGGCCAGACCCTCTTGCAGCAACGCATCGTGGAACGGGAGCGCGCGTTGAACATGCGCCCCGTACTGCCGGCCTTTGCCGGACACGTCCCCGGAGCCCTGCGTGAACTGTTCCCTGATGCCGACATCCAAGCCCTGGGCTCCTGGGCTGGCTTCGACAACCAATACCGCACCTATTTCCTCAACAGTGAGGACCCACTATTCACTCGCATCCAGCGTCTCTTTCTTGAGGAGCAGACGCGCCTGTTCGGCACCGACCACATCTACGGCGTCGATCCATTCAACGAGGTGGATCCTCCCAGCTTCAAGCCCGACTACCTGAACAAGGTGACCAAACACATATACGAGAGCCTGACGGCTGTCGACCCCGAGGCCGAATGGCTACAGATGGCCTGGTTCCTTTACTACCAGAGCAAAGACTATACCCCCGAGCGCACACGCGCCATGCTCACGGGCGTGCCGCAAGGCAAGATGACGATGCTCGACTACTACTGCGAGTACAAGGAGATGTGGCGCGAGCACGATGGATTCTATGGCTTGCCCTTCATCTGGTGCTACCTGGGCAACTTCGGTGGCAACACCAATGTGCAGGGCCGTGTCAAGGAAGCCGGGCAGCGCATCGAACGTGCCCTCGCCGAGTGTGGCGACAACCTCGTGGGTATCGGTTCTACACTCGAGGGTCTTGACGTGCAACAGTTCCCCTATGAGTACATCCTGGAGAAAGCATGGGACTACCGCAAGAGCGACGAGCAGGTCATCAACGAACTGGCCGACCGCCATGCGGGCCGTGAGAGCAAGCAAGTCCGTCAAGCCTGGCAACTGCTCTATGACAAAGTGCTTGACATCAACCCGGCCAATTTCGCCGCGCCGCTGCCATGCTCCTATCCCGTGATGGGCAAAGAAAACCGCCTGCCCAAGTACAATCCACGCGACCTGCTGGCCGTATGGGACGCCCTGCTGGCACAGGACCAAGCCCCCACCGACGCGATGACCATCGACCTGCTGTGGGTGGGACGCCAACTGCTGGGCGACCTGTTCCTGGTCGAGAAACAAGCCTTTGACAAGGCCTTCCAACAGAAGGACAAGAATGCTTTCTTTGCCCACAGCGACCTGATGTATGAACTCCTGTCCGACCTCGATGTCCTGAACAGCCATCATCCTCATGCCACCCTGGCGAACTGGCTCCAGCAGGCCCGCGACCTGGGCAACAGCCCCAAGGTCAAGGATTATTATGAGATGAACGCCCGTCGCCTGATCACCACCTGGGGCGGCAGCCTCAACGACTATGCCTGCCGCAACTGGAACGGCCTCATGTGGGACTACTATGCTAAACGATGGGAAACCTATATTAGGGAGGTTACTATCGGCGTTTTTTCAGGAAAGGATTTCGACCAAGCCTCCTGTCAAACCGCCATCGACAAATTCCAGGAGAAATGGGCCACTTCGACCGAAGAAGTCATCCAGGGCGAGTCGGACCAAGACATCCTCACTCACTGTAAAGCCCTCCGCGAGAAATACCGCCCCCAACTCGATCGTTGGATTGAGGGCCAAACTGAATGACGTGTAACGCCTAATTCCTGACTCAAAAAGCGGTGATTGCCGCTTTTTTTGTACCTTTGCGGCCATGAAACGAGAAATGAGAGGCAACGTATGTGTGTTCTGCGCATCTAGCGCCAATATCGACAAGCGCTACCTGGAGGCGGCGTATGAGTTGGGGGGCCTGCTGGCCCAAAATGGCTGGCGCTGTGTCAACGGTGGCGGAGCCGTGGGTCTGATGGGTGCCGTGACCGACGGAACCCTCGATTCCGATGGCGAAGTCACAGGCGTCATTCCCAAGTTTATGGTGGATAACGGATGGTGCTATGACCGTCTGGAAGACGTTGTCATCACAGCCGATATGCACCAGCGCAAACAGATGATGAGCGAGATGGCCGATGCCGTCATCGCCATGCCTGGCGGCGTGGGCACGTTTGAGGAACTGCTCGAGACACTCACCTGGCGCCAGTTGGGGCTGGTCAAGGTCCCTGTTATCATTCTCAACACGCTAGGTTATTATGACTCCCTGTTGGCGATGCTTCAGCACGCCATCAACGAGGGCTTCATGAAGCCCTCTCACGCCCAACTGTGGCAAGTGGCTTCCACCCCAAGCGAAGCCGTTGCCATGCTCGGCAATTCTAAACCCGTGGAATTTGAATCCAAGTATTGAGCCATGCCCTCCAACGCCCATCCAGCCGACACCATCATTCCTGTAGACACTGCCGTGCAAACCAGCGCACTGCAGTTTGTCGACAGCGTTGCTGCCTCGGCTCCGGGCGATTCGGTTGTGGACAGCATCAGCACCCGGCCAGTGATGGAAGTGCCCACCGCCAGCAAGGCACAACCGTTCTCTCGCTCCCCGATGCACGACACGCCCTCGATGATTCTCCTGCTGGCGGGACTGCTTGCCGTTGCATTGAGTTATCACACGGGCTACAAGTATATTGAGAACTTTTTCCACTACATGTTCTCGACCCGCCGACGCGAAAACCTGTTCGAGGATCACACCGTCAACGAGACCAGCATTCTCGCGGCGCTTATCGCCAACACGTGCATCGTCGAGGGGTTCATCGTCTACTTTGCCGTTCAGTTGATTTATCCGCCGCTGGCCGCGACATTACAGGCATCGGTGTTCCAGCACATCGCCGCCTATTGTGGCCTAGCGCTGGCCTTCTATTTGATTCAATTACTGGTTTACAGGGTGTTAGGCTACACCTTCACCGACAATCTGAACACTAAATTATGGGTTGACGGCTTTAAATCATCGCAAGCTTTTTTGGGCCTGTTGCTCCTGCCGGTGCTCTTCTTGTTGATGCTCTATCCGTCAATTGGCAAATTGCTACTTGCCATTGCTGCCGCTCTGTATTTGGTAGTGCGCCTAATCTTCATCTATAAGGGTTTTAGAATTTTTTATAGCAATTTGTCATCTATTCTCTTTTTTATTTTGTACCTTTGCGCCGTCGAAATCGTTCCCCTGGTCATTATGGCGAGTGTAACGTATTGGATTAGTGGTATTTTATAGACTTTCATAAGCTACATGAGCATTAAAAAGATCCTGGTCTCACAACCTAGACCGACGTCTGAGAAGTCTCCATACTTTGATCTGGAGAAAAAATATGGTGTTGAAATTATTTTTAGGCCTTTCATCAAGGTCGAAGGATTAACATCCAAGGAATTTCGTCAATCCAAAATCAATGTGCCTGACTATTCAGCCATTATTTTGACGGCACGCACCGCAATCGACCATTTCTTCCGTCTGTGCAAGGAATTACGATACAATGTCCCCGACACATTGAAATATTTCTGCGTGAGCGAGACCATCGCCCATTATCTGCAAAAGTATGTCATCTACCGCAAACGCAAGATTTTCTATAGCGAATCGGGACGTATGGAGGACCTCATCCCCATCATCGCCAAGCACAACAAGGAGACCTACTTGATGCCCGTCAGCGACGTTCACAACGACAAAGCCGTTGTGCTCGACAACAACAAGGTGAAATATGTCAAGTCTGTCATGTACCGCACCGTGAGCAACGACTTCAAGCCCGGAGAGGTCTTCGACTACGACATGCTGGTGTTCTTCAGCCCCGCGGGAATCAAGTCCTATACCACCAACTTCCCCGACTACGCCGACCGCAAAGTAGTCATTGCCGCCATGGGACAGACCACCCTTGAGGCTGCCGACCGTGCAGGGCTCAAAGTGGACGTTACCATCACTCCCGAAACACCGTCGATGGCCAGCGCCATTGAGCAGTACCTCAAGAAGGCTAAGGCCGAGGAGGAAAAAGAGGAGCGTAAGGCCGCAAGAGAGGCTGCCAAGAAGGCCCCCACAAGCCGCAAGGCCAAAGCCGATACCGAAGCGACTGCTGCCGCCAAGCGATCGGCTGCTGCCAAGAAGGCTGCCGCAACCCGCAAAGCCAAGGCCGAAGCAGCCAAGAAAACCGCGACAAACAAGAAATAAACCCTTATCAAGGTTATTTTTATGGGGCATGACATGTGTGCATGCCCCATTTTTATGTAATTTCGCATCCTGAATGGACTACAAGTTAAATAAAGACGAGAAACTGTGCAGCCGCACGGCAGTGAACCTGCTCTTTGAAGAGGGGAAATCGTTGATGGCATTCCCGTTGCGTGCTGCCTACAGGCTGCGACCGCGTGGTGACCATCCCGTGCAGTTTCTCATTTCCATCCCCAAGAAACGCATCCGCAAAGCCGTGGGACGCGTGACCCTGCGCCGACGCACGCGTGAAGCCTACCGCCTGAACCGACGCACGTTGCTCGTACCGGCCCTGGAGCAGTCAGGATGGGGAGTGGACATCGCCTTTGTTTATCTGGACAACTCGCTTGCGCCTTACAGTGTCATTAACGAGAAGATGATCGGCTTGCTCACTCGCATTGCCCACGCTGCCAGTGAGCAACAACCCACAGTCAATGAGGACCCTAAGCATGAAAGTGATTGACTACATCAAGCATATCGGACATGAGGTGTTACACTTCATCGGTTGGCTGTTGATACAACCCATCCGTTTTTACCAGAAGTACATCTCCCCACTCAAGCCGCCCACCTGCCGCTTCACGCCCACCTGCAGCCAGTATGCTATCGAGGCTATCCGCAAACACGGCCCGTTCAAAGGATTCTTCCTCGCCGTGTGGCGCATTCTGCGCTGTAATCCCTGGGGCGGTAGCGGCTATGACCCTGTACCTTGATGAACATCCTCGATTTCCATACCCATCATGCCCAGGCCACCGATGCACTCATCTCGGTGGAACCGAGGCAGTTTGACCCTCAAGCCGGCAAGTGGTACTCGGTTGGCGTTCACCCATGGGACACCGTGGAAGCTGTTACTGATGCCGACTTCGACTTGCTGAAGCAGTGCGCAACTCATGCTCAAGTACTGGCCATCGGCGAGACGGGGCTGGATAGCCTGCGAGGCGGTGATATCGAAACACAAACCGCCCTGTTCGTCCGTCACCTGCAACTGGCCCATGACGTGTGTAAACCCGTGGTGGTCCATAATGTGAGAACAACACAGCAGATCCTGAATGCCCGTCGGCAAGCAGGGCTGACCGATGTGCGACTGGCCATTCACGGCATGCGCGGCAACGCTCATGTGGCCCGCACGTTGCTTGATGAGGGGTGCTATCTCTCCTATGGCCTACGGTTTAACCCCGAAGCCCTAGCCACCACCCCACTCGACCGCTTGCTCATCGAGACCGATGACAGCGACATCACCATACAAGATGTGGCAACACGCGTTGCCCTCGTCCTAGGGCTTTCCACCGAAGTCATCACAACAACAGCCGCCGAAAATGCCCGGCGGCTGCTGATGAAATGAATATGTTTTACTGACTTTATTTCTTTTCCTTGGGTTCTGCCTTGATGTCCTTCCTGGCCTTGATGGCACGGGAACCCTCGGTGATGGCGACGTTACTCTCCACCTTGGGAGCGGCCTTGGTTACCGAACCCGTGGGCATTTCCTTCTCCTTTTCATAGTAAACTCCAGTGGGACGGTAAGCAGTGTACTCGTAGAAGCGACTGTCGTTAGACAAAATCAAGTCGCCGTTGTAATCGAATCCGTAGAACAGGTAGTCGTTGACACCATCATAGTAGTAGATGTACAAGCGATTGCCACTAGTGCTCCAATCAAAGTCGATATAGGACCTTCCATAATATGAATAGTAGGTATAACGACCGGTGTGGTTGCTGTAGAATTCATAGTAGACCTGATCAGTGCCTAAAAGATCAAACTCGCCAAAGGCATCGCGACCATAATAGGAAACCCAGCCGCCTACAATATCTTCAACGTAATAGGGAGTATCCCAGGGGGTATCCCAGTTGCTGCACGAGAACATGGTCATCGACAGCGCTGCAATGAGCAGCATGTTGTATATCTTTTTCATAGCTCCAAAGTTTTTGTTGGTTAGTAATTGTTGCAAAAGTAAGAAAAAAAGTTAAACGTACTTGTATTTTTTCTGTTTTTTCCTGACTAGCAGGAGAAGAAAATGCGCGCGCCACCGGTGTGATAAAGTGGCACGCGCCACCCAGAAATCACGTTACAGGCTAAAAACACCTAGAAGTTCACACCTATGTTTAACGTAAAGCACCCATTGTGCGTATCGTCAAAACTATCTTGACCGATGTCGGACAGGCCGATGTCATAGCTGGCATCCAGATATAACATGTTGAAACCCACGCCGCATCCTATCTTGAGACCGCCGTCAAAGCGGTTAAAGTAACCGTCGTCAAAGGAACTGAACGCTGTCCTTGAGCCGTAATTCTTGATATTGCCGTCCGTTCCCAAGGCCAGATATCCGCCAGCATAGGGCTGGATGCTCGTCTGGTTGCCCACGAAGTGCTTGTACTTGATAATCAACGGCAACTCCAAGTAGTTGAGATCGTAGGTGAATTTGCCAGTACCCGAGTCACTCTTGCCACCCTTCTGGGTGTAATAGAGTCCTGTTTCAATAAATAAAGGAGCGCGGTAGGTGAGTTGTGTGCCAGCGGCAACTCCGATGTTCAGACCTGTTTTCACGCCGTTGCCGTTGAGTGCGGGACTGTCGCTGTTCACATGAGAGGCGTTCAAGCCAACTCTAAAGCCGAAGTAGTAGCTGTGCCAGGCGACATATTCGTTGCCGTGACGTCCCACCGTCTGGATGCGGGGGCGGCTTCCGTATCGATAACCCGGTTGTGCCATTGCGGGCAAAGCGAGTAACATACAAAGCAGGGAAAGTAATAAAGTCTTCTTCATTGTCGTGATGTGTTAAATGTTAATTTCTTGCCTTTTAGACAACAAGCAGGACTTGGAGTTTAACACGATTCTTACCAAAAACGATGAGTGCACCCTAGTCACCGACTAAAGACTAAAAAAAACCGACCAACAGGCAATAACACCTATGGACGGGAATCAATCGCAGGATGACAAAATGGAAGATTACTCGTGCTGCAAGATGATATCACGCAATGATCTGACGTGAAGCATCGAGGAGAAGGTGCCCTGCTGAATTTCCAACAGCACAAGAAGTGATAGCACAACAGCGACAACCAGGATAGACATCCAGATGGTATAGGCCTTGCGCCAGCGGCCCTCATGCAAGCGGCACAACACAAACATCGACATGGGTACGAACAGCGGCTCAAACGGCAATAAATAACGCACCATCGTTCCGCCCATCACATAGGCCATACCCACATAGATGCTGACAGGCCACCACGTCCACACGCCCATATTCTCACCGCGCCTCCAACTGATGAACAGACAGTAGAACATCGCCGTTCCGCCCATAAGATACCAACCGTAATTCTGACGGGCCAACAGGCTCAACACGTATGGGGTCTCATAATTGGGCATCCAGGGGCTGGGGAAGACGAACTGCGCCATCATGGTGAGAGGAAGCATCAGTAACCTGTGCCAAGGTGAGAACAGAAAATAATAGCCAATCAGTCCTTTATAATATGTGTTCTTCAAAAATGTCCGCTGCATGTTCCAACCGCCGCTGGCAATCTCGGCATGGCGCTCAAACGAGTAGGCAGCAAAATGATTGCCGATTACAAGCAACACGACGATAAGGACAAGTAGAATCAAGGATATCAGCCAGTCCCGTCGCCAATGAGGTATCGTCATAATCACCAACCCCAAGGCGAGGAAATAAAGGAATGTTGTGCGGACAAAAGCCACCAATATACATGCTGTCACAAACAACAGGATGTCACGCCACAAGTGATGACGATTGTCATCATTGCTGACCAACGACGACAAGGCGTAGCCAGCCATCGTCATCGACAGGAACAGTGTACCCTCTTTCAAGATGCTTATACCTGTCATCATGAAATAGGACAATAGACAAGTGAGCGCAATACCACCTGTCAACAGAGCCTTCGCGCTGGCCTGAACGCGACCCTCCAACAGGCGACGCGTCGTCATTCCAGTAAACACTACCGCCAGAAGGGTGAACATCTGATTCATTGCCTGTGGCCAGATGACACTCAGCCCAAACATTTTCCACAAGGCCACCATCATCAACGGGAAACCCGGGAATATGGGCGGTGTTTGCTCCACGCTGCCGTCATACACGTGCAGCGCCCACTTGTAGTAATTGCGCGCATCGCCTATCAAGTTGGGGCGTTGAAGCGAAAAGCCTTCGAATTTAACCCATTCCAATAAACAGCTGAAAGACACCACCCACAAAAGAAGCGTCAAGCCCAGTAATATGGCATGAGCCGCGATGCTGGTTCCTCGGGCACGCTTGAGGACCATGAGGGGAACGAGATAGGACACAAGATAGGATACGCTGATGCGCAAGCCGTCGGCCATGCCGAAATGGTGCGATGCCATCACAGCAAGCACTGCCAAGGCAAGTACCTCGACAAGCAGCAACAATAGTCGTGGCTTGGTAAATCCGCTTCTCATGTAACCTATGGATTTAGATAGTAGCAGCTCAGTAAAAGCGTGAACCTAAAGTGTCTTCTTTGTGGCTGCAAATGTAGGACTTTTAACTGTGTTCAACAAATTTTTCGCCTCTTGCTTTCCATTTTCGCATAAAATATCTAACTTTGTATGATTGTTTCCACACTTCTTAGACAATTATGAGCAACGAACCACTGAAAATTGATGTCGACCAGGTGCTAAGGACACGTTTGTCCAAGCACTATCGCTATATTCCACGGTTTGCCGTGAGGTGGCTCGAGCGCATCATCTGTCAGGATGAACTCAACAACATTCTGGAAAAGATGGCTGGCAAGAATAGTGTGGATGCAGCCTCTACCGCACTGGAAGAAATGGGAATCACTGTCAAGGCGACCGGACTGGAAGGACTGCCGCAAGGACGTTTCATGTTTGTATCCAACCATCCCCTGGGAGGGCTTGACGGATTAGCGCTGATTTCTCTGTTGGGCAACCACTATAACCGCCAGATTAAGTTCCTGGTCAATGACCTGTTAATGGCAGTGGAGCCCCTGAGAGGCGTATTCCTTCCCGTGAACAAATACGGCAGTCAGTCGAGGGTCAATGCCGTTAACATCGAGGAAGCATTGCAGAGCGACAATCAGTTCATCACCTTCCCTGCCGGACTGTGCTCACGCATGCAGCCCGACGGCTCCATTGCCGATTTGCAATGGCAAAAGTCCGCCGTGGTCCATGCAGTAAACTACCAACGCGACATCGTACCCGTGTACTTTGACGCCCAAAATTCAAAGTTCTTCTACCGTTTTGCCAAGTGGCGCAAACGATTGGGCATTAAGTTTAACATTGAACTCGTCTTCCTACCCAAGGAGATGCTCAAGAAACGTGGTTCCTCCCTGAACCTGATTATCGGTGAACCCATCTCATGGAATTCGCTGGATGCTTCCAGGCCCAAGCAAGAGACTGCCCGCTTGCGCGATATCGTCTATACTATGGCGCCCTCGCCTTCCAAACCCTAAATTGCCTATGGAACCGATTATTGAACCCATTCCCGTCAATCTCATCGAGCAGGAACTCACGCCTGACCGTCTGCTGCGCCACACCAACAAGGCCGAGAACGACATCTATGTAGTGACCGCCCACAACGCTCCTAACACGATGCGTGAAATCGGGCGCCTGCGCGAGATTTCGTTCCGTGCTGCTGGCGGCGGAACAGGCAAGGCATGTGACATCGACGAGTTTGACCTGATGGACCCGCCTTGCCAGCAGTTGCTGGTGTGGAACCCTGATAAGCACGAGATTATCGGAGCCTACCGCTTTATCTGCGGTTGGGACGTGAAAATCGAGCAGAATGTGCCGCGCATCGCCACTGGACACATGTTCAAGTTCAGCGACAAGTTCCTGAAGGAAATCCTGCCCGTCACCATTGAGTTGGGACGCTCGTTTGTGCGTCCCGAGTACCAATCGACGCGCGAGGGCGTGCGGGCGCTGTTCGCACTCGATAATCTGTGGGACGGCCTGGGCGCATTGACTATCATCTACCCGAAGGTCAAGTATATGTTCGGCAAGATGACGATGTACCCAAGCTATGTGCGCGACTGCCGCGACATGCTGCTGTGCTTCCTCAACCTCTACTTCAAGGACAAGGAAAGCCTGGTAGTGCCCATCGACCCGCTTCCCGACACCCGCAACGATGATCCCGAACTGATGTCTCAATTTGTGGGCAACGACTTCCGCGAGGACTACAAGCGGTTGAACACCTTCATCCGCAATCACGGCATCAACATCCCGCCGCTGGTCAACGCCTACATGGGCCTGTCACCCAAGATGCTGCTGCTGGGCACGGCCATCAACCGCGAGTTCGGCGACGTTGAGGAAACCGGCATCCTCATCAACATCGATGAGATTACCGACGAGAAGAAGCGACGCCACATCGACTCTTATCTGGCAAACATCGAACGATAACACTCAAATACATCATGATAAGATACACTTTATCATTACTGATTATGCTCACCGCTGCCCTGGGTGTGGTGGGTCAAGAGCCCGTGGACAGTGTTCAAGCAAAAAGCACTAAATATTCCACATCAGACCCTGTTGAGACCCGCATTTTCGAGACCATCTACTCGGTAGGCATGATTGCTAACGCCGGTAACAGCGAGTTGGCACCTTACTACATTTCCTCCAACAACGGTGGCAACATCACCCAGCAGTATTCTGCCCTGCTGAACGCCAGTCTGGTTCATAGCACGGATCCTGACAAGCGTTTTGCTTGGGGAGCGGGCATCGAAGTTTGGGGCGGCTACGCATCCAGTGCAGGCTATCAGCGCTACAAGGGCGATGGCCAGTTTGAGGTACAAAAGCAACATCCTGCACGGGTATGGATCCAACAAGCCTACCTGGCAGCCAAGTACCGCAGCATCTTTGCCGTGGCGGGACAAGCGTATAAATCCTCGCCTATCGTCAACGGCCGGTTGAGCAGCGGTGACCTCGTGTGGAGTAACAATGCCCGCCCGCCTGTGGGGCTGCGCGCTGGTTTCATCGACTTCCAGAACATCCCGTTTACAAAAGGTTGGGTGCAGATCAAGGGCGAATTCGGCTATTTCCGCGAGCTGGATGACAAGTGGCTGGAGAACCACTATAATTACTATAACCACTTTATCACCACAGACAGGTGGCTGCACTACAAGAGCCTGCACCTGCGCACCAACCCGAATCAACCTGTCGTGTTCACCATCGGTGCCCAATCGGCCTGCCAGTTCGGTGGCACGGCTGATTACTATGAGGATGGCCAAGTGACGCGCACCGTCAAGATGGATGCTGATGCCAAGGCCTTCTTCCGCACGTTTATCGCCGGCAGTGGTGGCAACAGTGCGGGCGACTCATTTGTAGAGGGCAACCACCTGGGCACCTGGGACATCGCGCTCGAGGGGCATCTGAATCACGGCAAACTACTGCGCGCCTACACCCAGTGGCTATGGGAAGACGGCTCGGGCATCGGCAAAATGAACGGCTTTGACGGCCTGTGGGGACTGGAATACCGCAGCATGGGTGCTCATAGCTTGATTGATGGCGCGGTCATTGAGTACATCGACTTCACCAACCAGAGCGGCCCCATTCACTGGACGCCCAACGACCACGAGGGTACGCCCATCACCAGCCACTCATCGGGTGCCGACGACTATTACAACAACTACATCTACAACGGCTACCAGAACCGCGGTATGTCTATCGGCTCACCCTTTGTCAAGTCGCCGCTCTACAACCAGGACGGCTATATGCGCTACCGCGACAACGTACTACGCGGTTTCCATGCTGCAATCAGCGGTTGGCTGCATGAGGACTGGTATTACCGACTGATGGGCTCTTACCGTAAAGCTTGGGGAACTCCCCTTCTGCCACGAGTGGGCAGCGTCGATGATTTCTCGATGGCGCTCAGTATTCAGTATCACCCGGGCTATAAGTTCATGGGGTGGATGGTCAATGCCACAGTGGCCATGGACCGCGGCAACCTCTACGGCAACAACTGGGGCGGCATGCTGGGCATTACTTATAGTTGCAACTTTAACTTCAAGAAACGATGAAAAAAACAACATTATATCTATTATCATTGATGGCAGTGCTGCTGTTATCGGCCTGCACGCGCAATCATGGTGACATCGGCATCTGGTTCGGCACCTGGCACGTTGAGCAGATCACAGCCGGCGGCACCCCCGTCAACGTCGAGGGTGATTACTTCTTCCAATTCCAAAACAAAGTTTTCAGGGTGTCGCAGGTGTATGGCCATGAGCAACTGGTTGAGAGTTTCGGCTCTTGGGAGGAGGACGAGACCAGCAACAAGATGACCATCGACTTCCTCGACCCCACTGTCTATTACATTGTGATGCCAGGTTTAGAAGTCCATAACGAATTCACAATTACCCACACTTCATCCAAGGAGATCACCTTCACCAAGACCGACGCGGCTGGCACGACATTTGCCTACCATCTGAAGAAGCAGCCTTAATCTGCATCTGCATATACTATCAATAGACATCTCGTGACACATAATTCAAGAAAAATGTCATTATTTTGATGAATTATTAAAAAAATTCCTATATTTGCACTCTTTGAGAGAATAATAACAACTAAAATATTTTATCATTATGAGACTTGAAGGAAGACGCGAAAGCGAAAATGTTGAAGATCGCCGCGGTATGGGTACCGGAACCAAGATTGGTTTGGGCGGTATCGGCGGTTTGATTATCGCTGGTTTGATCACTCTGCTGATGGGTGGTAACCTTGGCGATTTGTTAGGCTTGGGAATGCAGCAAGCCGGTAGTGATGAGCAGGTTGAATACACCCAAGAGGAACAGGAACTCGCCAAATTCTCCAAACAGGTGATGGCAAGTACCGAGGACATATGGTCACAGATATTCAAGGAGTATGGCCTCGGTAATTATCCTGCCCCCACATTGGTATTATACCGTGGTGGTACACAAACCGCCTGCGGTCAGGGTCAGGCTGCCATGGGCCCCTTCTACTGCTCAGGCGACCAGAACGTTTATCTCGACCTGTCATTCTTCCAGACGATGGACCAGCAACTCGGCGTAAAGGGTGACAACTCCAGTCTTGCTAAGGCTTATGTTATCGCCCACGAGGTGGGCCACCACATTGAGAACCTGATGGGTACCCTTGACAAGGCACACCGCAAAATGCAGGCCACCAATCAAACCAATGCCAACAAGTACAGCGTGCGCCTGGAGCTCATGGCCGACTTCTATGCCGGTGTGTGGGCACACTACGAGAGCCGACTCTTCGGTTCTATCAGCAACCAAGACCTGATGGAGGCCATCGACTGCGCACAGAAGATCGGAGACGACTACCTGCAGAAGCGTGCCCAAGGCTACGCCTCACCCGAGAGTTTCACCCACGGTACCAGCGCCCAGCGCATGAAGTGGTTCAAGCGTGGTTACGAAACCGGCGACGTGCGTCAAGCCACCACCTTCCAAGAAAGCGACGCCACCCTGTAAGCGATCCTTACACATCTCATCAACAACGATGCCCACTCCCAAACGGGAATGGGCATCGCTGCTATATTATTTATGCCTATCGCCTGAGGATTCCGGTGAAGGTGCGGCCGCTGTTGATGCCCAGGCGGCGGGCTGAGAAGAAACGTTCATGTTCGCAACGGGAGCAATGCTGCGACGTGACGATGGCTTCTGATGGCACGCCCGCGGCAACGAGGACAGAGTGGTTTGCGGCACGCAGGTCGATGTGGGCTTTGCCTGTTTCGGGGTTGCGCTTCATGATGGCATCAATGTCGAAATGTGCTTTCTGGAATGCCTCCACCACCTCGTCTCCCACTTCAAAGCAGTCCTGACAGATACTTGGGCCCATGGCGGCTTGTATGCGGCCGACTTGTGCGCCCTGACGACACATCTCCTCAACAACCTTGGCGGCGATGCGTCCCACCGTGCCGCGCCATCCGGCATGCGCGACAGCAATGATGCCAGCGTGCTTGTCGGCAAGAACAATCGGCACGCAGTCGGCGGTATTCACACCGATGACCACGCCCGTGAGCGACGTCACGAGGGCATCCACTCCTTCTAGAGCGGTTTCCTGGGACGCGATATCAAGAGAACGGAACTGTTCGTCAATGACCGCCACGCGGCACGAATGCGTCTGTCGCGGCATGACCAGGTCGTCCAGGTCCACGCCCAGCTGCATCGCCAGCGTGAGGCGTGCATCCAGCACACGCAGGGCGTCATCACCCACATAGTCACACAGGTTCACTCCTGAATAGGCGTTGCGCCTGTCCACCTCGCCACGTGTTGTCGAGAAAGCAACCACTCCGTCGGCGGGCTCCGCAAAATTCAATTCAACTAGTTCCATCATGTTGACAAAGGTAACATTTTATTCCCATTTCAATATCCATTATCGTAGAAAAATCAGTAATTTTGCGCCATGACACTGAACACTGCCACCATACTCAACTACAAGAATATCGCCGAAGCGCAACTGGAATTCTCGCCCAAGTTGAACTGTCTGATTGGAAATAACGGACAGGGCAAGACCAATGTACTCGACGCTATCTACTACATGAGCATGTGCCGCAGTTTTGCCTCGACCGGCGACAACAGTGCGGTTATCCGCCACGGCGAGGCCTACATGATGCTTCAAGGCAGTTATACCCGTCAGGAAACGCCGATGGAAATCAGCGTCGCCCTGCAACGCGGCAAGCGCAAGGTTGTTCGTCGCGACGGCAAGGAATATCAGCGACTGAGTCAACACATCGGGCTGCTGCCAGTGGTGATGGTTTCGCCCATGGACTGGGACCTGGTGCGCGGCAGTGGCGATGAAAGGCGACGTTTCATGGACCTGATTATCTCACAGAACGACAATGAGTACCTTGACGCGCTCATCCGCTACAACAAGGCGGTGGAGCAGCGCAACGCCATGATCAAGAAGGAGATGCGCGACCCTTTGCTCTATGAGACCGTGGAACTTGAAATGGCACGCCACGCCTCGTTGATTCACAAGCGTCGGAGCCTGTGGGTGGAGCAGTTTCTACCCATCTTCATGCATTACTACAACGCTGTGGCTGGCGAAGGTGAGACTGTGAGCCTGCACTACAAGAGCCACCTCAATGAGGCGACGATGACCGAGCATCTGGCTGCCACGCGCGAACGTGACCTCATCATCGGCTATACCACACGTGGCATCCACCGCGACGATATCGAATTGATGCTTGACGGCTACCCCATGCGCCGCACCGGCAGCCAAGGCCAATGCAAGACTTACACCATCGCTTTGAGGTTCGCACAGTTTGACTTCCTCAAGTCCAACAACCCTGCCGTGCCCATCCTGCTGCTTGACGACATCTTCGACAAACTCGATGCCAGCCGTGTTGAGCGCATCGTCAATGTCGTGTCCAGTGACCGATTCGGCCAAATTTTCATTACCGACACCAACCGCACCCACCTTGATGAAATCGTGGCACTCCACGGTGGCGGCCATTGCCTGATGCATGTCGAGAACGGCATCGTCTCTGTTTTGAAAGGAGGTGAGCAGTCATGAAGCGCACCGAAGCCAAGAACATCGGCCAGATCATCAACGACCTGCTCAAGAAGGAGAACCTCGACGTGGCCCTCGACGAGCATCGCGCCTGTTCCCTCTGGCCCCAGATTGTGGGCGATGGCATTAACCGCTACACCATCAGGCGTTACGTCAAAGACGGCGTGATGACCGTGCATCTCTCATCGGCCTCGCTGGCCAACGAGTTGATGCTCAACCGCGCCAGCATCATCCAGCGCATCAATGAGGCCCTAGGCCGAGAAATCATCCGAGAAATCATCTTCAAATAAAAATATCCAGAGCTTCTAGACTATCTAGAACTTCTAGAATCACTACAAAAAGCAAACAATAGAATCAATGAATCACGCTATCGAAGCTCAATATCCCTTCAAGTGCAGCACGCCCCTTCAATTACGTTTCAACGATGTGGATGCATTGGGCCATGTCAACAACTCAGTCTATTTCCAGTTCTTTGATTTAGGAAAGACGCAATACTTCAAAGGCTTGAACGTGCAGGCCGACATAGACTGGCGACGCCCCACGGTCATCATTGCCAACGTGAACTGCAGTTTCCTGGTCCCGACACTGTTCAATGAACCCGTTGAGGTGCTCACCCAATGTGCCAAACTGGGCAACAAGAGCTTGACCCTGCTGCAGCACTTGGTGAATAGCGAGACGCGAGAAGTGAAATGCACCTGCGCTACCGTCATGGTCAACCTCGCGCCCGAAACCAACCAGCCCTCGCCCATTCCCCAAGTGTGGCGCGACGCCATCATCGCTTTTGAGGGCCACGAGTGAAATTTGGCTGAATAAGAATTACCGTTTCAACTGTTTTCTGACCTTGCGGGTAGCAATGAGATTGACGATGTAGCCGATGGCCAATACCAACACACTGGCTATACCGTAAAATACAACCAAGTAAGTTTTAATTGGCATATAATACCCTGGAGAAACCGGGATAACAGTGTCGGGAGGCACATTCATATCAAAACACAACACCATCAACACTGTTCCAAAACAGATGATGGATATGAAGATGAACACTTGCCGCCACAAGGTGCTCCAAAAGCCATAGCCAAACAATTGCATATAACCGACAATATAGTAAATCATCACAATGAGGGACGTGATGATAAGGATTGTCGATTGTTTAAGAAAGAACCAGCAAGGCACCAATAATAAACAAACCGTTACCTGCAAAGCCGCATAAAGAACTTGGACAAAGAAACCCTCGGGCAGTGTGTGACGGGTGTGACGCGGCGAGTAGCGGAACATGATCCACGTGGGAACGATGGCAATGACCGACAAAATCAACAGCACCCAGCTGAAATGCGTCTCATACCAGTCATAGAAGGATTTGAAAATCTGGAATGATTCGTCCACCATCGCCACACCAAGACCTTTCAGGTCAGGAAACAGCCAGTGAATGATGAGCGCATAGGCAACCGCCAGGATGAACAGCATCTTCACCGGGGGGAAACTCAACTGCCGCTTGCCGCTGATATAGTCACTGATGAAATAACCTGGACGCAACAATAATTGCCACAAGCTAAAGAGGAATGAACGGGTGCCCAAACCCCAGATGTCCATCACGCTCTGGCGCACGCTGTGCCACCCGATGTTGCCAAAATCAGCATTCTGGGAACAACAAGGACAATAGTTGCCGGTGAACGTAGTGCCACAGCAATTGCAGCGATGCTCTTCTTTACTGTTGATAAAAGTCACAGGGTCTTGCTGCCATTGCTTAAAACGCCGTATTTTTTCTTTTAACGGTTCCATATTCATTATCAACGTTTTGATTGACCTGCAAAAATAACAATCATTTTGCCATTAGACGCAACCAATGCCTAAAACCTACAACAAAAGGCCAAAAAACTATAGCTGGGAACAAGAAAGTAGAAACTATTTCGTAACTTTGCAAGTTGAAAACCATCTTATACCGTTTTTATGGATGTAAAACAATCAATGCGTGAAATTCTGGACGCCGAGAGCAAGGCTGTCCAAAACATACCTGTTACCGATGCCTACGAGGAGGCCGTGAATCTCATCGTTGAGCAGGTAAAGCACGAGGGAGGCAAACTTGTCACTTCGGGCATGGGCAAGTGCGGCCAAATCGCCGACAACATCGCCACCACCTTCTCCTCAACGGGCATACCCGCCATCTTCCTCCATCCCAGTGAGGCACAGCATGGCGACCTGGGAGTTGTGCAGCCCCACGATGTGCTGCTGTTACTCTCCAACTCGGGACGCACCAGTGAAATCTGCGCCCTGGTTTCGCTCGCCCACAACCTGTATCCTCAACTCAAGATTATAGTAATCACTGGCAACAAAGACAGCGAGCTCGCACATCTGGCCGACATCTGCCTGTGGACCGGCGGTGCACAAGAAGTGTGTCCCTTGGGCCTCACACCCACCACCTCAACCACCGTCATGACCGTCATTGGCGACGTGCTGGTTGTCAACACGATGCGTGCCACCGGCTTCACCCGCGAAGAATACGCCTTGCGTCATCACGGCGGTTACCTGGGTATCAAAGCCAAGGGGAACTGACCTCTGCCCAATCGACTATCATCAATCATCTAACGATCCTCAAGAACAAATGCCCCACCTGCCTATTTCAGTCGCGCTGCCGCATTTCAAGAATGACATGACCATCGCCCGAGCACAGATGGTCATGAGTGGCACTCTTCCTCCCAGCAAGGGGCTTGACGAGGATATCGTCACCGAGATGCAGATGTGCTATGCCGAGTACCTCATCAAGGAAAAGCGCGACCTGGAGGCTGAACAGGTCATTGAGGAATTCATCTATGATGACGAGCGTATGCAGTCCCTGCCAGAGCTCTACGCTGCTTGGCTGTGGCTGGCTCGCATGTCGTTGCTTATCGACAGCGGCAACCCCTCATTATCGCTGGGTGCCGCCGAGAACACCTTACTCGTCCTCTCCGGACACCAGGGCAAGAAGACCGAGGACTTCAATGCCATCGTCGCCTCGCTGCTGTTCAACCTGGCGCTGGCCCATCATGACATGGGTGACAACAGCCGTGCCGCCAAGGAACTGACTAAGGCACAGCAGATTCTTGAGCGACTGACCAAGCGCAACGAAGCCCGCTTCTCGGCGCTGCTCCTCATGGCGGTTGAGGCATCGACCGAAGTCATCAAGTCCAAGACCAAACAGATGAACGTCCTCGCCCACTACCAAAGTGCCAGCGAACTTTACATGAGCGAGCTCAACAGCGGTGACGCCAATGCCACGCGCACTGCGATGTCTAACCTGGTCGACACCCTGGGCAAGGAAGGTGATATCATGCTCGAAATGGGCAACAGCCGCAACGCTGTCAAGTATTACACCAAGGCCCTGCGTTACCAGAAAAAGTTAGGCAACAAACTGGGAATTCGTGATTTGCAACTCTCCATCGGCTTGGCCAAGGCGCTCATGCGCCTCATCAATCGTCGCACTGCTGCCGAGCAACTGCTGCGCTCGCTGCTGCCGCTCGCCCAGCGACTCGATGCCACTGCCGAGGAACACGAGATACAAGACCTGTTGAATAACAAGAACAAAAACGTGAATATTATGACACTACTCAAGAGCATTTTCACTGCCGCTCTCATTATTGTGGGGACCTTGAGCATGCAGGCCCAACTCATTATTGGTCACCGTGGCTCGCAGTGGGGCGTCGAGAACACCCGCGCTGCCTTTATCAACGGCGCTCTAGCCGGTGCATGGGCACTAGAGTGTGACGTCCGCGTCACCAGCGATGGAACTTTCGTCATCAGTCACGATGACAGTTACAAGCGGCTCGGTGGTCCTGAGACCAAGATAGCCAAGATGAGCACGCCTACCGTGCTTTCCACTCAGCTCACCAGCAAGCGCCGCGGCATCACCTATGCAGGCACACCCTGCACCCTGGGCGAATTCCTGGACATTTGCAATGAGTATAACGTTGTGCCCGTCGTCGAGATAAAGGTGTGCACCAACATCCACAGCAATACCAAGGCCGAGAATGAGCCCGTCTTTGACGGCATCCCTGCACTCATCAACCTCATCGACCAGAAGGGACTTACCAACAAAGTCGTCATCATTTCCTTCATGCCCGGCGTGGTCGACTTCATCCATCGCCATTATCCCGACGTCAAAGTACAGGTGCTGGCAGGTGACAAGGACGGCACTGTTATGGAATGGGTCGAGTGGTGCAAGGAGTACAATATGGACCTTGATGTCATTCACACCATCGTCACCCAAGAGGCCGTGGACGCGATGCATGCCGCAGGACTCAAAGTGAATGTTTGGACCGTGGACCGCGAGGAGGACTTTGAACGCGTCAAGGCCATGGGCGTCGACTACATCACCACCAACGTCCGTTTCCCCAAAGAATTATAAACTCCAAGGTCTTTAAGACCCTAAAGACCTTAAGGACCTTACGGTCCCTAAAAAACCAGTAAATCATGTCAACTGAATTACAGCAACAAGATAACGCGCTCCAGCCCCTCCCCCATGTCGATGGGCTCACCGTGGGCATCGTCTGTGCCGAGTGGAACGACCAGATTACAGGAGCCCTGCTACAGGGTGCGCTTGACCTCTTCAAGCGAGAAGGCTATGAAGATATCACTGTAGCTCGCGTGCCGGGAACCGTGGAACTGACCTACGGCGCCGCACAGATGGCCCGTACCGGACGCTATGACGCCGTCATCATGATTGGCTGCGTCATCAGGGGCGGAACGCCGCATTTCGACTACGTCTGCGACAATGCCACACAGGGCTGCGCCTACCTCAACGCCACACAAAACGTGCCCATCATCTTCTGTGTCCTCACAACCGACGACCTCCAACAGGCCCTGGACCGTGCTGGTGGCGCCCTGTGCAACAAAGGCACCGAAGCTGCCGAAGCTGCCATCAAGATGGCCTACTTCGCCCAAACGATACGCTGAACGTATCCCTCAAACAGTCAAGGCGTGACTGGTCACATGACCGTCACGCCTTGATTGTCTTCTGCTACTGTGGATTAATGTCCTGACATGATGAAGGCTATCAGTGCCGTCACGTCCGACACAGTCACCTCGCCGTCGCCATCAAAATCATACATTTCATTGCTGCTCTGACTCAGAATCGCGTCAATCACCGCATTGACATCGGCAATGGTCACCTCGCCGTCACAGTTCATGTCACCGGGCAACGGCTCATCAAGAGCCGGAATAAGAAGATCCATTGAACTGTCCGAATCCTCATATCCGTCACAATGACCCACTGCCGTGAATCTATATATCTGATCTTCGTGAGTACGCTCAATGATGCAAGGATTTTCAACCTCCTCTTCATCACGATACAAGCTCACTGTGGCACAGTCCTCATAACAATAAGCGGTAACCGTGTAAAATTGATCACCTTCGGTGACTTCCATATAAGTCCAGTTAGGCGGATAAGGGCCTGGTTGCGGGTCGTCAAGGGCAGGAACGACAAGTGTCATAGTAGCTGTTACGATATCATATCCTTCGGCTTGACTACATGCTGTTATAACATATTCCATATCGCCCTCAGGACTACGCTCAATGATGTACGGATTATCAACCGGCTCACCATTACTCCATAATTGCACGGTGAAGCCGTCCTCTTCACAATAGGCCAAAACTGTGTAGTATTCATCTCCCTCTATGACATCAAAATAAATCCAACCGGGTGGGTAAGGACCTGGAACCGGCATTTCTTCTTTGGCAGGGACATAGAGATCATACTCCACGACATTGCTGTAAGACCAACCTTCCTCATTATAAAGCTGAGCAAACGCAAGGATAATGTATTCCTTATCGACATCAAGGCGTTCTATGGCATACGGGGTTTCTATTTCCAAGTTGCCACAAAACACTCGCAACTCGTAATCTCCCTCAACTGCCACATCCACCGTGTAGTATTCTTCCCCCTCGGTCACGGTGATAACCGGGTCAGGAAGTTTCATTGCGGAGGCCGCGCTCGCCACCAGCAACATCAGCAGGACAAACAATAACTTTTTCATCAGGCATAAAGAGTTTAGTTTATTATTTCTTGGCGAAGTATTCCTTCATCAGCTTTTTGACCCTCGGTGAGAGACGGATGATGGTGAACATCGTGCAGCAGGCCATCAGGGCAAAAGCCAAGTCCATGATGCTGACCATGAGTTTGAGCGGTATCATCGCAGCCACGACAATCATCGCCAGATAATAGTAGTTATACCACTTGACGTTGTGTGCGCCGAACAGGTAGTTGGTGCACTTTTGGCCGTAATAGCTGTAGGAGAACATCGTCGAGAAGGCAAAGAAGAAGACAATCACCATTAGCAGCAGGTGACCGATTCCGGGAAGCAGTTGGCCCCAGGCGCCCAAGGCAACGAACAGACCCTTGGGGTCGTTCAGGCCGACGTAATTACCGGCGATGATGATGGGAATGGACGTCAGCGTACACACCAGGCCCGAGTCGATAGCGGGGCCGAGCATGGCGATAAGTCCCTCACGGATGGGGTCGGTGTTCTTGCTGGCGCCGTGCATCATCGAAGCGGTACCCACACCAGCCTCGTTGACAAAGGCTGCGCGCCGGGCACCCGTCAGGGCGACAAAGGCAAAGGCCCCAAAACCGGCCTTCATGCTGAATGCTCCTTCAAAAATCTTGCCGAATACGCCAGGAATCTCCCTGAAGTTCATCACCATGATGACGATGACCAGAATGAGGTAGAGAATGACCATCACCGGCACAATGCGCGATGCGAACAGCGCGATGCGCTTGATGCCGCCCAGAATGACGGCACCCACAATAGCCACCATAACCAGACCCATGGCAAAACGCAACCACACCGTGTTCTCGATGCCCATCGGCGTGGTGAAAATGGTGGTCACCGACTCAACCAGCTGGTTGGCCTGCATGAAGCACAACGTGCCCACGAGACCGAAAATCGAAAATGCCACCGCCAGCGGCTTCCATTTCTCGCCCAAGCCCTTGGTGATGATATACATCGGGCCGCCCTGCACCTCGCCGGCGCTGTCACGTCCCTTGTACATGATGGAGAGCGAGCCTTCAAAGAATTTGGTGGACATACCCACCAGCGCACTCACCCACATCCAGAAGACCACACCGGGGCCTCCAATCGTCAAGGCGATAGCGACACCGGCGATATTGCCCATGCCTACCGTGGCGGCGATGGCGCTCAACAACGCCTGCACCGAACTGATCTGTCCCGACTGCTTGCCTTGGTCGCTAGCCTGCTTGTCACGCAACGCACTCAGGGCACGCGGCAGACGACGTATCGACACCGCCCCCGAATACAGGAACAAGAACAAACCTCCACCGATGAGGAGGAAAAAATAGGGATAACCGCAGACAGCGTCGCTGACAGCCACAATCCAGTCACTCAAACTTGTGAGTATGTTTCCCATATAAATCTCAAGATTAAAAATATTTCTTCGCAAAGATACAACCATTTTCCTGATTCAACACGCTCACATGACAACGATTTGCAATCGTTTTCAATAACAAGTGGCAAAAAGTGAGGTCTATAACGAGCGTATTTGTCAGTATTATTGTATCTTTGCCATTGATGAAGGAAGGCTTCGGCCACCTTTGTTGTTCATCACCAATCAAGAACTGCGAGATTATGAGAAAAAAGAAAAATCTAGCGATTATCAATGATGACCCGTGGCTGGAACCCTACAGCGACGCCATCAATGGTCGCCATCAGGACGCTGTGAACAAGATTGCCGAACTCACCGGCGACACGGGAAACCTCGTGGAGTTTGCCAACGCCTATAATTACTACGGGCTGCATCACACCGCCAACGGCGGCTGGGTATTCCGCGAATGGGCACCCAACGCCACCGAGATTTATCTCGTCGGTCAGTTCAACGACTGGCGCGAGTGCGCACCCTACAAGCTGAAACGCTTGAAAGACGGCAACTGGGAAATCAAACTGCCTGCACGCGCTATGCGCCATGGCGACCTGTACAAACTGCGCATCCACTGGCCCGGCGGTGAGGGTGAACGCATCCCTGCCTATGCCACCCGCGTGGTCCAGGACGATAAAACCTACATCTTCTCGGCCCAAGTGTGGGATCCTGAAGAACCTTATAAATTCAAGGCCAAGAAATTCAAACCCAACACGCAGCCGCTGCTCATCTATGAGTGCCACATCGGCATGGCTCAGAACCGTGAGGGTGTGGGCACTTACGAGGAGTTCCGTGTGAACGTGCTGCCGCGCATCGTCGCCGACGGCTACAACGCCATCCAGATCATGGCCATCCAGGAGCATCCCTACTACGGCTCATTCGGCTACCACGTGTCAAGCTTCTACGCCGCTTCATCACGCTTCGGCACCCCTGAAGAGCTGAAGCACCTCATCGATGACGCTCATGCCCAGGGCGTGGCGGTCATCATGGACATCGTCCACTCTCATGCGGTGAAGAACGAGGTTGAGGGTCTGGGCTGCTTTGACGGCACTGGCGACCTCTACTTCTACGGTGACGACAAGCGTGAGCATCCCGCTTGGGACTCGCTGTGTTTCGACTACGGCAAGAATGCGGTGCTCAACTTCCTGCTGTCCAACTGCAAGTTCTGGTTGGAGGAATACAAGTTCGACGGCTTCCGCTTCGATGGTGTGACCTCGATGCTCTACTACAGCCACGGACTGGGACAAGCCTTCGGCAGCTATGACGACTACTACAATGGCACTCAGGACACCAATGCCATCACCTATCTGACGCTGGCCAACGAACTCATCCACACCGTCAATCCGCACGCCATCACCATTGCCGAGGAGATGAGCGGCATGCCCGGTCTGGCCCGCACCTTCAAGGACGGCGGTATCGGCTTTGACTACCGCATGGCGATGGGTATCCCCGACTACTGGATTAAGACCATTAAGGAGCGCAAGGACGAGGATTGGAAGCCGACGTCCATCTTCTGGGAACTGACCAACCGCCGCGCCGATGAGAAGACGGTCTCCTATGCCGAGAGCCACGACCAGGCACTCGTGGGCGACAAGACCATCATCTTCCGCCTCATCGACAAGGAGATGTACTGGCACATGATGACAGATGACCACGACGGTACGGTGGACCGCGGCATGGCGCTGCACAAGATGATTCGCCTCGTTACTTTGTCGCTTATCAACGGCGCCTATCTCAACTTCATGGGCAACGAGTGGGGTCATCCCGAGTGGATTGACTTCCCCCGCGAGGGCAACGGCTGGAGCTATAAGTATGCCCGTCGCCAGTGGGATCTTGTGGACCGCGAGGACCTCAAGTACCAGTTCCTCAACAACTGGGACAACGATATGATTCACCTCATCGGCGGTGTGAAGAACTTCCAGAAACTGCCCGTGCGCAAACTCTGGGACAAGGACGACGACCAAGTGCTGGCCTACATGCGTGGCGACCTCGTGTTTGTGTTCAACTTCAGCCCCACGCAATCTCATGTGGATTATCCCATGCTGGCTCCCGAAGGCGAGTATCAGGGCGTGTTCGACAGCGACGATGCGCGTTACGGCGGTTATGGCAACATTGACAGCAGCGTGAATCACCTCACCGAGTACGACGGCCTGTATGCCGATGCACACCTGGGCTGGCTCAAACTCTACCTGCCGGTCCGCAGCGCCCAAATCCTGCGCCTGAAGGCTCCTAAGCCCCGCAAGAAAACGGTCGCCAAGAAAACGGTTTCCAAGAAGAAATAACGTAACATCAATCACCGAAAATCAACAAGAGAGGGAGTGCCAAAAATTTGGCACTCCCTCTTGTTCAATGATGATTATCGTAAAGCTGAATAAAGCTTACTTCATCACCTTGGTGGTTGTGAAGGTTCCGTCGCTGTAGCGGGTAACCACGATGTTCACGCCATCAAAGGGCGTAGTGCTTGACATGCCGGCAACATTATAATAGGTGTGACCGAGCACCTGCTTGCCCACCACAGGCTCGTCAATACTGGTGGGAGGTGTGGGCGTGACGAAACGCAGCACGGGTGCCATGGCAATCGACAGAGGATCGTCGGTGTTTTTGTACCATGTTCCTGTCTCAAGATACTCATAACCCTCCTCGTCATAGACGAAGTGATAGCCGGTGCATTTCTCACCTTGGTCACGGCGGCACAGCAGGATAGCGATATCATCACCGTAATCGTTGGGGAAAGGACCCACGACAGCAAAGAACTCGGTGCCGGCAGGGATGTCCACAGGCTCGTCAAAGACAAACTCGGTGGCATTGACCGTCGTCGGGTCATAGGCCAGGTCACCAGCCTTCACGCTCGTGGTACCCAGCACCTCGCCGGGCATGCCGTCGGCATCGGCAGTCATGATCTTCATCTCGATGTCGGCATCGGTCGAGGCGGCGGTGGTCTTACCGAAGTAAACATTCACCTGCTTGATCTGTGCATCGGTCAAGGGAGCGTCAAAGTGCTCGGCAAACTCACCAATGCCCAGCCAGTTGGTTCCGGCATAATTGCCATACCAGCCCATCTCCATCATCGTCAAGTCACCATTCTCCTCGGGGGCGATGTTCCACACTTCCTGTTCGCCGCCGGCTTGAATAGCCGTGTTGACATACTCATCCACACTCGAACCCACTTCGTTAGCCACTTCAAGCTTCAAGCCATAGGTACCCTCCTGTAGATAGGTCACAGTGGGATTCTGCAAGTCGCTGGTAGTGATATCGGTACCATCAAAGGTCCACAACCACGAGGTGGGGTTGCCGGTAGAAGCATCCTTGAAAGTCAAGGGCACATCGACAGGAACAAACATCATCACCCACGGCGAGAGGTAAGCGCCGTCGGGCAGGCCAACATGGGCAACAGGAGCCTCGGCATGAACAATGACATAGGCGGCACGAGACTTGGTGTCGGTTGCAGTGCCGTCGCCGACAGTGAGCGTCACTGCATAGGAGCCTGCACGGTTATAGGTCACAACGGGGTTCTGCTCGGTGCTTGTAGCGGGTTCACCGCCCTCAAAGGTCCAGCTCCAAGAGGTGACACTACCAGTGGACATGTCCTTGAAGTGTACACTCTCTCCCTCGTTGATATTGATGACAGCATCATCGCCGGCATCGGCTTGCAGAATCCTGAAGCCATCGATGGCCTCGTCCTCGCCATAGCTGCCCTGATAGACGAACGAGAACTGCACCTGCTGGCCGGCATACTCTGCAAGGTCGACCGTGAACCGTTCCCAGCTGGGACCATCGTAACCGGCATCCTGCGCCCACATGAACTGATCAATGAGCAACACGGGTGTTTCATCCACGATGGCATACAGTTTCCATGCGCCATAAACCAGATAGATGCCACTGGCATAGCAGTAGAATTCAAGCGTGCTGTTGGGCCTGATTTCGATAGCGGGAGAAGTGGCCACCTCGTTCTGGCCGGAACTGTAATCAAGAATCAACGACGCAACGCTCGTCAGATCGATTGTTGAGAACGATTGCGAGCGGTTTCCCTGTTTCCAAGTGCTGCTACTGGTTGCCTCATAGGTCCATGTGTCAAACTCACTGGGGGTGTCCCAACCCATCTGGTAATAGGGCACTGAAGCCTCTTCGGCAGCAAACGAGGCCGTCAGCCCCTGGCCCCAAGCGCTCATTGCCGCAATAACGGCAAAGAGCATAACTAAAGTAATCTTCTTCATAAGCAACGATTTATATTTGTTAATAAACTATATTCCATATAGATAGCAACGCCTTCTGTCTTTTTCCTACCGAAGCTGCGGTTTTCACTGCTTGGGGGTGACGGGTTGCCACAGGTAGAGTTTGTCGCTGGGGCGGATTTTCTCGGGAACGGCAATAGAGAAGTGTTCGCCCTTGACGGTCTTTTCAACGGGTTTGAGATCGACACGGATTTCCTCAATGGTCAGGGGGATAGCACCCGTGGTGGGGCCGATAATCCATGCCTCATCGCCGACATGCAGTTCGCCGGCTTCCATCAGGAACTCGGCGACACCCAGTTTGCTGTAGTAGCGGATGCCCTTGGCGGCATAGACTTTTACTCTGGTGGCACTGGAGCCGTACTTGGCCGACCATTCACCCAGCCTTTGGCCCATATAATAACCGTCCCAGAAGCCGCGGTTGAACACCTTGCCCAGCCGCTCGTTCCACTCGTTGATGCGCTCCTCGGTATAGGTGCCGTCGCAGATGGCACGTAATGCCTCGTCATAGCAACCGACCACCGTGCGCACATATTCCGGTCCGCGAGCCCGACCCTCAATCTTGAACACCGTCACGCCGGCATCCACCATCTTGTTGAGGAAGTGGATAGTCTTCAAGTCCTTGGGCGACATGATGTACTTGTTCTCGATAGCCAGTTCGTCGCCGTTGACCAGGTCGGTAACGAGATAGCCGCGACGGCAAATCTGACGGCAGGCGCCGCGATTGGCACTGGTGTTCTCCTGGTGCAGGCTCATGTAACACTTGCCGCTCACAGCCATGCACAGGGCGCCATGACAGAACATCTCCAGCCTGACGCGCTCACCATGCGGCCCACGCACATCGTTCTTCTCGATGAAATCGGTGATTTTGGTCACTTGTTCCAAGTTCAACTCGCGTGCGAGCACCATGATATCGGCCCACTGGCTGTAGTAGCGCACCGCCTCGCTGTTGCTCACGTTGACTTGAGTGGAAATGTGCACCTCCACCCCGATACTGCGGGCAAACAGGATGGTCGCCATATCGCTGGCAATGATGGCGCTCACCTGGGCATCACGTGCAGCGGTAACAATCTGCCGCATGTAATCCATGTCCTCGTCATAGATGATGGTGTTGACGGTCAAGTAACTCTTCATGCCGTGTTCACTGCACCATTGAGCAATGGTGCGCAGGTCCTCGAGCGTGAAATTGACACTGGAACGCGAGCGCATGTTCAACCCTTCGATGCCAAAGTAGATGGCATCGGCACCGCCCTGCTGGGCGGCATACAGCGATTCCCAAGAGCCCACAGGGGCCATGATTTCAAAATCAGCTCGTTTCATATCTTGTTTCATTTTAAACTATCTCTCTTTCTTGCCAGTGAGGATACCCTTAATGTCGTAGAGCTTGTTGAGGGCTTCCATCGGCGTGAGGTTGTTGATGTCGATGGTGAGAATCTCGTCGCGGATTTGGCTCAAGACGGGATCGTCGAGCTGGAAGATGGACAGTTGATAGCCCGAGCGGCTGCTAGCCACATCGCCCAGGTCCTTGGTCAGGGCGCTGTCGTTGCGATTGTTGGCCTCCAGTTGCTTCAGCACCTCATTAGCTCGCTTGACGATGGTGGGGGGCATACCGGCGAGCTTGGCAACGTGGATACCGAAGCTGTGCTCGCTGCCGCCCTTGACCAACTGTCGCACAAACACCACCTTGCCATTGATTTCCTTCACGCTGACGTTATAGTTCACGATGCGCTTGAAAGATTTCTCCATCTCGTTCAACTCATGGTAGTGGGTGGCAAAGAGCGTTTTGGGTCTCGCGGCATGCTCATGGATGTGCTCGACTATACTCCAGGCGATACTGATGCCGTCGTAGGTGCTTGTTCCCCTACCCAACTCGTCGAACAAGATGAGGCTCCTCTGACTCATGTTGTTGAGGATAGCGGCTGCCTCGGTCATCTCGACCATAAAGGTGGACTCACCCAGCGAAATGTTGTCGCTGGCACCCACACGGGTAAAGATCTTATCCACCACGCCGATACGCGCCTGCTGAGCCGGAACGAAACTGCCCATCTGGGCCATTAGGGTAATAAGCGCCGTCTGACGGAGCAATGCCGACTTACCGGCCATATTGGGACCGGTGATGATGATAATCTGCTGATCATCGTTGCTCAGACGGATGCTGTTGGGCACATAGGTCTCGCCAGGCGGCAACTGGCACTCGATGACGGGGTGACGGCCCATCGCGATATCAATATCAAGGCTGTCGTCGAGCACTGGACGGTTGTAGCGGTTCTCCATCGCCACGCGCGTCAGCGCGTTGAGGCAGTCAAGCTGGGCAATGATCGCACTATCGTTCTGGATGGCGGGGATATACTCGGTTACGGCGGTCACCAGTTCGTTGAACAGGCGCCCCTCAATGATGAGTATCTTCTCTTCAGCTCCAAGGATTTTCTCCTCATATTCCTTGAGTTCCTGGGTCACATAGCGTTCGGCGCTGACCAGCGTCTGCTTGCGTATCCACTCTTCGGGCACCTTGTCCTTGTGGGTGTTGCGCACCTCGATATAGTAGCCGAACACATTGTTGTAGGCAATCTTCAGGCTGGGGATGCCCGTCTGGTCGCTCAAGGAGCGTTGCATGGCCACCAGATAGTCCTTGCCGCTACTGGAGATATCGCGCAACTCGTCGAGCTGGGCATCCACCCCTCGGCAGATGATGTTGCCCCGATTGGTCTGGTTAGGTGCGTCAGGATTGATTTCGCGTTCAATGCGGTCACGGATGATGGCACACGGATTCAGCTGCTCGCCCATGGCACGCAGTACCTCACACGGAGACTGGGAGCAGTATTGCTTGATGGGTTCAATGGCCTGCAGGGCGCTCTTGAGCTGGACGAGTTCACGCGGCGTGATGCGGCCGACGGCGGCCTTGGACGTCAAGCGTTCCAGGTCACCAATCAATTCCAGCCGCTCCTTGACCAAGTCACGCCCATCGGGGTCGCGCATGAAGTGTTCCACCACATCGAGGCGACGGTTGATGGCCTTGACATCCTGTAAGGGGAAGAGCACCCAGCGGCGCATCATGCGGCCTCCCATCGGCGAGATAGTGCGGTCAATAACGTCAAGCAGCGACTTGCCATCGTCATTCATGGGCGCCACAAGCTCCAGGTTGCGGATAGTAAATTTGTCCAAACGAACGTAGCGCTCGGCCTCGATGCGTGACAGGTGGGTGATGTGGCCCAGCTGGGTATGCTGGGTGATGTCAAGATAGTGCAGAATAGCACCGCTGGCAATGATGGCGTTTTCCATGCTCGAGATGCCGAAGCCCTTGAGGTTCTGCGTCTCAAAGTGCTTGAGCAGACGGTCATTAGCGGCATCAAAGGTAAACACCCAATCCTCGAGGTCAAAGGTCAGATAACGCGACGAGAACGTGGCGGCAAACCGTTGACGGTTGCTGCGCTCGATGAGCACCTCCTTCGGAGAAAAATTGACCAGTAGTTTGTCCACATACTCCTCATTGCCCTCGGCGGTGAGGAACTCACCCGTGCTGATGTCAAGGAACGAGACACCAAGCATTTTCTTGCCGAAGTGCACCGCGGCCAGGAAGTTGTTCTCCTTGCGGTCGAGCATCGTGCCGCCCACGACAACGCCAGGCGTCACCAGCTCGGTGATGCCGCGTTTCACGAGCTTCTTGGTCAACTTGGGGTCCTCCAGTTGGTCACAGATGGCGACGCGTTTGCCGGCGCGCACCAGTTTGGGCAGGTAAGTGTCCAGCGCATGATGAGGGAAGCCCGCCATCTCGGTCGCTGCGGCAGCGCCGTTGCTGCGCCGCGTCAAGGTGATGCCCAATATCTCACTGGCCGTCACCGCATCCTCGAGATAGGTCTCATAGAAATCTCCCACACGGAACAGCAGTATCGCATCGGGATGCTTGGATTTCATCTCGACAAACTGCTTCATCATCGGCGTATTTAGCGGGTCCTTTGCCATAGTTCAGCACGACATTGATTTAATCACGCAAAGTTAACATTTTTATCGTTAACGGCATTCATAGCCAATGCAATTATTTCACAAAACACGCCCTGCAAATCTCAAGAGAGCGTGCAGGGCGCAGATGATAAAGTCAGCGAATGGTTATTTCGGGTCTGCAGTGAGTGTGACGCCGTCGATGACAGCCTTGACCAGCTTGCCTTGGGCATTGTAGAATCTCGTCTCGCCATCGTTGAAAACCTCTTTGATAAGAACTTGACCCATTTCGTCACGCATCAAGCGGCGTTCGTTGGAATCTTCAGAGAATACTTTCACGATTTGGCCTTGCTTGTTGATGACGAATTCACCCGTTCCGGGTGTTGCCACCACGGCCATTCCTCCCATGAAGTATCCCGCAGAAGTGTATGCAGGCGGAATGATTGTTTTGCCGCTGGCATCAATATAGCCGTATAACAGCTCGCCCTCGTTTTGGGTCAATGCTACTGCAGCCAAGCCTTCGCTGAAGCCATTGGCAGAGGGGAATTGCGGTTTCATGATAACCTTTCCTTGTGCGTCCATATATCCCCAGATGAGATGATTGTCGTCACCGTCGTCTCCCATTTCGGCAAAAGCAGCCATTCCTTCATAAAAACCTGTCGTCATGATGTGTCGTTTGCCAATGGTGGCATCAAACATATCAAAACTATAGCCAGTGACATTGTCAAAAATTTCGTCGGACAGTTTATTGCCATCGAAATCCCAAAAAGCATATTTTGATTTCTTGCCACCCTGCGCTCTTCTTGCCGCAAAGCCAGAGGAGTGATAATCGTCAAACACCATATCGTTATAATCCATCGGCATAATTATGTTGCCCTGCCAGTCAACAATTCCATACCTGTCGCCTTTCATAACAAGAAGTCGCCAATTAGTGGCAATGTTCACAATCTCGTCATACTCTTGAGGAAGAATCACGCGACCGTCGAAATCGAGAAGCCCATGTTTGGAATCATCAGAATCAGAGGTAATGATGCGGCCATCAACATCTTTCATTGCTTCGATAAAGGACACCTTTTTCATGTTAACATGAGCGAGTGGTATTTTCACATTGCCGCAATCATCCATCAGACCCATTAGCGGTGTGCTCGTTTCCTTAGAACTGCCTGAAGGGTACTTGGCAACCATGAAGTGTAAGCCATTCTTGTCAGGGCAAGCATCAATCTCGGCATACTCAATAGGAATGACCTGTTTGTTATTCTCGTCAACGACTCCCGTCAACCCGTTCTGGTATACGATAAAAAGATCGCCATAACTCTTGATTTCGTCATACATGAGTGGAATGACGAGTTTGTTGGCAACGTTAACCACACCCTTTTTGCCGTTCTTCTCGACAACAACGTTGGGGTCGAGCGACCACTCAAAGCCAGACACATTGTCATATTGCTTGCTAAGCAGATTGTATCTTGTCGCGGTTACACTCTCCTGACCCCTTGGGGCCAACGGGCACGACAAAGCGATTATCAGAAAAGAGATAATAGTAATAAGAGACGGTTTCATCATAGTTGAACGTTTTTTAAAACAACAGATTGGGATAGCTTCAATGAATCATGCATTGCATTGCACTGCAAAGATAATCAGTTTTTCTTGAAAACTGCTATTTCTAAAAAGACTGAGAACATTTTTGGGTTAAGTTCGGTGGTCTTTTTGCAGAGGTTTGGCGCACTGTTGCGGGAAATGTTGAGGATAATTGTGAGGCAGTTGGCAAAAAATATGTACCTTTGTCGTTCAATAGAGAAAAGAACTAATCAATAACGATAAAGATAAAGAGATGAATTTTGTAGAAGAACTGAAATGGCGCGGCATGATCAACGACATCATGCCTGGTGCCGAGGAGCAACTCAACAAGGAAATGACCAGCGGCTATGTGGGCATCGACCCGACAGCCGATTCACTGCACATCGGCCACCTCGTGGGCGTGATGATGCTCAAGCACCTGCAGCGGGCAGGACATCGTCCCATCGCCCTGATTGGCGGTGCTACGGGCATGATCGGCGACCCCTCGATGAAGTCGCAGGAGCGCAAGCTCATCGACGAGGAGACGCTGCGTCACAACCAGGAGTGCATCCGCAAGCAGCTGGCCAAGTTCCTGGACTTTGACAGCGACGCGCCCAACCACGCCATCGTGGTGAACAACTATGACTGGATGAAGGACTTCACCTTCCTGAGTTTCATCCGCGACATCGGCAAGCACATCACCGTCAACTACATGATGGCCAAGGACAGCGTGAAGAAGCGTCTCGCCGCCAATGCCGACCACGGTATGTCGTTCACCGAGTTCTCCTACCAGTTGCTGCAGGGCTACGACTTCCTCTACCTCTATGAGCACGAGGGCTGCAGGCTGCAGATGGGCGGCAGCGACCAGTGGGGTAACATCACCACTGGCACCGAACTCATTCGCCGCATCAACGGCGGCGAGGCCTATGCCATCACCTGCCCGCTCATCACCAAGAGCGACGGCACCAAGTTCGGTAAGACCGAGGGCGGCAACGTTTGGCTCGACCCACAGCGCACATCCCCCTACAAGTTCTACCAGTTCTGGATAAACGTGAGCGACGAGGATGCCAAGAAGTATATCAAGATCTTCACCGACCTGCCCCAGGACGAGATTGAAGAACTGATTGCCGAACAGGAGAAGGATCCCGGCATGCGTCCGCTGCAGAAGCGCCTCGCCAAGGAAATCACCACCATGGTGCACAGCGCCGAGGAATATGAGAATGCCGTTGAAGCTTCACAGATCCTGTTCTCGAACAAGGCCAAGGACATCCTGCACAAGATTGACGAGTACACACTGCTGAGCGTGTTTGAGGGCGTGCCCCGCTACGAGGTGCCTCGCAGTGCCATCGATGAGGGCACACCAATGATCTCGCTGCTGACCGAGGTGGCTGCCGTCTTCCCCAGCAAGGGCGAAATGCGCAAGCTCACCCAGGGTGGCGGTGTGAGCGTCAACAAGGAGAAGCTCGCTGACCCCAACATGCCTGCCAGCCCCGACATGCTTCTCAACGGCAAGTACATCCTGGCCCAGAAGGGTAAGAAGAACTACTACCTGCTCATTGTCAAGTAATTGGCATTTGCTTGAACACTGCATTTTAAAAAAAATCCTCTAAAAGGGTTGTAATTCAAAAAAAAGCAGTAATTTTGCACCGCATTTAGGATAGGCTACTGTCCTGATGACATAAGGATTGCCTTGTAGTGTAATGGTAACACAACGGTTTTTGGTGCCGCATTTCCTGGTTCGAGTCCGGGCAAGGCAACCAAAGGAAAAGGAGATGAACGCAATGTTCATCTCCTTTCTTGTTTTTGTGGCTTCACACATGGATTGAATCAAACAAAAAAGAGTCTCACCATTAGCCTCTTGATGAAATAATTAGTATTTTTGCGCATCTAACCAGTACTTTATCCATTATGCGACTCCGTCTCATCCACTTGATTTCGGCATGGCTTGTAGCCTGCATGGCCTTAGCCCAAGGACACAACGACACCATCAGGGTCATGACTTTTAATCTCCATGCCGGCCACGACGCTACCTTGCAACAGATCGGACTTCTCATCAAGCAATACCAGCCTGACTTCGTGGCTTTGCAGGAAGTGGATCAAAATACCCGTCGTTCCAATTGTCCGCATCAGAATAATCGCGATTTTATCACCGAACTTGCCTATTTTAGCGGCATGGAAGGGCTGTTTGGACCTACCATCGAGTTCAGTGGGGGACATTACGGCATCGGACTGCTCACCCGGCATCAGTTTGTTGATGTTCACAACATCAAGCTGCCGCGTCCCAACACCCGCATGGAACAACGAGGCTTGCTTCAGGGCACCTTCATCCTGCCCGACGGCGATACCATCATGATTGCCTGCACTCACCTTGAAGCCTTTGACAGTGTCAGCCGAGCGGCCCAAGCCCAGTTCCTGCTTGAGCATTTTGCCAGTACAAGCTACCCCGTCATCTTAGCCGGTGACTTCAATGCCTCACCCGATGATGATGTCATCGGGCTGCTCATGAGCCAGTGGCAAGACTGCACTGTTGGCGATTTCACCTTCAGTGTAAACAATCCTATTGAGAAAATAGATTACATTTTAGCACGTCCCTCACGGGCGTGGCATGTGATTGAGTCACAGGTCATACCGGTTGAATTGAGTGACCACTACCCAGTCATCGCGACACTGGTTGTCGGCTATGATTGAGACTACCCCACCGGCAACGATTTCTTATACTTCTGTTGTTGGAATATAATAACACAAGGCAAAGCGCTAAACCGTGAGGTTAACGCTTTGCTGCGGTAGCCCATAGCAGAATCGAACTGCTCTTTCAAGAATGAAAATCTTGCGTCCTAGCCGATAGACGAATGGGCCGTACCTGGCTGAACCATGGCACCTGGTGGGAGGCGCCTAACTCCTAATTGCTTAGGCCTGGTTCAGCTTGTTGATGTGCTGAGCGAGCTTTGACTTGAGGTTAGCAGCCTTGTTCTTGCTGATCACGTTCTTGCCAGCAAGCTTGTCAAGCATGGCGGTCACCTTGGGCATAGCCTCGCCGGCTTCCTTGGCGTCGGTCATCTTGCGGATGTTGCGCACTGCGTTGCGCATGGTCTTGCTGTAATAACGGTTGCGAAGACGGCGGGTCTCGCTCTGACGAATTCTCTTAATAGCTGATTTATGGTTTGCCATAATTATATATAAAACTTTGATATTTAGTTGATTGTTGTAGCCCATAGCAGAATCGAACTGCTCTTTCAAGAATGAAAATCTTGCGTCCTAGCCGATAGACGAATGGGCCGTTTTGCCGGATTTTTCCGCAAAAGCGACTGCAAAATTAGAACTATTTTTTGAATTGACAAAATTTAACCCCTTGAAAAGGCGAAAAAGTTGCATTTTCCGCTAATTTATTGGTCTTGAATAGCGAAAAATGAGTAAATTAGCGGCATGTACGAGAAGCTCAAGGGCATTGTGCTCAATACAATCCGCTACAGCGATAAGCACAACATCGTGCACATCTACACCGATGGGCGCGGGTTGATGTCATTTGCCGTACCCTTGGGCAAAACTCCGGCGGCACGGTTACGCAACGCGCTGCTCATGCCCTTGTCCCTGGTGGACCTGGAAGCCGGAGTGCGCAGTGGCCGTGACCTGGCGGTGCTGCGCGAAGTGCGCCGCAACTACCCCTTGGCGACCCTCTACAGCGACCCGATGAAAAATGCCATCGCCCTGTTCATCAGCGAACTGCTCGCCCATGTCATCCAGGAGCCGGAGGGCAACGACCCGCTGTTCCGCTACATTGAGCAATCGGTGCAACTGCTGGAACAGTTGCCGGGCCATGTCGCCAATTTCCATATCTGTTTTCTCTATCACTTGGGCGCTCATCTGGGCATCCAGCCCAACGTGGAGAGCTACCACGAAGGCCACTGGTTCGACATGACCGACGGTGTGTTTATTCCGGCAGCGGCCCGGGGGCACATGAACCTGCCACCGCAGGAGGCACAGGTCATCCACCTGCTGTCGCGCATGACATTCAGCAACATGGCGGTGTTCCGTTTCAACCGTGAGGAACGCAATCGCATGCTCGATGTCATCATCAGTTACTACCGCCTGCACAATGCGGCCATCGGCACCCTGCGCTCCCCCGACATCCTCAAGCAACTCTTCATCTGAAAACATTAAGGACCTTAAAGACCCACGGCCTTTAAAGTCCTTAATTGCTATAAGTCTTGCAAGATGCAGGAGGCTACCAGCTGCCACCGCCACCGCCGCCGCCGAAGGAGCCGCCGCCAAAGCCGCCCCAACCGCCGCCGCTGGAGCCGCCGTGGCCGCCCCAGTCACTGCCGCTGATAACGACGGGACCGCCCCAAGTGCCGGTATTACCACTATTGCGACTGCCACCGCCGCCGTGTCTCATCCCATATATGATCAAAGCCATGATGAGGACGAATACAATGAAGCCGAGCCAAGCGTCTCCTTCATCATACTGATTGAGATAATCCTCCTCGTTGTACTCGCCGACGGCCAGGTCACGTACGACCTGTGCTCCGGCCCACACACCGTCCAGGTAATTATTCTCCTTGAAGTAGGGAATCATCTCCTGATTAACTATGCGTGTGCTTGTAGCATCAGTGATGGCGCCTTCCAGACCATAACCCGGGGCAATAAATGCCTCGCCCTTGCTCTCGGGCGTTTTGGGCTTCACAAGGATGACAACGCCATTGTCCTTATCACTCTTGCCAACGCCCCATTGATCACCAATACTGTAGGCCATCATCGCCTTGTCATAGCCACCGAAGTCTTTCATGGTGACCACACAAATCTGGTTGCTGGTCTCCATGGCGATCTTCTGGAGCGAGTCCTCCAACCATTCGCAGTCACCCAGGATGCCGGCAAAGTCGTTGACCAACTTTGGGGGATCAGGACGTTGAGGCACCTGTGCCGTCACCGTCAATGCGGTGAGACACAGCAGCAGAATGGCCGTCAGTCGCGACAGCCTGCTATTCCATGTTGCCTTAGTCGTCATGATGGTCATCGTCAAGGTCGTCATCATCAAGTTCATCGAAGGATACCTCATTGCTTAACTCGTTCTCGTCATCACGCACGCCTGGGAAGAATTCCGCCAGACGATCGCCTATATGGGCAATAATCTCGCACAAGCCATCTACCGGGCGTCCAGCCTTGAGGTATTCGGTCAACTCCTCCACCTCGTTGTTCCAAAAGCCCTTGGGCACCACCTCATTGATACCCACATCACCCAGAATAGCCAGCTTACGGGCCTCATAGGCGATAAAAATCAACACGGCATTGCGGCGCTTGGTGGTGTACAGGTGCAGCCTATTGAAGGTCTTAACGGCACGTTTCATCACTTTGCCACGGCAGCGGGGCGTCACATGGACACAGATCTCGCCTGTCGTGTGACGCTCGGCTGCGGTAATGGCATCAGCAATGCGACGCTGGCCCTCGCTAGGGATGAAATCGGCTAGTGCCATTGTTTACTTGGACTCGCTGGTTCCGAAGTCTACCTTGGGAGCCTTGTCAGCACCCTCTTGTGCCTGGAAGTAAGGCTTGTCACCAAAGCCGAAGATACTAGCAATTATGCTGGTGGGGAAGGTACGACGCTTGGTGTTGTAGGTCTGAGCGGCCTCGTTAAACTTGTTGCGTTCTACTGCAATGCGGTTTTCAGCACCCTCAAGTTGGTTTTGCAACTCAAGGAAATTCTGATTGGCCTTCAGGTCAGGATATGCCTCACTCACGGCAATGAGTCGGCTCAGGGCATTGGTCACATCGCCCTGTGCAGCCTGATACTTCTGCAGGTCTTCGGGGGTCATGTTTGAAGGATCAATTTTGATACTGGTGGCATTAGCGCGTGCCTCGATGACGCCCTCGAGCGTCTCCTGCTCGTGCTTGGCATAACCCTTAACGGTCTCTACCAGGTTGGGAATCAGGTCAGCGCGGCGCTGATACACGTTCTCCACATTACCCCATGCTTTTTCAACATTCTCTTGCTCCGAAACAAGACCGTTGTAAATCTTCACGCCCCAGGCTATCAATGCAAGGGCGACTACAATCAGGACACCAAGTCCGCTACATCCTTTTTTCATTGTCTTAAAAATTTATAAGGTGAATAATCATATTCTTAACAAATGGCAAATATAGTAATATCCTCGCAAACTATTGCAAGACTTGTGCCATTTTTTCAGAAAAACGGTTTTTTATCAGCCTTATCAAGACTACAGCAGCCCGAAATGCCCTATAAAAAACGCCAATGCCGTCGAAGAACCCACCTCGAAGGCGACAGATACACCAATGGCGGCCGGGGGAATTCCCCTGCCGCCATTGTTCATTTCAATACCTGAGGCCTGAAGCCTAATATCAATAATTCTCGGCCTTGATCTGGAAGTAGGCCTGCGGATGGTTGCACACGGGGCACATCTCGGGGGCCTTCTTACCGATAACCACGTGACCGCAGTTGCTGCACTGCCAGATGGTGTCACCGTCGCGCGAGAACACGATGCCCTCCTTGATGTTGTTCAACAACTTCAGGTAGCGCTCCTCGTGCAGTTTCTCGATAGCGGCAACGCCTTCCATCTGCTCGGCAATCTCGATAAAGCCTTCCTCGCGGGCTTCCTCGGCCATGCGCTTGTACATGTCGGTCCACTCGAAGTTCTCACCGGCAGCGGCATCCTCCAGATTTTCGATAGTTCCCTTCACGGCACCACCCTGCAGGTGCTTGAACCACAATTTGGCGTGCTCCTTCTCCTGGTTGGCAGTCTCTTCAAAGATGGCAGCAATCTGCACATAGCCGTCCTTCTTGGCCTTGGAAGCATAGTAGGTGTACTTGTTACGGGCCTGTGACTCACCGGCAAAGGCTTCCATCAAATTCTTCTCGGTCTTGGTTCCTTTTAACTCTTTCATTGTGATAAAGTGATTAATGATTGGTTGATTGAATATTCTGCAGCAAAGATAGCAACAAAAACGCACTCCAACAAAACCAACGCCCTAATTTCTCTCTTTTTACTCTTTTCAGAGCAAGTAAGAAACCACATAACAAGAAACAGGCTGAATCTCGCATGGAGATGCAGCCCGTTTCTTCATCCGCTCCAACAGGTTTCAGCGGATTCCTGTTCTATTTCACATGCCTCAAGAGGATTGCATGGTTCATCAAAAACACGTCCCTCGCTAGAGGCTGTGTTGGCATGCGGTCAGACTGATGACAAGATAATGTTGATGAGATCAATCACATCCGAGATATTGATCGATTTATCCTCATTGATGTCACCACAAATCTCACACACTCCTGTCATGTCATCGTTCAAGACGCAGGTGATCAAGTCAATTGCATCGGTGATGTTCACGAAACCATCGTGGTTCACGTCGCCAAGATCATGGCCGTGGCCCTGCTGGAACAAGGTCACCTCCTGCTCGTTACTCCAGGGGCTCTCGGTACCATCGACATACAGGGCTTTCACCTTGTAGAGGAATGTGCCCTCGGCCTCAAGATTGTTCACCGTGTAGAATTTGTCAGTAATGCCAGTGATGAGGCGGTAGGTACTGTCACCGGTCTCGGTAGCGCGGAGCTTAGCGCCGGCAGTAATGTCACCAGGATAGATATACACGCTCTCGATGGCCACGTAGTTGGCTCGAGCCTGCACACGCACGCGGTCACTCGATGAGCAGTTCAGCACGACGGTGATTTCCTGGAAGCCTTCGTCATCGTTGGAGTTCAATGTGTAGTCTCTGGAAGCTGAACCTGTTGCAATCCTGACTTGGCCCACACCATAGTTGGAGGGACGGAAGGACATAACCCTTGCCACTACGGTCACCTTGTCGTTGCCGGTCAAGTCAAGCACAGGGCTGACGAGAGCGCCATAGGTGGTGCTCCACCAACTGGTGCTGGCTCCCGTGATGACATATCCCTGATTAACGAAGAGATAGTTCTCGGCATTCCAGCCGTCGGGCAGATAGTCGGTAGCGGTGTTGACCACGTTGGGCAGACTGCCGCTTTCGTTGGTAACAGCGTCGATGTCGGTCAGATCGCAGACGCCGCCCTCTACAGGCACGGGACCATCGGGCTTGGTCATCACCTCGAGGGTGTAGCTGGTCACATTATCGTCAGGAGTCTGATCGGTCCAATCGGCACGGAACTCGGTCAAGTTGATGAATTCCTCAACAGCGGGCAACATCACGGGCGTGTAGCTCTCGATGAGACCCAAACCCGTCAAGTTAACGGTCACGTCGTCGGCACCATCGCTGGAGAGGGTCAACGTGGCGTTATAATTCTGTACAGCCTTCGGCGAGAAGGTTGCCGTCACGGTCACGCCATTGGCGGCATTGGAGCGGTTGATGACCGTGGGATTGACAGCGAACACATCGTTGGGATCGTTTACAGTGAGAGTGATGTTATCGGTCAACGCAAGGCCGGTAACGGTAAACGTCTTGCTGATGCTGCTATTCACTCCAGTAGCGCCACAGTCGACATTTTCGGTCGAAACCTCGATTGTGGGAGTGGTGATGGCCCCCTTCATGTACCAGAAACTGGCCGTGCCATCGTTGTTGATGACCATCTCGGTCACGGGTTTGCCCAGATAGCCAGCATTGCCTGTAATATTGCCGCTAGCGGTCATGTTGAGTTTAGCGGCCGGTGTCGAGGAGTCGGTAAACTCGGTTTTGTTATTCCTGGGCCATGTGTCACCGCTCTCGTTATTGGTCGACAAGGTGTTGTCGGCTGGCATGATGGTTACCAGCTGGATATTCTGGTTGTTGGGCGTATTGGCCTGCCAGCGGCTGGCACTGTAAGTGATGTGGTGGATCAACAGACCCTGGGCTGGCAGGTACCTGTCCCAACCCTGTTGACGGCGATTCTCGATGATAAAGAACTCGTCGCTGTTGATGTCGCTCTGGAGCAGTAGCGCCTTGTCGGTCTCTTCATTCTTCTGGTTCCAGACAGGCAAGGTGTAGTAGGTTCCAGGATTGGGTATGACGTAATTTAGCCAACCCATGAAGTTCTTCTCATAGGCCGAATAGCCCACGGGCGTGTAGGTGTCGTTGGCGTAGCAACCGGTGTCCATGATGTCCCAGTAACCCATGCCATAGTGGCCGCCGTAGTTGGTGTCATAGAAGTCGGGCAGACCCAGGCAGTGACCAAACTCGTGGCAGAAAGTGCCGATGCCGTCGATGGTGCTGCCGTTGTCATTGCTGCCGTGCACCTCGTTGAACACGGCGAAATTGTTCACATAGACGTTACTGCCGCTGGGACGGAAGGCTCCGTTGCCACCCAAGCCGTAATAAGAGGCAGCCGTGAGATTCCAGTTGCAAGGCCAGATGGCACTGGGGACGGAGTAGGAAGCTTGAGCCTCGCCCACACCGGCATAGATGACGATAACCACATCGCAATAGTTGTCGCTGTTGGTATCAAAACGGTTGAAGGATACTCCGTCGGCAGCAGCCATCTGGCAAGCTTCGGACACCATGGCTCCGAGGCGCTGGTCATTACCGCCGCTGTCATTACCGCCATAGTACTGGCGGTTTTGGGATAGTGTGTAGATGCCGAAAACTTCAAAATCGGGGTCATACTTGCCGTTGGACTGATCCCTAAAATACTGTTGTACACTCGTGTTGCCCGTCAGCATGGCTTGGATGATTTGCTCGCGGGTATTTTTAAATCTCTTATCCTGGTACTCAACAAGAATGATGGGCACCTTGCGGTTTCCTAATGCAGGCACATCAGCTTCGGCATTGCTGCCACCGACACCCAACTTGGTACTACGGGGTCCGGAGTGATAATCCTTTGTAGGCACCACCAAGTAGTTGCGCTGAGAAGCGATAAAGGCCATCTCACTGGGCGAACGATCGCTGGCCTCATGGGCGCGCACGTTGGAAATACCTGTCATTGTCGAGGTGTAATAGAAGTCACCATCATCACCCTTGGCAATAGCCAAGCCGTCGCTAGTGAGCAGAGCATGATTAAAGGCGTTACCCACGGCCTGCACCCTCAGGGTGGTACCGTCACTTTGTTTCAATGTATGCCAACCTGGTTTAGCGGGCATTGCTACAGCTGTTATTACACAGCACATTAATAGCATCAGAGTAAGACAATTTTTTATCATCTGAATCTTGAATTTTGGTTTTAGTTTTTAGATTTTGCAATCTAATTTCATATTTTGCGCCGCAAATATAGCAATAATCCTCATATCCAACAATTTCTTTCATTGAATTACGAGTAAAACCACCAAATAAAAAAACAAGCAGGTCAAAAAGCTGCCTGCTGTAAAAGAAAGAGGTATATTCAGATTCTCTAGTACACTATAGTTCTTGGTATTCAGGACGGTGGTGGTAGTTGTTGCGCGAGGACTCGAAACCAGAGGGGGCAGCCTTTAGACGGGCTGTATCGGCCATAATGTCATAGCTGGTAGCTATGCCATCAAGCGTGACGTTGGCAGCACCAGTGGCAGGTGCGGCAATCTCGGGGACGGGGATGTCCCAACCGTAGAACGCATTCAACGCTTCAAGCATCATGGCGGTGCCGCGCTGCTTGCCCTCGGCGCTGTAGCCGGCGATATGCGGGGTGGCGACTATGGCTTTTTCCAGCAAGCCAAGCAATATGTTGGGTTCATTTTCCCAACAGTCGAGACCAATATCGCCATGCCAGTGAAGCAGTGCAGCATTGTCGACAACAGATCCGCGTGAAGCATTGAGCAGCAGGCGACAACGGGTGAGACCATCAACAAAAGCCTGGTCGCACAGGTGCCACGTGGGCCACTGGCCCTCACGCGTCAACGGGGTGTGAAACGTGATGATATCGCAGCGCCGCTGCAACTCCTTCAACGGGAGGAAACTTTCTTCAAAAACAGTGCCTGTCCCGTCTGTATTTTCCGTTTTCTCTGCCATTTCCCTCGGAGGGTCGTTGAGCAAGACGGTGAAACCGAGTGCCCTACCCCAACGGGCGACGATGGATCCAATGTGACCCACACCGACAATGCCCAAGGTGAGGCCGTCAGGAGTGGAGATGCCGCGCTGCCGCATCCAGGCATCGATGGCACAGAAGATCCATTGGGCTACGGCGGGGGCATTGCAACCGGGGGCATTGCGCACGGTGATGCCGTGACTGGCACAGTAGCCGAGGTCGATGTGGTCGGTGCCGATGGTGGCCGAGCCGATGAAGCGGACACGGCTGCCGTCGAGCAGCGACGCATCGCAACGGGTGCGGGTGCGCACAATCAGGGCGTCAGCATCACGCACAGCGCTGGCAGTGATATCACCCGGTTCAAGATAATCGACCTTGGAAAAGGGCTCTATCAGCCCTTGAATGAAGGGAATATGACTATCGACGATAATTCTCATAGCGACAACAGTTGATAGGCCGCTGCACACACACAGGCGGCAATCAGCAAGAGTATGAACACATAGCGGTGGGCAAACTTACGCAACGTGTGAGCCTGGGCAATCTGCACAGCCACCATCAGGCTGAGCAAGGGCAGAAAGACAGCCATCTCGCAGTCATCAAAGCACATGGCAATGGAAACAAGCAACAGCATCAACATCAAGAAGATGTTATAAACGCGCGGTTGCTGCCTGTAGTTCAACACCGTGAACAGGTTCATCAACGCCAGCACAATGCCGAGGACCGTCACAGCCGCCGCCAACACATAGAGCGGTGCCGACTGCAACAGTCGCTCCGTCGACCATAGGGTGTCAAATCGGGGGAAGGTCATATCGGTTGGTGAAGCGATTCCCAAGCCGAAGACAATCCAGAACGGAGTGAGCAAGCCGATGAGCATCGCCAACACTCCCCTCGGTCCCATGACACGCATATTGATGAATCCCAACAGGAAACAAGGCACAAGCAGCACAAAGCCGAAACGGAACATGGAGCCAGTCGCCAACAAGGCAAAAATCAAGAAGATGCTGCGTTGTGAATGACGGTCCTGATAGGAGGCGAACAAGGGCAACAGCGTCACAGCAGCCAGCAGACAAATCAACGTTCCGGCATTGAACGACACCAAAGCCGACGGATTAGCCAGCATCAGCAAGAAAAAGGCCGATGCCACCAGACGTGTCATCGAGCGCACAAAAGTGAATACCTTGTTTACGCCCAACACGATAAAGCCTGTTGCCAACAATGCCGACACGTTGGCGGCTGCCGACATCAGCCTGGAGGAGAAGAAATCATCACCGACCTTAAACAGGAGACCTGTTTCTTCCACCTGACAAGGCTTGACACCTAGGACAAACGCCACAGCGGCAACGGCCACCAGTGCCAGGGCACATAGCAGCATGAACGGTCGCCCGTTGAAATAGTCGTTAATACCGTCGCGCGTAGTCATTCCTCAGGATTGAAGCCCACAGACAGCTGCAGCAACTTGATTACACTAGAGTTGTCCGGGATGTTCAAGTTGAATGTCACGCTACCCGATGGGTAGCATTACATTCTATTGTGTTGAACGCTTTACTTTTATTCGTTGTTGTCGTTAGGAGTCTGGTCGGAGGATTCGTCAAGGTCACGACGCTTCCAACTCTTGCGGCGACCATGGATGATGGGCACTTCCTTGTCAGCACTCAGGGTGGGCTTGCGGTCACGCAGGATGCGCTTGGCAAACTTCTCGGAGTGACGGAATTCACGGTCGAAGTCATCATCATAGCGGCCCTTCTTGTCACAATTATCCACACCTGACATCAAGCGGCGGTCACGCTCGATAGCCATGCGACGCTGACGCTCCTCGTCACTGATGGGAGCGGCATCCTCGCGTCTGGGATGGGGACGGTTGCCGCGGTCGTCAAAGCGGCGATGCGGGCGTTCTTCATCGTCAAAGCGGCGACGGGGGCGGTCATTATCACGACCCTCAACCTTGCGGGCATTGTAGTTACCCTTGCTGCGCTCGCTGGCACGGAAATCCTCGTTGCGGATGTGTCCACCGCTGCCACGCATCTCATCATACTTTCCTTCAAAGATGACATACTGCAACAACTCGCAGTCCAAGCCGCCATTGTTCAAGCCATACTTCACCGAAGGCTTCAAGCCGATTTTGAAGTACTGCTCCTTGTCGTAACAGATGAGCCATGCGTTGTAGCCCCTGAAGGTGTGCTTGAGTTTAAATCCCAAGTCACGATAGAACTGGTCGATGTCTTCAATGTTGAGACGCTCACCGTAGGGCGGATTGGTGATAAGCGTGCCACCCTCCGGCACTTGCTCGATTTCATTGATGTCGCGGCGCTCCAGCTCGATATACTTGTTCATGCCCGCGTTCTTGACATTGGCGCGTGCGACAGCGATAGCTTTGCCCTCGATGTCGCTGCCATAAATCTTGTGGGTGAATTCCCGCTCGTTGCTGTCGTCGTTGTAAATCTTGGAATACAACTCCTCATCATAGTCGGGCCATTGCTGGAAGGCGTAATTATTGCGGTACACACCCGGTGCGATATTGGCACCGATGAGCGCCGCCTCGATGAGAAATGTGCCCGAACCGCACATGGGATCAACCAAGTCGGTCTTCCCGTCCCAACCGCTCAACAGGATGATGCCTGCAGCCAGCACCTCGTTGATGGGGGCATCGGTCTGGGCAACACGCCAGCCACGCTTGAACAACGGTTCGCCGCTGCTGTCCAACGACAAGGTCACCTCGTTGCCCGAGATGTGCACGTCAAAACGGATACCGGGATTGGTGAGCCGGATGCTCGGACGCTTGCCGTATTTCTCGTTAAAGAAATCGGCGATGGCATCCTTGACACGATAAGTGACAAAACGGGAATTGGTGAAAACCTCACTGTAGACAGTTGCATCGATGGCAAACGTCGTGTTCACCTGCATCAACTGCTCCCAGTCAAAGGTTTTGAGTTGCTCGTACAGTTCATCGGCACTCGTGGATTTCAGCGTCAGGAACGGCTTGAGCACACGCACCGCAGTGCGGCAGGCGAAGTTCGCCCGATAGAGCATCTCCTTGTCTCCCCTGAAGTAAACCACTCGGTTACCCTCAGTCACATCTTCGGCGCCCAGCGCACGCAACTCGTCGGCAAGCACCCCTTCCAGTCCGAGGAAGGTTTTCGCCACCATGTCAAATTTATCGGTCATCATGTTCTCACTATCTTTGAATACTGCAAAGTTACGCCAAAATCCTGAAACCATCCCGATAATCAGCGTTTTTTTACATCCGCCTTTGCTAAAAAGCCCCAATAGGGTAATCAGAGTTCAGGCGAAGGAAGAATGAGGCCATGTTTAAGCCACAGTGATTAAAGCACAGGCCGCCCTTCGGGCTACAACACGGTCAATCAAGCCCAACCAGACGTAATGTTTTCATTACTTGCACTAAATGAGGATACCCTTTCTAAACCTTAAACTCAGTACTGTGAATATAAAAAGTCGTTATATACACATCCGAAACCCGTTGGGTTAAAGCATAAATGAAGGGGCCAGCAAATTGGATTGCCGGCCCCTTAGTTATCAGTTCAATCAATGTCCCGGGAAGGGTTACTTGATTTCCTTCACCAGATAAATCATTGTGGGGAAGTGGTCGCTGTAACCATTAAGGAAGACACCTCCCGAGAAGGTACGCAGGGGGTAACCCTGACGGTCGCCCTCGTTGCTACGCAAGAACTTGCGGTTCAGCACCTCGGCACGGGAGAAGGTCAAGGTGGGCTTGTCCTTGCTGTCGTAGTTACGCAGGAAGTAGTCGGTAAAGATAATCTGGTCAAACAGGTTCCAGTTACCCCTGTAACCGAGCGTGCCGATGCCCCTGTTGAGGATGTTCCACCACGGGTTGAAGCAGGTGCCGTCGCCCGGGCAGTCCTTGATTTCCTTCTTGGCGCCGATAGCCTCGCTGCAACTCTTGTTCTGCGGGTCATCGTTCAAGTCGCCCATGAAGATGATGCCCTGGTTGGGATCGTCACGCAACAGTGAGTCCATCGTCTCGCGGGCCATGCGTCCGGCAGCCTCGCGCAGGGGACTCGACTGCTCCTCACCACCCAGTCGCGAGGGCCAGTGGTTGACAATCACCGACACCTTCTCGCCGGCAAGCATACCGGTGACACACAACTGGTCACGCGTGCGGAAATCCTCGCGGAAGTTGGGGTTGTCGGGGTTGTCGGGCAAGTACTTGTTGATTCGCTGGTTGGTGACATTCAACACCTTGAAGAACCTGGGATTGTACAGCAGGCCCACATCCACACCACGGCGGTCGGGGCTGTCATGGTGCACAATCTGGTAGTGGCGGTCCTTGAGTTCAGGCTCACGCACGAGGTCCTGTAACACGGTGATGTTCTCAATCTCACTCACGCCGATTAGGACTGGACCCACGGCAGGCGAGCCCTTGACCTCCATCTGAGAGATGGCGTAGGCCATGTTGTGCTGTTTCTGCCAATACTTGGTGCCGTTCCACTGACGGGCGCCCTGCGGCGAGAACTCAAAGTCATACTCGCCGTTGTTGTTGATGGTGTCGAACAGGTTCTCCAGGTTGTAGAACATCACACCATACATCGTGTAGCGACGCTCGGGCTGCTGATCGTTCAGGTCTTGTCCTTGAGCCATGACCGGCAGGAACGCCATCATCGCCAGAGCCATATAGAATAACTTTTTCATATTTCTGTCGTTTTTGTTGTTCGGCTTAACTTTTACCCTTAGACAAATGGTCAGAGATGAAGTTTAATATCACTCAGCCGAATCCCAGTTTACGTTCCAGATCGAAGCGCGGTCCTTGTTGCCGGTAGCGTTAGACGGGCACAGGTTGGTGAACTCGATGGTGAAGTCGCCGTTCACCGAGCAGCTCTCCTCGAAGGAGTAGGCCTTCTTCTGTGTCACGTTGGTGTCATTGATGGTCCAAGACTTCACGACGTTGCCATTCTGCTTCACGTCAACACGGAAGGACAGCAGTTTGCCGGAATAAGCCGAGCCATAGTTGAAGCGAAGCTTTTTCATACCGCCCTTCAACACCGGCGAAACGATTGTGCCGACACTGCTCGTGCCACCGTTGAGGGTGGGAGCCTTGGCATAGGTCGTGCTGGAACCCAGGGCATAACCGATAAAGGTGAAGACGGGATTGCCGTCCGATGCACCACCCTTGAGGATCGTGCAGTTGGAGGCTACCCAACCAGCCTTGGAGGTGTAAGTGCCCAGCGTGGTGGTGTAGTCCTTCTCCTCACCCTGGAGGATGGTCTCAAAGTCAGAGGCAGTTGCCAACTTGGGAGCATGACCGAACGTCACGTCGTCAACACACCAGGTAGCATAGTTGGCATCCTGGGTAGCATAGAAGCGGAAGCCGATGTAGTAGCAGCCATTGGCCCACTGCGACAGATCCACATCACCCGACTCTGCCCAGTCACTGTAAACGGGGGAGCCACCGGTTGCGGTAGCGATAGTCGGATTCAGCTTAACTTTCACACCTGCGGCATCGGGATTCTTGGAGTCAAGGATATAAACCTCAAATCGGCTCGTCGTGCTACCGTAGCCGGCCACCTGGGTGCGGAAGTTGAGAATCTTGGAAGCGGCATGCTCGATATCCAGCAGAGGAGTGATCAACCATGCATCGAAGGGCGGGTTGTTGCCCTTGTAGCCTGTCATAGCGGCATAGCCGTTATTCGTCTGGGTGAATACCGTCTGATACCAGGACTTGTCACCTGAAACGGTAATATTGCTCCACGTGGTGGGCAGCGCGGTATCAAATCCTTCTTCAAGCGTTAAAACAGGAATTTCGGGACGTTCATAGTCCATCAACTCAATGATACCATACTTGCCCATGAAGTGTTCGAACGGGCCCTTCACCTTGAGCTGCTTCTTGTAGAGTGCAGGATACTTCTTGAGGCTGAGTTCTTCACGAGCCTTGGAACCTTGTGCCAGATTAATGATAAAGCACTTGTTGACATCCTTGCAATTGGGATCATCGGCAATGACAATGGTGTTGTCGATGGAGGTGGGAGCCGCCCACTCAATGTCGGCATTGCTGGTGATGGTGGTCACCTCACCGGCTACAGCACCCACAACGTAACCGCTTACCCAATACGGCTTACTGGGCATCGGGTTGAATCCGGGATCCACCTTCGGTACCTCCTGGATTGCCTCATCAACGGTGAAAGGATTACTCTTGGTACCCTTGCCACCACCGCCAATCACGTCATGTGCATCGCGCAGATAGAACTGCCAGGTGCCGGAGGAGTTCTGGCGAGTGGCATAGAAACTGAGCAGACCCACAACGTCAACAGAGCCCTCGGGAAGGGCATCAGCACGGAAGTCGGCATAGTTGCTGTTACGGACGATGAGCTGGTTGCCATCCTCATCGGCAATGGTGCGGTTGGTCGTGGCAGTGGACTCGGCAAAGGTGGTCACACCATCGGCCTCGGTAAACTGAACTCCGCTGATGCGCACCAGCTTGCCCTGGTACTTCAACAACGTCTCGGAATCGGTCTTGCCCTGGAAGTCGCTGATGCTGACGTCCAAGGTATCAACCTTGCTCAAGTCGGGCAGACCATTGAGTTCTACCATCGACTCCCACATGGCCTGGGGCAGGAAGGTTGCCTCCCACACGCTGCCGCTGGCATACCATGCAGGATAACCCAACTGCTGCTGGCCGTTGTACTTGCCCACGAAGTAGCCCTTCATCGGGATTACGACTTCCTGACCGAGGCGGTAGTTGTTGTACAGACTGTTCTGGTTAATCGAGATGTTGATACCAGCAGTACCGTCGCTGATATAAAGCGACTTGTAGATGTTGCCGCTCTCGTCGCTACTGGTCACCCAACCGTGGATGACGATGTCTTCCTTGACGGTGTCAATGTAATTGACGGCGTCCTGCCAGTACTTGGCCTTGAATTCAGCGATGGTCATGTTGGGGGTGTGTTCGGCAGTGGGAATCACCATAGGCGGCTGGTCAAACTCATCACTGCAAGCGGCGGTGAACACCAACAGGAGCATCAGGCTGAGATAATAATTAAAACGTTTCATAGTGGTTGTATTGTTTGTTTTATTAATATCTGGTTGATTGTTGAATTAGATGTGATGATTGATTAGAACTTCAGACCCAAGTTCAGGAACACCTTGAAGCCCTGAGCATAGTAATACTTGTTGGGGAACTTGTTGGCGGTGTTGGTGATATCCTTGGTGTCGATACGACCCTGCTGATAACCACCCGTCTGGATCTTCTTGTTGTCAAGAATGTTGTTCAGATTCAGGTTGATGTTGAACGATGCCGTGCGGTTGATGTAAATCACATGACCGATGCTGGCATTGATTACCAGGGCCTCGTTGAGTTTCTCCTGTTGGGTGATGTCCTTAATCATCTGCTGCAGGTGCTCTTCGCTGTTGGCCATCGTGTACAGGGTGGGCATCTCGACATGGCGTACAGGCGAGATGCTTACATAGGAACGGTTCATCCAAGCGCCATTCAATTCAACAAACCACTGCTTGGGACCTGCCCAGTTGAATGCCAGCATGTAGCACTCCTGGGGCGTTCCTGCCACATAGAAGTTTTTCAGATAAACCATCTCGGTGACATCCTCCTGAACGCCATTTTCATAGCTGCGGGTGCCGATGGGACGGTTCTTGTACTGGTAGCGTGCAATGTTGGCAGCGGCGCTCATGGTGAGCGAGGGAGACAGTTTGTAACTCAAGCCTACCTCAACGCCCTTGTACTGCTTGTGAACGCCGGTGAGCGCAAAGTTACAGAAGGTGCTGTACTGGTCATCATAGAATGCCGTGCGCTCGGTGTTGTCACGCTGGTCGGTGAAGAAGACGGTCACGATGCTCTTGAAGTTGCGGAAGTTCATCGCATAACTCAGGTCGGCCGAGAAGGTCTTCTCTACCTTGAGATCGATGACGTCATCCTTGGTACGCGACGAGATGTAAGCGTCATAGGGGCGCGGGGCCTCGGTGCCATAGTAGGCATGGCCCGTGAAACTGTTGCGGCCATCCAGTTTGAAGGTGATACCGGCCTTGGCGCCATAGGTCAAGAAACGGTGGGTGTCACCCTTGCCGTAGGAGTTCTCGGGAGCGCGTCCGTTGCGCATCTTACCATCGCGCTGGAACTGGAAGTACTCACCCTTGACACTGGCAAACAATTCCCACTTGGCCAGGTTCAGCACCCACTGGTTCCACAACTGCGCCTTGAGGGTAAGGATGTCGTAGTCGTAACCGAAACGGTCACCCTTCCCAGCCTTGGCGTTGGGGTTGTCCATGTCGTTCTGGGCCATATCGGGATTCTCGGGGAAGTCACGCTCGCTGAAGTTATCGATGTCAAGCCAGTAGCGTCCGCCCAGCAGGTCCTTGATGGTCTTGTAGTAGGACGACAAGGTGTAGTTGGCATTGGCACCGGTCTGCATAGTCAATTGATTGGTGAGACGCATGTTGAGCACCGACGAGAGCGTGAAGCTCGACTGGTTGCTGTGGCGGTTCTCAAGGATGTAGGTCGAACCCTTCTCCACACCCGTCTCGTCAGCCTCACGGTTATTCAGGTAGTTTGTCTGATAGAGGTTGTCCCAACGGATCTGGGTGTATTCGCTCTCACTGCGCCAACGGTCAAAATAGATGTCAAACGCTTCGGTATTCACATCAAAATAGGACGGCAGGTAACGATAGTAGTCGGGGCGAGGGTCGGCAGCCTTGTGCCAGTTGAGCGCGGCCTTGCTGTAGAACGACTTGTGATAGGCAAAACCCGTGTTTAACGAGATGTGGTCGCTGGGTTTCCACAGCCAGTTCAGAATAGCGGTGGGGTCAAAGGATTCAACCACCTTGGAGTTGCGTTTCTTGCCCTCTTGCCAGCCCCAGTCAGGGTTGTACATGTAGCTGCCCACCAGCAGGCCACACTCTTCATAGATAGCAGAGTTGGCCGCACGCTTGGTCGGTGCGCCAAAGGTCGTCAACGACAACGAGTGCTGCGGGTTGAAAACCTTCTGTAACGAGAGGAAATAACCCACACTGTTGTAGAATGAACCGGGATACACACCCTCGTCGGCATAGCGGGCCACTGCCGAAACGGTCATCGCCCAGCCATGCTTGTTCAAGCCCGTGGCGTGAGTCACCATGCCGCGCCAACGGTAGTTACCGTTAGTATAAGCGAGACTCAAACGTGTGCCGGGTGCATAATCAGCAGCAAAGGTCTTGATGTTGTTGGCACCACCGATGCCGCCAAAACCGTAGGAATTATCCTCCAGACCCATACCGATGGTCTTGTTCCTGAAGGCCTGATTCAAACCGCCGGTCATCGAGTAATTGAACGAGAAGCGGATTGCATCATTGAATGGAATGCTGTTGATGTAGGTCTCCGTCTTCTGGTTCTCGTAACCACGGATGCGGAAACGGGCGGTGCTGAAAGTGTAACTCGAGGCTTGATAGAAGGGGTTGTCGCTTGCACCGCTCAGCAAGGCAATCTCTTGGGTGTTGCCTTCTTCGTCTTCAAGTTGCGACTCCGACAGCGCCATGTCGGCCATGGCATTGCGGAACTCCAGGGCTTGAGCGCTCTCAAAGGAAATCGGCTCAATCTCAATGTCGCCCATGTTCGCCATCATGCCGTCGACAATGGTGATGTCACGCGACCAGTCATTGTAGCCATAAGCGAGAATAAGCAGTTTGTCAGAACCGGGAGCCGCATCATCGATGATGAACAGACCCTCTGTGTCCGTCGTCGCTGCTTTGCCTTGATTGTCAAGGATTACGGTCGCCCCTACAACGGGTGACCCGCTTTTGGCATCAAACACTCTGCCTTGCACACCTTCTCGTTGCGCCAGCACCGGCAAGGTGGCAAAGAGTGCTAATAGCAAAAACAGTTTAAGTCTCATAGATTCATAAATAGTATTTAAAGTTATAGTTGTTTGTTCAACAGAATACCGACAATTTTAAGTTAATTTAAATTAACTCCATCGGTGGCATTTGCTTTGACAGGTAAAATTTGTCAAAAGTACAGATTATTTCTGACTCATCCAAGAAAAAAATCCCTCTTTTTAAAAAAATGGCATCACTCGTTTCGGAGTGATGCCATCATTCATTGTCGTGAGTTATTTTTTCTTGTCCTTCTTGAAATAGTCGTTATACATCTTAATGCCAAATACGATGGCACTTGACACCGTCGTGATGACATTAGTGATGAACAGAGGCCAGTTCTTGAGCAACAGGCCCTGAATGGCAAAGAAGATACCGCCCAGACCCATCATCAGGAAGGTGGGCAATGCGATACCTTCGGTATCGTGGGTGCGGATGGTGTAAATCGCCTGAGGCATATAGCCCAGCACCATACAGATTGACGCACTGTAACCGATGATGTCGGTCAAATTGTTAGTAATAAAGTCCATCATATTTTTATTAGGGTATTAAAAAGTGGGACCCACAAAGGGCCCCACTGGTTCATTTATTTCAGTCCACACTCGCGCATGAGTTCCTCAACGGCAGCTTTTAGCTGCAAGTCCTCGCCGTCGATGACGGTCTCGGGATTGTTGGCCACCTTGATGTCAGGTTCAAGCTGCGTGTTCTCGAGGTAGTTGCCCTCGGGCAGCAGGTAACCGATGATGGGAATACCGAAGATGAGCGATGAGTCTTGCAGGCGCTCCCACGACACGCTGGTCATGGTGCCGGGAACGGGCATACCCACGAGTTTACCCAACTTGTCATGGCTGTAAACCCAGGGTGTGCCGTGGGCGTTGCTGTAGTTGGCCTCGCACTGCAACATGATGCTGGGCTTGTTCCAACGGCGGCTGGGCATGTCGCAAGCCTCGCGACCGCGCACCACCTGGGTGAAATACTTCTGTCCGCTGAAGAGCACCTCGATATCCTCGTGCAGTCGGCCACCGCCATTGAAGCGGGTGTCGATGACAATACCAGCGCACTTGTTGTACTTACCCAGCACCTGGCTGTAGATGTCGCGATAGCTGGCGTCATTCATCGATTCCAGATGCACATAGCCCAGACGACCGCCCGACAGGCTGTCCACAATGTGGGCATTGCGTTTTACCCAACGCTTGTAGAGCAGGTCGGTCAACGCGCTCTTGCTGATGGGCTTGGCCACCTCTTCCCAGCGCTTTCCGGTCTTGGGGTTATAAAGCGAGAGCAGGGTCTTCTTGCCAGCCTGGCCGTTGAGGAGCTCAGTGTAGTCGTTCTCCTCGTCGATGGCCACACCGTTAATCTTCTCCAGGATGGTGCCGGGCTTAATCTGGCTCTTGGCCTTAGCCAGAGGACCGCCCTCGATAATCTCGTCGACCTTGAGGCCGTTGCCGGTATAGTTCCAGTCGTAGATGAGTCCCAGGTCGGCCGTGGCCTCACCGCCGGTGGGATAGTAACGGCCACCGGTGTGTGAAGCGTTCAGCTCACCCAGCAATTCACTCAACAGGTCGGCAAAGTCGTAGTTGTTGTTGATGTGGGGCAAGAACTTGCGGTAGGTCTCCACATTGGCCTTCCAGTCACAGCCGTGGTAGTTGAGGTTGTAGAAACGCTTCTCAATCTGCTTGTCGACGTGGTTGAACATGTATTCGCGTTCGGCGAACAGGTCCATCTTCATGTCGGCCTTGTAGTCAATCGTCGAGAGCTTGTCGCCCGCCACGACGAGTTTCTGCATCTTGCTGCCGCCAAGCACAAACAGCGTCTTGCCGTCCTTGCTGGCCTGAATGTCGGCACTGCCGCCACCCATCTTGTTCAGCAGCTTGGTCTCGTGCTTGCGCAGGTCCATCTTCCACAAGTCATAACCCTTTTCAAAGGCCGACAGGTAATACAACGACTCGCCGTCGGGGGTAATCATGCAACCAGAGATGTTGCTGGAGTTGGGCGTCACGCGCACGATGCGGTCCTCGATGCCTGCCAGTTCCACATTGATGTCCTTGCTGGCGGGTTTCTTCTCGTCGGCATCGGCTTTGCCTTTCTTCTTGCTGTTTTTGGCTTCCTCGGCCTTCTTCTCTTCGGCCTTCTTGGCTTCCTTCTCGGCCTCGGTCAGCAACTCGTAATCCTCCTTGTTGAGGTTGTAACGGTCCAGTGCCTCTTGATTGACAAAGGCCAGGAACACGTCGTCCTGAGAACCCCACGAGGCATGGCTGCGCATACCGAGACGGTTGCTGTGGAACATGATGGCATTGCCTTCCATCACCCATCGGGGATCCTCGCTGATGTAAGCGCTACTGGTGATATTGGTGATGGGACCGCCATTGGCCGACACGATACCGATGTCGGTATAGGGGTCACGCTGGTTGCCGATGAACTCAAGGGCGAACCACTTGCCGTCGGGCGACCAGGAGTAGTTAAACTCGCCGTTGGTCTCATACCAGGTCGAGCCGTCGGTCACCTGAGTCACCTGCTTGCTCTTGAGGTCGAGCACCTTGAGGCTGAAGCGGTCCTCGATAAAGGCGAGCTTCTTGCCGTCGGGCGAGAGGCAGGGACGGGTGCGCTCCACGGAGGTCGAGGGCAGCAGGATTTCTTCCTTGATGAGGGTGGCGTTGGCAAAGTTGGGGTCGTCCTTGCGATCGATGGTGGCCAGGACAAGCTCCCAGTTGCCGTTGCGTTCGGTGGCATAGGCCAGGGTGCGGTTGTCACTGCCCCACGACACCCAATTCTCGGCAGCGGTGGTGTTAGTGATGCGCTTGGTGGTGCTATATTCCACCGAGGTGACAAAGACCTCGCCGCGAACCACAAAGGCTACCATCTTGCCGTCGGGCGACACCGCGGCATCGGTAGCGCCACGGGTGTGAGACATGCGCTGCACCTGGTCACTGTCGTCGTGCCACAGGCTGATGTTCACCTTGCGCGGCTGGCTGCCTTGACGCATGGTGTAGAGTTCACCGTCCTGAGTGAAGCACAGGGTGCCGTTGTTGTCGATGGAGAGGAAACGAACGGGGTTAACGGTGAAGTTGGTCAGTGTAGTGAGTTGGCTGGGACGGTCCAGGGGGAACGAATAGACGTTCATCGAGCCGCCGTTGCGCTCACTCAAGAAATATACGGTCTTGCCGTCGGGGCTGAGGACGGGATTGCGGTCCTCGCCGCCGATATCGGTCAGGTTGGTGTGATGGCCGGTTTTGGCATCATAGCGCCAGATGTCGCGGGTAATCGACGAGGTGTGATGCTTGCGCCACTCGTCCTCACCGCCCTTGCGGTCCTGATAGACAAAGTAGTCACCGCTCTTGTTCCAGGTGATGTACTCGGCGGGGGTGCCAAGCTCGCGCGTGGCGCGGCCACCGTCAACAGGAACTTTATAGACCTCGGTCAGACGTCCAGAAGGGAACAGCATGCTGTTCGCGGGATCTTGAATCGAGGCACTGTAATAGATGAACTTGCCGTCGGGACTGAAGGTCCAGGGCGTCTCGGAGGCGCTGTTGCGCGTCAACTGACGGGGCTGGCCGCCCGAGGATGGCATCACGAAGATGTCATAGTTGCCTTTGCGGTCGCTGGCAAACGCCAGCATCGTGCCGTCGGGTGACCACACGGGCATGAGTTCATAACTCGACTGGGAGGTCAACTGCACGGCCTGTCCACCTGCCGAGGGCACCACATAGATGTCGCCCTTGTAGCAGAACGCGATTTTGTTGCCATCAGGCGAAATGCGTGCATAGCGCATCCACATGGGGGTATCGGCCACAGCGGTAAGCGCCGCTGTCATGGCGATAAAAAGCAAGAATTTCTTCATCATTATGATTTATTTATTTTTTGGGGTTCCTCACAAATATAGGGGAACTTTCCCATTGTCTCTCCTCTTGCCACAACGAGATGGCAATCACGATAACTATTCTACAGATTATTTGCCCATCCCTTTGTACATGTCGAGCACTTGTTTACCTATTGAACTGATGTTTACACCTTGATTAGACATCCAATCGACATAGTCGAGGATGATGGTCACACCCGTGCCCATCACATCCTCGGTCAAAGTGTGAGCAGCGTCTATCACACGGCGATAAGAGTCATTGGTGAACAGGCTTGCAGAACAATCCAAATCGTCGGCGGTAATGACTCCGTAAGCGCTGTTCATTGCGAGCGTGGGCAAGCTTTCTTGTACCCACTGAGTGAAGGTTTCAGGAACCTCCACGCCAAACATTTGCAAACTTTGAGTGAACGCGCTTTCAAATTGTTCGGTACCACGGGTGTCTTCCATGTACTTCATGAACTTTTTGGCATAGTCCTTGGGGATATTGCTGTTGGCAACAACAGGAGAGGGGGTCTTGCCGTCCATCGTAGCGAGCATCGATTCTTGGGCTTCGCCCTGGATGTCTTCCTCAAATTTTTTGCTCCAGGCGTTGGCATGCTTAGTCAACGTTTTGGCTTCGGGGGTGGACATGAGAGAGATAACCGTGCGCAAGTCGTTCTCGCTGACGGTCCCGACCATCGCCTTTGATACAACGTCGGTCATGACGTCGACTAATCGCTCATTGATGTAACGTTCTGCCAACTGATTAAAATCCACACCTTCTTTGTACTCAAAAACGCTGGGATTCATTTGTTTAAGAGCAGGCAACATTTTCTCGGAATAATCCAGTTCGCTGAGTGAGATGTACTGCTTCAGAGTCTCACGATAACTGTTTTGAGCCATTACTGTGGTGCTGACCAGCATCAACAAAGCAACCGTAACAAGTCTTAAGATTTTAGATGATTTCATAGTTGTAATAGTTTATATGATGAATAATTAGATGTCATAATGATAGCACGAATCGACAAGAAAAGCAGAATTCACATCATTCTTGTCGAGTTCATCGCAGGCAAAGATAATCATTATTCAGTAATCGCACAAAAAACTTGTTAAGAAATCCGAATTATTGAAATATTCAAGCCACATTAAACATTATCACAAAAAATGTTTCTAACTTTGCAGGGAAATGAACAATCAGTACAATTGCCTCGCTGTGACCTGCCTCATGTTGGTGTCTGAGACGACTTTGATGCGCTTCGGTGACAGGAGGACAACCTACTGAAACTATTAAACGAGTTATAATGAAAATCAACCTGAACACCAAAAGGTCTTGTTGGTTGCCAGCGTTTATCATTGCCTGGGCCATCAACATCTCTGACGCCATTGAATTGATGAGTATCATCATTAACGTCAATCCCTGATTGACTGAGCGAAAGTGACTTGTAGCTTTTCAGTTTTCAGGTATTTTCATTTATAAGAAACATCGCTTTTTATTTGCAACAATATCGAGAGTATTATGACAAAAAGGTTTTTCATAGCGGTTTTTGCCGTCTGCCTGATGGCCATCAGCGCTGTCGCCGATGAGGGCTGCGCCAAGGCAACCTTCGAGACAAAGACCTTCGACTTCGGTAACATCAAGGAGGCTAACGGACCTGTGACGTGCACTTTTGAATTCACCAACACCGGTGACAAGCCGCTGCTCATCATCGATGCCACCGCCTCGTGTGGGTGCACTCGCCCTGAGTTTCCCACCAAGCCCATCAAACCGGGCAAGAAGGGTAAAATCAAGGTGACTTTCAGCCCCATCGGACGTCCTGGCGCTTTCAAGAAGACTATTAAGGTAAAGACTAACGGCAAGGAACGGACGACCACCTTGCGCATCCAGGGCACTGTCATCCCCAAGAACTGACAACGTGAACGCGCTGCGTCAAATATTAGCCTTCTCATTGGCTGTGATGGCTCTAACCGCGCTTGCACAGCCCGAAGTCACATGGCTGGAGCGACAACACGACTTCGGCATCATCATGGAGAAGGATGGCAAGGTGAGGTGCGCGATGCGCCTGGTGAACACTGGCGACGCTCCGTTGATCATCGTCAAGGCACAGGTGGGTTGCGGATGCACGGGAATCTCCTTCCCCGAGTCACCCATCCAGCCAGGAGACACTGCCATGGTCAACTTGAGTTACGACCCGTCAGGACGACCCGGAAAGTTCTCCAAGCAGGCAATGATTTTCACCAATGCCGAGCCCAAACGCACCACCATTGAAATCACGGGCAACGTCATCCCCTCCGACGAGACGCTCGACAAGCAGTATCCACTGCGGGCCGGGAACCTGCGCATCAGCCAGGAGAACATACCGTTCGGAGAAATGCTGAAAGGCAAGAGCAACTCGCTTTTCTTGAGTGCCTACAATGCTTCTGCCGACACCTTATTGGTACACGTCAGTGGCGAAAAGCCCCACTTGAAACCCGCCTTTGTCCCCGACACGGTACCTCCCGCAAGTGTTACCGCATTGACCGTGTTTTACATCTCAGGCAAGGCTCCGCAATGGGGCTTGAATGTGGACACGCTGACGGTGACGTGTGAACCGTTAACAGAATCGTCAGCACAGCCCGAGTCGGCAAACGTCTATGTGATGGCACAGGTACTGGAAGACTTCAGCAAACTCACCGACAAGGAACGCTATGACGCGCCTGTTGCGAGAATGGACTGTGGTGACCGCCTGGACTTCGGCAACATGACCATCGGTCAATCCGTAACGAGGCAATTCAACGTTACCAACAAGGGCAAGAATCAACTCATCATCAGGAGGCTCTGGACACCTGCCGGCAACGGGGTCACGATTAAGGCTAACCGCACCGAGGTCAAGCATGGCAAGTCGGCCACCATCACCGTGACAGTGGACACCGCACATTTCAAGGAAGGTGTGTTGAATGAGTCCCTTACAATCATCACCAATGACCCTGACTCGCCTCGCCAGACCATCAGACTGGTGGGCATCATCGACAAGTAAATTTTATAACCGACATACAGAAAATGGCCAAGAAAACAAGAATCGTGCAACATACCGAGGAGTGCCCATCTATGCAGCACCCCGAGAACGATGAGCAGTACACTGGCTTACAGGTGAATAGCGGTGTGGAACAACTGCCCAGCGTGAACCCTTACCTGAAACGCAAGCGCAAACCGCAGCTGACACCTGCCGAATACGTCGACGGCATTCGCAAGGGCAACCGCGCTGTGCTGGGACAGGCCGTCACGCTGGTCGAGAGCCGCAACGCCGAGCACCAAATCATCGCCCAGGAGGTCATCGAGAAATGCCTCCCCTACACGGGCAACTCGCGACGCATCGGCATCACGGGTGTGCCCGGCGCCGGCAAGAGCACGTCGATTGACTCCTTCGGCATGCACGTCATTAAGCAGGGCCACAAGCTGGCAGTCCTTGCCATCGACCCCAGCAGCGAGCGCTCCAAAGGCTCCATCCTGGGCGACAAAACGCGCATGGAACGCCTTGCCGTAGAACCCGACGTGTTCATCCGCCCTTCCCCCTCGGCAGGTTCGCTGGGCGGCGTGGCACGCAAGACGCGCGAGACCATCGTGCTGTGTGAGGCGGCAGGCTACGACACCATCTTTGTAGAGACCGTCGGTGTGGGACAGAGCGAGACCGCCGTCCACTCGATGGTGGACTACTTCCTGCTCATCCAACTGGCAGGCACTGGCGACGAACTGCAGGGCATCAAGCGCGGCATCATGGAGATGGCCGACGGCATCGTCATCAACAAGTGTGACGGCGATAACATCGAGCGCGCCAACTTGGCTGCTGCCCAGTTCCGCAACGCCCTCCACCTCTATCCCCTGCCCCCGAGCGGCTTCCTACCCGAGGTCATCACCTATTCGGGCTACTACGACCTGAACATTGGGGGCGTGTGGGACATGATCGACCGCTACTTCGCCCACGTCAAGGCGAGCGGCTACTTCGACGAGAAACGCCACGAGCAGGAGCGGTACTGGATGCGCGAGACCATCAACGAGCAGCTGCTGGCACGTTTCTACTTCGACCCCGAAATCGAGCGCCTGCTCACTATCAAAGAAGATACGGTACTCTCGGGCAAGCAGACCTCATTTGTCGCCGCCAGCGATGTGCTCAACTTCTACTACGACAAAATCACCAAACACCAATTGTCAAAATAAACTGACCAGAATTATGGAAGGACAATACTGCTACCGTTACCCCCACCCTGCCGTTACGACCGATTGTGTCGTGTTCGGCTACGACGGCTTGCACATCAACGTGCTGCTCATTGAGCGCGGCGGCGAACCTTTTCAAGGCTGTTGGGCGTTTCCTGGGGGATTCCTCAACATCGACGAGGACGCGCCCGACGGAGCTCGGCGTGAACTGCTCGAAGAAACCGGCCTGCAGGTAACCAATATTGAGCAATTGGGCGCCTTCACCGCACCCGACCGCGACCCGCGTGAGCGCGTCATCTCCATCGCCTTCTTCACGCTGGCACGCATGCAGGACGTCGCGGGTGGCGACGATGCTCGCGTGGCATGCTGGTTCCCCATCAACCAACTGCCTCCGCTGGCATTTGACCATCAGCAGATGTTCGAGCAGGCTTTGCAGCGCCTGTCCGACTGCCTGAAACTCAAGACGGGCAACTTCTTCAGCGGCGATTTCTCCTACGAGGAAATCGACATGATCTACTTCGCCACTCTCACCCGCCGCTGACAACAGCCCGTCACCTCTCTCCACCATCACCCTGCCAAAAACCATAAAATCCATCCTCCAGCCCATCTAGTTTATCTAAAGACGCTAGTCCATCTAGTGCCTTTAATAAATGTTAACGTCTATTAAACCGCGGGCGTTAGCAATGTATTTCTGTGAAATTTTGTTAATTATTTGCCATTTTGTGCTAGAAAAGTATGTTATAAAACATATTTGCACTATTTTTGCATCGGTTTTTCATGGTAATAGTTTTTAAGGTTAGGAAAATCCAAGTGTCGAGAGACAGTTGCTTTTTCAAGAATGTTTTAAGGTTTATGTTAATGGTATTAGAAGGTTAATTAGTTAAGCAATCCCCGACGTGAGTCGAGGATTTACTTTTTTATATAGGTAGATTTTATTGTTCATGACATTAGCAATTGTCAACATTATTATATATCTTTGCAGTCATATCAATCTATGACGCCAATGACTATGAAGAAGCATTCTATGATTACCCTGCTGGCTGTCATGACGGTCCTGTTCTTGTCTTGTGGCAGTAGCGACAAGAGCGTTAACGGCGGCAGCGACAAGAGCGTTGGCAGCTATGGCGGCAACGACAGCACACTGTGCCAGTTCAACAACATCGAGCAGACCAGAATGTACCAATACATCGATCCGGACAATGATACGACCTATTACGAAGGGTCAGTCACTGTTTTCTGGCCCGAGGTCATCAACGGCAAGCCCTGCCCCAACCTCCAGACCGCACTGCTGCACGCCATGACCGACAGCGCCCAACTCACCACGCTCGACCAGGTAATCGACTACCAGCTCAAGCCCTACGACTATGACGAGATGGATACAGTTCGTCTCAAGCAGGTACAGGCCATTACTGGAGACGATGCCAAAATGTCCTCCAGCAACATCCTCATCAGACTGCAGGACATGACCAAGCGATTGTTGACTTACCACATCGGCAGCGACAGTTACTCTTATGGAGCGGCTCACGGCATCTATGCCAACAACTTTGTGACCTACGACCTCAAGCGCGATAAAATCGTCACTCTCAACGATATCGTGGCCGACACGACCCTGCTGCGCAACACTATCCTGAGGGCCATCAAGGACACCTACGACTATGACAAGGGCGACCTCTTCATCCCTGACGACGGCCTGCTGCCAATGCCCAGCGATTTCTACATACAAGGGCAAGTGCTGCACGTCGTCTATCAGGTCTATGAGATCGCCAGCTACGCCCAGGGCATGATTGACGCCCCTATCTATCCCTATTTGCTCAAGCCCGAGGAGACGAAACGCCTGTTCACCCCTTATGGCTTGGAACTGATGGAATATTTGACAGAATAAACAATCACTAAATCAATTGAGTCATGAATAAGAAATCTCTCATTGCGCTGGCTATCATGGCACTGGCATGGATAGCATCAGCATCGGGCCAAACATCCTATGACAACATGTGCCAGTTCTATCAAGTCCAGCAATCCGTCATCATACAATATAAACAGGATGGAATGACTGCCTTCGACAAAAACTCAATCCAGGCCATGTGGCCCATCATGCTTAATGGTAAAGATTGCATCAGCCTGCAACAGGCGCTCATCAAGGATATAACAGGTAAGGATGATATCCATGACATGAATGAAGCGATCAATTACTTCCTGTACACCGATGTTGAAGGGAACAAGCATAATCTGGGCAAAGATTGCAAGTTGGTTGATCAAGCCGATCTCAATGGCCAGAGTGCCAACATATCAACACGCACAGTAGAACTCAAGAACATCAATGCCCGCTTCGCCACATTCCACATTTTATATAACGACTATTACGCCGGAGCAGCACATGGCATGTATGCCAACAGCTACCTGACTTACGACATGACGCTCCATAAAGTGGTAACCCTTGATCAAGTTGTCAACGACATGAATGCGCTCCGACCCATTATCCTGAAGGCTATCACCGAGCAATTGGAGTATACCGCCGATGACCTCTTCCTGCCCGATGACGGACTGCCTCCTGCTCCCTCGAGCTTCTACTTTGAAGACGGCGCCCTTCATGCCGTTTATCAGCCCTATGAAATCGCCAGTTTTGCTCAGGGTTGTATTGACGTAGCCATCTATCCCCATATGGTGGAAAATAAAACTAATCTCATCTACCCATATGGATACATATTAATGAAAGCAACCGAATTTATGGATATTTACTAAAGCGCTGCAAACCAGCTATTTGCATTGTAATCGAAAATTTTTTCGATTTTTTCTGACAAAATCCTTTGTCAATTCAAAAACTTGCAGTACCTTTGCAGTCGCTTTGGAAAAGAAATGCTCCTTAGCACTCACATGTTGGTGTGTTAGTTCAGTTGGTTAGAATACCTGCCTGTCACGCAGGGGGTCGCGTGTTCGAGTCACGTACACACCGCAGTGGAGAGAGGATTTGGGTGACCATGCTTCGGCTGGTTGCCCATTCTTTTTT
>JAFYYI010000011.1 GCA_017557665.1 Muribaculaceae bacterium | reverse complement strand
TGCGTATGGTGGCCGGAACAGCAAGAAGTATGGGTATCACTGTAAAGGGTCAATTCCCTGAGAACGTTTAAAAACTTTATTGATTATGAGTAAGTTAACGAAAAATCAGAAGTTGTACAACGCGAAGGTTGAAACGGGGAAAGCGTACACCCTTGAGGAAGCTGCAGCATTGGTTAAGGAAATCACTTTCACCAAGTTTGATGCTTCCGCTGATATTGACGTACGTCTTGGCGTTGATCCGCGTAAGGCCAACCAGATGGTCCGTGGCGTTGTATCTCTGCCTCATGGCACTGGCAAGCAGGTTCGCGTCCTGGTTCTCTGTGGACCGGAGGCTGAAGCTGCCGCTAAGGAAGCCGGAGCAGATTATGTCGGTCTTGACGAGTACATCGACAAGATTAAGGGCGGATGGACTGACATTGATGTGATTATCACTCAGCCCCAGATCATGGGCAAGGTGGGTCCTCTCGGACGCGTGCTCGGTCCTCGTGGCCTGATGCCGAACCCCAAGAGCGGCACCGTTACTCCTGACGTGGCAAAGGCTGTGAAAGAAGTGAAACAAGGTAAGATCGACTTCAAGGTCGATAAGGGTGGTATTGTACACACCTCCATTGGCAAGGTATCCTTCACCCCCGAGCAGATCCGCGACAACGCTGCCGCGTTCATCAACACGCTCATCAAGCTGAAGCCCGCCGCTGCCAAGGGTACGTACATCAAGAGCATTTATCTTTCAAGCACCATGAGCAAGGGTATCAAGGTTGATCCCAAGTCCATCGAGGCTTAAACATTTTAAAACGACAAGAACGAAATGAAGAAGGAAGATAAAACCTTAATGATCGAGAAGATCAAGGACACTCTTGACAAGTATAGTGTAGTTTATCTGGCTAACACCACATCGTTGAACGCTGAGAAGACCGTGGACCTGCGCCGCGCTGCTTTCAAGGCTGGTATCAAGATGATGGTTGTCAAGAACACCCTGCTGAAGAAGGCCATGGATGCTTGTGACATCGACTACAGTGGCCTCTATGACTCCCTGGCTGGTCCGACGACCCTGTTGCTCAGCGACACGGGTAACGCGCCTGCTAAACTCATCAAGGAATTCCGCGGTAAGAGGGAGACCATCCCCGCATTCAAGGCTGCTTATGTTGAGGAGACCGTCTATGTTGGCGAGCAGAACCTCGACGCTCTGGTAGCTATCAAGAGCAAGAACGAGCTCATCGCCGATGTTGTGGCATTGCTGCAGTCGCCGGCCAAGAACGTTATCAGTGCTCTCCAGTCGGGTGGCAATAAGCTCCACGGAGTCCTGGAAACCTTATCCAAAAAAGAAAACTAAACAAAAATTAAAAACAACCAATTTTAAATCCATACTATTATGGCAGATTTGAAAGCTTTTGCAGAACAGTTAGTGAACCTCACCGTAAAGGAAGTTAACGAACTCGCTCAGATTTTGAAAGACGAATATGGCATTGAGCCCGCCGCTGCAGCTGTTGCTGTTGCCGCTGGTCCCGCTGCCGCTGGTGCCGCTGAGGCCGAGGAGAAGACCTCGTTCGACGTTGTCCTCAAGGCCGCTGGTGCTCAGAAGCTCCAGGTGATCAAGAAGGTTAAGGAGCTCCTCAGCCTTGGTCTGAAGGACGCTAAGGATCTTGTTGACAAGGCTCCCGCTACCCTCAAGGAGGGTGCTTCCAAGGATGAGGCCGAGGCCCTTAAGGCTGAGATCGAAGGCCTTGGTGCTGAGGTTGAACTGAAATAATAGCACCCCGTTAACGGGTGTTTGGGTTAAGAATCCCCAACGCGAGTGGGTTCTTAACCTTTTTGTGTCAAATTTGACCTGCACTCAAGATGATTCATCGGAGTTGTCCGCGGCACGGGACACTCCCGTTGCCGCGGCAACCCGTCCGATGAATATCACGACCCCACTCACACCGCCCCGCGGGAGTGTTTTTCTGTCTCTACAAGCCGCGACGGGTGGTTGAGCGCCCATTATTTAGCATTTCAGCATTATATCTGAGTTCACAAAACTTCATTGTCAATGTCAGCTTCAAAAAAAGAACGAGTCAATTTCGCGCGAGTAAGAAATCCTTATCCCTATCCCGATTTCCTCGACGTGCAGTTACAGTCATTCCGTGATTTCCTTCAACTGGATACACCGACTGAGAAAAGAAAAAACGAGGGACTCTATAAAGTTTTTGCCGAGAATTTCCCCATCGAGGACACCCGCAACAACTTTAAGCTTGAATTCCTTGACTATTATATCGACCCGCCCCGCTACTCCATCGACGAGTGTTTGGACATCGGCTTGACCTACAGTGTGCCCCTGAAGGCAAAACTCAAGCTCTATTGCACCGACCCCGACCACAATTTCCCCACCGAGGTTCAGGACGTGTACCTGGGTTCCATCCCGTACATGACCGAGAAAGGCACCTTTGTTATCAATGGTGCCGAGCGTGTTGTTGTTTCACAGCTGCACCGCTCTCCTGGTGTGTTCTTCGGTCAGAGCTTGCATGCCAACGGCACGAAGCTGTATTCGGCTCGCATTATCCCCTTCCGCGGGTCGTGGATCGAGTTCGCAACCGACATCAACAATGTGATGTATGCCTACATCGATCGTAAGAAGAAATTACCGGTGACCACGTTGCTGCGTGCCATCGGACTGGAGAATGACAATGACATCATCCAAGTCTTCGGCCTGGCCGACGAGGTGAAGGTCAACAAGACCAACCTCAAGAAGGCTGTGGGCCGCAAGCTCGCTGCCCGCGTGCTGAGGTCATGGAGTGAGGACTTTGTGGACGAGGATACCGGCGAGGTAGTAAGCATCGAGCGTAATGATGTGATCATCGACCGTGACACCGAGCTGCAGGAGGAGAATATTGTCGAAATCCTGGACTCGGGCGTTTCCACGATCCTGCTTCACCGCGAGGATGTGAACACCGAAGACTACAAGATCATTTTCAACACACTGAACAAGGACACCTGTAACAGTGGTAAGGAAGCCGTTAACTTCATCTACCGCCAGTTGCGCAATGCCGAGCCGCCCGATGACAACAGCGCCCGTGAGGTGATCACCAACCTCTTCTTCAGCGAGAAGCGCTATGACCTGGGCGAGGTGGGCCGTTTCCGCATCAACACCAAGCTGGGTCTGAACACCGACGCCGACAAGCGCGTGCTCACCAAGGAGGACATCATCGAGATCATTAAGTATCTCATTGGCCTGATCAACAGCAAGGAAGATGTTGACGATATCGACCACTTGAGCAACCGTCGCGTCCGCACCGTGGGCGAGCAGTTGTACAACCAGTTCGGCGTGGGCTTGGCTCGTATGGCCCGCACGATTCGTGAGCGCATGAACGTGCGTGACACCGAGCAGTTCGCCCCCATCGACCTGATCAACGCCAAGACCATCTCGAGCGTGATCAACACCTTCTTCGGCACCAACGCGCTGTCCCAGTTCATGGACCAGACCAACCCGCTGGCCGAGATTACCCACAAGCGCCGTATGAGCGCCCTGGGTCCTGGCGGTCTGTCGCGAGAGCGTGCAGGCTTTGAGGTGCGTGACGTTCACTACACCCACTACGGCCGTCTGTGCCCGATCGAGACCCCTGAGGGTCCCAACATCGGTCTGATCTCGTCGTTGTGCGTGTATGCCAAGATCAATAATCTGGGCTTTATCGAGACTCCTTACCGCAAGGTGGAGGACAGCAAGGTCGACCTGGACAATGAGCACATCGTCTACCTCACCGCCGAGGACGAGGAAGACCGCATCATCGCTCAGGGTAATGCTCCGCTCAACGAGGACGGTACCTTCATGCGCGACCGTGTCAAGGCCCGCAAGAACGCCGACTTCCCCGTTGTTGCCCCCGAGGATGTAGAGCTCATGGACGTGTCTCCCCAACAGATCGCGTCGATCGCTGCAGCCCTCATCCCGTTCCTGGAGCATGACGATGCTAACCGCGCTCTGATGGGTGCGAACATGATGCGCCAGGCTGTGCCTCTGTTGCGCAGCGAGGCGCCCATCGTGGGCACCGGCATCGAGCAGCGCATGGCCTATGACAGCCGCACTCAGCTGCAGGCCGAGGGCGACGGTGTTGTAGAGTTTGTTGACGCCAGCGTGATCCGCATCCGCTACGACCGCACCGAGGACGAGGAGTTCGTCTCCTTCGACAGCGCTGTCAAGGAGTACAAGTTGCCCAAGTTCCGCAAGACCAACCAGAGCACGACCATCGACCTGCGTCCCATCTGTGACGCCGGCGACCGTGTGGTCAAGGGACAGATTCTCACCGAGGGTTATTCGACCCAGGACGGTGAGTTGGCATTGGGCCGCAACCTCAAGGTGGCTTACATGCCCTGGAAGGGTTACAACTATGAGGACGCTATCGTGATCAACGAGCGCCTCGTGCGTGAGGACATCCTTACCAGTGTCCACGTGGACGAGTACACCCTCGAGGTGCGCGAGACTAAGCGTGGTATGGAGGAATTGACCAACGATATCCCCAACGTGAGCGAGGATGCCACCAAGGACCTCGACGAGCGCGGTATTATCCGCGTGGGTGCTCACGTCATCCCCGGCGATATCCTGATTGGTAAGATCACCCCGAAGGGTGAGAGCGATCCCACTCCTGAGGAGAAACTGTTGCGTGCCATCTTCGGCGACAAGGCCGGTGACGTGAAGGACGCTTCGTTGAAGGCCAACCCGTCGCTCAAGGGCGTTGTCATCGGCACCCGCCTGTTTGCCCGTGCCGTCAAGAAACGCACTCGTGGTGTTGACCCCGAGATCGAGGCACTTGACAATGAGTACAAGGCACGTCAGGAGGAACTGCACGGCATCCTGATCGAGAAACTGAACACCCTGACCGAGGGTCGCATCTCGCAGGGCGTGAAGAACTATATGGACGAGGAAGTCGTGCCTAAGGGCGAGAAGTTCACCCGTGAGATCATCATGGGCATCGAGAACTTCGACAGCATCAACCTGAGCCGTTGGACTGCCGACAGCCACCGCAACGAACTCATCCGTGCCACCGTGATGAACTACCTGCACAAGAGCAAGGCCTATGAGGCCGAACTCAAGCGCAAGAAGCTCGACATCAGCATCGGTGACGAGTTGCCCTCGGGTATCATGCAGCTGGCCAAGGTCTACATCGCCAAGAAGCGCAAAATCAGCGTCGGCGATAAGATGGCAGGTCGCCATGGTAACAAGGGTATCGTGTCGCGCATCGTTCGCCAGGAGGATATGCCTTTCCTCGCCGACGGTACTCCCGTCGACCTGGTGCTCAACCCCCTGGGTGTGCCCTCACGTATGAATCTGGGTCAGATTTTCGAGGCCGTCCTCGGTTGGGCTGGCCGTGAGCTTGACGTCAAGTTCGCTACGCCCATCTTCGACGGCTGCAGCCTCGATGATCTCAACGCTTGGACCGACAAGGCTGGTCTGCCGCGTGCCGGCACGACGCAGCTCTATGACGGCGCCACTGGCGAGCCCTTCGACCAGAAGGCTACCGTGGGCGTGACCTACTTCTTGAAGCTCGGCCACATGGTAGAGGACAAGATGCATGCTCGCTCGATTGGCCCGTACAGCCTGATCACGCAGCAGCCTCTGGGCGGTAAGGCCCAGTTTGGTGGCCAGCGTTTCGGTGAGATGGAGGTTTGGGCACTGGAGGCCTTTGGTGCCAGCCATGTGCTCCAGGAGATTCTCACCGTCAAGAGTGATGACGTAGTGGGCCGCAGCAAGGCCTATGAAGCCATCGTCAAGGGTGATCCCATGCCCACCCCGGGCATTCCCGAATCGCTCAACGTGCTCCTGCACGAGTTGCGCGGACTGTGTCTCAATGTGAAACTCGATTAATAACGCTCACTACTATGGCTTTCAAGAAAGATACAAAGATAAAGAACAATTTCACCAAGATTTCCATCAGTCTGGCTTCGCCCGACGAAATCCTGGAGAATTCACATGGTGAGGTTCTCAAACCCGAGACGATCAACTACCGCACCTACAAGCCTGAACGCGACGGCTTGTTCTGCGAGCGCATCTTCGGTCCCGTGAAGGACTATGAGTGCCATTGCGGTAAGTATAAGCGCATCCGTTACAAGGGTATCGTGTGCGACCATTGCGGTGTCGAGGTGACCGAGAAGAAGGTTCGCCGCGAGCGCAGCGGTCACATCGAGCTGGTGGTGCCGGTGGCTCACATCTGGTACTTCCGTTCGTTGCCCAACAAGATTGGTTATCTGTTGGGTATCCCCACCAAGAAGCTCGACATGATTATCTACTATGAGCGTTATGTCGTTATCAATCCCGCAGGTGTGAAGTATGAAAACGGTACAGAAAGCCGCGAGTTGCAGAAGTATGATCTGCTCACCGAGGACGAGTATGTTGCCATCATGGAGAAACTGCCCAGCGAGAACCAGGCACTCGAGAATGACAACCCCGACAAGTTCATCGCCAAGATGGGTGCCGAGGCTATCTACGACCTGCTGGCCGAACTCGACTTGGACTCTCTGGCCAACACCCTGCGTGACCGTGCCTACAAGGAGAACTCGCAGCAGCGCAAGACCGAAGCCTTGAAGCGCCTGCAGGTAGTGGAATCGTTCCGCGCCAGCAAGGGCATGAACCGTCCCGAGTGGATGATTCTCAAGGTGATTCCCGTCATCCCGCCCGAGTTGCGTCCCCTCATTCCGCTCGATGGTGGCCGCTTTGCCACCAGCGACGTGAACGACCTGTATCGCCGCGTCATCATCCGCAACACGCGCCTGAAACGACTCATCGAGATCAAGGCCCCCGAGGTCATCATGCGCAACGAGAAGCGTATGTTGCAGGAGGCTGTCGACTCATTGCTTGACAACTCCCGCAAGTCGAGTGCCGTCAAGAGCGACTCCAACCGTCCCCTCAAGTCCTTGAGCGACAGCCTCAAGGGTAAGCAGGGCCGCTTCCGTCAGAACCTGCTCGGTAAACGTGTGGACTATTCAGCCCGTTCGGTTATCGTTGTAGGTCCTGAACTGAAGATGGGTGAGTGCGGTATCCCCAAGGACATGGCAGCCGAGCTGTACAAGCCCTTCGTGATCCGCAAGCT
>JAFYYI010000010.1 GCA_017557665.1 Muribaculaceae bacterium | reverse complement strand
TCCCCAGTCGGAAGTGATCGAGTATCTGTCGGAACAGAACCCTTATGAACGCACCGGTATGGTCGTTCTTCAAGCAGAAAGTGAATTGGCAGCCATCAACATGGTGTATGCCGCTGGTGCAGCTGGCAAGCATGTCATGACTTCTTCGTCCAGCCCAGGCGTTTGCCTGAAGCAGGAAGGTCTGGCATACATCGCCGGTGCTGAAGTGCCTTGCGTTTTCGCCGACGTCGTCCGTGGCGGCCCGGGCCTTGGCACCATCCAACCCTCTCAGGCCGACTATTTCCAAAACACTAAAGGTGGTGGCAATGGCGACTACCGTAACATTGTCCTCGCCCCTGCCTCCGTCCAGGAAATGGCCGACTTCGTGCCGCTGGGCTTCGACCTCGCCTTCAAGTATCGTATGGCAGTTTGCATCCTCTCCGATGGTGCTATCGGCCAAATGATGGAAAAGGTCGTTCTGCCTGAGCAGAAACCCCGCCTTACCGAAGAAGAAGTTAAAGCTAAATATCCTTGGGCTCTCACTGGCCGCAAGCGTGGTACGCAACACCGCGTCATCACCTCTTTGGACCTCGACTCCGCCCGCATGGAAGAGCACAACCGTCACCTCCAGCGCAAGTATGATGAAGTGACCAAGAATGAAGTCCGCTACGAAATGATTGACTGTGACGATGCCGAATATGTATTCGTCGCCTACGGCTCCAGCGCCCGTATCGCCCAAAAATCGGTGCAACTCGGCCGCGCTGCCGGCCTGAAGGTCGGTCTGCTCCGTCCCATTACCCTGTGGCCCTACCCCACCAAGGCTATCGAAAGCCTCATCGACAAGGGCGTCAAGGGATTCCTTTCTGTTGAATTGAGCTGCGGTCAGATGATCGAAGACGTTCGTCTGGCTTGCAACGGTCGTGTCAAGAGCGAACACTTCGGCCGCGTCGGTGGTATCATCCACACCCCGGAAGAAGTTCTCGAAGCTATGAAGAAACAAATTATAGGAGAATAAGACAATGGCAGAAATCACATTACAAGATATTATCCAGCCTGAAAACTTGGTTTATCAGAAATCAAAGCTGCTGACGGAAAAACCTTTCCACTACTGCCCAGGCTGCGGTCACGGCACAGTGCACCGCATCATCGCCGAAGTGCTTGAAGAACTTGGCGTTGACGACAAGACCATCGGCGTCTCCCCAGTAGGCTGCGCTGTTATGGCATACGATTACTTCGACGTCGACTTCGTTGAAGCCGCCCACGGCCGCGCCCCGGCGTGCGCCACTGGCATCAAGCGTGTTTGGCCTGACAAGGTCGTATTCTCCTATCAAGGCGATGGCGACCTCGCTGCTATCGGCACCTGCGAAACCATCCACACCTGCAACCGTGGTGAGAACATCACCATGATCTTCGTCAACAACGGTATTTACGGCATGACCGGTGGTCAGATGGCTCCTACCACTTTGGTGGGCATGAAGACCGCCACCACGCCTTATGGCCGTATGCCTCAGTGGCCCGACGGAACGCCTAACAATGGTTTCCCGCTCCAAATCACCCAATTGTTGGCTCAACTTCCTGGCACCCGCTATGTCACCCGTCAAGCTGTATTCAGCCCCGCCGCTGTGCGTAACGCTAAGAAGGCCATCAAAAAGGCTTTCCAGAACCAGATTGAGAACAAGAACGGTGTCAACTTCGTTGAAATCGTTTCGAACTGCAACTCCAACTGGAAGATGAGCGCCGTCGACGCCAACAAATGGCTGCAAGACAACATGCTGCCCGTCTATCCTTTGGGCGACCTTAAGGACAATTTCGAGCTGATTAAGAAATAACTAAAAACGACAAAGCTATGACAGAAGAAATTATTATAGCCGGTTTCGGCGGACAAGGCGTCTTGTCAATGGGTAAGATCCTTGCTTATAGTGGTATCATGCAGGACAAGGAAGTCAGCTGGATGCCTTCATACGGCCCGGAGATGCGTGGCGGCACGGCCAACGTTACCGTCATCGTCAGCGATGAGCGCGTGTGCTCCCCCATCCTCAACGCTTTCGACACTGCCGTCATTCTGAATCAGCAGTCACTCGACAAGTTTGAGGACAAGGTGAAGCCC
>JAFYYI010000009.1 GCA_017557665.1 Muribaculaceae bacterium | reverse complement strand
GTGGGGGACCTTCCTCTCAGAACCCCTACGCATCGTCGCCTTGGTGGGCCGTTGCCCCGCCAACAAGCTAATGCGCCGCATGCCCATCCCGGACCGACGGATCTTTCACCTCAAGGACATGCATCCCTGAGGCATATGGGGTATTAGGCCCAGTTTCCCGGGTTTATCCCCCTGTCCGGGGCAGGTCGCATACGTGTTACTCACCAGTGCGCCGGTCGCCGCCAGCGGTGTTGCCACCACCGCGCTGCCCCTCGACTTGCATGTGTTAAGCCTGTCGCTAGCGTTCATCCTGAGCCAGGATCAAACTCTTCGTTGTTGTATTATCGTTTCTTCTTTTGCAAGAATTAAATGAAAACGCAACACTCGACTGAGTTGATTTTTCTGACCCTTGATGATTCCTGCTCTATTGTACTATGATGTTTCAGAATCAACGGGGACATTTTATTGTCCCTGTTCTCTTGTACTACGTCATTGTTGCAAACATGTCAAAGAACTCGTTTTTGAGTTACTTTCACGCCCCTTTTAGGACGAAAAGCGGTGCAAAATTATAACCGATTTTGATACTGGCCAAATTTTTTAGCAACTTTTTTTCGTCGAAGTTATTAACAATTACCGTTTTCGGCTGTTAATGACCACTCTTATTCATTGATTATCAGGTACTTATTTTAAAAATTTTTCAGCGAAAAAAATTAAAAAAATTGGCGGCCCATTGAAAACCTCAATGAGCCGCCAAATGGTAGATTCTATCCCGTTTTATTATATATAATGTGTACAGGCTTATTCGCCTCCATACTTGGCATTGACGAGGACATCAACACCCGTTGACTTACATATTATATTAAAGAGCCTGATCTCGTTGTCATCATCCTTGGCGTCGGCGTCGATGACCCGAATCAGCAACTGTGCGGTAGCGATCTTCTGGGCGTCGCTCATGTTCTTCATGATATGCACCGCCACCATGCTGTCCAGCGAACGTCCGATATTAAAAGTGTCCTCGCTGATGGAATACTCGACGCAGATGGTGTTGAACACGGCGCATTCGCTCGGGTCCACCACCCTGTCGGCATTGATCATCTCGACGAGCAAGCTGACGATAGCCGCCTTCTGAGTCTCATTGAATTGAATTACTGGCATAACAAAAACGGATTATCGGAATTATTTGTCACTTTGTTCAAAGGGCGGTGGTGTCACCGTGATGTTTCCCTCGCCATCACCTGCCGGGGCAGCGTCGGCCGGGGCCTCACTGGAGGTGGCGTCACTGGCCGCGGCATCGTTGAGGATGGACTCGGTCCTTGACTGCCACTGACGCGGGCCGAAGATGCGCTCGGCGTCCTCGGTATAAATCACCTCACGCTGCTGCAAGAGGTCTGCCAACTCGTGGTGCCCCTTCTGGTAGCGTGTGAGAATTTCACGCGCACGCTCATACTGCTCGTCGATGATGTGCTGCACCTCGGAGTCGATGGTGCGTGCACGGTCTTCGCTATAAGGCTTGGTGAAACCATAGGCTTCGCCCGATGTGTCATAATAGGATATGTTGGGGATCTTCTCACTCATGCCATAGTATGTGACCATGGCATAGGCAATCTTGGTGGCACGCTCCAGGTCGTTGAGGGCACCGGTATCGATGAAGCCCAGGAACATGTCCTCGGCGACACGTCCGGCCATGAGGGAGCAAATCTTGTCCAAGAGAGCCTGTTTGGGCTCAATCTGGCGCTCCTCGGGCAGATACCATGCGGCGCCCAGCGCCTTGCCGCGCGGCACGATGGTAACCTTGATGAGGGGGTCGCCGTAGCGCAGGTGCCAGCTCACGGTAGCGTGTCCGGCCTCGTGGACGGCAATTGAGTGGCGCTCCTCGTCGGTGATGACCTTGGAACGCTTTTCCAAACCACCGACAATGCGGTCGATGGCGTCCATGAAGTCCTGACGTTGCACAGCCTGTTTCTTGTGACGTGCGGCAATCAACGCTGCCTCGTTGCAGACGTTGGCGATATCGGCACCCGAGAAGCCCGGTGTCTGCCTCGAGAGCAAGTCGAGGTCAACCGAGCCGTCGGTCTTTACGTCACGCAGGTGAACCTGGAAAATCTCTTTGCGGTCGCTGAGCTCAGGCAACTCGACGTAAATCTGACGGTCGAAGCGTCCGGCACGCAGCAGGGCCTTGTCCAGGATGTCGGCTCGGTTGGTGGCGGCCAGGATGATGACGCCACTATTGCTGCCGAAGCCGTCCATCTCGGTGAGCAACTGGTTGAGGGTGCTCTCGCGCTCGTCGTTGGAGCCCAGGTTTGCTTTGCTGCCACGGGCACGTCCCACGGCATCAATCTCGTCGATGAAGACGATACAAGGTGCTTTCTCCTTGGCTTGACGGAAAAGGTCACGCACACGTGAGGCACCGACGCCGACAAACATCTCGACGAAGTCGGAACCCGACATTGAGAAGAAAGGCACGTCGGCCTCACCTGCCACAGCCTTGGCCAGCAAGGTCTTTCCGGTTCCAGGAGGCCCCACGAGCAGTGCACCCTTGGGAATCTTGCCGCCGAGGGCGGTATAGTGTTTGGGGTTCTTGAGGAAGTCGACAATCTCGGCGATTTCCACCTTGGCCTCGGCGAGTCCAGCCACATCCTTGAATGTGACCTTGGTGTCGTTGTCCTTGTCAAAGAGTCTAGCCTTGGACTTACCGACGCTGAAGATGCCACCACCCGAGCCACCGCCGCCCATGCGACGGAACATCAGGAAGTAGAGAAGCACGAGGAGCACGACCGGCCCGAAGTACCAGAATATCATCGAGTAGTCGCTGGACTTCTCATAGTTGACGTCGGCATTGAACACGCCATCGGTCTTCCATTTCTCCACGTTCTCGGTGAACTTGTCAGGACTGGAAATCTCCACCGATATCTTGTTGCTCTGGCCAGCCGTCTGCTGACCGAACATTGACGGTTCGGTAACCGCATTCTGCTTCAAGAGATCCTTGACATCCTGGGGCAAAGAGTCCACCAACACGGCTTCGACATAATCCTTGTTGGTGTAAACCGTGACCGACTTGATGCAGTTCTTCTTGGCAATCGTCTCAAATTGGGACCACGTCACCTTCTGCGCCACCGTCCCATCCTGGTTCATCCAGAACATGGTCAACAGGAAGAGCAAAATAAGTCCGTACATCCAGAAGATGTTGAACTTGGGTCCCTTGCGTTGATTATTGTTGTTTGCCATTATCTTTTCCTATAGTGTATAGCCTATTAATCGAGATCGGGTATCTTGTTGATGCGCGCGTCGGCCCAGAGTTGCTCCAGATTGTAACGCTCACGGAAGTCGGGCACAAACACATGCACGAAGATGTTGCCGTAGTCGATGATGACCCACTGGGCATTCTGATAACCGTCGTAGTTGAAGGGTCGCTGACCTGCGTTTTTCTCCACGTATTCGCGCACGCTGTCGGCCACAGTGGCCACCTGCATGGGGGTGTTTCCAGTAGCGATGACAAAGCCTTGGGCTGCGGCGGTCTCTATACTGGTGAGATCAACATGGACAATGTCGTGTCCTTTCTTTTCTTGAATTGCTTCGATGATAGATTGAATCAGTTTTTCGTTTTCGTTCATAGATAATGCAATTATTCCAAGTTGCAAAGATAGTCAAAGTTTCATAGATTCAAGCGGTAAAAGTGGTAATTTATATTAAAAGCACGCTGCAGTTGCAGGTTAATGGTTAGACCTTAAAGAAGCATCCGCCTTCCTGCCAGCGAAAGGCTGACACTCACTGATCACTAAACCGCGAGCGCAGTGAGCATAAAAAGGCAGGTTGCCAGTGATGACAACCTGCCCTTAGGATAACTCGGTTTAGTTAAGCAATCTCTTCAAGCGGGATTAGATGACACCCTGCTCGAGCATAGCCTGAGCGACCTTCATGAAGCCGGCGATGTTAGCGCCCTTCACGTAGTCGATGGTGCCGTCGGCCTGAGTACCGAACTTCACGCACTGCTCGTGGATGTTCTCCATGATCCAGTGGAGCTTCTCGTCAACTTCCTTAGCTGACCAGCTGAGGTGAGCAGCGTTCTGGGTCATCTCGAGACCAGAGGTAGCTACGCCACCAGCGTTGACAGCCTTACCGGGAGCAAAGAGAACGCCATTCTTCTGGAAGAAGTGGATAGCGCCGGGCTGGCAACCCATGTTGGAAACCTCGCAGCAGCACCAGCAGCCGTTAGCCTTCAGCTCCTTAGCATCGTCCTCGCTGAGCTCATTCTGGAATG
>JAFYYI010000008.1 GCA_017557665.1 Muribaculaceae bacterium | reverse complement strand
GTCCACGTGCTCGGCCATCGTTGATGACGGAGTGATGGGGTAGATAGCGGCTACCTCAGTGAACATGTAACTGATGTGGGCGGCAGCTTGGTTACCGTCACACGTCATGAATTTCTTTTCCTTACTCATAAATTTTGAAAAAACTGATATAGTTAGTTATTAGTCGTTTTTATGCTAACTGGTTTTACAGGCTGCAAAGGTACTGCAAGCCGAGCGAAATGCCAAATTATTTGCCATTTCTTTTTTTAAAGTTGTGTTCAGGACATGAAAGCTTGCTTTCAAAGGCCGAGGAATAGCTTTTAAAAATGGTATGACCTATTGAAAATGCGGGCCATCCCATGACGCCGTCAAGTTTGTCAAACCAAGCGTAGGACGAGTACCGGCGCCTCAAGAACAATAGAATTGTGGTTAAGTGAGAGCAATGCCATGCTTGCATGAGCATTGCCGAGCGTGAACGATTTATCCAAATCGTTGAAAAATAGGAGAAAATGAAGTCTTTAGCGAAAAAATCGCTACCTTTGTCCCCTATAGAAAAAACGTTAAATGGAAATTTGAATATTTTTGGCGGCGTCTCTTCCATTGAAGCAAGTTTCATGGCGTTCGGTTTGCACAAAAAATGTAAAATATGAAAACGAATCAATTTCTCTTTTCCCTCGTGGCGATGTTGGCGCTGGCAGTCACTCCGTCATGGGCATGTACTAACCTTATTGTTGGTAAGGCAGCGTCGGTAGATGGCTCTGTGATTTGTACGTATAATTGTGATGGCTATGGCTTCGCCGGCTCCATGTCGCACACTCCAGCGGGCAGGCATGAGAAGGGCGAGATGATTGCTATCCGTGAGTGGGGCAGGGGAGCCGTGAGAGGTTATATACCTCAAGTGGAATACACCTATAACGTCATCGGCCATATTAACGAGAAGCAGGTGAGCATCGTTGAAACCACCTTCGATGGCCGCCTGGAGCTGCAGAACCCTGAAGGATTGCTCGACTATTTCACCATGATGTATCTGGGACTGGAGCGTGCAGCTACGGCACGTGAGGCTATCATCATCATGACCGACCTCTTACAGGAGTATGGTTATCGCAGCACTGGAGAGACCATCACCGTGTGTGACAAGAACGAGGCTTGGATTCTTGAGATCATGGGCAAGGGTCCTGGTGTGAAAGGTGCCGTGTGGGTAGCCGTTCGCATCCCTGATGACTGCATCTGCGCCCATGCCAACCTCTCACGCATACGCCAGTTCCCGTTGAAAGACCCCAAGAACTGCCTGTATTCCAAGGACGTGATTTCCTTTGCCCGAGAGAAAGGCTATTTCAGTGGCAAGGATGAGGACTTCAGCTTCCGCGATGCCTATTGCCCTATCTCCTTCTCCAAGGTGCGCTATGCCGATGCCCGTGTGTGGAGTTTCTTCCGCCACCACTACGACAAGGCTGAGATGGACAAGTACTTGCCCTATATCAACGGCCAGTATGACGTCTGCGACCATTTGCCGCTTTACATCAAGCCCGACCGCAAGGTGTCTGTGCGTGACATCATGAATGACATGCGCGACCATTACGAGGGCACGCCGCTCGACATGACGGCAGACATGAGTGCGGGCCCATGGAGTTCACCTTATCGTCCGATGCCCATGAACTGGGAAGTCGATGGAAAGAACTATTTCCGTGAGCGTGCCATCGGCACCCCGCAATCGGGTTTCACGCTGGTATCACAGCTTCGCAACTGGCTACCCGATGACGTGGGAGGCATCATGTACTTCAACTGCGACGATGCCAACATGGTAGCCTACGTGCCTGTGTATTGCTGCGTGAACGAGGTGCCCGAAGCCTTCCGCCGTGAGAACAATTTGAGCAACGAGTTCAGCGAGCGCAGCGCTTTCTGGGTGAACAATGTCGTGGCCAACATGATTTATCCGCGCTACAGCGTCATGATAGGCGACCTGCGCGAGGCGCAGCAGGAATTGGAGGACTTCTATGCCGCCGACCAGGCGCAGGTATTGAAAGACATAGAGTCTCTCACCAAGCGTGAGCGCGTCAGCTACCTCACCAGCAAAAGTGCCGCCTACACCGACCGGATGATGCAGCGTTGGGACAAGCTCTTCCGCCTCATCGCCGTGAAGCACAACGACCAGATCATGAAGCCTTCAGAGAATGGCGTCGTCGTTCCAGGGCGCTACACTACACCTGGTTATGACCAGCAGTTCCGTGAACAGATCAGCAAGGACACAGGAACCCGTTACCTGATGCCCGAAAGCGCCGGAGACATCAAGTCGCTGTAAAACGAGGGAGAATCTCAAGACGAAACGCCTTGAGCAGCAGTAGCAGAAGGAGGCGCCGCCAAGTTTATCCAACCAGGCGCAGGACGAGTACCAGCGCCTCATGAACAATAAAATCGTGATTAAGTAAGCGCAATGCCATGCTTGCATGAGCATTGCCGAACGAGAACGATTTATCTAAATCACCGAAATCTAAGAGAAAATGAAGTGTTTAGGCATGATTTTTGCTACCTTTGCAAGAATCAATCTGTAGTTAATACTAAATTTAGTTGTAATGGAGTATTTATTCCGAAATCTACTGGAATTATATCTTGGTACTTTTATTAGATTCGTATATTTGCGATATATTAGAAGGAAGGATGTGCGCTTTAAGGAACTGCTACACCCAGCACAAGAAGGAAAGATTGACAAAGATAATGAGTTGGACATATTCACGAATGAAATGGCTAACCGAAGTTATGGTTGTATTTTTCTTATAATTATTGTTGGAATTTTGGCTTATTTCCTGACCTAATCATTTTCATGAATAAGAAATCACCGAAAAATAAAAGAAAATGAGTGTTTAGCGAAATAAATCGCTACCTTTGCCTAATAAAAATTCTCTAACAGGTTATGCTAGAAATAAAGAATCAAATAATAGAGCGTATTGATGAATTCACTGTTGATGGACATGACTGTGAAAGTGAAGGCATGACTCTTGAGCATTGCCATATTCATGAACTTGATATAATGGCGGTTAGATTTTCGGGCAAAGTGACTATCTGTAATTGTATTATTGACATATTAGGTATTCATTCAACTGTGTTTGGTGCTGGTCTGAATTTTACAGGAAATATCGTAATGTCTGATATCGATTACCAGATGGGAGGGCATAATAATGACGAAATGATCATATCGCATAATATCTTTAATGGCTTCTTCAGTTTCTTTGATTGCATCTTTGAGAAAAAATTGATAGTAAAGAATAACATATTCAAAAAAGGGACTGACTTGTTAACGAGAGAAAACAAAGGATTTGATAACTGTTTTAATGGCGGTGTCATCTTGACTGATAACATTGGCCCTTTGAATGTTATGCCATAATCCCCGTCTTTTCACAGCATACGCGGTTGATTTACCTTTGTCAGAGTAAATCAACCGCTATTCTTTATGATACTGACGATAAACGGAAAACAGGCAGCGCTGAAGAAGGGGTCCTCGATAGAGTATGTTTGGATAAATTTGGCGGCGCCTCAGCAAAGTTAAAGCTTGCTTTACTTTGCCTTCGGCTTGCACAAATTTTCGGAGAACCGCATCTTCACCGATGCCGATGACTACTCAATGGAAATAGAACTGCCCCTGGCAGACTGTCCGCAGAACCTAGACATCTTCGGGATGATCACCCGCAAAGACGTCGATGCAGGCGACATCTTCTTCGATGCAGTGCTGCAGGACACCAACTTCTTCATTAATAGTGCAAGGCGAATGCAATGCCAAGTTTACTTGTGCATTGCATTTTTTTTAAATGTATTAGATTCATGGAAAAAGATTTATAGAAAAAACCAAGCAGGCGACAAAAATTATTTACTTCGATGTAACATTTTGGGGTTGTACAACGTCATAATGAGTGAAGGGCAAGACAAAGTGCACTTGTCCAGCCCCAAAATGATAACAGTAATAATACGATAGACAAATGAAAAAGATTTTAGTTTTAGCGGTTGTGGCTCTGTCATTTGCCACGGGTTTATGCAGGAGTATTGACGATGCGTTCAACGCTTTCCCTAAAGCCGACAATGTTCAACTGGTGGAAATGCCTGGCATATTGGACATGATTCAATCTAAGTTTGATGCTAAATCAAAAGAGAAAAATGGTCCGAAGAGCATAATCGAGAGCGTGAAAATTCTCATCATAGAGGATGCGACCGACCAGCAGAAGGACATTGCCCGCCAAATCCTTGATGAAGGCATCGATGACATGGAAGAGATGGTGAGTGTCAACGACGATGAAGAAGACGTGACCATTTTATCACAACAGCAGGGTGATCATATCGCCCAGATGCTCATTATTGTTTTCGATAACGAAGAGAATGGGGTCGGAGTAGTGCATCTGAAGGGTGTTTTGCGGTCTGATGATATAGAGAATATGGGTATGTTCAACTAATCTGTAGCGCAACCATCACAGAATGAACGCCAGCGAGTTCAAACAACGCTTCCTGCCTCTGAATGCCCGGCTCTATAAAGCGGCATACCTGATGCTAGGCAATGAGGATGATGCTAAGGACGTTGTGCAGGACGTCTATCTCAAGCTATGGGACAAGCGCGACTCGCTCAATAACATCTACAACGATCAGGGTTACTGCATGAGGGCGGTGCGCAATATGTGCCTGGACCGACTCAGAACGGTGCCGCCCGACATTGTGGACAAGCCACCCGAAGAACTCCCGATAATCAGCGAGGATGACTCCTCAAGCGGCATTGAACGGAACGAAACGGCACGACTGATCAAACAATGCATCGCGAACCTACCGACACAGCAACAACAGGTAATCAGGCTGCGTGAACTTGGAGAATGCTCAATGCAGGAAATTGTGGAGGCTACGGGCCTGAATGCAGTGAATGTGAGAGTACTGCTCAGTAGAGCAAGAAAAGCGTTAAGGAATCAACTTCAAACAATGCTTTCAACATGAACAAGAACCAAATAGACCAATTGCTTCAAAAGTTCTATGACGGCGAGACCTCGCCCGAAGAGGAGCAGATGCTTCGCACGGCTTTGAACGATGATGGCATTGACTCCTTGCTCCTGAAAGGTCTGGATGAAGTGCGCCACGAGACGCCCGCGGTGCCCGCCGATTTAGAGCAATCGCTCAGCGACAGTATCGACCGCTGGCAAGAGGAGGAGAAGCGCGAAAAGGCCATTCCCGCAACATGGAGACGGCGTGCTTTCTGGACTGCTATTGCTGCTTGTGTTGCCGCGATTGTTTGTTTGGGATGGTGGTTCTCACACGGTGAAACACAGTTTGGACATCAAGTCCCTGTTATAGCCGATAATTCGGACAAAAGCAACGTGGCACCATCGACCAATGATGAAGACGCCGTAATCGTGGTTGATGAGGTAAGCGAAGAGTCTTGGAACCCGGTCACCCGTGATGCCAAGTCGGTGAAGTCCGTCAAACGGCATAAAGCCGTTCATCTCGCTCAAGCCGATGTCAAAGCCGATATAGAGCCGGAAATCTCGGAAGCCGACGAGGAAGAAGCCTTGATGGCACTGGTGAAATTCTCCACTGTAATCAATAAAGGATTCAATCAACTGGACGAGGCCAGTGAGACGATTGAAGATGTAAATCACATGATAAATCAACACTTAACAATAAACTGATTATGAAAAGGTTCATTTCAATACTAGTACTGTTGGCTACCATGAGTTTTGTGGCCAGTGCCCAGCCGTCGTTTGCCAAGCAATTCAAGGGGAAGCAGGGTTACTCTTGCGTGACCATCTCCAAGGCTGCGATGCGCATGATGCCATTGCAGGACAAAATGGGGGTAAATGTCGGCTCAGTGGCCGATAAACTGGACAGGTTGGAGGTAGTGAAAGCGAATACACCCGAAGCGTCGGAAAACCTGAGGAGCGTCTGCGAGCGGTGGATCGAGGCGGATGGGTTTGAAGATTTTATCGATGTTGACGAGGAAAATGAGCAAGCCTCAATCTTCATCAAGACGGGAGATGAGCAGAACATCTTTCTGATGCTTGCTGTCGAAGACGGGGAAACGGCGGTCATCATCCTCTACGGCGCAATGACAATCGAAGAGATGCGCGGAATCATTAACTAAACACAAAGTAATCCATTAAAAAAGCCAGTATAGTTTCTTCAGCCGAGGGTGGTATTGACCGCCCTCGGTTGTTTGGTTCGTAAAACAATTAAAATTTCTTAAATATCGTGATATATTTATTGTTTTTCGATAAATTGATTTATCTTTGCGGCGGAATTATTTATCAAAAGTATTGAAGATTATGAAAAAGACATCTAAGAAAGTACTGACTGCCGTGTGCGTGTTCGCGCTCATCTGCACCCTCTTGTGGGTGGCGTTTTATGCTATCCAGACCTACTTTGTCTTGACAACCGGTAGCGGCCACGGGGTCATCAACTGGGGCTCGCCGAACATAGGCGGCAAACTGACCATGTTTGTTATCAACCGTCTCATGATTATCACGTTGGCAGGGCTGATGGCTGCGTTTGTGTTCAACATCCTCAAGCATCTGAAGGGAGGCACGATTTTCAACCATGCCAATGTGGTGCTGTTATGGATCATGGCGATTGTGCTGCCCATCCATTCGTTTATCAGTGACAACATGGGTTATGCCTGCTCGGCCACGGACCAACACGATTGGTGCTTGACCGACACCCCGTTTGTCTATGCGATTGTGGCAGTACTGGTCGCCATGCTTTACAAGTTGGCCTACGACGCTGCCGAGGAACAGAAGTTAACCATCTAAAACCCTAGAGCGCTATGATTATCGTTAATTTAGATGTGATGATGGCCCGCCGCAAGATGTCGCTCAACGAACTGAGCGAGCGCGTGGGCATCACCGTGGCCAACCTCTCGATCCTCAAGACCGGCAAGGCCAAGGCCGTTCGCTTCTCGACCCTCGACGCCATCTGCCGCGCCCTGGACTGCACCCCCGGCGACATCCTCGAGCACCGCTCCGACGCCTAATGCTGGCTGCGCTCTCCTTCTCCGTTTTTTCCTGTTCTGTCCGTTTTTCTGCACGTGCGTGCAGGTTTTGCATTTCTTGTATCCTCTTTCAGCGTATTGAAAAAATTGCCGCAGGAGCTTTGGGGCGACCTGCGGCAACGCTTATGAAATACAAAAATTTAATTACTTCTTCACGGGAGCCTCCTCGAGGGCCTTGACGAGCAGTTTCCAGAAGGGCTCTGCGGCGGGGATGTAGGCACGCTCGATGGTGGTGTGCGGGCTCTTGAGGGTGGGACCGAAGCTCACGACGTCCATGTGCGGGTACTTGCCCAGGATGATGGAGCACTCCAGACCGGCGTGGTCCACCTGGATGATGCCGTCCTCCTTGAACAGTTTCTTGTACAGGTCGAGCAGCATGTGCAGGGCCTCGCTGTCGGGGTTGGGATCCCAGCCGATGTAGTCACCGCCGGTCTCTACCTTGAAGCCGCCGAGGTGGAAGCAGGTCATCAACATCTTGACGATGTAGTCCTTCATGTCCTCACGGGCCGAGCGGGCCAGAATCTTAACAGCGGCCTTGCCGTCCTCGATGTCGATGATGGCGAGGTTGCTGGAGGTCTCTACCACGTTGGGATAGGCGGGGATGTAGCGCACGACGCCGTCGTGGCAGGCGTACAGGGTGCGCAGGATGGTCGTCTGGTCGTCGAGCGCCATCTTCATCTTGGGACGGTCGATGGCCTTCAAGGTCAGGTCCACATTATCCTCGATGAGTTTGAATTCGCTCTCGAACTGGGCCTTCATTGTCTTGACGAGTTTCTTCAGACCCTTCAGGTTATCCTCGGGAACAACGACTACGGTCTCGGCCTTGAACGGGATGGCGTTGCGCATGTTGCCGCCATGCCAGCTCACGAGGCGGGCCTTGTGGTCCACGATGGCCAGTTGCAGCAGGCGAGCCATCAGCTTGTTGGCGTTGGCGCGACCCTCATGAATTTCGAGGCCACTGTGGCCGCCCTTCAGGCCCTTCAAGGTGATGCGCACTGCGGTGTCGCCGGCAGCGGTCTTCACCTCGTTATACTTGCGCGTGCAGGTAACGTCGATACCGCCGGCGCTACCGATGACGAACTTGCCCCAGGTCTCGCTGTCGAGGTTGAACAGGATGTCGCCCTTCATCTGACCCTTGGGCAGGTCATTGGCGCCATACATGCCCGTCTCCTCGTCCTTGGTGATGAGGCCCTCGATGGGACCATGCTTGAGGGTGTTGTCCTCCATGACTGCCATGATGGCTGCCACGCCCAGACCGTCGTCAGCACCGAGGGTGGTGCCGCGGGCCTTGATCCACTCGCCGTCGATGTAAGGCTCGATGGGATCTTTCTCGAAGTTGTGCTTCGACTCGGGCGTCTTTTGGGGCACCATGTCCATGTGGGCCTGCATGGTGATGCACTTGCGGTTTTCCATACCGGGAGTGGCGGGTTTACGCATCACGATGTTGCCGGCGGGGTCCTGGAAGGCCTCCACGCCCACCTTCTTGGCGAAGTCGAGCAGGAATTGCTGGATTTTCTCAACATGTCCCGAGGGACGGGGAATCTGCGTCAGCGCATAGAAGTTGCGCCAGATGCACGTCGGTTGCAGTTTTTCAATTTCGTTCATTTTCTTGATTCTGTTAATGTCTTACAGGTTTAAAGGAATTGTAGTTTGATTACGGCTGCAAATATAAGTAAAAGTTTTTAGTTTCTGCTCTTTAGTCCTTAGTTTTTTGCTTGATGGCGCTCATGCTTGCAGTTGAGAGTTCAAGGTTTTGCGTTTAGTGAGAACGGAATGTTAAACTAACTAGGGACAAAAAACTAGAGACTAGAAACTTTTTACTATCTTTGCACTGATTAAACAAAATTTAGTGTATATGAAAAAGTTTATTTCTACCACTCTGATTGTTGTCATGGGTTTGATGTCGGGCCTGTCAGCCCACGCCCAAACCAGTCAGGGAAATGACGAGATTATCCTCCACGCCTGGTCGTGGTCGTTCAACACCATCAAGGAACACCTGCCCGAAATCAAGGCTGCGGGCTACACGATTGTGCAGACCTCGCCCATCAACGAGTGTGTTGTGGGCGAAGGCGGCGGGCGCCAACTGTTCGGTCACGGCAAGTGGTATTACCACTACCAGCCGACGGACTGGACTATCGGCAACTACCAGCTGGGAACGCGCGACGAGTTCAAGGCGATGTGTGACGAGGCCACCCGCATGGGGCTGCGCGTCATCGTGGACGTGTTGCCCAACCATACGGTGATTGACCGCACCCAGATTAACGCGCGCCTGGACAGCGCTGTGAACGGCCGCGAGAACCTGTTCCATGCCAACGGCCTGTGGCCCATCAAGGACTACAGCGACCGCTACCAGTGCACGACTGGTGAGATGGGTACCCTGCCCGACGTGAACACCGAGAATCCCGACTTCCAGTACTACTACATGCAGTTTGTCAACGACGTGCTGGCTTGCGGTGCAAGGGGCTTCCGCTACGATACGGCCAAGCACATCGGTCTGCCGAACGAGATGCGTGACCCCAAGTCGCCCCAGAACGACTTCTGGGATGTGGCCATGGGCCGTAAGGCCGTGAAGGGCCTAAGGCTGGCCGTGCCCCGTGACGAGCTCTTCATCTACGGCGAGGTGCTGCAGGACCGCAACGTGCCCGAGCAGGGCTATGCCGAATATATGGACTTGACCGCCAGCAACTATGGCTGGGTGTTGCGCAACGTGCTCAACAAGCATGATGCCCGTGCCGACAACTTGTTGACTTGGCATCATTCGGTGGATCCGGCCCACCTCGTGACCTGGGTAGAGTCGCACGACACCTATTGCAACGACCACGCTTCGGCAGGTATGAGCGACGAGCTCATCCGCCTGGGATGGGTCTTCCTAACCGCACGCAAGTATGGTACCCCCTTGTTCTATTCCCGTCCTCACGGCAGCACCCGCGAGAACTATTGGGGCGACAACGAGATTGGCAAGGTAGGTAACGATGAGTTCAAGCATCCCGTGGTGAGCGCTGTCAACGAGTTCCGCCACCGCAATATCAATCAACCCGAAAACATCATCTATAGCGAGAACGGCAAGCAGATTATCGTCGAGCGTGGCAGCAAGGCCGCCGTGGTCATCAACCTCGACGAGCAGGCCAGTCAGGTAGAGATTCCCGTCACTTTGTCCAACGGCAAATACCGCGACAAGGTCACCAAGCAACGCTTCCAGGTGAAAAAAGGTGTCCTCAAAGCCACCCTCGCCCCGATGACGGCCTACGTATTGTACAAGTAACCCTCATCCTCAAATCGAACTGCACCCCAAAAGTTAGATACAAAACTTTTGGGGTGCAGTTCACTTTAACGACTCTAACGACTTTAATGACCTTAGAGACTTTAAGGTCATTAAGGCTTAGCGGCTAATTGCTTGAAAACAGCGATAAGTTTTTCAACATGGTCTCCGCGCACAATCACGTGGTGGTTGCCGATGCTGCGCTCCAGGAAGTAGTCCAGAGGCTCATCGAGGCGCAGGTGCAGCTGGGTGCGGCACATGTTGGGATTGGTGGTGCACTCCAGCAGGCGGGCACGACTGATGAAGAAGCGCTCCATATTTGCCCCACCACATTTGACGATGGTCATGTCCATCGGGTCGAAAATACCCTCGACGGCGACTCCGCTCAGCGACTCGTAGTGGTCGCGCACGATGTAGCGGTCGGTCATCGCCGGGGCGATTGTACAATGGGCAAACACCATCTCGTGGGCGGCGTTGTCCAGAATCTTGGACGGGTTGGCCATGAAGGTCATTTCGCCTGTGGCTGCCTGGACGGCAAGCATGGTCAACAGGGTCTGCTCGTCGCCCTCGCAGCCGGCAGGGATGCCTTCCTGATTGAGCAACGCCAGTGCCACGCAGCCCGTGGTGTGGGTCGTGGGAATCAGGTCAAAGCAGTTCAGCGTAAAAGCATCCAGGTGGTATCGCTCCACAATGCCCTTGACCGAGCGGTAGAGACGCATGGCCTTGACGACCTCGTCGCGTGACGGTTCCTTGACGTCCACGGCCTTGTTGATGAACTCGTCGGCAATGTCCTGCACCTCGTCATCGGCAACGGCCTCGTAACCCGTGACTACCTCGTCGAGGGGCACGTCAACCATCTCTACGCCCCAGCGCTCGCGCATGGCGGCATAATCGACGCCGCTGGCTATGAGCCATCCTGAAGGATGACCGATGACGCCCACACGTTTGCCATGAAGCTTGTCGATGGCATCGTGGGCAATGGCAAAATCGTCAATGCCCTGGATGATGAAGCTGACGGGGCCGTGCAGCACGCGCCCGTGGCGGTTGTTCTGGCGCATCCACGACAGAATCTCGAGCGAGGCGGCCAGCGAATTTTTCAGGCCGTCGGCAATGAGAACGACATAGGGCGGCAGGCTATCGATGTTTGCCTTGACCATTTCCTCGACGCCCCCACTTCCCACGAGCACCATCGTGGCGCCCTCAACGGGTTGGTCGTTCAAATCCTCGGGAAAGATATACTGCACGTCATATTTCTCGCTGATGGCGTCTAGCAGCTCGTGATGGTCGGTGAAAATTGATTCACGTGTTGCCAGCGACGATGCGAATGTAATCAGATTCAGTTTCATCATGATTGGTTGGTTAAATGGGTTGATAACTATAGCGCAAAGTTAGAGATAATCCACGAGTTCCACAAAAAAAGCGGTCACAGACTGCTCTATGACCGCTTTTATGATAGGTTGATTGTTGTATCAGAACTTGTAACGCACACCGGCCAGGGCAATACCTTGCTCACCGATACCAAACTCGGCAAAACCGCGCACATGCTTACTGCCGGCCTCAACGCCAATCAGTGACGCCTGGAAGTTGAACAGCAGGTCTTTTGCCGACGAGTCAAGACCGGTCTTTTTGCCGTTCTCGTCATAGTCCTCATAGTTAAAATGGGCATAGGTGACACCCGCTGCCAACTTAGAGTAAAGACCCCAGTTGTTCTTGCGCAGCCAGTTGAACTTCACCGAAGGCAAGAATGAAAAGTAAGTCTTGGTTTGATGTTCAGATAGTTTTTCTTTGTAAAAAGCATCCTCATTGTTGGTGGTAAACACGGCAACGGCACCAACACCAATCAGGGGGCTGGTGTGATAGTAATATTCCAGGCCGATAGGGCCAACGCGTTTGTTGTTGTCAAAAGTCTCACCGAACGCGGCCGGAATAACATCGGTGAAAATGTCAATCCATATCGAGTTGGGCACGGCACCATAACTGATTCCTATCTCGTGACGCGTTTCCAGCTCATCTTGGGCCTGAGTGGGAATACACATGAAAACACTAACGGCCAAAGCAGCCAATAAACATTTGATTTTCATAGCTTTTATACTTTTTATTAAATAATCGGCTGCAAAGGTAATAAATATTTTTCACTTGGAAACCCTCGTCGGGGTAAAGTCTACTCAACTTAGTGTCCTCACCGGCAAGTTGTCCAAAGTTTTGGCCCGGCAGGTTGGTTCTGTATGTTGTGGCACCGCCACAACTCGCTTAACCTCTTCTCCCAGGACAAGACGGCGGTAATCCTTATTGCAGCCGGCTTTGAAGCCTGCGATGGCCTGTCCCAGGTGCTTGTCCATCCTTTCTCTCACAAAGAGAATCCCATGCAGGTGGTCGGGCATCATCTGCAATGCGAGGACATGAATCTCGGGATGCCGCTCCTTGATAGAGTGGAAATTGCGTTGTACCGCCTCTCCCAATTCGTTCAAAACGATGCGCGGCTCTTCTTGACTGCCTTTCTCGGCATCACTTCTTCCCTCCAGTTTCCCGAACAATGGCCGCCGTCCCTCGGTCACAAGGGTGATGAGATAGATGCAGCGCCCTTGATAATCATGGTCGATGCAGCGACGAAGCATCGACGGCTTGCGCTCGCCGGCAAATGCCTGCTGCCGCTCAAAGGTTTCTCTATCCATGGCAGTGATTCATGCTTGTTGTTTGCTTCTCGTTTGCTTCTAGTTCGGTATGTTGTGGCATTGCCACAACACACGGGACGGGTCGGGTAAAACACACTGGACGGGTTACTGATCTTCTTCCTTGGGATTGAGGGCGTTCTCGACGTCGGCGAGGGCGGCGGCAGCGGCGTTCTGATACTGGTCGAGGGTGCGGGACTTGCGGATGGCCTTGAAGAGTTTATGGCCCGTGCCGGGCAGGAACGTCTGCCAGATGTCCTGCAGGTGGCGCACCAATTGAGCCTCACCGCCGTTGAGTTGCTCGGTATAGCCGTCGACCAGCAGGTCGTGGAAGCGGCAGTAGTCGTCGGGCGTGGCATCAGGTGTGAACATGCCGGGATTGGCAGCAAGACCACTGCCCACCATCACGGCGGCAAGGGTGGGGTAGCGCTGGAGGATATCGTCAATGTCCTCGACGCTGCGAAGGCTGCCGTTATAGATTACAGGCCATGGCGATGTGGCCAGTATGGCCTCGAATTGCTCCATGTCCAGTTCACCCTTGTACTGCTGCTTGCCCGTGCGAGGGTGAACGGCGATGTTGACAGGCCTGATGATATCCAACAGGGGCAGGATATCGTGCCACTGGTCGTTGCGGTCCCAACCGAGTCGCATCTTCACGGAGTACTCCACTCCCTCGACTGAGGCCAGCGCCATGAACAGCGCCTCGGCCAGGTCGGGATAGGCCAGCATTCCAGAGCCTTTGCGGTGAAGGGCAATGGGAGGGAAGGGGCATCCCAGGTTGATGTCGATGCGTTGGTAGCCCATCTGCTTGAGGGCTTCGACCATCATCAGGGCGTGGTCGGGCTGGCAAGCGAGAATCTGGGGGATGAGCGTGATGCCCGCGTTGCGTTCCGGGTCCACGTCGCGCAGGTCCTTGCGACGCACCTCGCCATGTTCCACACGCATGAAGGGGGCATAATAGGCGTCCACGCCGCCAAACACCTCGTGTTGCGCCATGCGCCACACGTTGTCGGTCACTCCTTGCAGCGGTGCCGCAAGCACTGGTATCTTGATGTCATTCATAGTTCGTTATGGTATTATGGCGGTGTACCGCCCGTTTGTAATCATTTCGATGGATAATTGCTGGAACAACAGGTCGTAGGCCGTTGTGCTCTGGTTGTCATTGCAGTCTTCATGGAAGAAGACGATGTCACCGTCCCTGGTGGCAATCATCGTTGAGTAAGACGAGTAATTGCCTGTGACCTCATAGCGCCTCCAACCCTCCACAAAGTCGCTCGGCTCATCAAAATCATCCTTGCTGACCAGCGCCTTGTAGTAAATGCTCACACGCTGGCGCCCCTTGCCGCGAGGCACTGATTGCAGCGCCAGGTGGACTTGTCGTCCGTCGTCTGTGCGCAGGGCTGGCACGATAAGCATTTCCCCGTTGCAGGAGCATTCCTCGCTATGGGTGCCAAGTTCAGAATCGTTGCTGATGGCCATCTCGTCCCATGAACCTGTGGTGTAATTATAGATGTTGAAAAGCCTTCCGCTTGTGGCGGTCTGCTTGGAACGGCAGCTCAGCAGTACGTTGCCGTCGGGCAGCTCCTCCACCTTGGCTTCATCGCCCCATGGCTCGGTGGTGGGCCTCGCTTCGGGCCCTCCAAGGGCTTGCCATGTCAGCCCGAAATCGTCGCTGTAGAGTACCAGGCAACCTACGCCCCAAGGACCGTCGACCGCCGAGTAGATGCGATAATAATCGCCTTGCTTGATGTGGCGGCTTTGGCAGATGCGCCCACTGGAAAAGAACAGGGCGTTGACCTCGGGATATGCAGCAAAGATGCCGTAGATGTCATCGGTCACGTCTGTTCCATTCCACGTCAAGCCACCATCCTCGCTGATGTATCGTCCCACTAGCAGTGGCTTGTCGAGCGAGGATTGGAGGAATCCCTGAGCCCCCGAGGCGCACATGATGAGAATGCGGCCGGTCTCGCGGTCGACAATAGCCGCCGCATCACCGTGGCTGTCATGGAAACCCTCGCCACGACCGTCGCCGTCGGCCATCATCACGGGTTCGCTCCACGTCACGCCGCCATCATCACTGAATTTGCCCACAATATCGATCCCCCAGTTGCCACCGATGTCAATATCGCTGCCATGCCTGTCGTCGGCAATGGCGAGCAATCGCCCGTCATGGAGTTGCACGATGGCAGGTATGCGATAGTAGTGCCCTGCCGCCAAATCGGTGTCGAACACAACCGTTTGTGCAAAGCCGTGAAACACCATCGCTATGATGGCAACGAGGAACAGCTGTCTGAGATGGATTTCTGTCATCATTGAGGAAAAGCGTTTCCACAAAGGTAGTCTTTTTTTGTGAGTTGTGTCGCATTGCCGTGCGAAAAAGACGAATTGAAAATAGTTGCGTAATAGTCAAAAATTCATTCAAATATTTGCATGCAATAGGATTATCCCCGTATATTTGCACCCAAACAAAAAATGTCTGTCTATGAAGGTCATTATTGTCGGTGCAGATTCAATTGGTGCACACCTAGCGGAACTGTTCTCCAAGATCAAGCAAGATATCGTCATCATCGATGAAGACGAGTCCAAGTTGGAACGTATTTCGTCCTATTGTGACTTGATGACCATCAAGTCGTCGTCTAATACGCCCATCAAGTCCTTCAGGGATGCAGGTGTGAAGAATGCCGACCTTTTTATCTCGGTGACGAGGGACGAGAATTTGAATCTTAGCCTCTGTGTGCTTGCCAAGGCGATGGGAGCCAAGAAGACCGTTGCGCGTGTCGAGAATGTAGAACTCACCGAGGATGCGATTACCGACGCTTTTCTGCGTGCAGGTATCTCATCGATTATCTATCCCGATGACCTCGCGGCACAGGACATCATTTCGTGTCTCGAACTGTCATGGGTGAGCCAGCGATGGGACGTGTACGACGGGGCGCTCACAATGCTTGGCATAAAGATGAGGGAGCCCTGTGAGGTGACCAATCGTCAACTCAAGGAAATCTTCAAGCCTGGTACTCCCTATCATGTTGTCGCCATCAAGCGCGGCACCGAAACCATCATCCCCACGGGTAATGATATGCTTCTTCCCAACGACTATGTCTATTTCATGACGACCAAGGAGTTTGTGCCTGAGATGAAGAAAATCGTTGGTAAGGATGATTATCCTGATGTCAAGAACATCATTATTGTGGGCGGCGGAAAGACCGCGGTGCGTGTGGTCAATCGCCTGCCCCGAGGAATGAAGGTCAAAATCTTTGAAGCCAGCACCGCACGTTGTGAGGAACTCAACGACATTATTGACAGGGGACGAGTGATGGTCATTAATGCTGATGGCCGTTCGGTGGCCAATCTGCTGGAGGAAAATGTGACGCAGGCCCAGGCGCTGATTGCCTTGACAGGCAATGCCGAGGCCAACATCCTGACCTGCATGACTGCCCACGAACTGGGCGTGCGCAAGACGGTCGCCATGATCGAGAATATGGACTACATGAGCATTGCTGGCAATGCCGACATCGGCACCATCATCAATAAGCAGGCATTAACGGCCAGTTATATTTACCAGCTGCTGCTGGATGGTGATGTGCGCAATATTCGCAACTTGCTCATGGTCAATGCCGATGTGGCCGAGTTCAAAGCCCATGAAGGTTCGCGCATCACCTCCAAAAGAGTGTGTGATCTCAAGCTGTCCAGGCAAATTGAGCTTGGCGGCCTGGTGCGTGACGGCGTGGGCATGCTGATTAACGGTAATACTCAGATTCAGCCCGGTGACAATGTCGTGGTCTTCTGTCAGGACACTAACATCAGCCAAATCGAAAAAATCTTCAATTGAGTCATGATTAACACCAAACTCATCTTCAAGATTTTGGGTGCCCTGCTGAATATCGAGGCCGCCTTCATGACGCTATGCCTGCTTGTCTCGTTGTGGTGCCGTGAGCCTGATTGGATGCCATTGACCATTACGATTGGAGTCACTGTAGCGGTTGCGGTGTTGTTGAGGTTGCTGGGGCGTGGTGCAACCAACGCGTTGAGCCGCCGCGATGCCTATCTGCTCGTTTCCGTCGTTTGGATTGCCTTTGCTGCATTCGGCTCGTTGCCGTTTTTGCTGGGTGGATACATTGACAATGTCTCGGACGCCTTCTTTGAAACCATGTCGGGATTGACGACGACAGGTGCCACCACGATTGACCATGTGGAAGGTATGCCCCACGGAGTGTTGTTGTGGCGCTCTTTGACCCAGTGGATTGGCGGTTTGGGTATCGTGTTTTTCACGATAGCCATTTTGCCGTCGTTTGTCGGTGGGTCGGTCAAGATTTTTGCCGCCGAGGTCACTGGTCCCATCCAATCCAAACTGCAACCTCGCATCACGTCCAGCGCCAAGGCCTTGTGGGGCGTCTACCTGGTGCTGACAGTCGGCTGTGCCCTTTGCTTCTTTGCCTTCGGCATGGGGTTGTTTGATGCGGTCAATTATGCCATGACAGTGACGGCGACGGGCGGATTTGCCACCCATGATGCCAGCACAGGCTACTTTAATAATGTGGCGATTGATTACACGGCCATTGTCTTTATGTTCATGTCTGGCGTGAGTTTCGCCATGATGTATGCGGCATTGTTCAGGAGAAAAATCAAGAACCTTTTTCTCAACGCTGAATTTCGGTTTTATCTCGCCCTGACGTTGGCGGCAACAGCCATCATTGTGGCTTTCCTGTTGCGTTATAACGATTATTCGGTCGCCGACGCCATCAGGTACGCGCTCTTTCAGGTCGTCTCGTTTATTACCACTACGGGCATGTTCAACGAGGATGCAGCCCAATGGCATCACATCACTTGGGTGGTGTTGAGCATTTGTATGTTCTTTGGCGGCTGTGCGGGTAGTACGGCAGGCGGTTTCAAGTGTGCGCGCGGTGTGATTGCCTTGAAAATCCTGCGCAACGAGATTCTTCACCGTCTCCACCCCAAGGCCATTTTGCCCGTCAAGGTCAACAACTCGACGGTTCACACTTCGGGACAGATCACGTTGATGGCTTTCCTGATGGTTTATTTCGTGTTGTGTCTCACGGCCTATTTCATTATGATTCTCGTGGGCGTTGACAGCACCAATTCGTTTACCATCGCCTTGAGTTGTGCCAGCAATGTGGGACCCACCCTCGGCCTGGAAATCGGCCCGACCATGTCGTGGAGCGTGTTGCCCATGTTCGTCAAGTGGATTCTCTCGGCACTCATGCTTATGGGAAGGCTCGAGATATTCACCGTATTGGTCATCTTTACACCCGCCTTTTGGAAGAATGAATAATGCTTCAAAACTTTTTTTGCGAAAAAATTTGGTCAGTTGAGGAAATGGTTGTACCTTTGCAGTCGCTTTTAAGAAAATGATGGCGGGATAGCTCAGTCGGTTAGAGCGTCGGATTCATAACCCGGAGGTCCTGAGTTCAATTCTCAGTCCCGCTACATTCAAGGGGTCCCATCGGTTGATGGGGCCCCTTGAAGTTTAGAGTTTAGGGTTTAGAGTTTAGAGACACGTCCGTGATGATGCTCGCGGAGCTCGCAGTTTAGAGTTTAGGGATGTAGCTGTTGCGTAGACCGCTGATGAGACGGGTGGTTTCAAAGAAAAGCGGTTTTATTTTCTCCAAATCTTCGTCAGAAATATACCCTAGTTCCAGAGCAATTTGCAACTGGCAGTATGTTTCCATCAATGATCCATAGGAAATCTCGAGAAAATGGATTTTTTCTTTCTTTGACACACGGCCACATCCTTCAGCGATATTAGAGGGAATGGAAATTGCAGCTCGTCTCACCTGGCTACTTAGGGCAAACTGTTCATATTGAGGGAATTGGGCAACAAGATGATAAACGGAAATTGTCAATTCCTTAGCTTTTTGCCATGCTATAAGTTTCTCAAATTGATAGGTATCCATAATCTCTAAACCCTAAACTCTAAACTCTAAACTTGTACATGTAAAATGCGCATGCGCATTTTACATGTATAGTCTCTGGTTTTCGAAGTCTACTTCGCGGTCGAGCAGGGTGACGAAGTCGTCGAGCACACCGGGGTCCACGTCGCCCAGGGTGTACTCGTTCTCGGCGTCCTGGCGGATGAGGGCGATCCACTCGCGGCGGGCGGTGACATAATCCTGGTGGATGCGTTCCACCGCTTCATCGGTCAGTTCATCGATGCCGTAGTAATCCAGGATGATGCGGTAACTCCATGACCAGCGCAGCTCGTTGTAGTTGGCGTCAATTTCCTTGAAACGGGCATTCACAGCGTCGATGCTGTCAAGACGGCCCGAGATGATATCGTTGATGATTTGGTCTTCGGCATTCTGCGGCATGAGCAGTCCTGCCAGGTCAATCCAGTTACCCTCACCCTCGGTTGTGACAGGAGGCACGGGGGCATGGCGCTTGAGCACGGCACCCATGTAGATGCGCAGGGCCATATCGTAGTACTTGATACCCTTGTGCAGAAACGGCGCCTTGATGACATACTCGTGGTAGTTGTAGGTGCTCACGTTGTCGCCGCTGGCGGCACGCAGGTTCTCCAGAATTTTTTTCCCTCGCAGCACCTCGCTGATGGTGAACGGGCTGAGCCAGTCGAAGTTGACCACGCTCTTGCGCACGCCTTGAGGACGCTTGTCGCGCTTGGGCCACTTGCGGATGTCGCGGTACAGGCCCACCGTGGCGAAGTTGCGGCCCGGCTTCAGGTACATCGTGTCGCCGTAGGCAATCAGGTAGGAGAAGGGCAGGTCGCTCGTGTCGGGGTGGTACATCAGTTTGCCGAAAAGCACGCTGAAGGCGCCCACGTTGGCCGGCAGCAGCAGATAGGCGCCGCTGGCGGTCTTGCAACCGCGTTCAAGGGTGCCGTAGTGCATGGGACCCATCTTGTAGGCGTGGTTGCTGAAGTTGGTTGCCGACCCCGCGTTATAGAACGAGAACATCGCGCCGATAAGCAGCGAACTCTTGTGGTGGCTCACCGTGAACGGGCCGCAGAAGGCGGCACAGGCCTCGCCGTTGGACATGTAGCTATTGGCGAAGAAGACGCTGCTGGCTGCCGTGAAACCGTTCTCCAGATGGCAGGCTTCGCCCACAAAGCTGTCGATGAGTTTCACACTGCCACTCAGGCGTGAACCGCCGCTGACGATGGTGTTGTCACAGATCACACCGGTGCCGATGACGATGGGATTCTCCACCGTGCTGCAGATGGTGCAGTTGCTCAGTCGTGCCGCGCCACAGATGCGGCAGCCGTCATCAATCACGGTGTTGTTGATGGTGCCCGTGTTGACAATGCGCACGTGGTTGCCGATGGTGCTGCACGACGGACGTGCATCGGCCACCGAACGTTCCACCATGCCCCTGATGGCATCCATCATGGGCTTGTTGTCGCCGTGCTTGACCATGAGAGCAGCCAACTGGCTGTTCAGCTCTCGCAGCAACAACAGGTTGCCGTCGCCCACCTCGTTGAGCACGGCGATGAGGTGCCCCTGGCCGTAATTTGGCTGTCCGTGGGTGTCGATGGTGCTCACGTTAGAGATATAGCATCCGTCACCGATGGTGACGTTGTTCAGATAGTTGCCGATGTTCTCAATCAGGCAGTTGTCGCCGATGGTGACGTTGCGTAGCGTGGCATTGTAGATGCCGCAGTTCTTCACAAATCCTTCGGTGATTTCCACGGTTCCGCATCCGTTGCCCAGACGCGCCCAGCCGTAAAATTGCACACGGTGGCAGCGGCTCGGGTCAAAATCGGCCGTTACCTTTATATCGTTCCAGTCTTGTGCCCAACAGTCATTCTTTTTCAGGGATTCGATTTGTTGGTCGGTCAATTGGAGGTATTCTTTCATGTTTTTAGATATAGTTAGTGATAATGTGGCGGCAAAGGTAGTGCATTTGGTGTGCCCACTAAAAAATCCCTACCATTTTAATATTTGATAGGGATTGTAAAAGGTTTTTTAGAAAAAATACAAATAGATGGTCCTGGGTTCAATCTGAACCCTTGTATTCAAAACCAATACCTGATTGTGACTCCTAATCCAGGCAGTGGATGAGCAGGTCGGTCTTGCCGTTGTCAATCAGGTGGATGACCAGTTCGCCGAACAGGGTGTTCTGCCAGGCAAACCAGGCGCGGGTATAGTGCGTTGGGTCGTCCTTGTGGAACGACTCGTGCATGAATCCAGTGCCGGCATCGGTCGTGAGCAGCTGGCGTAGGCACCAGGCGATTTCTTCGTCGTTATCAGAAGTGAAGGCCTTCATCATGATGCTCATGGGCCAGATGAGGTTATAGGCAGTGTGAGCGCCGCCGATGCCCTCGCAGGCCTTGCCCTTGAAGAAGCACGGGTTGTCCTCGCTCCACACAAAGCGGCGCGTGTTGCGGTAGATGGGGTCATCCATCGGCACGTCGCCCAGGTAGCCCATCGCCAGCAGGCTGGGCACGTTGGCGTCATCGGCCAGGACGCGGCCTCCCCAACCGTCCACCTCATAGGCGTAGATTTTGCCATACTTGGGATGGTCCACGACGGCATACTTGTGCAGGGCATCCTCTACCTCAGTAGCCAGGGCGCGGCATTGTCCTGCCAGCTCGCTGTTGTGGTTGACCTTCTCGAGGATTTCGCTCGCCTTGCGCAGTGAGCTCACGGCCATGAAGTTGCTGGGCACCAGGAAGGGAAGCACGGTGGCATCGTCGCTGGGACGGAAACACGACACGATAAGCCCCACAGGATTCACGGGAGGTCCCCAACCATACCACGTCAGTGATGACTTGGCGTCGATGTCACGGCGCATGAACTTGTACGGGCCACGGTCGCCATTCTTGCGTTGCTGCTCCTTGAAGGTGCGCAGCACTGCCTGCATCGCCTCTTGCCACAGGTCGCCGAAGATGCTGTCGTCGCCCGTCACCAGCCAGTACTCATAGGCGAGCCTGATGGGGTAGCACAGCGAGTCGATTTCATATTTTCGCTCATGCAACTCGGGTTTCATGTCGGTCAGGTCGTTTTCCCACTGGCTGCCCGTCGGGCCATCGTTGAAGGCGTTGGCATAGGGGTCGAGCACGATGCACTTCAACTGCCGCAGTATCACGCCGCGCAGCATGTGACGCAACTTCTCGTCTTTCTTGGCATACTTGACGTAGGGCCACACCTGGGCACCGCTGTCGCGCAGCCACATCGCGTGGATGTCGCCGGTATAAACAAAGGTGTCGTCCTCGCCGTTCTCGTCGTGACGGTAGTGCACTGTGCTGTCCAGCGTGTTGGGGAAACAGTTCTCGAACATCCAGGCCAGCTTCGGGTTGTCCTTGATGAGTTTGAGCACTTCCTTGATGCGCTTCTCGATGATGGCACTCGTGAACAGGCGCTCCTCAACGGGTGGGCGCTTGGTGACATAGGTGCTGGTGGCATCGCTCACCACTGTGGTGTAACGGGGATGCACATCGGCACTGACGGGCAAAACTGCCGCCACTGCCACGATGGCCAATAATAAATGTCTCAATTTCATATTATTTGTCAAACTGATTTGTTCGTTAGCGTCTTACCAATTACCGTTCAAGATAAAGTTAATCAGGATGATGGCGTCGGTGATGTCTACACCGCTATCGTTGTTGACATTGGAAGCCTCGAAGTTGATGCCGGTTTCGTTGCCGTTCAATATGAAGTTAATCAGAATGATGGCATCGGTGATGTCCACATTGGTGTCACTGTTCACATCGCCTCGCAGGACGGCAGTCATGTCATCCCAGCTGGAGCCGTTGTACTTCTTGGGCATCCAGTGCTTGTTGGTGGCGAAGGCGATCTGCTCGGCGTTCATCGTGTTGCCCTCGTCGGTGTTAAAGATGGCATACAGGTAACCCGGGTTGTCCTCACTGCGCAGGGGCAAGCTGTTCACCAGGATGGTCATGCCCTCGCCTGAAATCTGGTTCTTGTAGCATTTGATCGTGTTCAACGTGGTGCAACCGGTGACATCGAGTTGAGTGAGACTGTTGTTGCTGGCCAGGAGCTTTTGCAATTCGGTCATGTTTTGAACACCATTCAGCGAGGTGATGGCGCAGTCCTCACAATCGAGATAGATCAACCCCCTGCTATTATTAAGGCCTGTGATGGCACTCAGATTCTCATTGTTGTAGCAACGCAGGTGGGTCAAGCCGGTGCAGCCGGTGATGTTAAGCGTTGTCAAATCATTGTAGAAGCAGTTGAGTGTTGTCAGCGTTGGGTTGTTCTTCACGAGAATCGTTTTCAAATTGCTCTTGTTGGTGATTTCGAGCGAAGTCAGCCGGTTGTTGGAGGCCGACAGTAAAGAGATGTTCTCCATGCCATTGACAGCGTCCAGATTGGTGAAGGAGCAGTTGTTGCAGTTGAGGGTGGTGATGGCTTGGCAACTGGCTAGTCCCGTGATGGCACTCAAGTCGGAGTTGTTGTCGCACAACAATTCTTTCAGAGCCGAGCAACCCGTGAGGTTCAACGAGGTCAGGTTGTTGCTGCCGCAATCCAGTGTTGTCAATTTGTTCTTGTCTGAAAGATTCAGGCTGGAGAATGCGCAACTGCTGAGGTAGAGTTTGGTGATATTGACGCAATCAGCCAAGCCGGTGATTGTGGCCAGTTCCGGATTCTCGTAACAGCTGAGGGTGCCCAGCGATGTGCAACCTTCGACTTGGAGCGTGGTCAACGCATTCTTGTAGCAATAGAGCGAGGTCAATGATGGGTTGCCCGAGACTTTAAGGGTTTTTAGCTTGCTTTTTTCAGTGATAGAGAATGACGTCAGCTTGTTGTTGCGGGCAGCAATCCAGGTGATGTTATTGGCGTTCTGGAGACCTGTCAGGGTGGTGATAGCGCAGTCCTCGCAGTCAATGTAGGTCAGTGCTACGCAGTTATCCAGACCCAAGATGCTTTTCAACTGGGCATTGCTGAAGCAGCGCAGTTCCCTGATTGCGCGGCTACCTGTGACGAAAAGATTGGTCAAGTTGTTGTTGGTGGCGTTCAGATTAACCAGCGCAGTGCAGTTGCTGCAATCCAAGTGGATGAGCGCCGGGTTGTTGATGACTGAGACCGTAGCCAATGTGGGCATGTCCTGGAGATACAGGTGTGTGAGACGGGATTTGTTGCTGAGCGTGAACGATGAGAGCTTGTTGCCCATGCAATTCACGATAACCAGGTTGGACAGATACTGCAACTTGTCCATGCTGCTCAAGTTACATTCCTGGCAATAGAGGTTCTCAAGCGCCGAGCATCCCGTGACATCGAGTTGGTCCAGCAGCGGGCAGTTGTTGCAATAGAGCTGTTGCAGCGAGGTGCAGTTGCTGACGTTCAGGTAGTCGAGTTTTGGCATATTCGGAACCCGCAATTCCGTCAGATTGGTCTTACTGCAGTTGAGCGTTTCCAGTGCGGTGTTGGTCGTCAGGTTGAGCGACGTGATAGCGGTATTGAAGCAGTAGATATCGGTGAGGGCCGTGCAGTTTGTGGTGGTGAGCGACGTCAAGTTGCTGTTGCCGTTGCACGTCAGATATTTCAGCTTGGTGAGACCGCTCACGTCGAGCGAGGTCAGGTAGTTGCTGGCACATGCAAGCTCAACCAGATTGGTCAGCAGTTTGACACCCGTCATGTTTGAGATGCCCATGCTGTTGACGTGTAGTTCTGTCAGGTTGGCGAATTCGGTCGAGTTAAGGAAACCTTTAGGATACTGTCCGAGCAGGTAATTGCGGAACTTGGTGTCGGGAAAGTTGGTGGAGTTGATGAGCAGGGCACAATCCTTGCCGATGATGATGTCGCGGTTGTAGATGGCTGAGCCGTTCAACGTGATGGTGCCCTGTGAAGAATTCCAAACCGCTCCGGCAGGTTGGATGATCCCGTTGCCGTTATACAGGTTGAGCGTTCCGGCTTTAAAGACAGGATAGCTGGAATTGTTGGTGGCGTGAAGGGTGATGCCTGTCTTGCCTTCGGTATTATAGATGTTGACCTGATTGTCCCAGTCTATCGCCCCTTTCTTACCATTGATATCCATCGCTCCGTCCAGGGAAAGGTTGCATGTAGACCCGCTGGCGATGCCGGCCTTGTTGTTGGATGCCACGTTCAGTTTTCCGTTCCCGAAGACTTTGATATAAAGTCTATAGTTGGAATTGCTGTTGGCATAGATTGCCTCTTCGTTTTCGCTGCTGATGGTGGTGTTGCCGTAGACATTCATCGTCATACCTACACCGCTGTCCAAGCGCACTGGAGCGGCATCCCTGGCACTCAGGTTGTTGGTGCCCTGCAGGATTACAGTCAAGCCATTGTTGGACTCGTTGTAAATGCATCGGTTGTCACTGCCCGTGCGGGAGATGGTGACATTATTCAGCGTCACCGTGTTGGTCGTGGGGTCATAAGTGACCGAACCGCTGATGGTGGACCCTGTCACGTTGCTGTAGTTGTCACTGTTGACAGCCACGCCGCCAATCTTGAAACCGTAGTAGGTAGCCGCCTGGGCCGACCATGCGGTCAGCACCAACGTCATCATGAGAAAAACAATCTTTTTCATAAGCCAAAACCATCGCCTCCTGAGTCCCCCGAATTTGGCTCTGATAGGGTTGAATGAATGGCGTAGGGACTTGTTTGTTTGGCAGAAACAGTTCAAAACAAAACGCCTTCGTCATGAGAAATCGCTCTTTTCAGATAGGGAACACCAGCCCCCTCAACCCTGCAAAAATAGCATAATAAATAAAAATATACAAGTGTTTTTGCACATTTCCTGTCAATTATGCCAAAATAAAGGCGTCGCAATTTAAAAATACGTTCAAATACTTGCAACAAACCAAAAATCAGATTATATTTGCCTGTTGCAACCAAATGGTATTTGGGCCTATGACATTAAAAAGAATACTTGTGGCTCTGCTGGCGTGCATGGCGCTGGCGGCATCGGCACAGCCCACCCAACAACAGCCTGAATGGGAATGGTATCTCGACGAGGTCGTGAGTGAGACCTTTGTCGGCCGTAACTACTTTGAGTATTACTACACACCCAGCGCCGCCGATATGGCCCAGCAGCGCGATAGGGGAGAAGTGACCTATTTCCTGAACAGTCCCGACGGGCTCAACAACAAGAAGGTGCGCGACATGATCGACCGTCTGATGATGAGTTATGACGACATCAAGGCCGTGAGCGACTGGCACATGACAAACACCACCTATTGGAAAGAATTCCGCTACGAGAAAAACAAGTTCCGCTTCAGTGTCAAGCGCAAGGCCTTGGATGACGGCACCTACTATGTGAGCGTCACCGAGACCGCCGGCTTTTACAAGTCACTGGGCAAGAAAGACCAACAAAAGGAAGAGACAAAATCCGAGTCCAGAACCGATTCCAACACCGAGACTAAATCCAAAGCAGATAAACCCACCAAATCGTCCAAGAGAGACAAAGCCTCGAGCCGCAGCACGCGCGACCGTAAACCTGTTGTCCTGCCTGAAGAACAGGAAGATGACGCCCCAACACTCGACGAAATTCTCAATGACGAGGAAGAACCGGTTGAGGCGACCGAGGCGGCCGTGAGCGAAAAACAGCAGCGCCGTGAGGAGGCACAGCGCCGTGAGGAGGCACAGCGTCGCGAGGACGAAAGGCGCGAGGCCCGACTCCGTCAGCGACAGGAACAGGAAAAGCGACGCGAGGAAGCCAAGGCTCAAAAGGAGGCCGAGAAACTGAAGAAGGCCGAGGAGAAGAAGCAGCGACAAGAGCAGGAGCGCCTCGCCAAGGAGGAGAAAAAGCAACGGCAAGAGCAGGAACGCGAGCGTCAGCGCAAGGAGCGTGAAGCACGCCAAGCCAAGGAGGCCAAAAAGGCCGATAGCCGTTACCATTATACTGATGTGGCATTGTGGCTGAGCGAGAAATATGATTTCACCCAGACTGCGATGACCGACAACGGCTGCACGATGTTTTCCACCGTTGTCAAGGATGTGGAGATGGCCAAGTTGGCCATCAAGAATGCCCTGAAGGGCAGCAACGCTCGCATGGCGGTGCCCTGGCGCGTTAACAGCGAGACCGGAGCCATCGAGACGGGCTATACCGTTGATGGCCATGTGCTGGTGTTCACCATTGGCAAGGATGAGCAGGAGCGCACCACCCTCACCGTCACCGAGGTGAGTGGTGAGGACTTTGAACTTTTCAAAAAATCCCTTTAGTCGTCAGCCCCAACGTCTAACATCTAAGGTCTAGCATCTAAGGTCTAACGTCTAACGTCTAAAGTCTAACATCTAACGTCTACAATCTCAAGTCTAAAATAATAATGTGATGAAAAAATTATCTTTATTTCTGTTATTGATGCTGATGGTGGTTTGTGTGGGTTGCAAGCCAAAGAACCATCATGCGGTGTTGGCCAGTGACGGCTTTTCCGTTCCCGAGGTGGCCGACGTTGTCCTCTATCAGGTCAACCCCCGCGTTTTTGCCCCTTCCAACTCGTTCCAGGCTATTATCAACCGTCTTGATTCCATTGAAGATCTGGGTGTGAATATGCTCTGGATTATGCCCATTTATCCCATCGGTGAGGAAAAGAGCAAGAATTCCCCCTATTCGGTGCGCGACTACAAGGCTGTGGCTCCCGAGTATGGCACCATCGACGACCTGAAGATGCTTGTCGCTTCCTGCCACGAGCGCGGTATGGGCGTCATACTTGACTGGGTGGCCAACCACACAGCGTGGGACAACGTGTGGGTGCAGCAACACCCCGACTGGTATACCCACGATTCGGTGGGTAACATCATCTTCCCTCCCGGCACCGACTGGACCGATGTCGCTGACCTTAACTATGACAACAAGGAGATGCGCGCCGCAATGATTGACGCGATGCGATTCTGGGTCGACAGCGTGGGTGTTGACGGCTTCCGCTGCGATGTCGCCGACCAGGTGCCTGTGGACTTCTGGACCGACTGCATCAGGCAGTTGCGCGCGGCAGCTAAACCTCGCGGACTCATCATGCTCGCCGAGGGAGCCAATCCCGACAACTTTGATGCAGGCTTTGACCTGAACTACGCTTGGGAATTCATGGGTGCCATTGCCGAGGTAATGAAGGAAGAGAGCAAAGTGGGCAAGCTTATCACTGTTGATAAGAACGAGTATAAGGACTTGGCCCCGGGCAAATTCAAACTGCGTTTCACCACCAACCACGACGAGGCGACCAAGGCTTCACCGATCACCCTCTACGGTGGTGCCAGAGGCTCGATGGCAGCGTTTGTCGCTACCACTATGTTGCATGGCGGTATGCTCATCTATGGCTCCCAGGAAGTGGGTTATCCCGAAACCATCAACTTCTTCCATTATGTACCCGTAGACTGGAATGCCAATCCCGAGATGCGCGAGGAGTACAAGAAACTCGTTACCATCTACAACGAACATCCGGCATTGCGCTCCAGCGGCAAGGTCACTCCGTTTGACGACGATGAGAACAACGTGCTCTGTGTGGACCGTGTGCTCAACAACGACAACGTGCTCGTGATTGTCAATGTCCGTGACAAGGAGTGCTCCACCAATGTGCCTGTCATGTGGAGCGGCAAAGATGTCATCGACCTGTACACCGGCGATGCTGTGCATCTCGACAAGCGCATCTCATTGCAGCCCTATCAGTACAGGTTGTTCAGTAACAAGTGATGAGCGCCATCCGCGCCGGTAGCGACAGGGGTGGGGATTCTGCCCTTGATTATCGCCCGGTGAGGTATTCCCGCGCCAGCATCTGAATCTAAGGCCCAATTGGTCAATATCGACCAGTTGGGCTTATTTTAGTGTTCAAAATCACTGAAAAAAGCGTCTACAAGTGTTAAATCGTGTTAATATTGTGATTTTCTTGCTCAAAAATTATGTTTAATAACATATTTCCCCTTACCTTTGCACCCGATTTTTCATCATGACAAAAAATCGATGCCGTGAGGCATGAGATTATTGTTGATAAGGTTAAGATTTAGTTTTAAGGTTTATGTTAATGGTATTAGAGGTTAATTAGATTTTTTTCAAAATGATCCGCGGCGCGAGTCGGGGATTTTTTTTATCCCTTTTTTTAAAAAATCAGCCTTAGGATGCAACTGCTCTATTGAGGGAACTATGCTGCTGCTGCCACTTGATTGCCGTGTTAATCTTTTAACAATATATGTGTTAAATTAACGTGATTTTCACGCGCGCGTGTTTACTAATGATGTATTTTTGCACCTTGTAATTTACAAGCAATAGACATCAAAATATCAAAAGCAATATTGTTATGGCAGAAAACGTCAATATCAGGGAATTGAATGACCTGATTGCAAGTAAAAGTAATTTCGTGAACATGATCCGTCAGGGTATGGATCAGACTATCGTGGGACAGAAGCATCTGGTGGACTCGTTGCTCATCGCGCTGCTCGCCAACGGGCACGTGCTGCTCGAGGGTGTGCCTGGCCTGGCCAAGACCAAGGCCATCAGCACGCTGGCTTCGCTGATTGATGCCCGCTTCTCACGCATCCAGTTCACGCCCGACCTGCTCCCCGCCGATGTCGTGGGTACCATGATTTACAGCATTAAGAAGGAACAGTTCGAAGTGAAGAAAGGCCCCGTATTTGCCAACTTTGTCCTCGCCGACGAGATTAACCGTGCCCCGGCCAAGGTGCAGAGCGCGTTGCTCGAGGCCATGCAGGAGCGTCAGGTGACCATCGGTGAACAGACATTCAAGCTCGACGATCCCTTCCTCGTGCTCGCCACCCAGAACCCCATTGAACAGGAGGGCACCTATCCTCTGCCTGAGGCCCAGGTGGACCGTTTCCTGATGAAGGTGCTCATCGGCTATCCCAGCAAGAGCGAGGAGGGCGACATCATCAAGATGAACATCGCTCCCGACCCCGTCGAGGTGCGTCCCATGGTCACCCCGGCCGATATCGTTGATACCCGCAAGGTGGTGCAGCAAATCTACATCGACGAGAAGATCCAGAAGTATATCGTGGACATTGTGTTCGCCACCCGTTTCCCGAGTGACTACGGCCTGAATGACCTCAAGAGCATGATTTCGTTTGGCGCTTCGCCCCGTGCCTCAATCAACATGGCACTGGCATCGAGGGCCTATGCATTCATGCGCAATCGCGGCTATGTCATCCCCGAGGACGTGCGCGCCATCTGCCACGACGTGATGCGTCACCGCTTGGGTCTGACCTATGAGGCCGAGGCCAACAACATCAGCAGCGACGAGATCATCAGCAACATCCTTGACAAGATTGCAGTACCTTGAGATTCAAGTTGTAAAGCAACTTGAAGTTTAGAGTTTAGGGTTTAGAGTTGACGTCAACTAGGGACTAGGGACTAGCAACTAGGGACTAAAAACTTACAACTTAAAACTTAAGAAATGGATACTAATGAACTGTTGCGCAAGGTCCGCAAGATAGAAATCAAGACCAAGGGCCTGTCGCAGAACATATTTGCCGGCGAGTACCACTCGGCCTTCAAGGGCAGGGGTATGACCTTCAGCGAGGTGCGCGAGTACCAGTATGGTGACGACGTGCGCGACATCGACTGGAACGTCACGGCCCGCTACAACCGCCCCTATGTGAAGGTCTATGAGGAAGAACGCGAGCTCACGGTGATGTTGCTCGTTGACGTGAGCGGCAGCAAGGACTTTGGTGCCGTGGGTGTCGCCAAACGTGAGATGATGGCCGAAATTGGCGCCACGCTTGCCTTCTCGGCCATCGAGAACAACGACAAGGTGGGCGTCATCTTCTTCAGTGATAAAATCGAGAAATTCATCCCGCCCAAGAAGGGCCGCAAGCACATCCTGCTCGTCATCCGCGAACTGCTCGACTTCCAGCCCGAGAACACCGGCACCGACATCAACATGGCTCTTGAATACATGACCAGCGCCTTGAAGAAACGCTGCACCACCTTCCTGGTTAGCGACTTCATTGATGAGCACGATTACAGCAAGGCCTTGTCCATCGCCAACCACAAGCACGACGTCATTGCCGTCCAGGTTTATGACAAGCGTGAGACGCAACTGCCCGACGTGGGACTGATGCGCGTTCGTGATGCGGAGCGTGGCACGATGCGCTGGGTGAACACCAGCAGCAAGCGTGTGCGTGACGCCTATCGCCGCTGGTGGTACAACCAGCAGCAAACTGTCAACGGCACGTTGCAACGTTGCAACGTGGACCTGGCCAGCGTGGCGACCGACGAAGATTATGTGACCGCTCTCATGGGGCTGTTCAAGAACCGCGGAGTCAGGAGTTAAAGACTGTCTTTAGTGGCGTCAGGCTCCTAAAGACCTTAAAAAAACGAATGAAAAGAAAATGTCACAGAATGTGAGACATATTGTGATGACCGCCGTGTTGCTCTTGGCAACAGCGGCAACGGCAATGGGCGGCAACGTCACGTTTAAAGCCAAGCTTGACAGTGTCACCCTGCTCATGGGTAAGACCACTGCGCTGCATCTGGAAATCACCCAGGACAAGAATGCGCGCGGTTTCTTCCCCGGCGAGCATCTTGACACATTGAATGCCATGGTGGAAATTGCCGAGCGCCCCAAGGCCGACACGATTGACCTGGATAATAACCGCATCCAGATCAACCGTGACCTCATCATCCAGAGCTTTGATTCGGGAATGTGGATCATCAAGCCCATACCCTATGTGGTGAATGGCGACACGGCTTACAGCAACCAGCTCACCTTGAAGGTGATGCCGGTTGACGTGAGCAAGATGGAGGACATCAACGACATCAAACCCGTTGAGGAGGTACCGTTCAGTCTGCTGGATTGGCTGCCCGACTACTGGTGGCTGTGGCTGTTAGGCCTGTTGCTCATCGCTGCTGGCTTCTGGGCTTACTTCAAGTATTTCAAGAAAGGTGTCAACCCGTTGAAACCCAGCAAGAAGCGCTTGCCGCCCTATGAGGAGGCGATGCTGAACCTGCAGAATCTCAAGGCGGCCCAGTTGTGGCAGCAAGGTCAGGAGAAGGAATATTTCACTGGACTGACCGACATCCTGCGCGTGTACATCGACCGCCGTTTCGGCATCAATGCCGTGGAGATGACCTCCTCACAGATTATCGACACGCTCAAGCGCAACGAGGAGACCAAGGCGGTGAACGAGCAGCTGGAGATGATTCTCGAGATTGCCGACATCGTGAAGTTTGCCAACGCCCGACCGCTTGCCGACGACAACGAGGTGGCTTTCCAGCGTGCCTTGAACTTTGTCGAGGCGACACGACCTGTTGAACAACCCGAAAAGAAGGAGGAGGCCAAAAAATGATAAATCTTGCTCATCCAGGATGGCTGTGGCTGCTGCCCGTATTGATGATACCGCTCATCGCGTGGTACATCTATAGCCAGGATAAGAACGAGCCCGAGATGAACGTGTCATCGACACGCGCCTTTGATGGCATGGGCTCAAGCTGGAAAGTGTGGCTCAAGCACTTCTCCTTTGCGCTCAAGATGGCGGCGCTGGCGTGCCTGGTCATCATCCTGTGCCGGCCGCAGAGTAAGGACAGCTGGTCGACCAGCGACGTGGAGGGTACCGACATCGTCATCGCCCTTGATGTGTCGACCAGTATGTTGGCTCGAGACTTCAGCCCCAACCGCTTTGAGAGCGCCAAGAAGGTGGCGACACAGTTTGTCAGTGGCCGTGACCACGACAACATCGGTCTGGTGCTGTTCGCCGGCGAGAGTTTCACCCAAGTGCCCATGACGATGGATAACGCCACGCTGGTCAATGCCATCGGGCAGACCGAAATAGGTACGCTCGAGGACGGTACAGCCATCGGTGACGGTATCGCCACGGCCATCAACCGCATTCGCGACGGCAAGGCCAAGAGCAAGAGCATCATCCTGCTCACCGACGGCTCCAACAACACGGGTGTCGTGGCGCCTAACACGGCGGCCGACATCGCCCAGAAGTACGGCATCAAGATTTACACCATCGGCGTGGGCAGCAACGGCACCGCCGAGTATCCTGTCTCCATTGACTATGCCGGTAACATTCAGTACCAGCGCATGCCTGTGGTCATCGACGAGGCAACCTTGAAGAACATTGCCTCACGCACCGGTGGCAAGTACTTCCGTGCTACTTCGGGCAGCGTGTTGCGCAGCATCTTCCAGGAAATCGACAAGCTGGAGAAAACCCACATGGACGTGCAGCGATTTACCCACACCGAGGATCATTACGAGCCGTGGGCGCTGCTCTTGCTTGGGCTGCTGTTACTCAGCCTGCTGTTGGATTACACGTTATTGAGGCATATCCCTTGAGTTTTAGCCATTGGCTGACAATTGGAAACTAGGGACTTGAAACTAGAAACTAACTATGATTAATTTCGCTCATCCGCAATATTTCTATCTGCTGCTGTTGTTGCCGGCGCTGGTGCTGCTGTTCCTGTGGAACCGTCGCAACCGCCTCAAGCGACTGCAGCGCTATGGCAAGCGTGCCTCGATAGAGCCATTGATGCCCGAGGTCTCGCGTTACAAGCCGTGGATCAGGCTCGCCTTGGAACTCTTGCTGCTCACGATGGTCATCGTGGTGCTCGCCCGACCCCGTGCCGGCTCCAGCAAGACCACCAACAAGGTGCATGGCATCGAGGTCATGGTCGCTGTCGATGTGTCCAACTCGATGAATGCCTCGAGCACCGACAATCCTCAAGATGTGAGCCGTCTGCAGCGAGCCAAGATGATTCTGCAGAAGTTGATTGACCGCCTTGACAACAACAAGGTGGGGCTTATCGTGTTTGCAGGCAATGCCTATATGCAGATGCCGATGACCAGCGATGCCGCGTCGGCCAAACTGTTCCTCAACGGCATCAACACCAACATGGCGCCCACCCAGGGCACCGCCATCGGCGCAGCCATAAATATGTCGCTGAACGGCTTTTCACAGAGTAAGAAGTCCCAGAAGGTCATCATCATCATCACCGATGGTGAGAACTTTGAGGACGATGCCGTTGATGCGGCCAAAAATGCCGCCAAGATGGGCGTTCAGGTCGATGTCATCGGCGTGGGTTCCACCAAAGGCGCCCCCATTCCCATGGATGGCGGCTACTTGACCGATGACAGCGGTGAGCCGGTGACCACTTACCTTAACGAGAAGATGGCGCAGCAGATTGCCGATGCCGGTAAGGGCGTCTATATCTCGGGCACGGCGGCCGATGCGGTTTCGACCTTGCAGGAGACTCTCGACAAGCTCGCCAAGAGCGACTTGGCCGTTGTGAGCTACACCCAGCACGATGAGCAGTTCCCCGTGTTTGCCACGCTGGCCCTGTTGCTGCTGCTGGCTTTGCTGCTCCTGCTCGAACGCAAGAATCCGTGGCTCAAGAAGTACAATTTCTTCACAAAGGACAAAAAAGAAAACACTGTTATCAATGATACTCAACATGATAAATAAGCACCTGGTGGCATCGGTGATGCTTGCTGCCTTGGCATTGGGCGTGTCGATGCCTGTGATGGCTCAGAGCAAGGCTCCCAAGATGACCAAGCAGGAGCGTGTGTGCCTGCGCAACGGCAACAAGTTGTATGAGAAAAAACGCTATGCCGAGGCCGAGGTCGAGTACAAAAAAGCTTTGGCTGCTAATCCCAACAGCGAGAAAGCGCAGTTCAACCTCGCCACGACTTATATGCGTCAGGGCAGCGTCACTGCATCACAAGACGATAAGAAGAACCCGATGAATGAAGCCGAGAAATTGCTCACCAATCTTGCTAAGAATGCCCAGGACAAGCAGTTGAGGGGCAAGGCGGCCTATGACTTGGGCAATATCGCTTACGGTAGACAGCAGTATGACCAAGCCGTGGAATTCTACAAGCAGGCGTTGCGCTGCAACCCCAATGATGACCAGGCGCGTCAGAACCTGCGTCTTGCTCAGCTCAAGAAACAAGAGCAGGATAAGAACAAAGATAAGAACCAAGACAAGAACAAGGACCAGAATAAAGATCAGAATAAGGACCAAAACAAGGATCAGAACAAGGATCAGAACAAAGATCAGAATAAGGACCAAAATAAAGATCAAAACAAGGACAATCAAGACCAGAATAAGGATAAACAGAACCAAAATCAGAACCAAGACCAAAAGAATCAGGATCAACAGAAACAGCAACAGCAGCAGGGCGGCATGAGCCAGCAGAATGCCGAGCAGGTGCTCAAGGCTATGCAGGACCGTGAGAATGCCACTCAGCAGCGCATCAACGCCCAGCAGGCTCAACAGCAGCGCCACGAGCGCCGTCGCACCAACAAAAAGTGGTGATTGGGTTCTAGGTTTTAGGCATGTGCATTCTGGCAATTGTTAACTGAAATTTTCAATGAAGCGAATCATCAACATAGCAATCCTGCTCTTGGCCACCGTGTGCATGGCTCGGGCGGCATCGTTCAGTGTCGATGCGCCGAGCCAGGTCGTTGAGGGCACCAAGTTCAACGTCACGTTTGTGCTCAACAATGGACAGGGTAGCAGTTTCACCCCTCCCGAGGTGAGTGGCGCGAAACTCATCTATGGCCCAAGCGTTTCACACAGCTCTGTCTCGTCGTGGGTCAACGGCAAATCCAGCCACAGCACGTCCGAGGAGTACACGATGATGTACAAGGCTACCCAGTCGGGCAAGTGCCACATCGGTGCAGCCTCCATTGTGGTCGATGGCAAGCGCTATTCGACCAAGCCGGTGACGATTACCGTGTTGCCTGCTGGCAGCAAACAGCCCAGCCAGCAACCGCAGCACACGCCGGGTGCTCCCACCCCCTACAGTGACCCTATGACGCAGAGCGCCGACAAAGACGTCAGCGGCAAGGACATTTTTGTCCGCATCGAGATGTCCAAACCGCGTGTCTATGAACAGCAGGCTGTGGTTTGTACCATCAAGCTCTACACCAAGTATCAGATTTCGCAGTTCATGCCCACCCTCCAGCCGTCGTTCGATGGCTTCCTGATTGAGGAGATTCCCGTTCAGCCGAGCCTGAACAAAGTGGAGACCTTGAATGGCGAGCGCTATATGACGGCCATTTTGAAGAAGTGCATCCTCTACCCGCAACAGAGTGGCAACCTGACGATTTCCTCGGGTAACTATGATGTGAGTGTAGTGCAGTTCGACACCTTTAGGAGCATCTTCGGCACCATTTCCAATCCGGTGGAGAAGAACCTCAAGGTCACCAGCAACAAGGCAACCGTACACATCCTGCCCTTGCCGGAACCCAAGCCCGCTTCGTTCACGGGTGCCGTGGGCAAGTTCAACGTCACGACCGAACTCAAGCCCGCCACGGGACTCAAGACCTATAGCGCTGCCATCTATCGCTACGTCATCAGTGGAACGGGTAATATCAAGTATATCAAGGCCCCCGAAATCAATTTCCCCGATCAGTTCGACATCTATGATCCCAAAACCGACGTTCAGGTCAACGATGGGGCAGGGGACATGAGCGGGAAGGTCGTGATGGATTACACGTTCATTCCCCAGTACGCCGGGGAGTTTGACATTCCGGCTTCTGAATTCTCCTATTTTGACCCCGATGCTGGAAAATATGTGACTGTTGCGGTGCCGGCTCGTCACTTGACCGTCGCCAAGGGCGAAGGACAGCCCAGCAACCATTACCGCATGAAGAATATGGACATTCGTCCCATCAAGAGCGGTGATCTGGGGCTGAAGAAGTCACATGGATACATCGTGGACAACTGGTCCTACTGGCTGTGGTTCCTGTTGCCGCTGTTGGCGCTGACGGCCTTGCTGCTGTATTACCGCAAGCAATTGAAGGAAAGGGCCGACGTACGCCGCATGCGCTCCAAGCGAGCCAGCAAGGTGGCACAGCGCCGACTGAAGGCGGCTCGCGGCTTTGCCTCGCGTGGCGACAGGGGTGGCTTCTATGCCGAGATGCTGAGCGCCATGTGGGGATATATGAGCGACAAGTTGTCGATTCCCGTGAGCGAGCTGAGCAAGGAAAACATCAATGCCGAGTTGGAGAAGTATGGCATCGACGAGCAACTGCGCAAGGAGTCGATGGACCTCATCGACAAGTGCGAGTTTGCACAGTATGCCCCTGAACTCGCTTCGGACGACATGAACGCCGTATTCGACGAGGCGGCGGGCGTCATTGACCGATTGGAGAGTGTTAAACGCAAGAAAACAACCATCGAGGAGTCATGAAACAGTTTATCATCACCATCATATTAGCCGCCTTGGCCTTGCCTCTCATGGCGGCCAATGCCAACATTGACAAGGCTAACCAGGCTTACAAGCAGGAACTTTATAACGAGGCGCTGAAACTCTACTTGCAGGAAGCCGAGAAGACGGGTGTGTCATCGGACCTGTATTGCAACATCGGAGACACCTACTATCGCCTCAAGGACAACGTGCATGCCGTGCTCTACTACGAACGGGCATTGTTGCTCGATCCGTCGAACAGCGACGCGCGCTTCAACCTGGAATTTGTGCGCGGCAAGATGCAGTTGCCCGATGATGCCGGCGACTCGTGGTTCAGCAATTGGGTGGACCAGACGGTGAGCCGCCTGTCGAGCAACACATGGGCCATCATCGCCATCATCACCTTCCTGCTTTTCCTGGCAGGTGTGGCGGCCTATCTGTTCATGGACAGTGTGACTATCCGCAAGATTGGTTTCTTTGGCGGAGCCTTGATGATTGTAATCAGCATTTTGGCCAACATGGCGGCTTTCCACGTCTATAACAAGGCGACAGGCGGCAATGGTGCCATCGTGATGCCCGAAAGTGTCACCTTGAGCACTGCCCCCCGTGAGCCGCGCGACAAGGAGGAAGAAGCCTTCCAGCTGCAGCAGGGCACCCGTGTGGAGATTGTTGATTCGGTCGCTGACAAAACCCATGGCAAGTGGCTCCAAGTCTCCACAGCCGGCGGCCACAAGGCATGGATTAATGCCAAGGATATTGAAGTGATTTGATGAACTGCGCCGTGCATTTATGAATAGAGAATAGTGATGAGAGTGGCCGATGCTTGAATATCTGAACGATATTGACACCGATGCTTTATTGACCGTTAACGGGCTGCACGATTTATTCCAGGATGCGTTCTGGTGGATGCTTACCGCCAAGTGGTCATCTGTCTTGATTGTGCTGGTTTTGGCCTGGGTATTGCTGCATCAGAATCGTCGCCATGCCCTGCTCGTGCTGGTGATGCTCGTGCTGGCCACTATTGTGGCCGACCAGCTGTCGTCAGGACTCATCAAGCATCTTGTGGAGCGTTTGCGGCCCACACATGAACCGTCGCTGGAATCTGCTGTCCATGTCATCAATGGCTATCGTGGAGGCCTGTACGGCTTTGTCTCGAGCCATGCGGCCAACTCCTTTGCTGTGGCAACACTGTTGTCTTTCATCATGCGCCACAGGTTGGTGGCCATTTCGCTGTTCACTTGGGCAGGGCTACAATGCTACAGTCGTGTCTATCTCGGTGTGCATTATCCTGGAGACATCCTTGGTGGCATCCTTGTTGGTTGGCTCACCGGTTGGCTCGTTTGGTGCCTGATGAGTTGGATTCAGCGCCGATTCCGTCTCTCTGAAGGCAATTATACCCGCACCGACGCCACCCTTATGGCTTCGTCAGTGGTCCTCACTGTCATCGGCCTGCTCACGGCCGCCCTTTTCCAGGTCCTTTAATCGCCTTAGCAGGTTAGATGTTGAATTTCAACGGCTTTTATATGTTCATCGGCTCATTTTGAGTGCTGACAGATGAAATTGTTTATTTATTGAAGGAAAATTTTGTAATTTGGGTAAAATGTCGTATTTTTGTAGAAATTACCGATATACCGCATTTATCATCACAATAATATAAAGTATCGCCTATGTCGAGAACTATCACTTTCAACGAACTGCGACGCATCAAGAATCGTCTGCCCGAAGGCTCCATCCACGTTATCGCCGACAAACTCAACCTGCCGGTTCAGTCGGTGAGAAACTACTTTGGCGGGTCAAATTATGAGTTCGGGACCAATATGGGCTTCCATCTGGAGCCGGGACCCGATGGCGGACTTGTCGTGCTTGACGACCCCAAGATTCTGGACATGGCTCTGGAGATTCTGGAGAACACATAACAGATCTTTGATAGTAGTTAATGGATTATAGATGGAATCTGTCAGTTAACTCCTCATCCCTCATTCCTCATTTCTAATTTCAAACTAACTCTCCACAAACAATGGACAACAAGAACAACAACGACCCTAACCGACTGATCACGGTCGCCATCCACACGTTTGACCGTGCGGTGGAATTGAAGAATACGCTTGAAGAAGAAGGCATCGAGGTGAAACTGCACAATGTCAACCTCGATGAGAAAGTGCTCGGTTCGGGCGTCAGGGTCCGCATCCGTGAGCGCGACCTGCCACAAGCATTGCAGATTATCGAGTCGCCCGAGACGGTAACAAGCGACAAGCGCACTGTGCTGCTGCCCGTGGACTTCGGCAAGTATTCGCTCAAGTCGGTGAAATTGGGCATGGAGTATGCCCGCCGCAGCCGTGGCAAAGTCTTGTTGCTTCACAGCTATATCAACGAGCGCCACACGATGTCGCTGCCCTTCGGTAGCGACCGCTACGAGAGTCCTGAGGATGACTTCAAGAGCATCAAGAAGAATGCGCGTGAGCGCATGGACGAGTTTAAGCAAATGCTCCTGGATAAAATCGCCGCGGGCGAGCTCCCCAAAGTGGACATCGAGACCAAGGTGGCCGAAGGCATCCCCGAGGAACAGATTCTCCACTATGCCCAAAAGTATGACGTGTCGCTCATCGTGATGGGCACCAGCGGTACCAACCGCCGTCGTCAGAATCTTATCGGCAGCGTGGCGGGCGAGGTGATGGATGCCTGCAAGTTCCCCATTTTCACTGTCCCCATCGGCATGCCCGATGTGGGCCTGACCGACATCACCCATGTGTCGTTTTTCTCCAACCTCATCCAGCAGGACCTGATTTCCTTCGACCGTTTTGCCCGCCTGTTCAACATGCGTGGCGTGGAGGTGACCATCATTCCCGTGGTCGATAAGAAGGATCGTCGCCTGGTGGACCAGTCGTTGCAGCAACTGGTGCAATACTGCCGTGAGCATTATCCCGAGTGCACCTTCAAGACCAAGCGCATCGCTGCCAAGACCTTTATGGAGAGTTTCGCTCAATTCGCTAAGGACGAGAATGTCCAACTCATCGCTGTCCCCAACAAGAAATCGAGCATCTTCTCGCGCTTGTTCAATCCCAGCATTGCCCACCGCGTGCTGTTCCAGACCGACACGCCCATGCTTGTCGTGCCTGTTTAATGCTTGTTTGTCGTGGCGACCTTTCAGGCTAAACCCCGTTATGATGTCCTTGATGGCTTGCGAGGTGTGGCCGCTTTGCTCGTGATTGTGTATCACGTTTTCGAGTGTTTCGATTGGTCCCCGGTTCCTCATGGATATCTGGCTGTCGATTTTTTCTTTGTGCTTTCGGGATTTGTTATCGGTTATGCCTACGACAGCCGTTGGCAGGAAGGCCTCTCGGTGGCGCGATTCTTCAAGCGCCGCCTCATCCGTCTGCATCCGATGGTGATTCTTGGTGCCCTCATCGGGGCCGTCTGTTTCTTGATTCAGGGCAGCGTGCGTTGGGACGGCACTCCTGTCTCCATCGGTTGGGTAATGATAGCGATGTTGTTAGGCATGTTGATGTTGCCGCTCTATCCTGGCGCATCGGCCGATGTCCGCGGCAATGGTGAACTTTTCCCCTTGAACGGCCCCTCCTGGTCATTATTCTTTGAATACATAGGCAACATCCTCTATGCCCTGTTGTTGCGGCGCTTGTCCACGCGATGGCTGGCCGTGGTGGCGGCAGTCTCGGGCGCTTGTCTGGCTCATATTGCCTTGAGTGACGGATATCTTGGAGTGGGCTGGACGATGGCCGATGGTGGCTTGTGGACAGGGATGGTGCGGATGCTTTTCCCCTATTCGGTGGGTATGCTCATGGCACGGGTCTTTAAACCCCTGAGGGTGAAAAATGCCTTTTGGAGCTGCGGTGTCGTTATTTTGGTGGTCGGCTATCTGCCGTTGGCATTCGGTGAACTGCTGCCGTGGATGAATGGCCTGTACGATGCCCTGTGCGTTATTCTGGTGTTCCCGTGTCTGGTGTGGCTGGGTGCTTCACAGCATTCAATGAACGGGTTTACGCACCGCGTGGGCCATTTCTTGGGCGAATGGAGTTATCCGCTCTATGCAATCCATTATCCCTTGATGTACCTCTTCTATGCGCACATCGGCTTCAATGGCGACCTTGTGCCTATCGCCAAGTTGGGCGACGTGTGGCCGGCAGCCGTCGCATTGCCTGTCACCTGCATCCTGCTGGCATGGCTCTGTTGGCGCTTCTATGACAGTCCCGTCCGTCGTTACCTCGCCCGACGTTTTAATGCGTGAAAGCGACTACGAACCCTTATTTCATGAAGGCAAGCAGGATGATCCAGCACAAGCCAAGCAGGGCAAACAGTGACGACAGCATGTAGAGCTGTCGGCGGATATAACGGCGCTCTGGACGCATGAAACTGCCACGGGCAAACGAATAGGCTGCCATGAACATCATGAAATCATCCACATAGCCCACAATCCCCTTTTGGTCAAAGTCGCCACGCCACACGATATAGCCTATAGCCGCCATCACCAGAATGATACCCAACACACGGCAAATTTTAATCCCCGTGCTCACCGGTACTTGTTGTTTCTTATCTTTATCCATCTTGATAACTCTGTTGATCTCTAAACGTTAAACTTCAAACTCTACACTCTAAACCCAAAATTCTAAACTTCCATTTTGCGCGCAAAATGGAATCACTTCGGTTGGTCGATGCCGCGCATCGACAGGGCGATGCGGCCGCGTTCATGGTCGATGCTGGTGACCATGACGCGTACGTGCTGGTGGACGTGGACCTGACGGGCGGCAGGCAGGCCGCGCTGGGGCATCTGGGAGACGTGCACGAGGCCGTCCTTGTGGATACCCAGGTCAACGAAAGCACCGAACTGGGTCACGTTGGTAACGATGCCGTTCAATTCCATGCCTTCGCGCAGGTCCTTGATGTCGTTGACGTTCTCGTCGAACTCCCACACCTGTACTGTCGAGCGTGGGTCGCGGCCGGGTTTCTCCAACTCGCTCATGATGTCGCGCAGGGTCGGCTCGCCCACGTCTTTTGAGAGGTAGCGTCGCGGGTCGATTTTGTCGCGTTGGGCCTTGTCCTTGATGAGGTCGGCGATGCTGCAGCCGCAGTCCTTGGCCATGCGTGCCACAAGGGCATAACGTTCGGGATGCACGGCACTGTTGTCCAGGGGATTGCTGCTCTCGGGCACACGCAGAAAACCAGCGGCCTGTTCGAACGTCTTGGGTCCTAATTTGGGCACTTTCAACAACTCTTGGCGCGAGGTGAAATGGCCGTTAGCGGCACGATAGTCCACGATATTTTGGGCGAGGGCGGGGCCGAGGCCAGCAATGTAGGTGAGCAGTTCCTTGGAGGCTGTATTGACGTTGACGCCCACGCTGTTCACACAACTCTGAACCGTGAAGTCCAACGCCTCTTTGAGCCTCGTCTGGTCCACGTCATGCTGGTACTGGCCCACACCGATGGACTTGGGGTCGATTTTCACCAGTTCGGCCAGGGGGTCGAGCAGGCGTCGCCCGATGGAGACTGCACCGCGCACGGTCACGTCCTTGTCGGGGAACTCGTCGCGGGCTATCTTGCTGGCGCTGTAGATGGAGGCGCCGTTTTCACTCACGACGAACACGTCAATCGAGCGGCGGTAGCGGATGCGTTTCAGGAAACGCTCTGTCTCACGGCTTGCCGTGCCGTTGCCCAGGGCGATGGCGTCGATTTTGTAGGACTCGGTGAGGTTATGAATCTTTTTGGTCGCCCCTTCGATATCGTTATGGGGGGCAGTAGGGTAGATGACGTCATTGTGCAGAAGATTGCCCTGCTCGTCGAGGCAGACCACTTTGCAACCCGTGCGGAATCCAGGATCAACGGCCAGCACACGCTTGCGGCCCAAGGGCGGGGCGAAAAGCAGTTGTCGCACATTCTGGGCAAAGGTCTCGATGGCCTCATCGTCGGCTTTTTCCTTGGCGGCAGTAGCAAATTCTGTCTCAATCGATGGCTTGACCAGTCGCTTGAAGCTGTCCTCGGCAGCCTCCTCAACAAGTTGCGAGGATTCACCGTTGCCTTTTACCACGATGCGCGCGATGTTGTCAAGCGTGCGGTCGTCGTTAATCTCGATACCCACCTTGAGAAAACCTTCCTTCTCGCCGCGCCTAATGGCCAGCAACTGGTGGGATGACACACGCTTGAGCGGCATGGAATACTCGTAATAGTTCTCGTAGTTGCGACCCTCAATCTCTTTGCCCTTGACAAAGTGGGACACGAGCCTTGCGTCATACTTGAAGCCGCGTCTCACGGCGTTGCGCACCGCTTCGTTCTCACTCACCCATTCGGCGATGATATCTTGGGCACCGGTGATGGCGGCATCGGTGTCGGGCACCTTGTCGCCGTCGACAAACTGTCGTGCCCGCTCCTCGATATTGCCGCCTCGCTGCGACATGATAATCTTGGCAAGCGGTTCCAGCCCCAGTTGGCGGGCCGCCTCGGCGCGCGTCTTGCGCTTGGGCTTGTAGGGCAGGTAGATGTCCTCCAGCGTGTTGGCATCCCAGCAATTGTTGATGCGGTCGGCCAGCTCGGGCGTGAGCTTGTCCTGCGCTTCGATGGTCTTGAGAATCGTAGCGCGGCGTTTCTCCAGTTCACGATAGTAGCGCAGGCGCTGGTCGATAGACTGGATGGAGAAATCGTCGAGGTTGCCGGTCGCTTCCTTGCGGTAGCGGCTGATGAACGGGATGGTAGCGCCGTCGTCAAGCAGGTTGACGGTGCCTGCCACCTGGTTGATGGGGATGTTGAGTTCTTGGGATATGAGGGTTGAGAGCTTGTCTGCCATATTTCGAGGTTGTTTGTTTCTATATAGATAAACTGCTAAAGTCTAACGTCTAAAGTCTAACGCCTAAAGTCTAATGTCTGATGTCTAACATCTAATGTCTAACGTCTAACGCCTCTTACGCAGTGTAATGACGGTGATTTCGGGAATGGCGCCGATGCGCATGGGTGGGCCCACCATGCCGGTGCCGATGTTGACATACAACTGCTGCTTGCCCTCGCGGTAGGCGCCGCCCCACTCGGGATAGCGCCAAGATGCTGGCGACCAGCGCCAGTCGCCCACTTGCAGCATGATCTGCCAGGCGTGCGTGTGACCGGCAAGCATCAGGTCGACATTGCTGTTGGGCAGTGTATTGTCTCGCCAGGCGAATGGATTGTGCTGCAACTCGATTTTGAAATTGCCGTCACGAGGGCCGCTGTAGGCGCTGGTGATATTGCCGCGCTTGTCACCGATGTGGTCACCGTAGTTCTCGGTGCCGATGATGACAATCTGGTCATCACCGCGCTTGATGACAGCGTGGCTGTTGTTGAGCAGTTTCCAACCAGCATCGGTCTGCAGGTCACACAGGGCCTTGCGGTCGGCACGCTTGGCGTTTTCGTCATCCCACTTCACATAGTCGTCATAGTCATGGTTACCGAGTACCGAGAAGACACCATCGGGGGCGTGCAGTTGGGCTAACAGGTCACGATAGGGCAGGGCCTCGGCAGTGACACGGCTCACGAGGTCACCCGTGAAGCAAATCATGTCGGGATGAAGGTCGTTGATGGCATTAATCTGTCGCTCGACAATGGCCTTGCTCCCGTTGTAGGTGCCCAGATGGGCATCGCTCCATTGCACGATGCGGTAGCCGTCGAAGGCGTCGGGCAGGTTGTCAAATGCCATTTCCACCTCCTTCACCTCGAGTTTGCCGGGAGTGACGATGGCTCCCCACCACATGATACCGAACACCAGTGCCGCCACGATGAAGGCACACACAGTCATCCACCGTTGCTTGATGAGCCGCCCAAGACCATACACAAGCGTTCCCAAGGCCTTTGGAGCCAGGATGGCAAAGAAGGTGTATAGCATGTATTGGCCCGTGACGAAGGTGCTGTTGGGAGTCGATGCCTCGCTCAATGGCATGACGGCAATAGCCGTGGCCAGGGCGGCAGTGAGCACCGCCAGCGCACCATTGAACCGTGCTGTCCAGCGGTAACCGTTACGTCGCAATCGCCGGCAGATAAAAACATCCATGGCGATGCAGAGCACCGCCACGATGATTAAGCCTATCCAGTGAATCTTCATTACCAGTGTTTTTGTTTCAGGCTTTAAGGGCCCTGAGGAACTTAAAGTCGTTAAGGTCTTTAAAGTCCTTCAGGAGGACTTCTGATTCCTGACTTATTTCGTGGCCTCCAGATAGTTGCTGAGGGGGTTGCTGTACATCTGCAACATCTTGTTGTACATGTAGAAGCGGTCGGCCTCACTCAGTTTCATGCCTTCGGTCTTGTCGATTTGGCTCGAGAGGTATTTCTCGAACGCCTCACGCTCCTCCTGGGTGTACTGGTCGGCAAAGTGCTTGTCGTCGAACAGGATGTCGTGGGCGATGTAGTTGTTCTTGAAGATCTTGTAATTCTGGTGGATGTGGCGGTCAATGATGGCACACACGCGGTCCACCTCCAGGAACTTGTCAAGACCCTCGGGAATCCGGTCGAGCTCCTCGTTGATGCAGGGTGTGAAGGCATAGTGCACCTCGCCCTTGTGGCCGATGATGCCCGTCTTCATGCTGATGAGGTCGTCCTCGGGTGCCTTGCGCCAGTTGGGGTTCTTGCTCTTGCACAGGAATTCCTTGGCCTTGAGATAGTCGTTCGGGTCATACTCATAGCTGATGGAGATGGGAGCGATGTTCAGTTCCTTGAGGCTCTCGATGAAGGACTTGTCACGGTTGCCGTAGGCCAGCATCTTGATCAGGCTCTCCTGGGTGCGGTCGTTGCTGTCCTTGCAGCGGCCCTCACGCTGGGCAATCCACAGCGAGGCGCGCTTCTGCTCGACGGCGAAGTGCATGTAGCCCGACAGTTGCACAGCAGCGGTCAGCGTCTGGATACGGCCCAGGTTGCGCTTCACGATGAAGCTCTTGTTCATGCGCACCAGCTTGGTGATCCAGTCATAGATGAGCAGATTATTGCCGATGGCGATTTCGCATGCGTCGCGGCCGCCCTTGATGAGCAGGTAGCTCAGCTGTGCCGAGTCGAGCACGATATCGCGGTGGTTGGTGACAAAGGTGTAAGGAACCTCCTTGTCCAGGTTCTCGTTGCCGCTGGTTGTGAGCGTGGTGCCCGTCTTGGCCATCAATCCCTCGATAAAGGGCTTCATCACCTTGACCTGGAACTCGTGCTTGGAGTTGATGTTCAGCAACACGTGCTTGAATTCCGAATACTTGTAGTTGGGCAGTACCATGGCGACGATGTTCTGGAAGCCGGGTTCTTGCACCAGGATGGTCATCGCGGTCTGGAAATCCTTGTCAGGAATCGGGCAGATGTCCTGATATTCCACTGGAATGGGTATGTTCTCGTTCTCTATCATAGTGGTTTTAATGATTTAGGAGACGCGTTTCAGCCTCTCGGTTTAGTTCATATTTCTTCAACCTACAAAGATAGTGCAAGCCGAACACAATGCCAAACAAAAAACCATTTTTTTGCTTGAGCTTTGTCGAGCTGTAGCCTGTCTTGCCCGAGTGCACCAGACGTCGACATGATTGCAATGTGAGAGTATGCCGTTTTTCAAGACCAAATAGGGTGATTATTTATAAACAAACGATAATACTGAGGATAAAAACAGCATCTCGGCTATCGAAAAATGAAGAGAAAGTGGCTGTTTGGTGAAAAATGTTTATCTTTGCGAAAACATAAATAACATTTTTAACGTGAAGATTATGAAGAAAGTTTTGATGATTTCACTGATGGCACTGATGGTTAGCCTCAGTTCGGCGGCTGCCGATTTTAAAACCTATGAGAACGAGAAATTCTCTATCAGCTATCCTGCTGACTGGGAGGTGACCTTTGAAGGTAGTGATTGGGTGAATATTGCTACCGATGATGATGAGATCCGTTTTGATGTCATGTACAATGATGAGGGCCCAATGAAGAGCCAGCTGCAAATGGCCGCTGACAACTGGGAACTCATGAAAAAGGGCGACGGCCTTCAGGTGGACCAGAAACTGGTAAAAGACGACTATGCGCTTGTGCGGTCGATATATACCGATGAAGATGACGGTTCAAAAACCGTAGAAGTGTGGTTCTTGATGATAACCGAGGAGCCGCAATGTTTCTCGGGATCAATCCAGAGCCCGATTAGCCGCGCCAACGAGGCTATTGACATATTGGTCGAAATGCTTGCGACTCTCAACCAGAAGTAACAAAGGTTTCGCTACTACGTTCCTGTCTTTATACCAGAAAGCATTGAATAAAGCCTGCTTTTAAAGAATAAAACATTATCCTTCCAGAAAAGATGTTTTTAAGGACTTTAAAAGAAAAATATAAACGATTCGAGGCATGGCAGCTCAATCCCTTCGATTGGAGTTATGACGAGAATGAGCGCCATCATTGCGAGAATTGTGGGTATGACTTCGCAGGCAAGTATTGTCCGCATTGCTCGCAAAAGGCCGGTTTGAAAAAGGTATCGTGGAAGAGTGTGCTTCAAAGCACCGCCGAGGTGTGGGGAATGGGCAACCGTTCTTTGCTCTACTCCCTGTGGCAGCTGATTTGGCGTCCAGGTTATTTCATCAGCGATTATATCAATGGCAAGCGGCAAGTGACGTTTCCGCCCGTGAAAATGCTGGTTATCATGGGAGTGATAAGTGTCCTCATTGATCGTTTGTTCGGCACCAAGGATGTCTTGACAGACCGAAGCGGCTCGACCTTGGTTAATCAGTTCTTTGACTGGATTAAGAGCAGTCCGGGATGGGGATGGTTGATCATGACAGGCTTCTTCATTATTCCCACATGGTGCCTATTCCGTTATGCGCCACGCAACACCAAGCACACGCTACCTCAAGGTTTTTTCATCACGGTGTTCATGGCCATTCAGGTTCTGATTGTGGATGACCTTGTCGACTTTTTCGGTTACTATTTCTATATTTTGCTTCCCCTATGCTATTTTTATGCCTTCAAGCAGTTGTTTGGCTATGACTACTGGGGAAACTTCTGGAGAGTGGTTGTTACATTGGTAAGCGGTTTCTTGTTAGCTGCACTGGCATTGACAATAGCCGAACTGCTGACGACAACACCCAAGTCTTATGCTGATGAATTCTTAGCAATAAGAGATCTGACACTTTCTTCGGTGGTACCTATCCTTGTTGGTATGTTTATCAGCAAAGAAACATATGAGCTAAGGGAGAAAAAGAAACAAACGGTATTCCAATTCTTAAAAATGAAATTTCGGGCGATCAAACTGAGGATTAAACAAAATAATAATGAAGAATAGGTTATTTCAATTTTTTTCAATTGCCATTATCGTTTGCTCGTGCGCTCTCATGACGAGTGCTCACAACAAACTTACTCCCAACGCCCAATTGTCGTTACTGCAACGACAGACAGCACGATATGACTCCAACGGCAAGAGAATTAAAGCATTTGACGCCAAGTCAAGCATCCGGCTTGTGGTGGAGGTTGATGCCAAAGATGCGACAAGCACGTTTGACCAAATCCGTGAGAACGGCGCTACCGTGCTGTCAAAACTCGGGCATCAGGCTGTGATAAGCATTCCTGCCGACAACATAGATGGCCTCGTTGCCATCGAGGGTGTGAAACGGGTGGATGCTACCAGTAAAGGGGAGTTGAAGACCGATGTATCACTTGTGGAGACTGGTGTGAGCCTGATTGACGGCACCATTCCTGGCCTTGAAGAGGTTTACACTGGCGAGGGCGTCACCATCTGCCTTGTCGATGCAGGATTCGACTTCCAGCACCCTGCATTTAAGGATGCCGATGGCAACACCCGTCTGCGCTGCGTCTATCTCCCTGGTAACGACAGTGGCCACAAGTTCATCGTCGAGGATGACGAGGCCGGAACGATAGAGTATCCTGGCTCGGTGTTTGACACGCCCGAACTCATTACCACCCTCACCACCGATACCGATGAGCGCTCACATGGCACACACACCGCCGGCATTGCCGCTGGCACACGATCACCGCTTGGGTTTGGCGGCATGGCTCCCGATGCCGACATAGTGCTCGTGTCGATTGTGGGAGAGGAAGATGTGACTGAGATTGCCTTCCAGTTCGTAGCACATTACGCCCAGCAAATCGACGCTCCCATGGTGCTTAGCGCAAGCATGAACTCACACCGAGGGCCCCATAATGGCACCGGTACAATGCCAGAACTGATTGATGAGTTGTCTCATCATGTCATTCCCGTGTTCAGTGTGGGAAATGAAGGCTTCAAAACGCTTCACATCTACAAGGCGTTTGATGAGGAGAACAGCAGCATGAAGGCGTTTCTTGCCCGAGCCACTCCTTTCATTGACGAAGACGGCAACACTATAAGAATGATTGGTTCAGTAGTATGTGGCTATTCACGCAACACCTTGGGCGAGAACGATACATTAAGTGTCCAGATGGGCATGCTAAATCGCAGTAGTGGCGAGATAGTGTGGCAAACAGACCCATTCGCTGTCACCCCGTCTCAGGAGGAGGGTCATATTATAATAATGAGCGACGATGATGAGATACTCAGTGAATATATGCAGGGTGGCATCGTGTATATCTATGGCAACGTCGTTGATGGCAAACTTGAACTGTTCACTGCAGCGCAAGGTGTTCTCAATCAACGATTGCCTTTCTTCATTTCACTCTCGTCATCTTCACCTATCGAGATGGACTTGTGGGAAACGACAGATGGATTTGATCCATTTTACAACATGGAAGGTTACACCCAAGGCGATAGCGATATTTCGTGTGGTGACTGGACGTCCACCCCAAATGTCATCAGCGTGGGCGATTATGTGGCAAACACCACCAAGCGAGATTACACTGGCAATGTCTCAGATGAGAGCTATTTGTACACGCTTAACAACATTAGTCTCTATTCAAGCTACGGCGTGTCGTTAAACGGTGTGGCTCAACCAACTGTCGCGGCTCCAGGCACCGACATAGTGTCGTCTTTAAATCACTATAACTGTGACCAGGAGATTGCCGAGTCGATGCAATGGCAGGTGTATCCCTATGGTGCCCTAAGTGGCACATCGATGTCGTGCCCCACGGTAAGCGGCATTATCGCCCTGTGGCTTCAAGCCGTTCCCTCCCTCACATTAGATGACATCAAAGAAGTGCTCGCTGTTACCTCGCGCAACGACGAGTTCACTGCCATTGACCCCGTCAAATGGGGCTACGGCAAGATAGATGCTGCAGCCGGCATTGAATACATCAAGCGGACAACTGCCATCAACGGTATCGAGAGTGATGAGTCGGCGGTTGAGAGCAACCTGTGGTTTGACATCACTGGTCGCTCTTACAACTCCAAGCCCACGGCACCTGGAATCTACATTAACTCAGGCAAGAAGTACATCATTAAGTAAGCATGGCCATCTCCATTTGATAGCAAATGGGAGAAATTCCAGTATAAAACGCATTAAGAAGTGAACCCAAAAAGTTGGACAAAAACTTTTTGGGTTCACTTCATTTCGACACGTCTTCCTTGTTATGCCGTGTTGAATAATGCCGTGTTGAGGTTACTTGAGCATCTCCTGGACGGCTCGCTCGAGTTGGCGGTCGTGCCCTGTGAGGTAGTCCTCGGGGGTGTTATAGACCTCGATGTCGGGCAGCAGCGGGGTGTTCTCGCAGTAGTTGCCGCGCATGTCACGACAACCCACCTGTGGAATGCCGAAGATGAGTGAGCGGTCAATCAACGTTTCCCACCACACGGCGGTCATCGTGCCGGCAACAGGGGTGCCGATGAGTTTGCCGATGCCGAGTTCCTTGTAAACGAAGGGGAAACCGTGGCCGTTGCTGTAGTCGTCCTCGCACATGAGCACACACGACGGCTTGGTCCACTTGTTGAACGGGTCGACGCCGACAACCTTGCCATGAGGCACGAACGTCTGGTATTGCTTGCCGCTGAGCAGCGTGCACAGGTCATCGTGCAGCCAGCCGCCACCATTGTGACGCTCGTCGACGATGACGGCCTCACGGTTGCGGTTCTTGTCGCTGAGTAATTCGCGATAGACGGTGCGGAAACTTTCGCTATCCATGGACTTGACATGGACATAGGCCAGCCGTCCGCCCGACAGGCTGTCCACCAGGGCGCGGTTGCGGTCCACCCAGCGCTTGTAGAGCAGTTCCTGTTGCTCGCCCTTGCTGATGGCCTTGACGTTGACGTCAAAGCGCTTGCCGCTCTTGGGGTTGAAGACCGAGACGCGGATGGGTTTGCCGGCCTTGCCGTCGAGCATCCAGTTGTAGTCCTCGCCAGCCAGGATGTCTTGGCCGTCAATCTTCTCGATGATGCATCCGGCGGTGACTCCCGTCTTCTTCACGTCAAAGGGTCCGCGCTTGATGACTTCCTCAACTTTCAGGCCGTTGCCTTGATAACTGTCGTCAAGGAAAAGACCCAGGGCGGCAGTCTTGAGGCTGGGGCCTTCGGGGTTGTAACGTGCTCCGGTGTGGGATCCGTTCAACTCGCCCAGCATCTCGCTGAGCATGTCACGGAAGTCGTAGTTGTTGTTGATGTAAGGCAGGAAGCGCTTGTAGTTCTCACGATAGCCTTCCCAGTCCACGCCATGGATGTCCTCGACGTAGAATTTATCCTTTACCTGTTGCCAGATGTGGTTGAAAATGTATTCCCTCTCCTCATAGGGGCGGTAATTGAAATTGGCCTCGAAGTTGACGGCCTCGGGTTTGCCTTTGGTCAGGTCAATCTTCTTGATGCCCTTGGAAGTGAGGACAAACAGGTTCTTGCCGTCCTTGTCGGCCTCCATCGGGCCGCCTCCCACGCCTTTGAGCACGATTTCGGTCTTGTTCTCACGCAGGTCGTGCTTCCACAGGTCCATGTCGCCCTCAAAGGCGGCCTGGTAGTACAGGGTGTCTCCTCCGTTGGAGAGTAAAGCGTCGCCCAGGTGTGATGAATTCACGGTCAAGCGAGCGATGCGGTCACGGCAGTTTTCCAAGTCAAACTGCAGAGGCGTGACTTCGGGCTTTTCGTCGGCAGCGCCTTTTTTCTTCTTGTCGCTTTTTTTCTTGGTATCTTTTGCCTTGCCAGCCTCGTCCTGTTCTTTCTTCTGCTCTTTCTCGGCGTCTTCACGCATCACCTTTTCCTCCTTGTTCATGGTGAAGCGCTCATAGGCGTCCAAGTCAAAGAACATGATGTAGATATCATTCTCGGTGCCCCAGCTGCCATGGCTGCGGTAACCGGCGCGGTCGCTCTCAAAAATCATCGCCTTGCCGCCGAGCACCCATTTACCGTTGCTCTCGCTGTAGCCGCTCTCGGTCAGGTTGTGGATTTCGCCGTTGCCCGAAGCGCTCACCAGTGCGATGTCCTGGCTGTTCCAGCCGCCTTCGCCGATGTAGGAACTGATGAGCCAGCGGCTGTCGGGACTCCATTCAAACCACACGTCGCCGTCACTGTAGGAGTAGATGTACTTGCCGTCCATCAGGGTGCGCACGGCCTTGGTCTTCACGTCTACGGCACGCAAGGTAGCGCGGTCCTCGAGGAAGGCGACACTCTTGCCGTCGGGGCTGTATTGCGGCTGGATGGAGGTGTGCCCTGTGTTAGTGAGTTGCTCCTCCACCAGGTCGGTGGCATAGGTGAACAGTTTCTCGTCCTTGTTCTTGATGGACGTCTGATAAATCTGCCACATACCGCCGCGTTCGCTGTCATACACGATCCTGCGGCCGTCGGGCGAGAAGTCGATGGTGCGCTCCTGCTCGGGTGTGTTGGTGACCTGCTTGGTGGTGTTATATTCCACCGAGGTGACATACACGTCGCCGTGCATCACAAAGGCGATTTCCTTGCCGCCGGGGGCGACGCTGATGGCTGTCGCTCCGTTACGCTTGATCTGGCGTATCAGTTCTTTCTCGCTGCGGTCGGCATGGATGGTGATATCTACCTTCTGAGGCTCGCCGCCCTCGCGCAGGGTGTAGATCTCGCCGTTGTAGCCGTAGCACAACATGCCGTTATCGGCCACTGTCAGGAACCTCACGGGATGGTTCTTGTGGTGGGTGAGTTGTCGGGATGTTCCGCCGTTAGCGCTCGCTTTATAGACGTTGAACGTGCCGTCCTGTTCGCTCAGGTAATAGTAGGCCTGGCCGTCAGGAGCCCAACGGGGCGTGCGGTCTTCGCCGTTGAACGTCGTCATCTTGGTGAACTTGCCGTCATGTTTCAGCCAGATGTCACGGGTGATGGAACTGGTGTGATGCTTGCGGTAGGGGTCCTCATAACCCTTGATGTCGTGGTAGAGGATATCACCGTTGGCATTGATGTCGAGGTCCTGCATAGGCAGTTCCGAGAACAAGCGCGCCCTGCCGCCGCTGGTGCTCACTTGGTAAACCTGCGGGAATGAGCGGCTGGCAAAGAGGATCGATTTAGCAGTCGGCATATTGGTGGCCTCAAAGAGCACTGTCCCGTTGTCAAGGAAGCACAGCGGCGTCTCGTTGCCGCTGTCGGTGGTGAGGCGTTTGGGTGCGCCTCCCTCCTTGTCAATGATGTACACGTCGAGGCTGCCCTCTCGTGCCGAGGCAAAGGCAACGCTCTGCCCGTCGGGGCTCCACACGGGATAGGCGTCATACTCGGCATTGGACGTCAACTGACGGGCTGTACCGCCGTGGGCCGATACCGTGAACAGGTCGCCATTGTAAGAAAACGCGATAGTGTTGCCATCAGGGGAAATCGCGCAGAAACGCATCCACAACGGATTGTTTTGTGCTGTGACAGCCATCGTCATCAGCAGTGCGGCCATCAAGGCCAGTCTTCTTGAAATGTTCATGTTAAAAATATATTTTGGTTGGTTATGGGCAAATCAACATGCCGACAAAGATAGTCAATAGTTTCCATTTCACATCTTTTGTTTCTCTTTTTTCCCACAATATGTAAATCTGCCTGTTGATGTAAGTTTTGTTGAGTTCTTTTCAGTTTTTTTGGAAATTGTGGTATAGTTAAATCCTGTATATTTGCTGGGAACTTCAAAGGCTTGTAGAAAAAACTTGCTTTTCTTGTTTGAAAAGCGAGGTGTCATGTGTTATATAGATGTCAACACGTTGATAAAAATTAATGAAGACAGACGCATTTGAACAACAAGCATCACGGTTGAGGGCTATTGCCCTTGACGCATCCGCCAAAGCGGGTGCCGATGCCGACACCGCCCAGGACATTGCCCAAGAGACGATGATACGCCTGTGGCAAATTCTGGAGCAGCGAGTGCCATCAAGCGGGCTTGAAAGGCAGAGTCGCGACAGAATTATGAAAATGCGTGACGACCCTCGGCTGAGCAACCCCGACGGCTATGCCGTGATGATTGCACGCCACCTGACCCTGAATCACTTGCGCCGCAAGCCACCGCTTCCCATCGATGAGCGGCATAATGCCAGTCAGACTACCCCCTCGCCGCTCGACCTCATGGTGCAGCGCGAGGAGGAACAGTGGCTCCAGCAGCGCATCAGGGATTTGCCACCCACCCAGCACGCTGTCCTGTACATGCGGCAGGTGGAACAACGAAGCAATAGCCAGATTGCCATGTTGCTCGGCATCAAGGAAACGAGCGTGAGCACCCTGCTGGGCCGAGCGCGACGGCAACTGCTAGAAGAGATACGTCAACAACGAGAACGAGAAAAACGATGAAACGGTATACACAGCAACAAATCCAGAACTTGCTTGACAAGTTTATGAACGGCCTCACCACGCTGGAGGAAGAGGCCGAGCTGGGCGACTATTTCCGCACCCACGAGGTGCCTGAGGAGTGGGAGGATTACCGCCAGATGTTCGGTTATTTCGACCGAGGAATGGAGGGCGACCTGGTGTCCGCAGAGCAGCCTCGCCCATCGTTGCCGCGTCTCATAAGCCGCCGCTGGTGGGGTATCGCCGCTGCCGCCTGCATCTCCGCAGCCATCGTGGCAACCGTCGTGCTGCACCGCCCGGTAACCACCGTCACTGTGCCCGAAATGCCTCCAGTCATCGCCCAAAAAGCGGACTCCATCGCTACACCAGTGGCAGTGGAGGCTGAATCACAGTCCCCGCAACTGGCTGAAGTCACTCCAGTCCAGCCAGCCCATCCCGTCTGTCTAGTTTCCAAATCCACTCGTCGCCTGCAAACCGAGAACAAAAAACTGGCCCAGGAGAACGAGCGACTGCAACGCGAACTGGCCGACTTGAAGCGCCGAGCTTTCATCATCGACCTGGAAGCCAACGGATTCAGGGCAGTGCAAGACGAGGACGGCAGTATCGTGCTCATCGACCTTGAGCAAGAGTTAGAAAACGAATTAAACAACCTACCCACAACCAATATCCCTGCATTATGAAAACAACCAGTCCTATCACCATCGCGACCCTCATCGCACTGCTCGTGCCTGCAGTGGCCAGCGCTAACGTCTATGAGGACCGCCTGAAAGAGGCTTTCAACAATATCATCAGCGCCGTTTCCTTCCCATTCAGCGACAAGGACGTCAGTCAGATGCATACCATCTATTCCGACCCCGAGACCGGAGTCAGAGAAGGACAACTCGACGTATACAAGTTTACCATCGACAGCGAGGACATGGAACTGATTAAAAATGCCAAAGAGGCCTATGAGCAACTCAATGGCAACAGCAATGCAGACGTCTACACCCTATGGTGGAACGACAACGACGACGGAAGTTTCCAGGGCTACAGGCTCTATTACAGCCCCGAGCAAACCATCGTTGTGGGTCTGGCCTGTGACCACTGCTACACCGTGGGTTTTGTCGCCCCTGACGACAAGCAGCACCGCACGACCTACACCCTGGAGTGGAGCAATCTCGACGACAGCGACAGCATCAGCGGACGCCTCATCACCACCTATGCCCCCATCAAGGCCAAAGCAACAGATGGCCATAGGATGATCAGCTCTGTGGTGATTAGCTCTGACGATTACGACAAGTACATGGAACAATTCCAAGCCGGTATGGAAAAGTACCAGCAAGGCATGGAGAATTATAAATCTGCAATGGAAAAAGCCCAAGGAGCGCTTTCTGGTTTACCGGATGATCAAGGCCTTTCATTCTCTCTTTCCTCCTCCAGCCAAAGCAATGCCAAGGACTGGATGAAGAAACTGCTCTTCTATGTAGAAAAGGTGCAACAGCCGGGCGACCGCTATCTCTACCTGTCGAAACTCTACGAACTGTGCAAGGATACCGACGGCCTAGACCAGACCGATCTGAAAATCGGTATGCAGCAATTGGCATCGGTCCATAAGCAACTCAAGGAAAAGAAAAAACTCAAAGAAAATGAACTCCTCTTCCTCGAGAGCATGGTCGATCTGCTCCAGAGCAAAATCAAGAACTAACAGCGACTAAACATATCTGAGTTTAACCCCCTGTTTCATGTGAAGATATGCATGAAACAGCCACCACTATACCCGATTATGAAACACTTTATAATAACTATTCTGCTGTATTTCAGCGTTTTATTCGCTCATGCCGATATTATCAGCGGACGTATCATTGACACCGACACCCGGGAGACCTTACCTGGTGCAACGGTTCAGTACATGAAACAAATCAGTGAAACCAGTTATTCGGGCAGCACCGTGATAGCCGACTCACTTGGCCGATTTTCGTTCTATACTGATGGACGTGTAGAGTTGGAGGTGTCCATGCTGGGCTACTACAACAAAAAGAAAAACGTCATGGCGCTGTCCGACAGCCGCAAGGACACGCTCAACATCGGCGCCATCGAACTGAAGATGTCCTCGCAAATGTTGCAGATGATCGAGGTAACGGGCCATGCAAAAAGGTTCACGATGCACGGTGACACCATCGTGTTCAACCCGTCGGCCTTCAGGCTGCAAGAAGGCGCCCGTCTTGACGAACTCATCAAGCAACTGCCTGGCGTTGAAACCGATGCAGACGGCAAACTGTGGTGGAACGGCAAGCCCATCCGCTTGACGATGGATGGCGAGAGCCTCTTTGGGGGCAATGACTTGGTGAGCCAACTGCCTGCCGAAGCCGTGCAGAACATCAAAGCCTACAACAAAGCGTCGGAACTCAAGGAGCATACCGGCAATGATGATGGCAGCGAGGACATGGTGTTGGACTTGACCATCAAACCGGGATTCCTCGATCGCTGGTATGGCGATGCCACTGCAGGCTACAGTACCTGCGACCACTATGAAGCCGAGGCTCAGATGAACCGTCTCTCCAAGAATGACCCGGTCATGGTGTTTGGTGACGCCAATAATATGGCCAAACGGCATAGACGATACAAAGGCCAATACACGCTGAGTTCAGGTAACGGTTTTGGCCAAGAGCAAGGCATCTCGGGCGGATACCAACACAACTGGAGCCGCGAGCAGGGCAATAAGACACTGAAAAGTTACTACAGCATCAGTGGAGGACTGGCACATGATGACCAATGGAAAAATTCGGGCATCGAGACCGAGAATTACTTCCCTGGTGAAGCTCAGAGTTATAGCAAGACTTCGGGCTTTGATCGCAGCCATGAGTTGAACCCGACAATCCTGGGCATGATGAGATGGAGACCCGACACCACCAACACTGTTTTCCTGTGGGCGCAACTCGAGTACAAAAAAGACCGCTCAACCAACCGACGGGAGACTGAACAGTCGATAGATTCAGGCAGCGGCTATGTTCCCACCATCAATCAACAGGTGAATACACTGAGCCGTGGACACGAGACTACAATTAACGCTACCGGCAATTGGTCACACTTATTCAAGGATGGTGCCTTCAAACTCAGTGGAGGCCTGAACTACACCGATAGCAAGAGCAAGCAGTGGATTGATCGCACAATTACCGACTATCAGAGCAACTTCGCATCGGCGCTCAACCAGTATGCCGTTGAGCCCTCATCAAAGTTCGGATTGAACGGTAGCATGACTTATCAGCACTGGCTCACCAAGCAGTGGATGCTCACGATGGACTACCGATTGGACTATAACAACAACCGGATTGACCGTGAATTCACCACCGACGGCATCGCCGATGCCGCCAACTCGTTCAACAACCATTACCACAGCACGGGCCACACCGTCACCGCCGGCTCGACAATCAACATCGGCCAGGTACAGCTGCTGCCCAGTGCGGCCTTGAATTGGAGCCGTGAGCATCAGGACTATCATCGGGCAATGCTTGACACGACAGCCGTCAGGAACCGTTTCAAGATTGAGCCGTCGCTCAAAGTCTCATGGAAAATGAACAGCGGCATGAACTTGGAGCTGAATTACAGTTACAAGACCATGCGTCCTGAACTGCTCCAAACCATTGGCTACCGTGATTTGAGCGATCCTTTGTTCATTATCGAAGGTAATCCCGGCTTGAAGGACAGCCGCACCAATGAGTTTCAGTTGGCCTACAAGGCCGTGGTGCCCGGCAAACAACTGTCAATCGGCTTCAACGCCAAATACAGCACAACAGACCACAGCAACATCACGGCGCTCAGTTATGACCCTGCGACCAACGTCTATACCAGCCGTCCCGAATCGGTGACCGGTAGCCGCACATGGGAAGTGAACCTCAACTATGACCATGGCTTGGGCAACTACTTCCGCTTGCAGAACGACCTCAAAGTGATGGGTGGACGGTACTACGGTTACTTGACCATGCTGCCCACTCACGAGGAGCGTATCCTTAACCGTCAGACAAGCGTTCATCCTAAAGATAAAATGACCGTGTCGTTTGACCATAACTGGATCAAAGCCTCGGTCTTTGCCGAACTCAACGCCGAACGGTTGCGCTTCTCGCAGTCGCAAATCCAGAACACCACCTTATGGAACAACAATTTCGGCATGGAGTTTGAGGCCAACTACCGCAACTTTGTGTTTGAAACATCCCTCACCGAGGCCATGCGGCGAGGCTATGCCTCCAGCGGCATGAACCGTGACCGCCTGCTCTGGGATGCTTCCATCACTTGGAAAATCCTGAAGAACAAAGCCAACGTCAAGCTCTTTGCCGATGACATCCTCAACCAGGATGACTGGCGCTGGAGCAGCCAGACAGCCTACCAGCAAACCAACGAGTGGCAGGACACGCTGCACCACTACATCGGCATCTCGTTCACCTACCACCTCGACGCCAAGAAGAAAGATTGACAAGACTGACATAGCCATCTTCTCTTCACGACAGTAAACTATTAGTTTTTCTTGCGGTTATAGTCGCGGCATGTTACCTGCTTCCTGTGATTATAACCGCTTTCCCATCACGAACGATGACATCCATGGCGGCATCACTCGCGGCAATTAAAAAACAAGAATCACTCCTTCAGGCTACTGGCCCAAAAAGGGAAAACAATAAATACAATAAGTACAATCTGATAAGTCCCTAAGACCAATAATTGTATTTATTGTACTTATTGTCTTCTTTTATCTCAACAGGCAAATTGTTGTTACTTTACTGCCAGGTTGCGTGCGTAGTCTTCCCACTTGACATCCATGGCGGCATCACTCGCGGCAATTAAAAAACAAGAATCACTGTTTCAAGCCACTGGCCCCAAAAGGAAAACAATAAATACAATAAGTAC
>JAFYYI010000007.1 GCA_017557665.1 Muribaculaceae bacterium | reverse complement strand
TGACCTTCAAGTGCTCGGTCAAGTGGGCAATACGGTATGAGAATAATGCTATCTGGGCCTCGGGAGAACCAGTGTCAGTATTGCTTTTGCCGTAAGTGCCAAAGATCTCTTTCTTTTTCTCTGAATCTAAGTACATTACAATTAGTATTAAAAAATTATTTTCAAAAAGCGGTGCAAAGATACAACAACTTTTTGAATTGACGATGAAAAATCAGTTTTTTTTCATCACGATTTTTGGTTTTCTGTTCCGCTCAACTCTCTTGAGGCCGACCCCATGTCACCAAACGATGGGCGAGAGACCGTGTTGAACCAGGTAATCGTTGGCACGGGAGAAATGGTGGGTACCGAAGAAGCCCCCGCGGTTGGCCGACAACGGCGACGGATGCGCCGCCGTGAGCACCAGGTGGCGGCCACGGTCGATGAAGGCACCCTTGCGCTTGGCATACGCCCCCCACAACATGAACACCAGGTGCTCACGCTCCTGGGCCAGGTGGGCGATAACATGATCGGTGAATATTTCCCAGCCCTTACCCTGGTGAGAAAGCGGCTGATGGGCTTGCACCGTCAACGTCGCGTTCAACAGCAGCACCCCCTGGCACGCCCACCGCGACAGGTCGCCATTGGCAGGCATCGGAGCGCCCACATCATCGTGCACCTCCTTGAAAATATTCACCAGCGACGGCGGCATCGGTACACCCTCATTCACGCTGAAGCACAGCCCGTTAGCCTGTCCCACACCATGATAAGGATCCTGTCCCAGAATCACCACCTTCACCTGGTCGAACGGAGCCGCGTCAAACGCCGCAAATATCTGCCGCCCGGGAGGAAACACCTGCCGAGTCTGATATTCCTGACGGACAAAATCCGTCAACAGCTTGAAATATGGAGCCTCCCACTCCCCGGAAAGCACACGATTCCACGTCGGGTCGATACGTACAGTCATAATCTCCTCAATTAATCGTCATTCACAGGCCCTGAAGGCGGCACCAGCCAGGACGACCGCCCAAATTGCCCAAAGATTATTGCAAAATTACAAAAAATGCCGTAATTTTGCACCGCATTTCGTCAAAAACCAAGCCTCCAGAAAAGACGCAAACGTTTTTCAAGACGGAAGCCACAACCTGGACCCGTAGTTCAATGGATAGAATAAAGGATTCCGGTTCCTTCGATTGGGGTTCGACTCCCCACGGGTTCACAATATTTGGTTATAAATACTTGATAATCAATATAGGAAAAAGTTTTAATAACTTTTGGCGACTTTTTGGTGAGTTATTCCTCTCCAAGTTGATCTTCACCACGAGTTATAGGCTTTCGGCACTTGAGGTTATGGCGGCGATGCCGTGAGCGAATCGCCGGTACCGAACGTAAATCCTGCGAAACGCGCACAGCACGGACAGGACGGATAGCACGGACAGTACATCCGAGGCAGCGGTCGTATTCGTACCAGTACACATCATCCGAATTGGAGCTCAGGTAATAGGCCTTGCCTTGGCGTGGCCCTACATACCTGCAGTTTCTGCACCAATGCGTTTTTACTGAACCCTAATGGTTTTTGACTTTAATCGGTGGGTTATTTCATCTCGGCATCAATCCAGCCCAGGAGTGATACCAGCGAGGCATTCCAGTTGATGGCAATTTCGTTGCTGGCATAGGAGCCTGTTGCGTCGATGTAGGACTCATCGGGTTGCCTGGACGGGTAGGGCAGACTGCCGTCGCCGTTGTCCTGTTGGCCAGGATTGGGGCCGCCGGCGAGCAGGCCGGGCATGGGGGCATCAATGCCGTCGGCCGACGAAATGCGATGGTGGATGTTCTTGGGGGGCTTGTGGCCATAGCCGGTCACATAGCAGTAT
>JAFYYI010000006.1 GCA_017557665.1 Muribaculaceae bacterium | reverse complement strand
GGCTTGCGGAGCATCACATCATGCAAAGCATGTCACGTAAAGGAAACTGCCTTGACAATGCGATGGCGGAGAACTTCTTTGGAATCATGAAATCTGAACTTCTATATGTCGAAGAGTTTGAATCGCCCGAAGCCTTTAAGGGGCGGAAAACGAAGCGGGTTTTTATGATGGAGGTTGTTTGAGGGTTGATTGGTTTGTTTTTCAGAGAGTTAGAGGTCGTTGGATGAAAGGTCCATGAAAAACGAAATGGTTTACGTTGCTTTACGTTTGGTTTACGTTTGGGGCAGATCTGGATGGTGGAAGTTTACGTTTGGCTTACGACTCATGCGCCCGATCTTTACGATGTGGCCAGGTAGAAGTCGCCGGTCATCTGCTATATGGTTGGAATGGCACAAATGGCGCACAGATAGCGCGTGGCGCGATGTTTGCGCTGGTTTGAATGGATGTTTAGAATGAGGGTCTAACGCCGTTAGAAGGCGATTCTGGCGGTGTTGTTTTGAATGTCGTTTGGGGAGGTCGTGAGGCTTCCCCATTTTTGTCACCCTAAACGTCATTTTTTGATTTAGGGTTACAGTTAGGGTTACAGTTTAGGGTTACATTTATTGCGAGTTTAGGGTTACATTTAGGGTTACATTTTCGAGATTTTAAGACCACTTAAAAGTGATGAAACGGGACAATTACCCCCCCTATTTTGGCGGTTTTGGCAATATTCGGGCAGGAAAATACCACATAAAAACCTCCTTTCACATTATATATAATACGCGTGAACTGCCCTATTCACAGGGGTTTTCACCGGTTTCGCCCTATTGAAACAGCCTCAAAAAGTGTGTGTGCGGCTGTTGTGTGGGTCCGTGTGGGTCACGTGTGGGTCCGCGTGATCCATTTACTCAAGACGGATTATGCCGATCACTAGTGCGACCGCATAGATATCATTGTATGACAATTCAAAAGAATCATATTCCTTATTATCTGAGACGATGAGGACGTGCTGCTTGTCGCTGCCTGGTTTGATGCGCTTAATGATAGCTCCTTGCGAGGTGTCGAGGACGTAAGGTTTGTTCCATTGAAAGAACATGTCAGTCATTGGCACACGTTGGCAGGCCACGATGTCGCCAGAGATGTAGGTGGGCATCATACTGTTTCCCTTTACAGGCATCAAGAAGTCGGCTCCACTAAACGCCGGTATCACATAACGCTCGCACTCATATTCAAGAACAGACTGTTCTCCAGTCAAAGCGCCCGCCATTGCACTAAGGGGTATTAGCGGGATTCCTTCTTTTGGTCCGGCTGTAAGGTTATCAAGATCCGCCAACATATTCCCTTTGCCAGTCAAAAGCCAGGTAGGCGAAACTTCAGGATATGTCTTTAGGAAATTCTCTAACTTATCGGTCCCTATTGCTCCGCCATTTTTTAGCGACTTACCGAATGATGCATTGGACATTCCAATGCTCCGCTCAAAGGCACTGACAGCAATACCTTTGTAATCGATAAATTGTTTAATACGGTCTAAAATCATATCTCAACTTAAAAAAAAGTGCCAATAATTAGAAAAAATCCTCTAAATATTTTTGTTAGTTAGGAAATTTCCTATATCTTTGCAGCGCTGTTTACATCGTAAACGGCTGCCAAAGGTACGAAAATTTAGTTTAACGACAATAAAACGGAGTAATTATTATGGCAAAGCACAAGGAGATTGACTTCCAGAAGTGGGAGAAGTTAGAGGATTACGGCGAGAAGATGAAGGCCGCGTTGTGGGCAGCCGGTAAGGCTATGCAGCACTGGCTGGATCTTGCCGACGAGTTGATGGACGACGCTCAGGTCGAGGAGTCAGATATGTACCGTGCAGCGAGTGTGGTTCATGAGGTGTTATTGAATAAGTCGGAAAGGTTGGGTCTTAACGGCTTCGAAGCCCCCGTCCACGTGACAGATCATGGTCACCATACCGGCGGGCTTGATGCGCTGGACGGGATGGCTGACCTGGAAGGAGTTGATGTCAATCATTATCAAAAAGCAGAATAACCATGTCGAAGAAGATTTATGTGACCGATGAGGCCAAGAACAAGTTGGCCGGTGTGTTCAAGGTATCGCGCATGATGGTGTGGAAGGCTTTGAACTTTGAGAGCAACAGTCTGTTGGCTCGGAAGATCCGTTATGTGGCCTTGTCCCAGTATGGCGGTGTTCCCAACTGGAAGTCAGCCGATATGGAGACGACTCATGAGGAGGCCTCCAAGACGATGACTCAGACATTTGGCGACCGTGTGAAGCTTGTTGTCTCGAAGGGCAGTTGTCTTGTCACCGTATTTGTTGACGGTGAGATTGAGCGCAAGAGTCAAGTGAGCAGCATTCCCGAGTTCATGGAGCTGCAGAGTGAGGTGAGCCGTATGGCCTTAAGTCTGTGATATGGAATATTTCGGCAAAATACTGTGCATTTCGGTGGGTGACCTCACCCATGATGACCGTCCGGTTGTCGTGGATGGTGTCGCTGACTGGAGCCATAGCCGCGTGCTCGATGGCCGCCGGCCGCAGGACTTGCCGCTTGACATCCTTGCCCCCATCATGACAGTTCCCAACTACAAGCAGCTGTGCGCCCGCAAGAAGATCAATGTGGTGCGTCAGGGTAAAGGCCTGGGCAATTATGCCCTTGTTGAAGTAGCCACGTTGCCTCACCGTTTCCGTGACCGCGTAGTTGCCAAGTACGGCGAGCTGGAGCAGAACGTGCTGCGCGACTGGTTTGAGAGCCACTACCGTGTGGATGCCGAGGCCAGAAGCTGGTACACCCGTTTCCGCTTCGCCGACGGCAGTCCTTTGCCTCCTGATAAGATCAACGAGTACACCGTCAATGCCAGCGTGCTGCAGGCCGTTGTCGCTGTGATGGCCGACACCAATATCATGCGCAAGGCCATGCAGGGAGACAGTATCAACTGGGGTGAGATGGCCGGTGTTATCAGTTATTATCAGGCTGAGTTCGAGCATACCCTGCCGCTGAGTCCTCACCGTTTCCGCGAGCGTGTGTCGGCCTTCAAGAAGCAGGGCTATGAGTCACTGATCTCTAAGAAGTTCAGGAACCAGAGCGCGAGAAAGGTCAACTACAGCATCGAGCGTCTGATCTTGAGCCTTGACAGCCAACCAGAGCGTCCCTACAACACCACAGTGGCCGAGATGTACAACATGTTCGTGCGCGGTGAGCTCACCGTTGCTGATCCCGAAACCGGAGAGTGGTATGATCCGCAGAACTACACCGATAAGAACGGCGACCCGATAGTGCTGAGTGAGGCCACCATAGCCAACTACCTCAACACCCCCAAGAACCGGTCGTTGCGCAGTAAGCTTCACGACACCCAGTGGGACTTCAACAACCGTTACCGTCCTTATCACCTGCGCCACAATGGCGTGTATGCGTTGAGCAAGATATCGCTTGATGACCGTGATCTGCCGCGACCCATGAGCAACGGCCAACGCGTGAAGGCCTACTATGCCTATGATGTGGTGAGCGGTTGTGTGGTTGGCCGCGCTTATAGCCGGTTGAAGACCGCCGACCTGTTCCTGGCGTGCATGCGTGACATGTTCCAGACGCTGGACCGCAACGGCTGGTATATGCCCGCCGAGCTTGAGGTTGAGCACCACCTGGTGAGTGGTTTTGCCGATGGCTTAATGAAAGCCGGTGTCGTGTTCCCGCTGATCCGCTGGTGTAATCCCGGCAACTCACGCGAGAAACGCGCCGAGCACCTGAACCGCGCCAAGAAATACGGCGTTGAGAAGAGGTTGCAGGTGGGCATCGGCAGGTGGTACGCCTCGCTGGAGGCCAACCGCCCCAAGGTCGAGAAGGTCTATGACGAGACCAACAACACCTACAAGGAGGCCAGCTTCACCTTTGAGCAGCTAGTAGCCGATGATCTTGCCGCGATCGAACTGTTCAACCACCAGCTGCATCCCAACCAGAAGATGTATCCAGGCATGACCCGTTGGGATGTCCTGGCCAGCCGCCAGAACCCCAGCCTTCGTCCTTGGGACAAATCCTACCTGTACCGCTACATCGGCAACAAGACCGAGACCACGATCAAGCAGAACATGTTCTGCACCGTGCAGTACCAGCAGTACCGCTTGCCCAGCCCCCACGACATCGAGAAGCTGGCGCCTCGCAACAACAAGGTCGAAGCCTATTGGCTGCCTGATGCTGACGGCCAGGTGGGCGAGGTTTATCTGTGGCAGGGCGACAAGTACATCGCCACCTGCAAGCTGCTGGATCGCTATAATGAGGCCACTGCCGAGCAGACCGCCGCTGACGTTGCGGCCTATACTGAGCAGGCCAAATATGTGAGCCAGTTTGACAAGATGATGAAGGACGAGAAGATCACCAAGGTCGCAGTCCTTCCCAACGAGGAGCGTCAAGCCGTCGCGGCTGCCATCAACACTGCCGAGCCCGTACCCGCTGCTGTCGTGCCTGATGAAGACGAAGACTACAGTGACTATATGGACGTGAGCCAGGTTGCCCGCGCTGCCGTAGCAAGCATATAAACGACATTATAACGACATTCAAAAACTGATAGAACAATGGAGATCACCAACGAAATCAAAACGAGAATCGCGACCGCTATAGCCGGTGACCGCGAGAACTATCCCAGCGACGCCAAGCACGCCGTCGCCCTGGGTATCGCCCCCAGCGTGTACAACGCCATCAAGAAGGGCAACTTTGAAAAACAGGTCAGCGACGCCAACTGGGTTGGCATTGCCCGCCGTCTGGGCGTCGTATTGCGCCAGGAAATGGCCTGGACGGCCGCGAAGACCCAGACGTGGGTGTTTATCACCACCCAACTTGAAACGTGCCAGGAGGGCAGCCTGAGCGCCATTATGTGCGACATTCCCAACATCGGCAAGACCTTCACCGCCCGTGCCTATGTCAAGACCCACAAGCACGCCGTGTATATCGACTGCAGCCAGGTCAAGACCAAGCTCAAGCTCGTGCGCAAGATTGCCAAGGAGTTCGGTGTGAATGCCAACGGCCGGTACAGTGACGTGTATGAGGATCTGGTCGCCTACCTGCGCACCATCGACACCCCGCTTGTAATCCTTGACGAAGCCGGTGACCTGCAGTATGAGGCCTTCCTTGAGCTCAAGGCCCTGTGGAACGCTACGGAACACTCCTGCGGCTGGTATATGATGGGCGCCGACGGTCTGCAGGAGAAGATCGTTCGGGCCATTGAGGGCAAGAAGGTGGGCTATACCGAGATGCTGAGCCGCTTCGGTGACACCTTCAGCAAGGTTACCCCCGACGATGCCAAGGAGCGCCAGAAGTTCCTCAAGGCCCAGGCTGCTATCGTCGCCCAGGTCAACGCCCCTGAGGGCGTGAATATCGCCCAGCTCGTCACCCTGAGCGGTGGCGGTCTGAGGAGGATCTATACCGAGATCGAGAAAATCAAGAAAGGAGCCTGATATGTTGACGAAGATTGAAATGGAATACATGGATGCGGTTATCTATATCGCCAAACGGATGCGCAGCCATGACATCGACTGGGAGCAACGGCGCTATGAGATTGCAAAGGACATCATGGCGAACAAGTGCCTTGAAGAGGTTGCCGAAGCGGCAGGTATGTCCTTTGACGTGAATGGTAAGGAACGAGCCTATGCGGCGCTTGCCGTGAAGTGGGCCGACGCCCTTGTTGATGAACTTAAAAAGCGAGTGTGATATGTTGAACATTGACTGGGAACAGCGTCGGTATGAAATCGCCAAGGAGGTACTGTGGCCGATGTATGAGCAGATGAGAAGCGAGGCCATGGTGACCGACAATAAGCGTAGGCAGCTGGCAAGTGAGGCCGCCGTCGAGATTGCCGACTACCTGGTTGCCGAGCTGAGGAAGGAGGCGAAGCGATGAAACGTAAACGCGCCTACAGCCCTGCCGAGATCCTGCGTATGAACATCCCCAAGCTGGAGTTTGAGGGTGCATGGGCCGCCAGCATGGGCAAGCCCGCCAAGAGTGGTGTGTGGCTGATCTGGGGCAATCCAGGCAACGGCAAGACGAGCTTTGTCATGCAGCTGGCCAAGTATCTGTGCCAGTTTGACAAGGTGGTCTATGACAGCCTGGAAGAGAGCACCAGCCTCAGCGTTCAGATGTCGATGCGCCGCCACAAGATGGAAGAGGTCAACCGCCGCTTCCAGATCCTGGACCGCGAGAGCATGGATCAGCTGGTCGCCCGGCTGCAGCGTCGCAAGAGTGCCGGCATTGCCATCATCGACAGTTTCCAGTACTCGGGCTTGACTTACAAGGGCTATCAAGCCATGAAGGAGGCCTTGCCCGGCAAGCTGCTCATTTTCATCAGCCATGCCGAAGGTATGCGTCCCGCCGGTCGAGCCGCTAAGAAGGTCGAATATGATGCCGACATCAAGATCCTGGTCGATGGTTTCCGCGCCTCCTGCAAGAGCCGCTACATGGACACTCCAGGCGTGCCCTTCACCGTATGGGCGGAAGGTGCCGCCAAGTATTGGCTTGGCAGAGAGCCGGAACAAAGCAGTATTAACGAACAAAAAGCGAACGAAGATGAGTAAGAAATCAATAATATTTAATCGCTGTGTCGGTGTGGTTACCGTCACCTGGACGATTGAGGAGGGACCAGTCAAGACCACCTACAGGACCCGTTTCGCAATGATGATAGAAGGCCTTACCAAAGAGCTCAAGGCAAAGTGCATCAAAAAAGCGAAAGACTTGGTTAAGGAATGTGTTCTTGCTGATAAGGCGGGCAACGGTATTAGCGACGATGCAGTATTGAGGTTTTATGCGAGCTTTCGTGCCTTAGAGTGCGAATATTTCTGCTTACCGAAAGAACCAACCAATCAACCAAACTAAGTGCTTTTAATATTTTCATTACTAAAAATTTTTGGCAGACCGGCGCCATCTGCGACAGACCACGCCGGACACATCACCCGGGACCTGCCCCGGGAGGTATTTGCAGGAAACCATCTTGTGGATGGCCAGAGCGGTAACGCCTGGCATTGGATATAAAGAGCCTCGGCATCCACAAGATCCATCACACCGAGCTGCAGGTGTCAAATGTAGCGCAGATTGAGACCAGGGAGCAGCGGCGAGCTGCGGAAGAACCCGTCAGGACGTGTCCTGGTATTTACATGTGGAGGGGGCGGCGAAAGCAGCCAAAACAAGTGGCGTCGCCCCCTATTTGTTTAACGAAAGAACAGTCAGAAAATGGGAGAGGTGACTAACTACAGACGGTTTTATGCCGTGTTTAACAAGATGCATCATGGAGGTGATGCTGATGCTCACAAGTGTCAGCTCGTGCAGCAGTGGACCAGTGGCCGTACTGACCACCTCCGTGAAATGACCGCTGTCGAGTATGGCGAGTTGTGTGACGCTCTGGAGCGTATCGTTGACCCTCGAGACCACGAACGGTGGCGCCAAGAGCAGAAGCGTTTACGGTCGAGTGCGCTGCATCAGCTGCAGAAGTATGGTGTTGACACCACCGACTGGAACCGCGTCAACGCCTTCTGCCAGGATCCGAGGATAGCCGGCAAGGCATTCCGTGACCTGGACTTTGAAGAGCTTGCCGCCTTGACCCGCAAGATGCGTGCCATCAACCACAAGAACGAGAATTAGTAACAGTTATATTTTTTATTCACTTTTAATTTCAACTACAATGGCAACAAGAAAGAAGAAAACCATCATTACCGGCGTGACCCGCGAGGCCGCCGATGACGCATTTGCCACCTATGCCAAGGCAGATGCCCAGATCAACAAGATCAACGCAGAGATTGAGCTGGCGTGTGCTAAGATCCGCGAGAAGTATGCCGACAGGCTCGCCACTCTCACCGATGAGCGTGAGCAGGCGTTTGACACCCTGCAGAGCTTCGCCACCGAGAACCAGGCAGAGTTGTTCACCAAGAAGAAGAGCCTGGATATGGCTCACGGTACCATTGGTTTCCGCACCGGCACACCGAAGCTGAAGACGTTGAAGGGCTTTACCTGGGAAGCCGCGAAGAATCTTGTCAAGGAGTTCTTGCCCGATTTCATCCGCACCAGTGAGGAAGTAGCGAAAGACAAGCTGCTTGCCGACCGCGAAGCTGAAGGCATGGCTGAGAATATGGCCAAGTGCGGCATCCAGGTAGTCCAGGATGAGACCTTCTATGTCGAGCCGAAAAAGGAGGACGTGTCATGACCAAGCAGGTGAACAAGCCGCCCCGTGTGTCGATATGCCGCACATGCAGCGGGACGGGCATGATCGAGAGCTTCAATCATCCCGATGGCCGGATGACTTGCCCCCAGTGTGAGGGCAGCGGACGGTTGGTTGTGTCATGCCAAATGACGGTTGACATCAGACCCTATCAAGAGGGCGAAATGCTGTAGTGTTTACCGTGTAAACTGAAAATTGCGTCAGGCGTTGCTTGGCGCAATTTTTTATTGCTTAATGTGTTATCTTTGCAGGTAGAAATGAAGGAACGTCGAGGAGTGAGCTATCAGAAGCGCGTGGCAGATGTCAACCGCATCTATGACACGCATGTCAAGGAGGGTCTGTCCAACCGGGAGATCTGGCGCCGCTACGTTTATCCCCTCTACGGGATGAGTGAACGGACGTTCTATAACCTGCTCAAAGCGTTGAGCAATCCAAAGAATGAGTTGCCCGAGGGTGTGCAGTTAGAGATACAATGGGAGTGGCCATGAGCAATCCAGATGTAAATATCATCATCAAACGGATCCTGCGCGACATCGCCGTGGAGCTGAGCGACGAGTTTGACAAGAACTTCGAGCGCCAGGCCTTCTTTTCCGAGGCATGGCAACGCCGCCGCACCCCGACGCGTCCTGGCGGCCACATCCTGGTTGAAAGCGGCGAGTTGCGTCGCAGCATCCAGAGCCGCACGACAGACAACAGCATCAGCTTCTACACGACGCTGCCATACGCCGCGATCCACAACGAGGGTGGCGAGATCCGGGTGACGAACCGGATGAAGGCCTTCTTCTGGCACAAGTACTACGAGGCGACCGGCTCCTTCGGTCGCAAAAAGAACGGCGAACGTCGGAATGACCAGCGCACCGTGCAGCTGAGCACCGAGGCTGAGTTCTGGAAGTGGATGGCCTTGAAGAAAGAGGGCACCACCATCAAGATCCCAAGGCGTCAGTTCCTGGGTGCCAGTCCCGAGGTCGAGAAGGCCGTGCGCGAGATCATCGAAGAGAACCTGACCGAGTATTTTGAACATGACTTAAAGTTTGAGATGAAATGAGACGAGAGATTTACAGCAAGGTGAAAGCCGCGCTGCTGGAGATGACAGGATCACCGGTGAAGCACGTTGACCTGTGGAACCAGAACGTGGCTTATATCGAGCAGGAGGAGGCCTGGCCCCGTCCTGCTGTATTCATTGAGTTTGAGCCGGTGGAATGGCGCGGGCAGAAGTCAGACGGTTACCGCACAAACGGGTTGCTGCGTCTGCACATCGTCACCGACTGGGATGGCCAGGAGTCATCGCTGGAGGTGTTTGACCTGTGTGAGAATGTCCGGACTGCGCTGATTGATTTGAGCGGTGACAGCTTCATCGGCTTGAAGCTGGTGCGAAGCTACACCAACCACAACCACGAGGATCTTGTGGAGAGCATCGAGGTGTTCGAGTATGGTGGAGAATGGGTGCCATAGAGTTGTAGAATATTGCCTATTGGTGAATTTGTTGTATATTTGTGCCCTTCAAGGGACAAAAACGATGAAACCAAATCAGGCATCAATCTACCGGGACATCGAGCGGCTGCTGGAGTGGTCTATTCCTGTGGTCGAGCGATTACCTCGTTCCCTGCCTTATAAAGAGCTCGGCGGCAAACTCGTCCTTGACCTCGCGGAGGCGTTGGACTTTGTAGTGCTCGCCTTCCAGGCTAATGGCACTCTGGAGCGTGTGGAGTGTATAAATGGCGTGATCATGCGCATGACATCAGTCAAGACAACCTACCGGCTGTTGAACCGTGTCCGTACTGATGCCATATCACACGGTCAGTATGCCCAAGCGCTTGACATGTTGAACGTCATCGCTGATCAGGCTGGAAAGTGGCTCAAAAAGAACAGGGCTTTGCTTGCTGAACAGCAGAAACAGGAGAAACCCACTGTGTCAACACACAACGTCAATCCTGTTCAGCCGACGCTGTTCTCAGACGAAGAACTGGGGCGGTAAGACATTCATGGCGATTACGGTTACTATGGATCATCCCCTATCATTAAACGGGCGTGGCACTGCGCAAGACGTAGTTAGGAAACGGGCAGCCCACGCATCATCGCTTGACGCTTCTAACGCGTGGTATCTCCATGGCGGGAATGGCCAGGTCAACAACAACAACAATAAGAACAATTCCAGGGCCGTGAGGGCGGTGGTCGCGCTTGGTGATGAGGAGAAAGAAGGGTGGGTTGATGCCTATTTTGATTGCCTGAGAAACAAGCTCAGGGCTAAACAGTGCGGGGAATACAGGACTGACTTCGAGGCTGACCTGTGGCGGCTTGTAGGTGAAGTCCATGACCGCACCTATCAACCCAGTGAAGCATTTTGCTTCATCGTCACCAGACCCAGAACCCGTGAAATCTTCGCCGCTGCCTTCCGTGACCGTATCGCCCAGCATTGGATAACCATCAGACTGGAACCGCTGCTTGAGCGCCGCTTCCGCTCTCAGGGTGATATATCGTTTAACTGCCGCAAAGGCTATGGCTCCATGAGAGCTGTGCAGACTGCTAAAGGCCACATTGAGCGTGTCAGTGAACGCTACACCCGTGAAGCATGGATTGGCAAGATAGATATCTCCGGCTTCTTTATGAGCATTGAAAAGGGCATCCTGCTTGATAAGCTGCTGCCGTTCATCCGTGAGAACTATCAGGGCAATGATCTTGATACGTTGTTATGGCTGACTGAAATCACGGTAAGACACGAACCCCAACTATACTGTGAACGTCGTTCGCCTGAATGGATGTGGAACGATCTCCCGGATAACAAGTCGCTATTCACGATGCCAAGTGGCAAAGGCATGGCCATCGGCAATATCACCTCCCAGCTGCTGGCCAACTTCTACCTGTCATACTTTGATGAGTTCATGATCGAGGAGTGTTCCTATACTGGCGCAGGTTATGTCCGTTTCGTCGATGACGCGCTGATCATCGCCAACGACAAACGCTTCATCATCGACCTGCGCAAGAGGGCGACGCAGTGGCTGAAGAAGAATCTCAAACTGCAATTGCACAAGGACAAGTTCTACCTGCAGCCCGCCACGCACGGCGTGAAATTCGTCGGCTGTGTCATCAAGCCAGGCAGAACGTACACGGCGAACCGAACCCTGGGCAACATGACCAGGCGTGTCATGCAGACCAACGGCCTGTGCCGGGACATCATCGAGAACGGCCCGACACTTGAGAACCTGAAACTGCTGAAACGCCACGTCTGCAGCCTCAATTCCTACATGGGCTTTTGTGTCCATAACTACACCTTCAACCAGCGAAGGAAGATGTTCAGCAACGTCCCCTATTTCTGGAAGTGTTGCAACATACAGCATCGGTTCTCGGTGGTGAAGGTCAAGAAGAAGTACAATTATTTTTTGTTCCTTGTTAAAACAGACCAATTACAACATGAGACAGCAATCAGAAACCTTGCCCCCCTTGGTAAGCGTAAGAAGGGATCTCGGGCAAAACATCTTCACCGTGGCGTTTGACGTCACTGAGGTTGAGAACGGTTATGAATTTGAGACGGCGGAGCTGCCGCCTGGTGTGTGGCGTCGTGACTTGATCATCTCGGCGATTATCCGCTCACGTTATAACACCGATGACATGGAGGCCATCCACAACAATGTGCTGGCCGACTTGACGGATAAGGAGGCCAAGGCCGCGCATACAGCTATGCAGCAGTGGCGCACTAAAGCCAAGCAGTGGTCACGTGAGCTGATGGCATGGGCAGAGGAGAATGGCCTGGCCCAGGCTGAGCTGATGCCCGACCCAGAACCTCACGATCCGGATGACACTGTTGAGGGTTATGACGGGGTGGCCACCCTTTCGGCCGCTGTGGAACTGGCCAAGGACCAGGCAACAGATCTGGAGGACGAGACGGCCGCCAAGTTACCCGAATTGTTCCCGCTATGGATTAACCAGCTCGGGAAGCAGCTCCATGCCGGGGAGCGCTATAGCTTCGTTGGCCGATTGTGGAAAGTGCTCCAGGATCACACGGCGCAGGCCGACTGGATGCCGGACACGACGCCCTCATTGTTTGCTGAGGTGGCCGCTGATCAGGAGCAGGGCACCATCGACAACCCGATTCCCTACAACGGTAATATGGCTCTTGAAGAGGGCAAGTATTACACCCAGGGAGGTGTCGTTTACCTGTGCATCCGTGACACCATCAATCCGGTGTATAACGATCTGAGCGCCCTTGTGGGCTTGTATGTCCAGATCGTTGAGTAGTTGGTTGTGGGGCAAATGAAAAGCCCCCAGCCCTGTCAAAAGTCGTCCTACTTACTTTAAACAACGCGCCCAAGCGGTGCGAGGCTGGAGGCCTAATGCCTTCTTCCTTGCCGCTTGAGCGTTTTTCTTGCATAAAATAAGTAGGACACCGCAAAGGTACAATTTTTTTCAGAAAATGACACTATTTGAAGCATTATCGATCAATAAAGAGATGATCAATCGTTTGCAGGCTTTTGGTGCAAAAGCTGACGACTGGCGCTATCTTGACCTGTATCGAGATTACCAGCGGATGCACCAGGAGGGGGATAAGGTGACCTATATCGTCTCTGTCCTGAGTGAGCGTTACCATGTGAGCTAGCGCAAGATCTACAGCCTGGTCAAACGCTTCGGTACCGACTGCACGGTTGATGCAGTGTGATTGCTCGATCTTGTGCCGCATGGGTTGGTTGGATTGCCGACCTTTGCGGTATGGAAACGAAAAAACTGTACCTGTCGGCGCCGCTTCCTTTCGTAGGTCAGAAGCGGAACTTTGCCAGACCATTCATCAAGGTGCTGGAGCAATATCCTGACGGCACCACCTTTGTTGACCTGTTCGGTGGCAGCGGCTTGCTGTCACATATCGCCAAGCACCAGAAACCGCATAGCAAGGTTGTCTATAACGACTATGATAACTACCGCGAGCGCCTGGTGCGCATTCCCGAGACCAATGAGCTGCTTGCCAAGCTGCGCGAGATCACTGCCGGCATCCCCAGGAAGTCGCCCATCACGGGCGAGGCACGTGAGCGGGTGCTTGCCACCATCGCCGCCCATGAGGCGCGATATGGCTGGGTGGACTATATCACCTTGTCCCCATCGATCCTGTTCTCTATGAAGTACCTGTTGAGCCTTGATGCGATTCGGAAAGAGGGGCTTTATAACAAGATCCGCACCACTGACTTCGCACCTGCAGGCGATTACCTTGATGGCTTGACCGTCACCAGTGCCGACTACCGCGAGGTGTTTGCTCAGTACAAAGACGAGCCGAATGTGGTGTTCCTGGTTGACCCGCCCTACCTGAGCACCGAGGCGGGAACATACAGGATGTATTGGAAGCTGAGCGACTACCTTGATGTACTGAACGTGCTGAGGGACCACCGCTTCATCTACTTCACCAGCAACAAGTCGAGCATCCTGGAACTGTGCCAATGGCTGGGTAAGAACCGAGACCTGGGCAATCCCTTTGCCGGCTGCCAGATGGTAGAGTTCCGCACCCAGATGAACTACAGCGCATCCTATACCGACATGATGATATATAACGCCGCTTAAACGGCATTAAAACAGCGTTAGAGCCATGAATAAGTATTACCAAATCCTTGACAAGGTTCTGGAGCAGGGAAAGACCCAGACCAACAAGAAAGGCAGCATCCGCTACCTGTTGAATGAACCGCTGCACCTGACGCCGGCTGACTTACTTGATATATTCGAGAGTCACGGCATCGCCCGCAAGAAGTTGAAGAGTGAGCTGCGCCTGTTCATGGCTGGAGAGCGCCAGGTGGAGAAATACCGAGACGTGGGTATCAACTGGTGGGATTACTGCGGCTCGATCCTGGTCAACAGTTACCCGACCTATCTGGAGAAGCTGCCGCCACTCATTGCCAGAATCAATCGCGAGAAGCGCAACAGCAAAAACTATGTCCTGTTCTTGGGCGAGACCAATGCCGAGAGCAACCAGGCACCATGCTTGAGTCTGGTGCAGTTCCAGATTGATGACGGCGAGCTTGTGCTGAGTGCCTACCAGCGCAGCAGTGATGCCAACCTCGGCTTGCCGGCTGACATCTACCACCTGTACCTGATGGCCCGGCAGATTGACCTGCCGTTGAAGTCTATTACCCTGTTCCTGGGCAACGTCCACATCTATGCCAATAACCTGGACAAGACGCGTGAGCTGCTTGCCGGCAACGAGGAGGTGAGGTTTGACTTGAACGTGTGATTACGAGCTGGAGGCTCGCTATATATGGCAAAGAATCGACACAGTGTGAGGACTGTGCCGATTCTTTTGCTGAAGGGATGTGCTGTCAGATCTTCTCGACTGCCGTGGCGACAAGGGTAATCATTAGCCCTAATTGAGCATCCTTGTCATCAATGTCGTTCAAACTGAGATTGACAGGTTTTTCGGTGAGCTTGCTCCACAATTCTTGATCCAGCTCAACACCAGCGAGCGTGGCCACTGTTACCACCTGGTCACGGCTGAACTCAAAAGCTACAGTTAATTTCTCGTTCATGATGATGGTTGATTATGGTTTATAGATGCCGAATATTGACCCAATAACGAGGGCGAGGAGGATGACCACACCGGTCATAAAGACTGAAAGGAATATCAGAATGCCCGTTTTTGTCCTCATTCTGTCCCGGTGGATCCGTCGGTTGATCTTCTCGTCGATGCAGTAACGCTTGCGTTTCTTGGCTGTAATTATATTTTTTTCCATGATTTTGTTGCTAATTAGAAATTTTGTGTTACCTTTGCAATGTGCTACCCGAAAAGGCGCGATAACTTCAAGCCGTGGAGCATAAGGCAGTGAGTAATCACTGCTTTAATTTTTCTATCTCAGCTGTAATCGCTTCACGTCCTAAATGCTGATTTGTTATCACAACAGCCTTCCCACGATAAACAACATAGCACTCTTTGATAATCTCATTTTCAAAATCCAAATGTCTCCAGTCAATGTATCTTGAAATTGCGCCAGTAGCAAGAGGCTTTTCACTCAAGTGCATATCGAGATCGATAACAACAACTTCACAACCTTGTTTGATTGCTTTTCTGAATCCTTCTGAAATACCTTTAGGGGATCTTACGCCTTTGCGATCAGCAAGCATTCCATTGATCTCATATTCTGGATTTTTTACATTAATCTGAAAAACATGCTCACGTATTCTCATAGAAACATTAGGGAAACTTGAAAGAATAGCATGAGCTGCTCTTGTGTTGTCTTTTAGCTCTGACGAGTCGCAATCATTGCTAATAAGAAGTCTGTTTCCAAAAACTGGGTCCACTTTGCAACCGCTCATTTGTTGACAAGTCCTAATCAAACGACATGCTTGACACAACTCATTTTCTGGCACGAATGCCAGATTGACTTTTCCCTGGGCGATGTCGCAGTCGCGGCATCGGCTGATGGTGTAGGGGTTGTAGTCCGGGAAGGTCTTGCCCTGCTTGCCGGAGTTGAAGCGGAAGATCCCCCTGGTGTCTTTCTGCAGGGCTTCCTCACCCCGGGCACGAGCCTCCTCGGGATCCGTCACCGGGTACTTTGACTTGCGCACTTGGGCAACTGTGCAGCGGCAGTTCCATCCGTTGGGCGGGTAGTATTCCTCCCAGAACGGGTCGGACGGCGGCAGCGTCACCCCATCGAGGGCTGCGTGCTCAGGACGTACCTTGTCGTCATGCTGAGTGCGGTACTGCAGGTTATAGCGGTCGCCGTCGGCCTCAATCTGCTCCCACTTGGCCGCCATGTCGGCTGACGCCTGGCAGAAGTTGTACTCTGCCCTAAGGTAGTTGCGGTTGTAGGTCTCGTCGATGGCCAGAACGTCCTTCAAAAAGCGTTCAAACGGTTTTCGCTCGCCGTTCTCATCGATGAGTGACGGGAAGGCCTCGTTGAGCTCGTGGAACGTCTTAAAGCCCGAGAAGATGAAGTTGGAGCGCTCAAGCCGGTGCCGCATGGCATCAGACATGGGGAGGTATTTGAAGCCATTGTCAAGTACCTGTGCATGGGCATTGATGAAATCCTGGACATCATTTTCGGCCATAATGCTGATTTTTAACTGGCTCCCTTCTTGCTGATAGAGCACTTTCATCATGTCACCGTATTTCTGTTCAGTAACTAAAGTGTTTGGTTTTTCACCAGATGCTATTTCCCAAATATCATTAAATAGATTTCTTTCGTCAGGAGACCCTTTCTTTTCAAGCATATATGAACACCTGAGTATGCTTTCCGGATAAACCTTGCCACTGAGAATTCCAGCCATTAGTTCGGCTTCAAACTCAGTTCTGCTTTTTTTGGCATACAACGAAACAAGCTGACCAATGTCATCAGTGGTCACACCATACCTTCCTGGCTTTTCCCATCGTTCATTTTCGTAGAATTTATCATTGCTATAATGAATGTAGTGCCCAAGTTCGTGGAGTATTGGATTCTTGTGTGAGTGCCATTGGTTTTGGTATTGTTCGTCCACTGCTTTTTTCCATCCCCCCTTAGGTTTTTTTTCATTGATGGTTATTACTTCTCCGAAGGCGTAATCGAAAGAAGCCCATTTCCCTTTAGGAAGTTTTCCTTGTCGAAGTTCCGGAAGTGAAAACCCCAATCTTAGCACTCTTTCTCCGGCCTCCTCGCACATGGCTCGTGCTTCTGGATCGGTGATAGATTTTGCCCAATCTTTAGCCATTTGGCGGTAGTCCTTTTCCTTTTCGCTTGCGAGAGTGACGGCAGTGAAGCCTGGTCTGCCCAATATCTCGGCGTAACGCTGGTGCAGCCCCGCGTAGTCGGCGGGGCTCAGTCGAAAAAAGGGCGCACATTCGCCTCCTGTCGGCTTGATTCCTCTCCAGCGGGCGTTTCCTCACCTTTGCCCTCTTCGTCGCCCTGTGGCGGCTCTGTGGGCGAATTAGGGGCATTGCTGCGGCGCTTACCAACCGGCATACCGTATTTATCCTCAAAATAAGATGGATCAACCTCAAAGTTCTCGAGCACCATGGTCTCGTAGGCCACCTGCTGCTCGGGCGTGTAGTCGATGGAGTAGTCCCAGTCGAATCGCAGCCCCTTGAGGGGGAAGCCCATGATGATGAGTCTCGGGATGAGTTGGCTGTTCACCAGGTCACGGAGCAGGTCGCAGTCAGCCTCCACCAGGTTCTCAAACACCTTGAGGTGTGTTTCGGACTGTGATAGGCTGCTGCCGTCCTCGATGGTCATGGTCTGGCCGATGATGAGCTTCGACAGTTCAGAGTTCGCGCGGTCGATGCGGCGGTCATAGACATTGTACGAGTCGCCCTTGGAGGACTCGACAATCTCTATCTCGGTGCCTTCCGGCATCACGCCCGACTGTGTGCTGCCCATGAGGTCGAGCACCTTCTGGAGCCGGCTGATGTCCTTCTCGTCGCGCGAGGTGGTCTTGGCGATGCGCATGGGCATGCCGAATATCTCGGTGAACGTGTCCCAGAATCCCATGGCGTTCTTTTTGGGAATGGTCTGCTGTGCCGCCTTGAGGTAGAGGCCGAGGTCGTGCGGTTGCCCGGCTTCAATGACCTGGTTGGCGAACGGTGCCTCGTGGTAGTCAAACCCCGAGTGCCAGTCATCGTTCTGGTTCCTGACCACGCGGTGGTACTCAGGTATCACGTGCCGGCGGTCGATGAGCGTCACGCCGTCAAGCGTGAGCAGACCGTTCTCGGTGGTTACCACATCGCCCAGCTCGATGAGCGAGTGCCCCCAGTAGATGCTGTCGAGGGCGTACCGCATGAGCTGCTTGAACCAAGACTGGTCGAAGTAGGCCAGTGCGTCCTCGTCTTCATCGCCGTTTTCTGTCACCAGCTTGAATGACCGCGAGAGCACGAAGCCCTTGCGCTGCTCTACACATCCCGAGAGGTGTGCGTCAATCTCCACGTCCCGGTACACCTGGTACAGCCGCAGTCGGCTCGGGCTGTTAACATTGATGGCCATCTGCCAGGCCCGTCTCCAGTCGCCCAGATCCTGTCTCGTGAGGCTGTCGGTGGTGCGCTGAATCTCCACCACCACCTTGCGGAACTTCTGTCGGTCACTCTTGCGTGCCAGGTTGAAGTCACCGTAGGGAGTGTGCAGCACATGGTTTCCACCCAGCCGGTCAATGATATTTTGAATAAATCCCATGATTTTACCAGTTATTCGTTAGTTTAGGTTCGCTGTGGAAAGAGAAGCCGTCGAGCGTGTCGCCCGTCTCCTCGTCGGTGGCCAGGGGCAGGTCGGGCACGATTTTGCCGGACTGTACACCCTCCAGCCACTTGATGGCGCGGTCGTAGCGCTCCTTGCGGATCTCGGTACCCATCTTCTGGGGCAGTGATGCCGCCATGTGGTAGAGCGCGATGTCGCAGGTGTACATGACGATGAGCTTGTTGCGCTCATTGCCCTCGGCATTGAACAATGCCCTGGTGTCGTATTTGGGACGGAGGTATGAGGCAATTTCCTCAATCGCCTCGTCCTCGGCATTTGCCCGGTTGTCGTCGCTGACCTGTGAAATGGTCTTCAGCGCATTCTCGCCGATGACCACCCTGTAGTCCTCGTCGTTGATAAACATGGCGCAGTCGTTTTTATATGGTTGTGTAAAGTGCTATCTTCTCGACATCGGCCACTGTGGTACCTTTCTTGAGCAGCCGTTTGCGGATGAAGGTCTTGATGTCCTGCTTGGCGATGACGTGCAGTTTGCCGCCCAGGAGGATGACCATGTGCTTGCGGTGGGTGATGTGCTGGCAGTAGTCGGCCCGTTTCACCGCCCTCTTGTACTTGTACGCGAAAATGAGTCGCTTGATGAAATCTAACATGTTACCAGGAATTTTTAGGAATGTGGCTGCGCGGAGTCAGCCGTGGTTGATAAATCTGTTGTCTCGTATTACGCTGGAGCAGCCAGATGGCGCCCTCGTCGGCATCAGGCGCATCATCGTTGCCAGCCATTCCTTTCTCGAAGGCAAGCAACTGTTCGATTCCGGCTTGCATATCGGGGTCTTCTTTCTGCGAGATGTCGTAGAAAACGAAGCCACGCTCCCACAGCGGACTGATTGCCTCGATGCGCTGGAACTTGTCCGGCTTCTTTCGCGTGTCGCCCGTAATAGGCAGCTGGTATCCTCTCAGATTGCCTTCTGTTGTGAACTCGTCAAGTAGTATATCCTGCATGAAGGACGCCTCCATGACGAAGCGTATGGATATGGAGGTGCTGGCGATTTCTGTAGTTCTGAAAACTCCTTCTGTTCTTGATGCCAGACAATATTCCTCGTAGCGGTCGTAGCACCATCGAACCAGTTCTGCTACTGATGACTTGCGGACGAAAGCGCGTAGGTTCCAGAGGTTGGTACCCTGTTTTCCCCAGAGTTTGGCAGATTTGGTGTCGTTGGTCTTTTTGCTTTTCCACGATGGGTCGATGTAAAGGATAAACTCGGAGAAGTCTTTCCATGCCGGACGCTTCGCCCACTTGATCCACTCCTGGCGAAAGACGGTACCCTCCACGATGGGGTTGTGCATCATCTCCTTGTTCCATGCTCTGTAGCCCACGAAGTCGGCATACTCGCGTGCCTCCTCCTTGGTCCACTTCTCCTTCCACACAGGGTTCCCATCGTTGTCAACGGCATAGACCGTCGAGACATGCACACCTTTCGTGGCGCAGATGTTCGCAAGTACAGAAGTCTTGGAAATGAGATTGCCCACCATGAGGAAACGGCCACGTCCCACATCCAGAGCACCGAACAACGCTTCCTTGACCCAGTCAGTGAGTTCGCGGACGCGTCGCTCGTTGCGGCAGAGCTCGTCGTCGTCCAGGTCATCGATGACGATATAGTCAGGACGGGATTCCCGCTTGCGAAGTCCACGCGGCGACTGCCCACGACCACATGCCAGGAAGTACACGCCGTCTTTAGTTGTGAATTCTCCTTCTGTCCAGGAACCCATTGACATCTGTTTCCCGAAGTCCGCAATGATACGTTTGTTATACTGTAGCTCGGCCTGTATGTCGCCCAGGAGACGGTCGGCACTATCCTCGGACTTTCCGACAATCACCATGAAATTGATGAGTCGCTTCGGTTGGAACATTAACCAGAGCGGCATGAAGATGTCGAAATGGGTTGACTTGGCGTGTCCACGGGGCCACTTGAACACCGCTTTGAGGTTAGGAGTGTTCTTTACCTTGTTGGCGGCAGCATTGTGGAAAGGCGCATTGTGAATGGTGCGGATTGGTTCTCCAGTCACCTTGTCACGAAGAATAAGGAAATGGGGGAAGTAGTATTCACAGAACGCGGCATAGTCTCGCTGCAGTTTTTTGATGCGCAGTTGACGTTGTGAGGGATTTTCACGCACAAGGCTTGCCGTATCGGTCAGACTCTGGATCTGCCGGCAGTGCTCCTTCCATTCCTCCAGGATTTTCTTATTCTCTGTTATTGTGGCCATGATCAGAGCTCAGAATTGGGAGACATCTTCTCCATGAGGAACTCGTTCTGGTACTTGTTGATCGCCTTGATCAGCGCCGGTGTGATCTCCGGATCGTTGGAAGCCTTGTCCTGGATCCAGCGGTTGAACGCCATGAACACCTCGATGGCATCTACCACGTTGGCCTTCTTGTCCAGCTTCTCGATGACCGCCGATAGTTTAGCAAGACGGTCGCCAAGTCCGGCTATGAGGTTCGGGTCTTCTGACTCGTTGACTGAGGTGATGAGCCGGTCGATGGTAAGCAGCAGCTTGTTGACCAGTTCCTGGCGCGTGATGTTCTTGGCGGCACGCGCCTCTTTCCATCCGTCGGTGTTTGCCCATTTAGATATGGTCTGGCGGCTGATGGCGAGCCGCTCTGCAATCTCGGTCAGTTCCATGCCAGAGAGGTAGAGGGAACGCCCGAGCGATTTCTTGTTTTCTAAATCTGCTTTCTTCATTTTTTGCAAAAAATAAACTGTGAATAATGGGGCAAAGTTGGGCTAAAAAGGTGTCGCATCAAAAGAAGCGTGCAGCGGTTTCACAGAAGTGTGCAGGCGTTTCACACTTATTTGCGGGGGCGGGTTGAAAGGCGCAAATTTGCGGTGTTTTTTAATCATACAGTCGCGATGCAATCGCGACATAGAAACCGCAAAAACAATGTCAAAAAACAAGAGAGTAAGAATCACCAACGAACGCCTGAACAGCTACGGCACCCGTGTGCTGACCGCGGGCATGGACGTGTCACAGTATGAGCGCAACCCCATTCTGCTTTATATGCACCAGCGCGGCGATGTGATCGGTTATGTGAAAGACCTGAAGGTCGAGGGTGACGAGGTGACCGGCGAGCTGATGTTTGACGAGGCCACCGAGTTGAGCGTGCGCTGCAAGAAGCAGTGGGAGTTCGGCTCCTTGAAGATGGTGAGTGTGGGCATCGATGTGCTTGAGCTGAGCGAGGACAAGAAATACCTCGTCGAGGGTCAGACAAGCCCGACCGTGACCAGGAGCAAGCTGTTTGAGGTAAGCCTTGTTGACATCGGTGCCAATGATGATGCCATCGTGCTGATGAAGGACGGCAAGAGATTAGAGATGGGCAAGGACGGCGAGAACGTCCTGCCGAAGTTAAACCTACATAAAAACAAAGAAGAAGACATGGACATGAAAGAGATTGCCCTGCTGCTGGGTCTGCCGGCAGACGCGAGTGAAGAGGCCATCAAGGCCAAGATCAATGAACTGAAGACCGCAGCTGATGAACGTGCGGAGCTTGTCAAAGAGAATGATGCGCTGAAGCTGTCGCGCATCGAAGCAGCTGTTGACGGAGCCATCTCCGAGAAGAAGATCACTGCCGACAAGAAGGAGCATTTTGTCGAGCTCGGCAAGAAGGTCGGTCTGGAGAGCCTGAACGCCACCTTCGGCGCCATGACGCCCCAGGTGAAGCTCAGTCAGGTCTTAGGCCACCAGGGCGGTGCCCCTGCCGAGACCACCTGGCAGAAGTTGAGCGACGTCCCCGAGGACAAGATCCTGGAGCTGCGCAAGAACAACCCTGACGAGTACAAGCGCCTGTATAAGGCCGAGTACGGCTGCGACTGTGAAATCAAAGACTAAGTTGAACCATTTTTAATATTGAAGACATGAAACTGAAAATGTTGTTTCTTGGCCTTGTCTCGCTGGTATTCAACAGCGTGATGGGCGCGACAGTGGGTCCTACCCTGGGTATCGACCCGACGACCGGCGCTATTGGCGCCAATGTGATTGCCGCCGTTGGCGGAGCGTTTAATATGGTGCCCACGGGTGTAGCCCGTGCCGGAGTCTTGACCGAGGTGTGGACCGGTGAGCTGATCAAGTACCTGCGCCGCGGTCTTGAGGCCACCTTCCTTGACGGCATCCCCGATGCGTCCTCGCTTGCCAATAACGATGCTATCCACCTGGTGGATGTGGGTGTTGACCCCGATGTGCTGATCAACAACACCACGTACCCCATCCCCCTGCAGGCGCTTGATGACGCCGACAAAACCATCAACCTGGACAAGTTCCAGAGCAAGGTGACCCCCATCACCGACGATGAGCTGTACGCCCTGAGCTATGACAAGATGTCGCGCGTGAAGGAGAGCCACGGCAACGCCATCAACGACTCGAAATTCACCAAGGCCGCCCATGCGCTGTGTGCTAACAGCAACAGCTCGACGACTCCCGTGCTTGTCACCACCGGTGCGCGTGATGCCGATACCGGTCGCTTGAAGATCACTGTCCAGGATGTCATCAACATGAAACGCGCGATGGACAAGCTAAAGGTGCCGAGCCAGAACCGCCGTCTCGTGCTGTGCAGTGACCACGTGAATGACCTGCTGGAGACCAGCCAGGCCTTCAAGGAGCAGTACAACATCAACCGCGCTGACGGCACCGTAGGCCGCCTGTTCGGCTTCGACATCTACGAGTTCGCCAACAACCCGATATACACCACCGCAGGCAATAAGAAGGCCGTGGGTGCCACCGCCAGCACCGGTGAGTTCCAGTGCTCGTTCGCCTTCTACACGCCCCGCGTGTTCAAGTGTACCGGCTCGACCAAGATGTACTACAGCGAGGCCTCTACCGACCCCGAGTACCAGCGTAACAAGATCAACTTCCGCCATTACTTCATCTGCATGCCCAAGAAGACCGATGCCGGTGTCGTGATGCGCAGTGGTTACCAGGCAGCCGCCTAACCCATGCGTAAAGAGCTGAAATACCTTGTGCTTCATTGCACCGCCACTCCCGAAGGGCGTGAGGTCAGTTCCAGTGAGATTCGTCACTGGCATACTGACCCCAAGCCCAGGGGGCGGGGGTGGAAGCAGGTGGGCTATACCGACATGATCCATCTGGATGGACGTGTAGAACGCTTGGTGAACAACAACGAGGACGCCTGGGTGGATGACTGGGAGATCACTAACGGCGCGAAGGGCTATAATGCCGTGAGCCGCCATGTGGTGTATGTGGGCGGCTTGAAGAACATCCCCGGTGTTCCCAACGACAGACTCCCTGCCAAAGACACCCGTACGGCAGCGCAGCGCGAAGCCTTGAAACGCTATGTGCTGGACTTCCACCGTCGCCACCCAAAGGTGAAGATCGTGGGCCACAACCAGCTTGCCGCCAAGGATTGCCCGAGCTTCGACGTCCCGAAATGGCTCAAGGAAATCGGCATCAATCAGAAATAACGATCAAGCGATATGGACTGGAATGACGTGTTGAATATGGCATTGAGCAGCGGCCTGGTCGGGTTGCTGACTTTCCTGCTGACATGGCGCAGCCAGGCCCGCAAGGCGCGTGCCGAGGCCGACACCGTGAACATCACCAACACTGAGCAGGCCACCCGTATCCTTGTGGAGAACATTGTTGAACCGCTTAAACAGGAACTTAATGCGACAAGAAGAGACCTCAGCGCGACGAAGCGCGAGATGGCACGATTGCGCAAAGCGATTGATGACGCCAACAGTTGCAAGTATAGTGCTGATTGCCCTGTTCTGCGCAGGATGCGCGAGCAGCCGAAAGACGAGCAGCGCAAGCCAGATGGGCGAGGCGGCATCGGCCCACGTGACCCGCCTGGCGGACAGCGTCGCCAGCGTGACCATAAAGCGGATGGCCCCGGTGAGCGTCCCGGAGAGCCGGGTGACGCTGATGATAGCGGCTGACAGTCTGCTATCGACCCCTCAGGGCGCGAGCTGGAGCGGTCGCAGCGGTCAGGCAAACGTCAAAGTGCAGCGCCAGGCTGGCACCGCAGGCAAGCCGGAGGTGATAGTCGTGGAGGCCACGTGTGACAGCCTGCAGCTGCAGTGCGAACGCTATGAAGAGACCATTGCGACACAGAGACGCGCCATTGACGCGTTGGCCGAAGCCGGTTATCAGCTGTACAGCGAGCAGCGCGAGGAGGTCAAAGAGAAGCCTCCCAACGGCATTAGAACGGCGTTGAAATGGCTTTTCATCGGCATTATATCAGGCCTGTTATTGGGCCGGATCAAGACTATTTCAAGAATTATCAAACAAGTGTAACATTAAAATCAAAGTATTATGCCAAACATTTCATGGGGTAAACCCGAAATCTACTTTGCTGTTCAGGGCAAAACCGTCGGAGCAAACACCTTTGACTTTGAAAAGATCGCCACCCCTGCTGAGGACAGTACACAACTGACCGGCCAACAGGGCGAAAAGGTTGAGGCAAAAATCGAGGGTGGTGCAGCCGAGGACACGCAATACAAGGATCCCACCCTTGAGCTGGTGATGAAAGTGCGTATGGCTAAAGAGGATAGCGGCTCTCTGCGCCAATTGCCATCTGCGTTGTACAAGTCAGGAAGCACCACGGAGTACACCGAAAACAAGGTGGCCGTGTGCCTGATTCCCAAGAATAATGCTACCCCTGGCTTTTTCTGCGCCTCATGTTCGGTGAGCATCATAGAGACATACACGGCAGGGGAAGGCGCTTTCTGGGAGATTACGTTATCAATCAACGTACCCACGACCGGAAAGGCCATCCAATGGGGCCAGTACTATGCTACCGAAGGCACGTCCACCAATGCCGGCAAGTTCAAGATCACATCTGGCGTGGCAGCATAAAGCGACACGCTGTGTAGACTATTATTCGCGGCAGCGGGTATGCTAATGCTGCTCGCTGCCGCTTGATTTAAGCAATGGACACAAGAGGTATTGACATATTGTTGGAACGTCGCAACGAGATTGAGGTGGCTGGTCGTCGATTCACGCTGTACCCTCCGTCGCTGGGCGTTACGATGATGGTGAAGGGCGGTCTTGACGTGCTGGGTCTTGATCTGGGGGGCGATCCAGTTGTTTCAGTGATAGCAGCTGCAGAGCGTGACCGGCTGCAGTGCTGCCGCCTGATCGCGTTGTGGTCGTGTGCTGATCGTGACGAGGCGATGGATACCGGATTGATTGAGGAACGTGCTGCATATCTGGATGGTCATGTAGAAACGGATGAGCTGTCCACACTGCTTATAGAGTTGCTGTCAAGCACGCAGGTGGAGGATTTCCTGCAGTCGAGCGGTATCGTCAAGGAAGTGGAGCGGCTGCGCAAGGTGAGTGCATACAAGAAGAACAATACGCCGACATTTGGCGGCAAGACAATATTCGGGCAGCTGATAGACGCCGCATTGCAGCGCTATGGCTGGACCTACGAGTATCTGGTGTGGGGCATATCGTATGCTACACTGACGGTGCTCATGGCGGACAAGGTGACGCAGGTGATCCTGAGCGAAGAGGAACGCAAGCGTGTGCCGTTGCATCTGCTTGATGGGGATGTCATCAGTGGTGATGATCCAAGGAACGCACAACGTATCATTGGAATGTTTAGTTAATCATGTCGGAGGTAAAGTTTGTCATCAGTCTGGATTCCCGGGCTTTCAAGTCTGGCAGTGAAGAGGTGAAGGCTCAGGTGAGGCGCATCACCGATGAGGTCAAGGTCGAGGGCGGCAAGATGCAGCGCGAGTTTGACAGTATCGGCAAGTCGATGGGCAGTTCCATGGGCAAGTACCTTGCTGCCTTTGGCGGTGCTGCTGTGTTCAAGCAGCTCATTGGAGATATGGTGCGCGTGCGTGGTGAGTTCCAGAAGGCGGACACGGCTATCCGGACGATGCTGGGCAGCAAGGAGAAGGCTGATGAGCTGATGTCCCAGGTGCGCGACTATGCCAAGATTTCCCCGCTTGAGTTCGGTGACATCACAAAGGCGACGCAGACGATGCTGAGCTTTGACGTTGAGGCTGCGAAAGTGCCAGGTTATATCAAAGCCATCGGAGACATATCGATGGGCGAGAGCGGCAAGTTCCAGCAGCTGTCGGTGGCTTTCTCACAAATGAGTGCCACCGGCAAACTCATGGGTCAGGATCTGCTGCAGATGATCAATGCCGGATTTAACCCATTGGCCGTGATAGCTGAGAAGACAGGCAAATCCATTGCGCAGCTCAAAGACGAGATGAGCAAGGGCAAGATCTCCGCTCAGCAGGTTCAACAGGCTTTCATTGATGCCACCAGTGCTGGCGGCAAGTTCTTTAACATGAGTGAGAATGCCGCAAAGACTATTGAAGGCCAGATGTCGATGCTCAGTGATGCTGTGGATGCGGCATTCAACGAGGTCGGCACAAAGAGTGAAGGCATTATCACCGGTGCAATCAGCGGTGTAACCAAACTGGTCGAGAACTACGAGGCTGTTGCAAAGGCCATCGGTCTCCTCATTGCCAATTATGGTGTATATAAGACTGCCGTGATTACGGTCACTGCGGTAGAGCAGGCGCACGGTATAGCAGCTGCAGCAGCTGCAGCAAAGACAACCATTCTCAAGGTTGCCCAAGACGCCCTTAACAAGTCTATGCTTGCCAATCCCTACGTTGCAGCAGCGGTCGCTTTGTCTGCTCTTGTCTCTGCCATTGTCGCAGCTGCTACTGCCACGGATGCCTTTGATGAGGCGCAGAAAAGCCTGGAGGAAGCAGCTGCTGGTGTTGACGCCAGCACGGCAAGTGAAATGTCAAAACTTGATGCCCTCTATAAGAAGCTGCTCGAAGCGGAAGAGGGCAGCGAGGCGTATAAGAAAATCAAGCAGCAGATCATTGACCAATACAGCCAGTATTATGCCGGCCTTGAGGCTGAATGGGCCAAAGTCGGTAATCTGGCTCTGATGTATGACAAACTGACTGATGCCATCAGAAGGTCAATCGCTGCTCGTCAACTAAAGTCATTTGTCGATAAGCAGATGGATGCTAACGACAAAGTGGTACAGGAAAAACTCGATGATGCCTACAAGAAACTCATTGACAAGTATGGCAAAGCGAGAGGAACAGAGCTGTATAAGAAATTCTTCAAGTTCGCCACTCAAGGTGACGGCAAGGACATGGATGCCCAGGATTGGAAGGATCTTGAGAAGGCAACCATGTGGACTACCCGATGGGGCAAGAATGCCACTGACGGTATTGTGGACTTCCGTGTGAGCGTCAAAGAACTGGCCTATGACATCCAGAAATCCAATAGGGCCACACTGGAGAGCATTGAATTATACAAGGAGATGTATGGCATCACTGAGGAAATCAAAGAAGAGACCACTACACCTACCAAAGAACCGACCTATACCGATCCCAAGGAATTAGCCAGGCAAAAACGTGCTGCTGAGAAAGCCGCCCGAGATAGGGCGCGTATAGCCAAGGAGCAAGCCGATGAATATGACAAGATCACCGAGATTCACCTGCATCAGATGACCGAGCAGGGGCGCAAGTCGGCAGATCTGGAACTGGAGGTGCGTGAGGCTGAGATCCGTGCCATGCGCCAGGGTACCAAAAAGACCCTTGCTGAAATTGAGCTTGCCCGGGATAAAGAAGTTACATCGGTAACGCGATGGTATGAGGATCTGCGCCAGAAGCGTATTGATGAAGCCAAGAAGCTCTGGGATGCCCAGAAGAAAAACGAGGGCAAGAAGTTCTACGAAAGTGAAGAATACAAGAAGGCGTCCAGCAATGAAGCATACACTGATGAAGAGAACAATGCCTTCAAGAAACGTATGGCCGCCGCCAATCAGGTATATGCCAACTCACTGAAAGAGATTCAGGATAATGAGACCGCTGCCCTCACTTCGTTTCTGCGTGAGTACGGGAATTATCAGCAGCAGCGCTTGGCCATTGCCCAGGAATATGCCAAGAAGATAGAGGAGGCCGAGACTGAGGGCGCGCGGTTGTCGCTGCGTGCTGAGCAGCAGAAGCTGGAGAAGGAGCTTGATTTCTCGCGTTTCAAGGACACGATCCACTGGGACGAGGTGTTCGGAGACCTGGACCGGTTGTCGGTGGAACACCTGGGCGGGTTGCGTGACCAGCTTAACAAGTACCTGAAGGATGCGACGCTGACTGCGACTGACTACAAGAGCGTGGTGGAGCAGATCGACCGGATAGAGGCCCAGATTGTCGCCAAGCAGAACGAGTGGCGCAACGTGTTTGGCCTGACGATTCCAGAACTTGAGCGCCGCAAGCAGCTTGAGGAGGAGGCCGTGCGTGCCCAGGAGCGCGCCGTGGAGGCTCAGAAGGAATATGAGCGTGCGCTGGCGAACGTGAACAAGTCGAAGGCCGCTATCCAGGGAGCGGCACTGAAATATGGCGTGAAGCTTGACGCGAAGGACATCAAGGTAGAGAATGCCGACCAGCTCCTGTCGAACTTCAAGGGCAAAGGCCTGGAGGAGCTGCAGGGTTTGATTGACAACCTTGCCGGCAGTGAGCAGAATTTTGCCGCCGCCACCGACAATGTGTCCTCGGCGATGGGTGAGGCCGCCACTGCGAGCGAGGCTGCCGGCGGCAGCATGGCCCAGACCGTAGCCATCATCGACAAGATCGTGCACACGATCAACGACAACGTGCAGAGCGCGATGGACTTCATCGAGCAGCTGAATCTTGATGACACGAAATTCGGAAAAGGCTTCAGCGAATTTGCCGAGTCCTCGAAATATGCCACCGAGGCGTGGGAGAGCCTGAAGAGCGGCAACGTCATGGGTGTGATCAACGGCGTGTACGGCTCTATCCGCACGCTTGGCAACGCTCTGGGCTCGTGGGGCATCGCTGGGATGGGTGACAGCGACAAAACGCTGGCTGAGGACATGGAGCGGCTGACGGCGAGCAATGAGGCGTTGCGCTACAGTGTCGAGGAGTTGACCGACGAGCTGAGTGACGCATCATTCTCGGATGCCGGCGAGGTGTACAAGCAGATGCTTGCCAACCTGGAGCAGAGCCAGCAGAACACTCAGGAGCAGTTGCGCCGTATGGGCGCTGCATACAGCAACGGTTTCCTGGGCATCGGCGGCAAGGGCTCGTCGAACAGCAAGATCAATGACAGCATCAATGCCAGCGAGTGGCAGCGTATCTCGGCCATCGTGGGCAAGAGCGTGACGAGCGCGGGCGAGTTCTGGACGCTGACGAGCGAGCAGATGCACAAGGTGGCGAAGGATGCGCCAGACGTGTATGCCCACATCAAGCAGCTTGCTGCCGAGGGCTACCAGGACGCGTCGCAGTACATGGACGACTACATCGAGTACTGGAAAGAGCTCGAGGAGGCCGCAGCGGCGTATGCGGAGAAGCTGACGGGCGTGTCGCTTGACAGTGTGGAAGACAACTTCAAGTCGCTGCTGACAGACCTGGACAGCGACAGCGCGGACTTTGCCGAGAACTTCGAAGAATACCTGCGTGAGGCAATCATCGGTGCCCTCATCGCCGACCAGTACAAGCCAATGATCGATAAGTGGTATGAGAACTTCAGGAAGGCAGCTGAGACCGACGGCATCGACAAGGCCGAGCAGGACGCACTGCGCAAGGAGTGGGACGACATCACGCAGCAGGCGCTGAAAGACCGCGAGCTGCTGCGCGAGCAGTTCGGCTGGGGCAGCACCGGCGAAGGCAGCGGCGCTTACAAAGCTGTGTCCTCGTTCACTCAGGAGCAGGGCGACGAGCTGAACGGCAGGCTGACGGCGTTGCAGATCGGGCAGGAGCGCGAGAACCAGTCGCTGGCTGCTGCTGTGAGTTCCCTGCAGAGCCTATCGGTTGTGCTGACGGCGAGCGGCACGGCGTTGAGCGAGATGCGGAATCTGATGCTGATCGGTAACGGTCATCTGGAGGACATCGCGCGCTACACCAGGATCGCCTCGCAGTTCGGTGACGCGATAAATAGTATTGCAGACAAGATTAAAACGCTATAGCCATGCCAAGAGGAACCTGCACGATATTCAACTGGAACGGGACGCACGACCTCAAGAGCGAGTACGGCATATCCCTGAGCGACGGCGCGTTGTCCGTGCTGCTCACGCCTCCCGCCCTGAAAGAGCGCATCAGCAACGAGTCCCGCCTTGAGGACGGCAAGCGTGTCGACATCTGGTCCGACACTCACTATGCCTCCCGCGAGCTGACGCTTGAGATGCACCTGATCGCGTCCACGTTTGCGGACTTCGTGACGAAACTGCGTGCGTTCATCGCCGCCGTGAATAACGTCCCCGAGGGCGTGATACTCTCGTACACGATATATGGCCAACAACTTCAGTTCAGGCTGCAGTACCTGTCATGTACGCAGTTCGCCGCCTATAACGGCACGCTGGGCAAGTTTGCCGTGCGCTTCATCGAGCGTTACCCGACGCTCGGTCTGGGCACCGCCCCGACGCTGACATTGACCAGTTCTAACCCTAACGAGGAGGAAACAGAATGATAGGAATAAGCCAACGTTCACAGGCCACGATCACGATCAGGCGCAAGGGCGGCGTGAGCCTTGACATGTTCAACGCGTCGGATGTAACTGTCGCCACCGTGCCCATCACGACACGCTCACGGCGCTGCTACATGCTGATGCAGGAGGACTACATCCAGCTGGAGTTCTCGCTGGGCGAGGCAGTCCACTTTGCCATCGGCGATTATTTCAATGACGAGATCTTCGGCCGCTTCATGTTGACAGAAGAGCAGATGCCCAAATACAACCCGACGACCGGCGGCTATGACTACTCGCTGAAGTTCGAGAAGAGCTATATGGAATGGAGGAACCTGTTGCACACGCTTACTATCGTCGAGACGTCATCCTCGAATGCCGTTGTAGCCACCACATCGGGCAACACCACCTATATCGTCGCGTCGAGCGATGATGGCGTGTTCACCCGCAAGGAGGCCAAATGGACGCTGACCGACCGTCTCCAGGTCCATGCCCAGCAGCTGTTGTGCAACCTGAAGGGCATCTATTATGGCCTGGACTATATCGTGGCCATCCATTCGACGGCATCGAAGGCCGGCGAGGTCAAGTGCCTGGTGTATGACGGCTGCTCCATGATTGCCGCGCTGAACATGATGGCCGAGCAGTGGGAGTGCGAGTGGTGGGTCACGGAAGGCGAGACAGTTACGGTGAACGGTGTGGAGCACATTAACGTTATCCACTTCGGGAAATGCGAGTTGAGCAACACGCCCCTTGAATTCATCGTGGGCGACACGGTGGAGAAGATGGACGTGAGCCGGGACCAACAGACGTATGCGAACCGCATCTACGCATACGGCGGCACAGAAAACATCCCCGAGGACTATGACCGCCGCCTCGTATTTACTATAGACAATAAAACAGGCTCAGGCTCTTCGCTTGTTTTGCGTGACAGCCATCGCAAGCTGACTGCAGAAATGATCCCTGCTACCGTTGACGGTGTGAGCACATTGGTTCAAAACAGGAATTTGGATTGGGATTCGGCCTATTCAACAGGTCTGGCCGCCCAAGTCAAATCTGCCACGTTGTCCCCAGACACCTATTCAATAACAGGCGAACTTGACGTTACTATACGCACCTCGAGTAATCTTTCAGTCCAAAGGGTGACTTTTACCGTGACAATTGGCGGATCGACCCTCACCGCGACAGTAACAGCCAATTCCCAGGACACCTTGGGGAACCGGTACTGGACACATCTATTCACTATCAGCAGATCGTGTGTAGTATCGTCTCGAGGTAAGATCTCTATCGATGTGGCCGCATCAATTGTCACCAGCCAGACCTATAACACCACCGATTTCAATATTGAATGTGAACCATCACTGGCTGCAACAGGCACAGCAGCCACTGCAGGTAAGTCTCTTGAAATAGTGTGCAACGGGCACACTTATGCTGCCGTATTGAACCCAAAGCACTATGCTAACGGGGAGGATATGTTCAGCTATATCGGTGATATCAAGCGTGACGGCACGACTTACATCAGTACTGATGGTGTTGCAGTCGACGACACCTTCACGATCCCGGAAAAGTGGCTGAACCTGATGCAGGTACCCTACTCATACTACTCACCCGACTATGACGGCGGCGTGTTGAGTAAGGTGGGCGAACGTCGCCTGCACTTGGGCACCGCTAACAGGTATGTCCAATCCTCCGGTTTGAACCACTACACGAAACTTGTGGAGCTGGCAGTGGTCTTTGAGAAGATATTCCCCCGGCTCTCGCTGAAGGTGGACACCGTGACGACCGAGCAGAAGACTCAGGAGACGGTGCATGATGACGGCAGCGTGTCCAGGCAGAACTGGACCCAATACAAGTTCACGGCGACAAAAAGCGATGGCAGCGCGTTCGTGTTCAACACCAAGTACATCATGGACGGCAACAAGCTGCGAGCATGTTTCACTGCCCCTGCCACGATTGGAGTGAGCGGCTATAAACTCGCCGGCATGTCCTTTGACGTCGGCTTCAACAATGACGATCAGGTTTACACCATAATCCGTAACGAGGACTATGGCGCAACCATCCCCAATGAATTTCTGCGCCCCAGTCAGGGAGACGAATTCTTCCTGACCGGCTGGAACCCGAAGGCCATATCCGGTCTCGGTCTGGTGTCCGCCGCCGAGTCTGAGCTGCTTACCGTTGTGGGGAACTACCTCAATGCCATTGAGGAGGGCCAATTCACATTCAAGTGCCAGATGATGAGCGACAACTTCTACGACTGGGCGTGGGGAGGCCGTGGCACTGTCAACGGCAAGAAGACCTTTGGTCTGCCTGAGGCCGGCAGCAAGGTGACCATTACCCATGCCGCCCTGCCCGGTGGCAGCAAGACGAGCCGCATCATCGGCTATGAGTACAAGCTGGACATCCCCCATGACACGCCGACGTACACAGTGGGCGAGACGGATGCCTACTCCCGGTTGAAACAGATTGAAAAGGAACTAACAAAACTGATGTAAAGATATGGCAAGAGTTAAACATGTAGAAGGCAACAAGCTGGTGCTGGCCATTCCGTTGACCCTCCAGACAGTGACGGTGGAAGACGGCACACCCAGCACGACGGTGACCGATTTCTACCCTAACGCTTCGTGGCCCGTGGAGGTTGTTCTGAAACGCGGTCCCAAGGAGCGCCGCTTTGTGGCGCGGATGGACGGCCATATTGCCGTGATGGAGGATGCAGGCACGCTCGATTGCGGCACCTACAGCGTGATCGTGCTGTGCAGGAATGGCGCCGACGATCCACTGCGATTCAAACAGCGTGACGTGTTGGAGGTGGTTGACGAGACGGCAGCCGCTGGCATAGATCCCGGCATTGAGTATAATGCCGAGACGCAATGGCTGGACGCTGCCGTGTTCCTTGCTGTGAGCAGCGGCGGTGGCGGCGGTGAGGGCGGTCTGCGCCATGAACTGATATCCGCGAGCGAGTTTGAGCGCCGTCGCGCCGCCGGAACGTTGAGTGAGAACACCATTTACCTTATTCCTGAAGAAGAATGATTGTCGATAAGCTAAAGAATATCGTTGACCTTTCTGTAGGGCGTCGGGGTCTGCAGGCTGTGTATGTCGTCAAGGCGGGCGTGTACCTGGTTTGGCGCAAGATGAGTCGATTGCTTGGCTGGTTCCACGATGAAGGCTGGACGCATAACAAGGGCTGGTTCCATAATTAAAACATCAATACAATATGGCAAGAGATAAAGAGATTATCATAGCGGGCATGAACCTGCTGGAGTCCCTGGCCGATGCCTGGGGCGGCGTCAATAACACCGGAGCTGACATAACCCCTTACTCTGAAAGTGGTGCAACCACTGTCGTTCCCGATGGCTATAAATGGGGCATGAACTTTGCCGAGGTGGAACGCTTCATCAAGTCTCAGTATGGCGGCAAGGTAGGGTGCATCAAGCGCGTTGTGATCCCCGCTGGTGGCGAGGACAAGGACTACCTTGTGGCGTTCCCCACCGCGACCGACTACAACGCATGGTCCGCAAACCATAGCGATCCAGACCACCAGCCGCTGGAGATGTTTGAGTTGCCCGCTGGCGGAGGCGGCTCAGTGAGCGCCTACAGTATGACGCTGGACGGAAATGCCCCAGCTGCCATCCAGCGCAGCAACGATTTCACCGTGCGCCTGTATGCGGCATCGACGTATAACGGCAGCAATATCCCCGAGCAGGTGACGCTGACGATCCAGACTCGCACCGGCACTTCAAGCTGGGTGACACGCGGTACGAGAAAGATCAACAGCAACACATGGACGAACGTGTCGATGCAAGGCATCCTGCCGACAGGCGACCTCGACGTCCGCATCAGCGCGGCAGGCGAATATGCCAGCACGCCGTTCCCCTACACCTTCTCGGTGAACATCGTTAACCTGACCCTGGCACCCGCCACCACGTTTGAGCGTCCGTTTGCTGCCGGAGGCTCCACCCTGATGCTGTCCTATAACCTGACCGGCAGCATCGACAAGACGCTGGAGCTGGAGTTTGACGGCTCAATCACGCGCAACGCCGATCCCGGCACGGCCTCATATCCTGACGCCCCGTTCACCTTTGAACTGTCAGGCGCCGAAGAGCTGCTTACCCCCGGCACCCACACCCTCCGCGCCATGCTGTATGCCAAGGCCGATGACACGGTGGCGACAGACTGGGTGGAGAGCGAGTACCTGGTGAGCGGCGTGCTGTCGCCGTCCGTTGCCGTGAACAACGTGACCCCGAGCGTGTCGAACTGGAGCGATGTCCACTTCCTGGACTGGATGCTGGTCCTGCCGGAAGGCATGGACACGCTCAACGTGCTCTTCCGCCTTACCGCCCGCAACAGCGACGAGACGCTGAAAAGCTGGCCGTTCAACAACACAGGCCCGGGCTTGAACCAGTTCATCACCCAGCTTGCCGTCGATGACCTTGCCAACGGACGTGTGAACATGGCGCTTCACATCGAGGATGACCAGGGCAATGAGCTTCATGCGCCCGTCAACCTGGTAGTGGTCAACGACTCGACGTTTGCCCCTGTCGCCGGCGCATCCTTTGTGATGTCCCCAGCCGTCCGCTCCAACACCGAGTCTAATCCCGCCACGGTGGTCAATACGGTAAACAACGAGGTCGTGGCCACGTCTGAGGATTTCGTCAACTTCGACTTCTCGACTGACGGCTGGATCGAGACGAGCTACCAGGGCGCGACCGTCAAGGTGCTGCGCGTCCCTGCAGGGCGCAGGCTGACCATCCACCACAACCCCTTCGCCAACTTCACGGGCGGTAACAATGCGGGCTACTCCGCGACTTTTATGCTGGACTTTGCCGTGAATGCGGTGACCGACGAGGAAGACGTGCTGCTGAGCATAGGCCGTGAGAATAACGGCGAATGGCGTGGACTGGTGCTGTGGGCACTGCGTGCCGCCCTGCTCACGAGCAAGCAGCAGGTGGAGGCAGACCAGGACGTGAGCTGGGCGGAGAACCGCCGCTTCCACCTTGCCGTTGTCGTTCAGCACAACGCCTATGCAGCGGATCCCCAGCAAAGCATCCCTGCCGCCAACCTTGTGCGCATCTACCTGAACGGCGTGCTGGAGCGTGAAATGGCGTATGACACCGATGAGGCACTGACACCATCGGGCGCATCCATTGTCATCGGTGGAAACAGCGCCGACATTGACATCTATGGCAAGAGGTCATACAACAAGGCCCTGTCAAGCGTTGACGTGATCAAAGACTACAAGGCCTCGATGAGCACGGTGAGCGAGAAGATCGCCTTTGCCGCCGCCAATGACATCCTTGACCAAGAGAACCGCATCGATTGGGACCGTTGCATGGGCAAGTATAACGTGATCGGTCACAAGGGCCGTCTGCTGAACTATGACACGGTCAATGACGAGGCCATGATAGAGTCGCTGGAAATCCACATCGTGGGTGATGACGAGAACAGCGGCATCCTCACCAACCTCGACAACAAGGGGCAGGGCACGACGGCCATGGGCTATTACTGGTGGAACCAGCAGTACAAGATCCGCACGGGAAATGACCATCCCACGCAGTTCCTGGACTTTCAGGGCAACCCGAAAGTGGGGGACTTCAAGGGCTTTGCCATCGCCCCCGGTGAGCCTCTGGCCACGAAGCTGGTGGGCAAGGTGAACTTCGCCTCCTCTATGCAGTCGCACAAGCTGGGTCTGACCAAGGCCTACACCGACGTGTATAAGCAGATGCTGCGTGACGGTACCCTGCAGACCGTCCCGTCCCAGCTGGGCCGCCGCGAGAACGGCGAGCTGATCTTCAACGACCCCTGCCCGCGTCTGGCCGTTCTTGAAAAGCCGTTCCTGTTTTTCGTCTGGGACGAGGAACACGCCCGCTGGAAGTTCCAGAACCTGATGACCTTCGGTCCTGGCAAGGGCGACAAGCCGACCTTCGGCTTTGACAAGAACGCCACCCCCCACATGCTGATGGTTGAGGGTGCCAACAACGAGGAGCCGCTGCCGTTCTTCAACATCCCCTGGGACGAGAAGGTGGTCTATAATCCCGAGAAAGAGACCTGGGACTACCCGAATATAGACAAAAAGAACATCAACTTCGGCTTCGGCAAGACGAGCAATGACGAGCCGAGCGATGCCGAAGCCATCGCCTCGATGAAGCGTTTCTTCAACTTCGTGTACATGCACAGCCAGAACATCGAGCCATACGACGGCACGCTTCGCCAGCTGCGTCAGGACACCTCGATGGGCGGCAGCGCCCTTGTGCCTCAGGTGTGGCTGACGAGCAACCACAGGCTGTACCGCTACTGCACGAAGGAAGGCGACTGGATAGACGCCGGCATTGACGGCGCAGAGGTTGACCTGGCCGCCGAATATCTGAGTTACACGGGCACCGAGCTTGACACGAGCCTGGGCGCGGAAGACAAGAACGAACTGTTCAAGGCTGCCCGTTTGGCGCATTTCAAGGCGTATGCCAACGACATCTTTGTGGTGGAGGACATCCTGTATCATAAATGTACCATCAAGTTCTGGGCAGGTACGGACAACTGGGTAAAAAACACGTACTACTACACAGAACAGACCACGACGATGATCACCGACCCGTTCACGGGTCAGGAGGTGGCCCACCACCGCGTCCGCATGATGGAGGATGATGTTGACACGGTGATCAAGACCAACAATGTCGGCCAGAACCGCAAGCCCTATTGGGTTGAGGAGCACACCAAGAACAACGGTGTGAACTACTGGGCAGGAGAAGGCAGCGTCTTCAACAACCTGCTGGAGGCCGCCTGGGACAAGGACAACAGTTCGGAGCCCTATAACCTCCAGCGCACGATGCGCAACATGCTGAGCGCTATGGCCCGCATCAGCGGCAGCGTGCTGAACTTCATCGAATCCTACCTGCTGAGGGTGCAGCGCACCGACTTCCCGGCTATGGCATACAATGAGCAGGCCAGGGTGGTGTATGAGACCGCCTACCGCCAGTGGTCGAGCACAGCTGAAGGGACGTACTCTCACGGCACCAACCCGTTGTCGCAGTCGTGCGGTTCCCAGCTCTGGAGCGAATACCAGTGGCTTGTTGACCGCATCATGTTCATCTCCAGCTGGTGCCAGTACGGCGAGTTCGCGAGCACTGAGGGTGCGCCCGGAGGCGTGAACTGGCGCAGCCGCCCGGGCGTTGGCGGCACCTCGTTGCGCCTGACCCCGGCAAAGTGGCTTTACCCGCGTGTGGCCCAGGGCGGCGTGAATGCCCCGCCTACAGCGTTGACCGAACCCGGCAGTGTGTATGTGGCACCCACGATGTCGCCTCAGTCCGACACCACGCTCTATATCCGAGGCATCAACTACCTGTCAAAGCTCGGCGACATGGACGTTTACCAGCATCTGACAGACCAGCCGACATTCCCGTTCACCGGCAGCCGCCTCCAAGAGGTGACGGTGAACCCGAACGGCACGAACGACCCCGTCAAATGGACATCGCAGCGCGTGATCGTGACAGCGACAAACATCAAGAGATACATCCATCGGAAAACGCCGTCGGCACGTGGTGAACTCGACCTGTCGGCCTGTGTGCGCCTGGAAGAGATCAACGTGGAAGGCACGAGCTTCACCGAGGTTAAGCTGCCTCCCACCGGCTCGCTGACCTCCTTGAGGCTGCCGGAGACCTTGGAGCATCTGACCCTTGAGAACATGCGCAACCTGGCGACCCTGAAATTTGGCGCAGGCGATAACATTGTTGTGGATGCGTTGCAGACCGTGGCCATCAGGAACACGCCCGCTGCGCCGAGCCTTGAGATCGTACAGGCGGCCATCGACCACCTGACCAGTGTGAACGTCACGGACATTGACTGGCGTGTCTCTGGTCCGTCCGGCCTGGCACTGCTCAACAAACTTGCCGCTATGGGTTCTAACTGCAAGCTGAGCGGAACGATCACGCTGACAACTTCGGCACCGAGCTTCGAGGAAAAGGCCGCATGGCTGCAAGCCTGGGGCGATGTTGACCATGGCACGAACGGACTGACCATCGTTTATCCTCAGTCCACGATTGAGGACGTGCGCATCATCACGGGCAAGTACCTGGAGCGGACAGGCGACCACCAGCTGCGCTTGAACAGTGAGGGCAACACCTTCACTGCCGTATCGTGGGAGATATCGCAGAACGGCTATGCGACGATCGACCCAGTTACGGGCATTGTGACGGTTTGGCAGCTGGCTCCAGAGACGGATGGTGCGTATGCTGACGTGACGGTGAGAATAACGCCGCTTGAAGGCCCTGAACTGACAGACACGAAGCGTTTCTATTTCTGCGAGCACGTGTGCCGTGAGGGCGATTACGTCTATGCGGATGGCTCCTTTAGCGATGAGCTGGTTTCGTACAAGACGGTGGTGGCGATGTGCTTTTACATCAACCCAAACAACCCGGCAGACCGCCTGGCGGTGTCCCGTGGTAATGTGATTACCGACCAATGGGGCCTGTATAACGATGCTTCGTATGGCGTGCAGAATGTGACGGTTGACGGTTATACGTCGATCTATGACACGCCGGTCATCAACATCCAGAGCAACGGTAACGGCGACATCGACAACCTGTCGTCGATGGCATCGTTCGCCACCTATTTGAGAACCACGGCTGTCGGTGACGTGGGCTTCGTTGAACTCACCGAGGACATCGGCCCGTTCCGCATCGGTGACTTCATCCATGTTGGCCAGTACAAGACGCTGCAGATCATCCGTCACCGCAACCGCATCCTGAACGGAGTGACGAGTGACGTGGGCTCGCATGTGCCGAAGGTTCCAACCGCAAACGCTAACCAGACGGAGCGTGAGGTGCTGACCAATCTTATTGCCGACATCGTGGCGAAGAAGGGCAACAACTACCGCCAGTTCTACTATCCTGCCGCCAGCTACTGTTACGCTTACCAGCCGACCTATGCGCTGCAGCCGGGCGAAGTCTTGGCCGACAAATTCAAGGCGCACAACTGGTGGCTGGCGACATGTGGCGAGCTGGGTATGGTCTATTGGCAGCAGGTGAAGGGCGGCATATTCGCCGCCGCTGCAGCCAACGGCAAATACTCGAATTTGACGAACGATTGGCACTGGACGTCAACGGAATACAACGCTTCTAACGCGTGGTATCTCCATGGCGGGAATGGCCAGGTCATCTACATCTACAATAAGTACTATTCCAGGGCCGTGAGGGCGGTGGTCGCGTTTTAAGATTACGGCTGGGGGCTTCGAGGCCCCCAGCCGGTTGCGAATGTTGCGCGAGCGAAGCGAGCGCCGAAAAAATGCGGGTGTGACTATCAAATCACACCCGCATTTATAATGGCGTTATAATGTCATTCGAATTTTGTAATTGGCGACCATTTCGTTTTTGGGATTAGCCCCAACCGCCGACCGTTTCGTTTTAGATTAGGCGCACGATTCGTTTTGTGGATTATACCTTCATGAAGGCTTTAGATGAATATATAGACTATTATAACAATAAAAGAATCAAATCACGGTTAAAAGGAAAGAGCCCGGTGCAATACCGAACTCTTTACTCTTAATCAATAACGTTTAACCCGTCCAACTTTTTGGGGT
>JAFYYI010000095.1 GCA_017557665.1 Muribaculaceae bacterium | reverse complement strand
GTTGTCGGCAGTAGCCACGCAAACCTTGAAGCTCTCAGGATAGCTGTCGTTGGCGTTGTCGGCCCAGAAGGTCAACGTTGAACCATTGGTGATAGCATACTTCTGAGGAGTGATGAGGTAGCTGTCAGTGTCATAGGCACCATCGTAATCGATGAACGAGTAGCACATGGCAAAGCCGCTGCCACCGTGGGCATGCGTAGTATAGTCATAGCCACCAGGATTGTTGTCGCTGTGCAACCAGTAGCCACCGTCGGCATTGACGGTCAGCACGGTCCAGCCGTTGAGGCCGCCTTCGAAGCCTTCAGTGAATTCAGTGTCGCCAGTCGGAGGAGGTGTCGGGCCGTCGCCGCCAGGATACGTCCAGCTGACAGTGTTGCCTTCAACGGTCACACCGTCGACAGTGCCGGCGTAGTTCTCGCAGCTCTCATACTGCCACTCAACTTCTGACCAAGGACCTTGACCGGTGCTGTACACAGCGGCCACCTTGCAGATGTAGTGCTCGCCTTCCACCAACTGGTCGGTAGCAACCTGGCAGAAGTTGTGAGTCGTGTTGGCATTGAAGATAGGTTCGTGGTCGATGCTCTCGCACATCACCTTGTAGTATTCAAGGTGACGCTCGCCAGCATTGCGGCTCGTGGAAATGGTAACGTCATCGATGAACAGGTAGTTCTGGTCATAAGCCTCGTGGTGGAAGGCTACATACTTCGTGCCGGCAGGCAATTCAACGACTTTCTCTGCCCAAGGCGTTTGAGCGCGGTTGTCGCCATCGGTCATAGTAGTACGCGAGCCACTGCCACCAGTTCTGTCGCCTTCTTCAAACACAACGGTGAAGTCGGCAATGTCGGTACCAGTCGTGGAGGCCATCACTTGGTAGTGATCAGGATAGGACTCGTTCACGGACACCCAGTAGGAAACTTGCGTGGCGCCAGCAACCAACGGGGAGATCATATAGCAGTTCTGGTGGATGGCATCGCCATCATACGACCACGACATGGCCACGCCGTTGCCGCTATGGGCGGTCGGGACAGGATTCCAGAAGTAGAAGTCGTTCACGTCTCTGTAGTGCCAAGCAGCGCCAGCAGGATTACCGTTGTCGATGACAGTCCAGTTGTTGAGGTTGCCGGCTTCGAAGTCGTCGAAGAAGGTCTCACCAGGTTGATCCGGATCGTCGGGATCGTCAGGCATGGCGTTGCCTTCCCACATGGCCCAACCAGTGCGGCTCACGTAGAGGTTGTCGATACCATAGAGGATTTCGATCATCACGTAACGGAGGTCGATGGGCTCCCAGATGCTCACCGGTGTGTCGGTGATGGTCTCGTAGCCGTCCATCTCAACCGTAACGGTGTAGTCGCCCTTGCGGAAGCTCGGGAATCTGTAGAAGCCAGTCTCGTCGAGGATGACGGGATCCATCGGGTGGTTGTTCTGTTCGCCCTCGTTGAGGTTGGTGAAGGTCACCTTGGCTCCCTCCGGACTGTCGGCGCTGTTGAGCAGCACGTTGACTGTGACGAGGCTGTCGATGGTCATGTCCTTGTCGATGCAGCCCATGCCGCAGTCGCACATGTTGGACCACACGATGTCGCTTTCACGGTCTTCGGCAGGATACACAGTGGGTTCATCATCGCGATTGCCTGCGTAGACAACGCTGACACCCCACTTGTAGACACCAGGTTCAACCTCGGGCCAGCTCACATCGAAGTAAGCAGTGTCGGGACGCCAAGCGGTAGCCAGCAGCACGGTGTTCTCACTGGTGTAAGGACCATCGTTGTAGCAGCTGGTGCGATAGATGTTGTAGTGGTCGAGGGCGCGGTCGCCTCTCATAGCGCTCTTGGCAGGTTTCACGACAGGAGCGTTCGGGTTGATGCGCTCAGCAGTCACGGTGTTGTCGCCCTTCACGAAGGTGCGGAGGTTGCTGCTGATCAGGTTGTTGTCTGCAATAGGCGTATTACCAGCTGCAAGCACAACATCGCGGGAACCGTCGTTGAAGAAGTTGCGCATGGTCCAAACGCCACCGCCATAGTTCTCCCAACCGCTGCCGCCATCCCACCAGTCGCCATTCGGGTTGCTGTCGGTATTGCACATACCAGCAGGATAACCCAAACCACCGGCTTGGTTCACGTGCCAAATGACCCACAGGTCTTGGTCACCGCTCACAGCAACAGGCGTATCAAGATCCCAGTCAACCCATTCGCCAAGGCCAACAGGCAGATCAACGGTCTTGGTGGAAACCAAAGTACCGGCACCAGGAGTGCTGCCGCCTTGGTAAATATTGACGGTATAGTTGCCACCCACAGCACCGTATTCGGAATCGCTGTACATGGACACCTTGGTCAGCTGGAAGCCATTATATTGGGTCGTAATGCTCGTCGGATAGTGATAGCCGAACGAAGGCTGATCGGTCAGGTTCGAACGCAGAGCATCGTTGAATTCTCCTTCAAGATAGGTATGCCAACCAGCAGTCAGAGGTTCGGGAATCATGTTGAAGGTGATGTAGTCGACATAGAAGCAGTCGTCGTTGGCATTGACGCTACCGTCCTTCTTGTATTGCCACATGAAGGTGTGCGTACCAGCGGTCACATCATACTTCTTTTCGGTCCAGTTACCAGCACCAGTGAAGCTACCCACTTGGGTGCCATCGATGTAGAAGTAACCGTAATCCCAACTGCTTTCGCAGCTGATCTTGGCGAAGAAGCTGATCAAACCATCATTCGGCACGTCAACAGTGACGCTCATGTCGCTCTGGACATTGGCAACACCGGCGCCACCGCTCTTCATGCAGTAGGTGCCTTCATACGGATTGGTCGTCGTAATCGTCCAAGGATAGTCGCTGCTAAGCTGCCAGGGGAACTTGGTGAAGTCGCCAGTCTCGAAGTCTTCGATGAGGGCATTGTAGAAGTCGAAGTCCCACCAAACCTTCACCAGTTCTTCGCCATCGACCTCGACAGTTTCGGCGCAGACGTGGGCGGGAGCCACGAAGTTCTCGTCCATGATGAAGTCAACATGGTCAACCTGACCATTGTGAGCCACGTCGAAGGGCAGCTCGTGGTTGGTGACAGTGGTCTGGTAACCTTCCTTGTTGGCGACAGCCATGGTGTAGTTACCAACGTAGACCTGCACATGGTAGTAACCAGTGGAATCGGTCGTTGCGGTGTAGACGTGTTCGTCGCCGAATTCGTCGGTGCCAGTGATGGTCACGGTGACGCCTTCGATGCCGGTGGTGCCGTCTTGCTCATAGGCATAGCCGTTGATGCCGGTGGTGTTGCTGTAGCCGCTCACCTTCACGGTGACAGGATCACTCGGAGCGCTTTCACCCTCGTCGTAAACGGCGGTCACATTGAATCTGTAACCGTTCATGTTGTAGGTCAGCTCGCTGGCGGGAACCGTAAAGGTGGTCTGGCCAATCTGGTTGACGGTGGTCTCACCGATCTTCACGTCATCCTTGTAGATGAAGTAGTAACGGTAGGTACGGTCGACAACGGCGTTCCAGGTCAGGGTGACGGTCTCGCCTTCGAAGATGGTCTCGTCGGAAGCTCTCAGGTTCTGCGGGATGTTGAGGTGCGTGGTGAAGCCCCAGATCGGGCTGCTCACGCCTTCAGGGCAAGCGCCGTTGTTGAACTCAACGTGCCAGAAGTAGTTGGTGTTGTTCCAGAGGTTGCGCACGGTGTAGCTGTTGGCCATGTCGGTGCTCCAGCTGCCGTCCTCAGGATAGATGATCGTCTGCGGGTGGCCCACCTGCGGATGGTAGGTGCTGCCGAAGACAAGACGCCAACCGGTGGCATATTCGGGAACCATCCAACGCAAAGTAACGCTGGCGGGTTCGAGACCGTCGGCATTGTCGGCGGGTTCTGGGCTGAAGGCAAAGCCTTCGGCTTCGACGGCCGGGCAAGGCATCTCGTCGACGTTGATGTAAACGGTGTAGTCGGGCTGCGTGGCGGAGGCAACCAGGTAGTAGGTGCCAGCCGTCAGGCCCAGGTTCTCGATCACAGGACCGGCGCTGATGGACAGAGCCTCGCCGCTACCGGGTGTCGGGTCGGGATCAGGAGTCGGGTCGGGAGTGGTGCTAGCAGTATTCACTGTAACATCGTCGATCCAAACTTCGTAAGCATCATAGTTGACATCGTGGAAGGCAATCCACACTTCCTGACCGGCATAGGCGCTGAGGCTAACAGTGTGCTCACGCCAGTTCTCGTAACGGTTGTTCATGTGGCGGACGCTCTTTCCAGC
>JAFYYI010000094.1 GCA_017557665.1 Muribaculaceae bacterium | reverse complement strand
TGCTGGCGTACGCTACTTCAACCTTGCCGGTCAGGAGATGACCGAGGCCAATGGTCTGACCATCGTTGTTACCACCTACACCGACGGCACCACCAGCGCTGTTAAGGTGATGAAGTAATTTTATTAGGCTTTAGGCTTTAGGTCTATTGCAGACGAATTTGTAGGGACGCAAAATTTTGCGTCTCTACTTTTTTCTAGACGACAGGTACACATCATTGTGCCTCTACAAACTTGACACATAGGCTTAAAACAATTCAGGCGGACTCTTGAAGAATCCGCCTGAACTATGATTATAACGCTAATTGTTAACAGCTCATTCCACTTGCCAAGTGTCACCTGCCATGATGACGTCCTCGAGACAAGTAAAGCCATGCTTTGCTTTGGCTTCCTCAACCTGCTCGGCAACTGCCGTCTCATAGGTGGGAGCCTCAACTGCACGGATGACGCCGAGTGCCACGGGCAACTCAGTGCCGTCCATCATTGCCAACATCTGGTGCAGGAAGAAGCTCTCGCAATGGGCATCATGCACGAGAATATCGTCCATGGTGTAGCCGTCCTCGCCGATGGTCACAGCCTTGAGGCCGAATCCGTCCTGCACGAGTCCACGGTTCCTGTCATTGCCGAAAATCATCTTCTCGCCATGCACGAGGTGGATGGTGCGGTCAGCTCGATTCTCACGGTCGGTGATATAGTTGTGGATTCCATTGTTGAAAATCATGCAGTTTTGTAGAATCTCAACCACCGAGCACCCCTTGTGTTGTGCTGCAGCCATCATCACTTCCTGACTGATGTCAAGCGCCACGTCAAGGCTACGTGCAAAGAATGTGCCGCGAGCGCCAAAAGTCAACTCGGCGGGGATGAACGGGTCCTCGGTTGTGCCGTAGGGCGATGACTTGGACTTGAATCCGCGCGCACTCGTGGGCGAGAACTGACCCTTGGTCAATCCGTAGATGCGGTTGTTCAACAGCAACAGGTTGAGGTCCACGTTGCGGCGCACCTCATGAATGAAATGGTTGCCACCGATGGCGAGACAGTCACCGTCGCCCGACACCTGCCAAACGGTCATGTCGGGGTTGGCGGTCTTGAAACCTGTGGCCACTGCACCACCACGACCATGAATGGTGTGGAAGGCATAGGTGCGGGTGTAATAAGGCAGACGCGAGCTACATCCGATACCTGAAATCACTGCTGTCTTCTCGCGAGGGATACCCAGTTGTGCCATCGCCTTGAGCAGGACATTGAGCACGGCGTGGTCACCACAACCCGGACACCAGCGCACGGGCTGATTGTTCTTGAAATCCAGGGGCTTTAAAGCTATATCTTGGTTGTTCATATTCTTCTGTTCCATTAGATTTCCTCCTCCATCATGATGTTTTTAACTCCGTCGACGATTTCCTGAACCAGGAACGGCTGACCTTGCACCTTGTTGATGTGGCAGATGTTCAGGTTAGGCACCTTGCTTTGCAGGTAGCTGGCCAATTGGCCGGTATTCAGCTCAGCGACAATCACGGTCTTGAATCGGCTAAGCAGTTCGGCGGTATTCTTGGGCAGCGGGTTGATGTAGCGAATGTGAGTCATCGCGATGCGGAAACCCTCGCTATTCAAACGGTTCACGGCATCAAGGATGTGACCATAGGTACTGCCCCATCCCAGAATGATGGTGTCGGCACCGGTATCGCCCTTGAGCTTGAGCTCGGGAATATCGTTGGCGACATTGGCAATCTTCATGCGGCGAGTTTCAACCATGTGGGCATGGTTGATGGGATCATTACTGAGCACGCCCAGGTTATAGTCCTTCTCCAGACCGCCGACAACATGTTCCAGACCCGGAGTTCCGGGAATAGCCCAATAGCGGATGCCCAAAGCATTGCGCATGAACGGAGTCCATGTTGCTTTCAGTGCCTCGGGGACATAATTGGGCTTGATGACGGGATACTCACCCTCCTCGGGGACACGCCATGCCGACGAGCCGTTGGCGATGAAGGCATCGGTGAGCAGGATGACAGGAGTCATGTGTTCGATGGCCAGACGAGCTGCCTGGAAAGCCATCTTGAAGCAGTCGGTAGGCGATGCTGCGGCGAGCACGACCAGAGGACTCTCACCACTGCGACCATACAAAGCCTGCAGCAAGTCGGTCTGCTCGGTCTTGGTGGGCAGACCTGTCGAGGGACCACCACGCTGCACGTCAACCAGCACGAGGGGCAACTCAGCCATGACGGCAAGACCCAGAGCCTCGCTCTTGAGCGCCAGACCGGGACCCGAAGTGGTCGTCACTGCCAGATGTCCGGCAAATGCGGCGCCGATTGCTGAACAGATGCCACCGATTTCATCCTCCATCTGAATGGCTTTCACGCCCAAGTCGCGGCGCTTTGCCAGCTCGTGCAGGATATCGGTAGCCGGGGTGATGGGATAAGAACCCAGGAACAAGGGACGTCCGCTCATCTCCGAAGCCTTGATAAGGCCCCATGCGGTCGCCTTGTTACCACTCACGTCGGTATAAGTGCCCGGACGCACCTCATCGCTCTGGATACGGTAGGTGGACACCGTGGCGTGAATATTGTGACCATAGTTGTAACCGCCCTTGATCACAAGTTCGTTGGCGGCATAAACATCAGGTTTCTCGGCAAATTTGGCCTTGAGGAACTTCAACGGGGCTTCCATGGGGCGGTTAAAGAGCCAGCACACGAGACCAAGGGCGAACATGTTGCGGCACTTGAGCTGGGCCTTGAGGTCCATTCCCGTGTCCTTGAGCGCCTCCTTGACCATAGTGGTGATAGGTGCTTCGATAACCTGAGCCCTGAGGTTCAATTCCTCATAGGGTTCATTAGTGGTATACAACGCCTTGTCGAGACCGGCCTGGGTAAATGTATCGATGTCAACGATTGCGGCACCTCCCTTGCGCAAGAACTGCGCGTTCATCTTGAGTGCCGCAGGGTTCATTGCCACCAGAACGTCACACTCGTCACCCGGCGTGTGCACGCCATGACCGATGTGAACCTGAAAACCGGAGACACCACCGAGCGAGCCCTGCGGAGCACGCACCTCGGCGGGATAGTCAGGGAAAGTGGAAATGCGGTCACCAAGTCCCGCACTCACGTTAGAAAAGATGTTGCCAGCCAACTGCATACCATCGCCACTGTCGCCCGAAAAGCGCACAACGATGCTCTGACGGAACTGGACTTTTGCTTTTTCAGTTTTTTCTGCCATTTTGACCAAAAAAATAAAACTGTTCTGTTTTTGATAATCCTTTGTAAAACGCGCTGCAAAATTACAACATATTTCCCGACCACACCACATTTTCTGAATAATTTTGCAGTGGGTTGATGTAACACATCAAAAAGCGTATTGCATCGTTAAAAAAAAGTGTGAAATAAGAAAATTATTTCTAATTATAATTTGTTGGTTACAATAACTTTGTTAATTTTGCAGATTGTAGCAGAGTGTAAGTAATTTATCGATAGCAGTGTCATTCTGCACTATTGATTTGAATAAGAACTTAGTATTTATTTCGTTTTCATAAATTTTTAATTAATTCATGTCTATGAAAAAAATCTTTACTTTTCTAACATTGATGGTGATGTTCGCCTTCTCTTCGCAGGCGGCATACTACATCGTGGGCAGTGATCCGTTCGGAAACTGGAATCCCGGCGCAGGTGTCGAGATGACCCAGGATGCCCAGGGTGCGTACACCTGTACAGCCACGATCAACGGAACGATCTGGTTTGTGTTTGCTGACGGTCTCGACAGCGACTGGAATGTTTTCAACGCCAACTACCGCATTGGCCCGCTTGGCGCCAACGATGAGGAAGTTACTACTGGCGCATGGGTTTCCACCCAGAAGGCTCCTACTGGCTCCAAATCCTACAAGTTCACCGGTTCTGGTGACAGCTATGTGTTCAAGTTCATCCCCGCTGCCATGCAGTTCATGATTGAGGGAGATGTGCATGAAGTACCCATTTCCACCTACACCGTTGCTGGTGAGCCTGTTTCAATCTTTGGAACTTCCTGGGATCCCAGCAACACCGACAACGACATGACCGAGCTTGACAACGGTCTGTGGGAACTTGACAAGTACAACTGCGAGCTGAGCGCCGATGGTGAGCTGCTCTTCAAAGTCGTAGGTAACCGCGACTGGGGTCTCAGCTGGCCCGAGGAGAACTTCTCGTTCAAGGTAGACCAGTCTGGCATCTACAACCTGCGCTTCACCTTCGACCCGAGCACCAAGTTCATCGGTGTTCAGGCTTCAATGGTAGGCGATTTTGATCCTCGCACGGGTGACCTGTTCATCTTGGGTGAAGTTAACGGCAACACTTGGGGCTCCAACATCGGCCTGCAGATGGATACCGAGGACAACAACATTTACACAGCCACTATCACCACCGCTGGTGAAAATGCCGATGAGGACGGCGTTGGTTACAGCTACTTCTCCTTCACCAGCAAACTGGGTGAGGACTGGAACAGCATTGCTGCCTATCGCATCGGTGCATCCGACGATAACTACCTGCTGAGTGAAGACCAACTGGGTATCGAGCTGCCTCTGGGCGGCTTCGGCTCAAACTTCAGCTACAAGATTCCCGCAGGCACCTATGAGGTGACTGTTAACCTCGATGCCATGACAGTGATTATCACTGCTGCCGGGGAGGAGGATAATCCCTACACCATTGAGAAACTGTGGAGCATCGACGACCTGTCGTTCCTCACCGTTGGTGACGTTCGTCAGGGCTTCGGTATGAACGGCAAGTTCTACATCAACGACAAGGCCAACAAGAAAGTCATCGTTGTCGATGAGAACGGCCTGGCCAACACCGAGTATCCCGGCGGCGCCAACTGCGGTATCACCCGCGACGAGGCCGGCAACCTGGTGATCAGCAACGCTACCTTCCCCGATGCTTGGACTGCCGAGGCTACCATCGTGGTGGTTAACCCCGAGACCAACGAGA
>JAFYYI010000093.1 GCA_017557665.1 Muribaculaceae bacterium | reverse complement strand
TAACAACAAGGTGGGCATTTGCCACTCGATGAGCATCCACACCAATACGCTGGTGCGATGCGATGGTGAGGTGATGACATGGTGGACGGTGTTCGCCCACCAAGGCGAGCCGCCCGCCAAGGCCTGCAGGTCATGGACGTTCGCCGATGACAGCACGGCCGAGGACATCGAAGGCATCCTCAAGGAGCTGAGCGAGTACATCGAGCACGAGGTTTAAGCCTCCCGTTCCGCAGGTGGGCGAGCGATCGCCCACCGATCGGAACCGGCGCCGGACGTCCCCATCGATGGGGAACGCCCGGCTTTTCGACACCCGCAGCATTTTCTTTCCATGCTATTGCACTATTTTTCTAGAATAATGTTTAACTTTGCCATGTCATTCAGACAAGAGATCGAGGCTATAACGAAACAATACCTAATCTAAATATTTTTATATCAATTATTCTGTACATTTTTTGAATAGAATTGTGATATTCTAAAAATAATTATAATTTTGTCGATGCTTTTAATCTTTGTTACTTAGCTCGATTGTTTATATGTAATAATATATATGTATTTTTTACATTGTTAATTATCTAATATATTATGAAACAGATTCTTACAATATCAATTCTCTGCTTTAGCTTTTTTTTATCGAAAGCTGAATTTCTACAATTATATGATCTAACTGTAGGGTGCGATCATAAGGTATTTGAGAAATTAGTGTCTGAAAGATCTTTTACAAAATTAGCAAATCCTTACGATTTTGAGAATAATAGAGTAGATAATTCCGTGAACGACTATCTCTCTGGATATATTATCTATGACGTACCTTATTATGGTGGGAAAATGTTGAATCAATTTAGAAGTGCAGATATCAAAGAAACATGTACTCCTATTAGTGAAAAAACGGCTATGGTTCAAGTTGAATTTTTAGATGGTTTTTTTGAATTGGCTACCATGACTGAAAAAGAGAAGGAAACCCAATTATTTATATATGAAGGTCTAATTAGAGCACTAAAAATAAAATATGGAGAACCTGATTTGGAAAACCAGCCGTTCCCAAATGATGGAAGAATTCTGACTAGTTGGATATTTGATGATTTTAGTATTGATCTCTGTATATTTCCACTAGTTGAAGATGGAACATATACAACTATTTATTTAACTTTGATAGATTTCAGAAAACTGAAAGATCTTGTCTCAGAAAGGAAAAAGTTAGGCTTGGATTAATTCTATTCACTCGTCATTTTAAAGTTCAATAGAACTTTGAAGAAGAACAAGAATCAACAACTGATGGAGCAGCGAGAGCAGAGCCAAGTTCGCTTGAGCTCTGCCGAGTCGCGACAGAAGAAGGCCAAGGGCCAATACTTGCAGGCCAACAGGGATTGGCTGGTGGCGAAGTCACAGGAAGACGGCGTGAAGGCGTTGCCTAAAGGCGTTTATTACAAGGTGCTGGCCGTGGGAGACGCAACGAGTGCGACTCCAACGCCCAGCAGCGTGATCACCGCCCATTATACGGGCAAGACCATCGATGGGGCGACATTCGACAGCAGCCGTGGCGACGTGCCCCTGGCGTGCCGACTGCGCGACCTCATCGAGGGTTGGATCATCGCCATGCAGCAGATGCACATCGGCGACCGTTGGGAGATCTACATCCCCGCCGAGATGGGCTACGGCAAGTTCTCGCAGCCAGGCATTCCCGGTGGCTCCACCCTCATCTTCGACATCGAACTACTCGCCATCAATTAACACTGTTTCTGATACGACAGGCTTAACAGTAAGAGCAACACCTGAAATTTTTTGTAAACCCTATAGAATGATAATCACAAAAAAGTATTACTTTTGTGATTATTGATTTTTAAATGAAAGTATTATGGCACTTATTAATTGTCCTGAATGTGGTAATGAGGTCTCTACTTCTGCTATGATGTGTCCTAAATGTGGATATCCTATCAATGGTTCGAATAATAATGAGAGTTCACAAAACATAAGTGAAAATGAGGATTCCTCATTTAATGAACCATTTCCTTCAATGCCTACAGTAATGAATGTGGGAAAGCAAATAGTTAATTGGGGATTTGATGCAGCGATTCAGAATGCATATTATTTACAAGAGATAAATGCGACTAATTATCTTGAAGATGGCAAGTGCGACATTCTTGCTCATACCAATGGTATTAATTTGAGCGCTGGACTTAAATCGTTCTATATAAGCCATGAGCAACTAATTAATTTGAAATTTATTAGCCACAAGCAATTAATTTCTGAGAAGAAATCTGTTATAGGCAGAGCTGTTGTTGGCGGAGTATTATTGGGTCCACTTGCTGCTGTTGTCGGTGGACTATCAGGAATAGGATCTAAGACAAAAAAGCTTGGAGATTATCTTCTAGTGATAGACTTTTGGGATGTTTATACACACCAAGTCCAGTCAATTCTGCTTTGTACAAAAATTGAATCAGTGTTGTTTTTGGAAAGAGTTGAGAAAGAAAAACAAAAGCACAACACACCAGAAGGAAATAATTATGTTTGCAATATCTTAGAGGATTCAAAAACAATTTCTGATGAAAAAGCAATTGAAGCGCTAAAAATTGTCGGTCAAGGAGAGTTGGCAAAAGCAATATCATACATTGACAAATGTGGTGAAGCCACTGCATATTTGAAGGTCAAAGAGATTGGGGCGCGAAATAAAATTGATGTTTCTCAATATAAAAGCGCTGGTTGTATGGTTGCTCTAATAATGAATATAGCAGGATTATTATCCTTATTATCAGTTTTTGTTCTCCTCTTAAGTGAAGTTGTGAATTGAGTTTTTAAGTTTACTATAAAGTAATAATGTCCCTCATCACAAGGCGCAACGTCAGCCACGGCTGGCGATGCGCTTTGATTTATGTTATATTGACCAGTGAATCTGATTCGCTATGGTCACGGGGTTGTATTCGGCTGTTTCACGCTCCGCACTTCAACCAGCCGGCTGCGCTGGCTGGATTGAGCTGTTCCACTACAGCCTCATGCCGCTGAGCGACTTCGCCCGGCGGAGATCACCCTGTTCCCACCGCTCATCAATGGCCCTGCCGCCGATACCGCCGTGTCGGGATCACTCCGTTACCGAGAGTGCCTTATCGGGGCTGTCTGTCCGCATCGAGACCTCACACGCACGGCTCGTTTCGTCGCTGACGCATCAGGTCTCGCTACGCTCGATTTGATGCACGCTCCTCAATCAAGTCCAGCGTTCTCGCTACGCTCGGAGGTGTCGATGCTGCCAGTCCCATGGCACACTCGTCCACTACGTTCATCCCGGCACGTCGGCTAAGGCTCGAGGGGGCAAGCCCCATACCGGCGGCAACCTTAAGCTCGCGACCGAACGGGAGCAAACCTCACTTCGCTCGGTCGCCGTCGGTGCCGCCTGCGGCATTGCCATCGATCCCAAGGTCAAGCCTTCGGCCATTAGGTGAATCTTTTCATCGCCTGCAGCGATTGGCCCACCCCAGGCCCCGATGGCGATGGGCCGTTCCGCTCCGTCTGCGTCCGCACAGAATGACTGACTTATCGGCTGGAGAGTGCCTGGTCAGGCTCACTGGCCGCGCCGAGACCCCACAGCCGGCTGCTGCGGTCATTGACTTCGTCTTCTTCCTCCTTGCAAGGCATAGTGCAAGCATGCTTGCCCTCTGCTCTTGCTTCGTTCGTCAGTTCCCGTTCCGCACTGCGTTTCGCTGCGTCATCGACAGTGCATCACCTGCGGTTCAAGGCGGTCTGCTGACGGCGGGTGCGGGTGCGCACCCGGCTCGCTGCACTGGTATCGGGCTCGTCCTTCGTCCTCAACCCGATCCTGTCGTTCCGCAAGCCCGATGCTCAATCGGAGATTGCCCCGCAACGCCGGCATCCCGCCTGGCACTCACGATGACTCCACTCATCTTGTGCCTCCACTTCATTCTCTGCGCGCCCCGCTGTTTTCGCTGCGCTCAGGGGTATCGGTACTGTGAGCCTTGGGCTCACTCAAGCCTCTGTCGCCATTCTGCGCTTCCTTGCCTGCGCTTCACCGCCCATCGCCATCGCCAGAGCACAACATCAAGCCTGGAACAAGTTCAAGGCACGATGTTGTCGCATAGTAATCCGCGGTATTGACGAGCATAAGCGCAACCGATACTGCGTGTCGGATGCGCTCACGCACGTCAGCATCATCACCGCACAATGCCAAAATCGCCCTGCATATAGCGCTTTTTTGAAAGTGAGTTTGCAACACGTTTCGCAGGGCAGTCGGGGGCTCCCAAGAGGGAAAGAATGGAAAATTTTCCCTTTTTCAACCCTTTAATTGGCTGATTATCAGTCAAAGTCACCTCTCGAGGTGCGGAAAAGTTTCACTTTTAAGAAATGCTCGTCCGAAATTCTATATACTAACTTGCTGATATAGGTGTTTTTACGACACTCAAAAAATCATGAGTCAAATGTTAAAATTTCGGCTCATTTTTCTCACACGCTATCAGAGAAGCACGAAAGGTCACCTGTTTTGCCTTTGCATCAGAAACCAGCCAGAAGAACAGACCGCCATTAGGTATCACCATTCGTTGGTTCAATCTCACAGCATATCAAAATGGCGGTTTTCCATAGCAGCAGGGGCATATGTGCCATCGAAACCGATACTTCGTGTCGGTTCATCGTCACACATGAGCGATTTTACCGCTCAATGGCTGGAACATCGCTCTGCATATAGCGCTTTTGTGGCCGATGGATTTTGGGCACGCTCCGCAGGGCGGTAGGGGGATCCCGAGAGGGAAATAAAGGGAAAATTTCCCTTTAAAACCTTTTAGATGACTGGATATCAGCTATTAGCAGATTTCAAAATAGGAATTTTGGTGATTTTTCTAAAAACTTGCTTGTAACTCCGTCTGCTAACTTGCTGATATAGATGTTTTTGAGAACTCCAAATTTCTGCACCTTTCTGCAACATCTTGCCCAACAAATAAAGGCATCTTAGAGTCATAGCGGAGCCTCTATGGATGAGTCGAAACCGATACTTCGTGTCGAATTTGCTTACGCACGTCGGCCTCTGTACCGCCCATCCTCCTGCATATAGCGCTTTGATGAAGACACGATTTCGGAAACGCTCCGTAGGGCGGATGGGGGATACCAAGAGAGAGACCGGGACTACCGTCCCGTAACCCTGTAAATAGCTGATTATCAGCCAAAATTTTCTTTGAATGCTTGACAGCTCGAAAAAAAACGAAAAAATTGTCCGAAATCTTACAAGTTAACTCGTTGATATAAGTATTTTTACGCCTCCTCTAAAAAAGGCGTTTTTGGGCACTTCTCCGCCTTGGCTGGTTCTCTCTGCTATTTCGAAGATATTGCATTTGTGATGTTGTAACAGCCGCCTGCAAAATATACCGCCGCGATAGCTGCTGCTTCGGAGCGGCAGCGGTCGCATTGATAACATCGTTCGCTTGTAGTGCTCCAGCACTTATCATAATTCCAGGAATGGTATGGACAAAACCAATCGATCGTTCGGATTTGTCCACGCATGTGAGCTCGATTACCGTACATTCGGCCTGCATATAGCGCTTTTTCACCAAGTGATTTTCAGAAGCGCTCCGCAGGGCAGTAGGGGGATCCTGAGAGAGAAACAAAGGGAATAATTTCCCTTTTCAACCCTTTAATGCTTGATAATCAAGTATTTGATTTTTTCAATCCTTTACAAATCGTAATTTCACGTAATTTTGTAAATGTCTTCGTTTGAACGACTCGAAAATTACACCTTATTATTAGGTAAGGAGAGAGAAGGAGAGGGTTGAATTCTTGTCCGCTAAAGCGTGTTATGCCTTTTTAGTATCTCGTCGCCATCTATCGGGGAACAGCTCTCTGAAGACTTTACCATTCCATTATCATGACATTGTTGTCATTGCTTTTCATCATTATGTTTTTATGACAACAGTATGACAACGGATTGGATTTTGACAAAAAGAAAAACTGCTTAATTCGCTGTCTTATAGCTAATTAAGCAGTTATGGGTTGTGGAGCATAGCGGACTCGAACCGCTTACCTCAACACTGCCAGTGTTGCGCTCTACCAGATGAGCTAATGCCCCAATTTGCGGATGCAAAGGTAATGCCATTTTTGAAACTGACAAACTTTTTCGACGGATTTTTTCAAAAAAATGTCTTTTAGAGGGAGAGGGCAGATGGATGATGGTATTGAATTATCGCAAATTGTCACCAAAATGCGGTTTGAAATGCCTGAAATAGCAAAATATTTTAGATGAATTGATGAAAAATTGAAAAAAAGTTGTAATTTTGCAAGCAAAATTGGACAACTATGCCTTTGAAGGAGTTAAATGAAAAATTTAAGAGCTTGACGCAGAAATTTTCTATCCTGCGCCAACGCTATCTTGAACTCCAACGTGAGAATAAGGAGATGAAGCGCACAATAGAACGTCAGGAATTAGAGATTGCTAAGCTGGAGAAAGAAGTGAGCCAGTTGCGAATCGATAAGGAATTCCTGAGTGTGGCGCATTCAGTCCCTGCCGATCCGCAAACGGTGGCGCGCTACAAAGGCCAAGTTGCCAAAATGGTGCGGGACATTGACCGATGCATCAAACAATTGAACGCTTGACACGACACTTTCTACCGTTATGGCCGACAATAATAAAGAAAGAATCTGGATTCAACTCGCTGATGCCGCAAATCCTATCGCCCTGAGTATCAACCCGGGCGAGGAGGAGAACTACCGTAAGGCCGAGGAACTAGTCAACACGCTGTGGAAGAAGTGGATGACTCGTTTCAACGGCACTTCGGCTGATGTGCTGGGCAGAGTTGCTTTTCAGTTTGCACGCCTCTATCTCGAGGCATACGGTGAAAACCGGCAGGTCAATGATTTCCTGACTGATTTGGATCAACAACTCGATGCCCTTTTGGGTAGCGAAGAGTAAAGATTTATGCCCTGCTGCGATTTCTTGCAGCCGTGGTAACCTGGACCAATAAGAATCTGGTCCACAGGTGATTGCGATGCGGCTATCGGGCAAGGTGTAATGACGATTATTTAGAATTAGGTTCCTGCACCACTTTAGGCTTTGTATCTTATTAGGCTGCGAGTCAGCCTATTAGACGCATCCTGTAGTGGCGCTATTTGTTTTATAATTTTATCAATTTATTAATGAATCCTACTATAGTAACTGTGATTGTAGCCATCCTGGCGATGGTGATTGGCTGTGTAGCCGCCTTGTATTATTCCCGCAAGAGCGCTAAATCGCAAGCCAACGAGATTCTTGAGAAGGCGCGTCTTGAAGCCGAGGTTCTCAAGAATAATGAGGTGCTGAAAGGCAAAGAAGCCGGTATGTCGATTAAGAGTGAGGCCGAGAAAGAGGCAAATGCCCGACTGACTAAGGTGCAGACCAACGAGGCTAAACTCAAACAACGTGAGATGTCCCTCAATCAGCAACAGGGTGAACTCAAGCGCCGTAGCAATGAGGTGGATAACCTCAAGGCCAGCGTAGAGGCCCTCAAGATGAATGTTGACAATCAGATGGCACTTCTTGATGACCGCAAGAAGGAAGTGGACAAGATGGAGCGCAGCGTGCGCGACACATTGGAGCACGTCAGCGGTCTGTCGGCCGAGGAAGCCAAGGAGAAACTCATTGAGTCGCTCAAAGACGAGGCCAAGACTAATGCTGCCAGCTATATCAACGACATAATGGATGATGCCAAGATGACGGCCAACAAAGAAGCCAAGCGCATCATCATTGAGACCATACAGCGAGTGGCAACCGAGACGGCCGTAGAGAATGCTGTCACTGTTTTCCACATCGATAACGACGAGATCAAGGGACGTATCATCGGCCGTGAAGGACGCAATATCCGTGCTCTCGAGGCCGCAACAGGCGTTGAAATCGTGGTGGATGATACTCCTGAGGCTATCGTGCTCTCGGGATTTGACCCTGTACGTCGTGAGATTGCCCGTCTGGCGCTGCACCAGCTGGTGAGCGACGGCCGTATCCATCCCGCCCGTATCGAGGAGGTGGTGGCCAAGGTACGCCGTCAGGTAGAGGAAGAGGTAATTGAGACCGGCAAGCGCACGGCAATCGACATGGGTATCCATGGCCTGCACCCCGAGCTCATCCGTCTTATCGGTAAGATGAAATACCGCTCCAGCTATGGTCAGAACCTGCTTCAGCATTCGCGTGAGACCGCTAACCTGTGTGCCATCATGGCCAGTGAGTTGGGATTGAATCCCAAGAAGGCTCGCCGTGCCGGATTGTTGCACGATATCGGCAAGGTGCCCGATGATGAGCCCGAATTGCCGCACGCACAGCTGGGTATGAAGCTGGCCGAGAAATTCAAGGAGAAACCTGACATCTGCAACGCCATCGGCGCTCACCACGATGAGGAGGAGGCTACCAGCCTTTACGCACCCATTGTTCAAGTGTGTGACGCCATCAGTGGCGCCCGTCCCGGTGCCCGTCGCGAGATTGTCGAGGCCTATATCAAGCGTCTCAATGACCTGGAGCATTTGGCATTGTCTTATCCTGGTGTGGTCAAGACTTATGCTATTCAGGCTGGTCGTGAGCTGCGCGTGATTGTCGGAGCAGACAAGATTACCGATGAGGAGACCGAAAAGCTCTCCAACGAGATCGCTCAGAAGATTCAGGACGAGATGACTTATCCCGGACAGGTGCGCATCACCGTCATCCGTGAGACGCGTGCCGTGAGCTACGCTAAATAATGTGTGCGTACCACAATGGACGAGATTAAGAACATTCAACAACCGATCGTGCCTGACAATGCAACGGACCCGTGCGTGAAATGTGACGCTGGGCCCTGCAGCGGCGGTTGCTGCGGAGAAGTGGGGCGGTGTAACCTTACCAGCACTAACTGGCTGGAGGACGTGCCCGACAATGATTTTGAGATTGTCGAGGTGCTATTTAAGAACACCCGTCGCGGCTTCTATCGCAATAGCACGCACATCCCTCTCAAGAGAGGTGACTGGGTGGCTGTTGAGGCCAATCCAGGGCATGACATCGGTCGTGTGGGACTCACGGGACGCCTGGTCAAGAACCAGATGAAGCGTGTGAACCTGCGCAAGGATGCTGAGATTCTGCGTGTCTTCCGTAAAGCCAAACCTGCCGACATGGAACGCTATGAACAGGCAAAGGCTCGAGAGGAGGATACGATGATACGCTCACGCAAGATTGCTGTAGACTTAGGTCTGAAGATGAAAATTGGTGACGTCGAGTATCAAGGCGACGGCAACAAGGCGATATTCTACTACATTGCCGACGAGCGAGTGGACTTCCGCCAACTCATCAAGGTGCTTGCCGACGTTTTCAAGATACGTGTCGAGATGAAGCAGATTGGCGCACGCCAAGAAGCTGGTCGCATCGGCGGCATCGGTCCTTGTGGCAGGCCTCTGTGTTGTGCAACGTGGATGTCGAGCTTTGTGTCGGTGGCAACCAGTGCCGCCCGTTTCCAGGACATCTCACTCAATCCGCAGAACCTGGCCGGACAGTGCGCTAAACTCAAGTGCTGTATCAACTTTGAGGTAAATACCTATGTCGAGGCAATCCGTCAATTGCCGGCCAAGGATGTGCGCCTTGAGACCAAGGAAACCACCTATTACTATTTCAAGGCTGATGCACTCAAGCGTGAAATTACCTATTCCACCGAGCGCAACGCTCCCGTTAACACTGTAACATTGACGGCCGCCCAAGCCTTTGAGATCATTGCGCTGAATAAGAATGGTGTGAAGCCCGATAGTTTGAAGCCTGAAGATGATGACAAGAAATCGACATCTCCTTTTGGCGACTTGCTTAATCAGGATGCGATCAACAGGTTTGACAGTAAAAAGAAGAAGAAAAAGAAGAAGAAATCTGCTGACAAGGCAGCGGCAGCCAACGAGAGCCATAAAGCTGACAAGTCTGATAAGCCGGATACTCCAAATGAAGATAAGGGTAAGCGACCCAACAAAGAGCGTGAACCCCAAGGAAATGGAGCTCCCAACAATAAGCATGAGCGTAAACAGCGTCAAGGCAAGTCCAAGCGTCAGCAGCAAGATGGTGCCGCACAGCCTAAGGGTGGCGACAACCGAGGCGAAAAGCCTCAACGTCAAGACAAGCCGTCGCGTCCGCTGAAGACTTTCAGACCTCGTCAACAATCGGCTGATGACGGTAAGCCATCGTTCGACGCTAACGGTCAAGGCTGATAGCAAATCATTCAATGAAAATGAGTGACCACAGCGTCCTGAATAAGATGACCAAAGCGGTAGCAATGACAATGTTCATTGCTGCCGCAATGCTCATCTTTTCAGCCTGTGAGCACAAACCGACGTTGTCCCATGCCAGCTATGTCAACTTGCCTTCAACTGGTTGGCTACGTGAGACGCCATTGACATTCTCACCCGAGTATGATGATTCCACAGGCTATTACGACCTTTCTCTGGCTGTTCGTCACGACAACAGTTACAAATTCTGTAATCTGTCGCTGGTGGTGGATCTGATCTCTACCGATTCAACGGTCAATCGTAAACGTCTTGAAATGACACTGGCCGACGAGTATGGAAACTGGACGGGTGGGGGATTCGGCGCATTATACCAGAAGAAGGTGCCAATTGTCAGTGATATCACTCCCAATGATGTTTGCTCTGTTAAGGTTTGGCAGGCTATGGAGAACTGTGACACCCTGCAAGGATTGGTCAATGTCGGGCTTTTTACCAGCCCTAATTGAGAATGGTGGGTAATAAAGTCGCATTAAATCAAAAATAATTTTGTAAATTCGTTAATAATATCTAATTTTGCCAAGTAATAACTGTTATCATGAAGATAGATAAAGCCGAAGCCCGCCAGACAGGCATTCAACTCCTGAAATATGGTGTGATAGGTGTTCTCAACACGCTTATCACTTTGGTTACATTCTATCTGCTCAACACCAAGATGGGCCTCGCTTATGGTATCTCTAACGTGACGGGCTATGTGTTGGGTGTCATTAACAGTTTCCTCTGGAACCGTAATTGGGTGTTCAAGACCAAGAATAACTTCAAGCGTGAACTCCTGCTATTTGTTTGCGGTTTCCTTCTCTGTCTTGCTCTGCAGCTATGTGTTAGCTGGATTCTTCTTGAAGGCCTGGGCTGGAAGAGCCTGCCCGACAACATCATACCCTTCTTCCCCATGGAGAAAGCAGGTCAGAATATCGTCATGGTTCTCGCCATGGTCGTTTACACGCTTGCTAACTATGCCTACAATAGATTTGTCACCTTCCGCGTCGATCCTGCAAGCACCCCTGGCAAGTGATTTTTCTTTGTGTTTTAAGATAAGTTAGTGTTTCTGCAAGAGTCTTTTAAATGGTAAAACGAATACTCTTGCTTTTAGTATTTTGACACATCATGGCACTGATTAAATGTAGAGAATGTTTTCATGAGGTTTCGGACAAGGCCAGCACTTGTCCGCATTGTGGTGCGCCACTAAGGGGGTACTCATCTTCGGACGATGGCACAAAGAAGAAACTATCTCCCGTAATGATAATTGCCAGCATTTTGATAGGTCTGATAGGTGGCTTAATCTTGTACTTTACGGTCATCAGGACTCCCTCGAGTGACTATAATCCGCAGCCCATTGACACCCCGACCGAGACATCGCAAACGGTGACAACCGAAGAAGATAACGGGGATAATAACAGGGATAATAACGAGCAGCACAATACTGATGCTCTCGTTTATATGGATTTGTGGGGCAATATCGGTGAAGTCCATTGTAAAGAATTTGTAATGGAAGGTAAAACCGGTCATTATGTTTTCGACGGTCCTGACAATGTGAAACGAACACTTGAACTGGAGTATTACGATGAAGCAACCGGTCAATGCGCCATCAACGCATACCTCCGTGGGAAATATATCGGAAAATTTGTAGGAAAACGTGTGATTATTACAGGAGAGCATTCAGGCGAGAGCTATACAGGCGAGTTTCAAAGCGTGAAAGACGTGACGCTGGATTTCTATCTCTATGTCGATTGACATCACATTAATTCAGTTTTAATATATCGACTCATGGCACTGATAAAATGTAATGTATGTGGGCAGATGGTCTCTGATACGACAAGTGTGTGTCCGTATTGTGGGGCTCAAATAGGATCTGAAAAAATGCCTGGAATGTCTCATCAGGGTCAATCACAATCTTCTTATCATAAAAAGAAAAACTCTCTCTCCTATTTCTTGATGGGGGCAATTGTAGTTATTGGTGTCGCTGGTGGTTTTGCACTCTACAAGATGATGTTTAATCCGTCACCATCTCCTCAGGTCACCCAACAAGACACGACCCAACCCGTGACTAAGATAGATGTCACTCCCAACATACAGGAATCATTGAAAGATGAAAATGCCGATGAGTCCGAAGAGAGTGAGTCAACAATTTCCCAAGAACCGCTTAACTCTTCTTACGTGATGACTGGCAATATTGGCGAATTTCCTGTGGAAATGAGATTGCAAGTTTACGGCACTGCTGTTGATGGAAGTTATATCTATATAGGTAAATCACCTAACGACTTGACTCTTCGCGGCACGCTCAAGGATGGACAAATGGAACTCAATGAAAGAAATAAAAAAGGTGAGAAGACTGGAGTGTTTGTCGGGAAGTTTGATTCTGGCGTGTATTCAGGCACGTTTAAGCGTTACCGTGATGGCGCCAACGACAAGAATTACACTTTCAAGTTAAAAGTGAAAGAAACTGGTAATTAAATGATGAACAAGATGAAGAGAACAGCTATCAGTTTATCTCCATGTGTGATTGCCATATTAGTCATGTTGACGGCCTGCAAGGCCATAGGTCAGACAAAGAATCATCAGGTGAGCCAGCAAGTGAGTCCGCTGTCGGTGCAGCCGGTTAATGTTGATCAGTACGGACTCTTCATAGTGGCCGATTGCCCGACAACTCACCCTGTCCTTGAGGTGAAGCTTCATGAGGGAGAGTATTGTTTTGATAGGGCGGATATATATGCTGATGGAGTATTGATGCAGAGCGTCCCCATCAGCGAGGATGACGCTGTCGCACGCGATGTCGTGCATTTCCTTGATGTTAATTTTGATGGCAACGTTGATATCCTGATTGGCCCCGGCTGCAACCGGGAGTACAGCACATTGATCATGTGGGATAAGGAAGAAAACCGTTTTGCTCATGGCACAAACGACGGCTTTACCGTCTTTAACGGTGATTTCTATTTCGATGCGGGACGCAAGGCTGTCTATCGCAGGACATCGAGTTCAGCGTTCGAGACGACTTATACCATGATGATATGGCGAGGCACTGACTTGCAGAGCGAAGAAGTTTTTCTTCAGGTGTTTGAACCGTCTTATTATGATTTCTATCATGTGACCCACCGTTATACTGTGCGCGGCTATTATTCAGGCGATGACGTCATCAGCACCGATGACCCGACCCTGATTTCTGAACCATGGGACAAATGGGTCTTTGGGCTTAACCAAAACGATTAAATTAAGAAACCGACCTTCAAAAGGGTCGGTTTCTTGGTTCTTTAAGTGTTGTTTGATTTCTCTAGGTCCAGTAGGGTCTGTTTTTTGTCGGTTCCCGAAGCATAGCCACCGAGCGAGCCGTTGGCATTGATGACGCGGTGACATGGTATAACTATTGACACAGGGTTATTGTGGTTGGCCTGTGCCACAGCTCGAGAGCCTTTGGGATTGCCTATACGTTTAGCTTGTTCGCCATAGCTGATGGTCTCGCCATAAGGTATCTTCTGTAATTCCTCCCATGCTTTCATTTGATGTTCGGTGCCAGCGACATGCAGCGGCAGCGAGAAGGTGTGGCGCGTGCCGGCAAAGTACTCTTCAAGTTGGCGCTTGCATTGGGCAAGCAGGGGCGTCTCGGTCTCAACGGGTTGTTTGCCCAGCCGTTTGGCAATGGCATTGACACCATTCTTGTCCCAACCGATAAAAGCAATACCTTCATCGGTGGCACCTAAATATAATGTGCCTAAGGGTGAATCCATACAAGTGTGGCACAGTTGGCCCTTGTGGACTGATTCGATATTCAGCTCAGCAGCCTTTTCAAACATCAATCGATAAGCTGCTGCATATTCATTGCTGATGATGCCGTCGAGTATGGCGTCTTTGATGGCATCCTTGATGAAACCGACCGAAGGAGAGGGCTCCAAACCGAAGCATTGCATAATCTCATCGCCATCTACAGGAGGTTGGAAATTGCGTACACGGTCTTTCTCCTCGATGTCCACGAGTTTCTGTTTCACCAGGTCAAAGTTCTCGCGGAATCGTTGCACCTTGTTCTGGTTCTTGCTGGTGATGTCGGCTTTGCACAAGGTCATCAGGTCATCAATGTCGTCCCCAGCATCAAAGAGCAGGCGGCGCACGGCACTGTCGGTCACCTCGTCTTCAACGAGAGCAATGGGGCGCATGTGCAGGCCAACGAGTTTTTTCACATACTTCATGTGCTCATTGAGCGGCAGGCGCATCTTGGCAAAAATCTTGGGCACCATTTTCTCTCCGATGAAGTTGTGATTGTGGAAGGTCCAGCCCAACTGCGGATCCCAACGCTTGGTCCGCGCCTTGCCTACATCATGCAGCAGGGCGGCCCAGCGCAACCATACGTCAGTACTGGAGGCAGCCACGTTATCAAGCACCTGCATCGTGTGCATGAAGTTGTCCTTGTGGCCACGACCGTTAACCGTCTCAACACCTTTGAGAGCAGCAAGTTCCGGAAAGATGAGAGGCAGCAAGCCGCACTGTTCCAGCAGCAGCCAGCCCCGGGAGGGTTGAGTGCTGCGCATGATTTTCATCAGTTCCTCGGCTATGCGTTCGCGCGTGATAATGTTGATGCGCTTCGCATTGCGACGGATGGCATCGAAAGTCTCAGGAAAGATGTCGAAGTTTAATTGAGTGGCGAATCGAACGGCACGCATCATCCTCAACGGGTCGTCGCTGAAGGTGATGTCGGGGTTGAGAGGCGTGCGGATGATGCGACGTTCCAGGTCACCGATACCGTCAAACGGGTCAAGCAACTCGCCATAGCGTTCTTTGTTCAGGCAAATGGCCATGGCGTTGATGGTGAAATCACGTCGCTGCTGGTCATCGTTGAGCGTTCCGTCTTCCACAATGGGATTGCGACTCTCGCGGCGATAGGATTCTCGACGTGCACCAACAAACTCAAGTTCCCATTGGCGTGTTTTGACCTGTGCTGTGCCATAGGTGCGGAATACCGACAAATGGGCACGCTTGCCGATGCGTTGAGCGACCGCTTTGGCCACCTCAATGCCGCTGCCCACAGTCACGAAATCCATATCGTTGCTGGGACGCTCCAGAAAGATGTCCCTCACGTAACCGCCGACGACGTAGCATTCGCGATGCAGTTCATCAGCGACACTACCTATCAGTTTCATGACAGGAAGATTAACGTGATCGGCTATTTTTTGACGGTCAATTTTCATGTTTTTTGCACTTTGGTCCGCAAAAATACTGCTTTTTTTGCGCTTTTCTTGCTCAAGTTGCCAAAAATCACTAATTTTGCATCGCAAAACCATCGAGATTTAGCGGTTTTGTACAATCATTTTTCATTTTAAAACCCTCCAATCATTCCCGATTCATTTTTTTGTGCACATTAATTGGTTACCAATTATTCATACAATTCATAGGTGAATTGGTTGTAATGGAGCCGGAAATGAATGATTGAATTTTCAAGACAAATCATTAATAACTAAGGAAGAGTGTGCCCGTGAGTGCATACTGTAGCATAACGAATAGGCTTTGATTGTTGTGTGCCTGCTATGCTTTCCTGAAAATTTAATTTTATAATGTATAACATCGAACAATTGAGAGAGATGAGCGATGCCCAGCTTCAAGAGCTGGCTAAGTCCATGGGCATGAAGCGTGTAGATTCATACGAAAAAGAATCTTTGATTTTAGATATTTTGGATCTTCAGGCCGACGCCGAAGCCGAAGCTGCTAAAGCCCAGGAACCTGTAAAGCGTCGCCGCGAACGCATCCGTCAACCGGCAGCCAAAGCTAATGGCAACGAGGTGACAAAGGATGATGCTGTCGCCAGCAAAAATAAAAAAGACAACAAAAAGAAGGAACAGAAAGCCGCTGCTCCCGAGCCTCCGAAAACCGAGGAACCTCAACCGCAGGACGATTCCTCAACCCAAGCACCCAATGCGCAAGAAGACGAAACGATGCTTCAGCCCGAAGTAGCGCCACAGCCCAAGCGCAAGCGTGGCCGTCCCTCATTGGCAGAGAAAGCCGCTCGTGAAGCCGCCGAACAACAAACCAATCAGGAGCCTGAAGAGCAACCGGTAGAGAATAAACCCGTAGACGAGCCGGATGCCGCTGCACAAAAACCGGCAAAACGTCGTGGACGCAAACCAAAACAGTCTACTGTGGACCCCGTGTTGCCATTTGATAATACAGAATTTGAACAGGAGAATCAGCAGCCGTCAGAACATGTTGTACAAGAGGAACCCGAAATTGTCGCTCAGGACGAACCGGTTCTGGAAGAGTTCGTTCAGGAGCAGCCGCCACAGGAGACAGAACCTCGTGAACGGCCTGGTGTGTCGCTGAATTCTTTCTTCAATACTGGCAGCTCATTTACCTTCAAGCCTCGCACTCAGGAGGAACGTGAGGAAGCAATGCGCCGCGCCGAGGAGCAGAAGCGTCGTCAAGCCGAGGAAGCTGCTGTGGCACCCATTGTCATCCAAGAGCCCAAGGTGGCTAAGGAGAGCAAGAAGAACAAGCGCAAGATGAAACAGCAACAACAGCAGCAGATTGCCGAAACCAATCCTTATCTGGATCAACCCTACAACTTTGATGGCATTCTTGAGGCTCAAGGTGTGCTCGACATTGCACCTGAAGGTTATGGCTTCCTGCGCTCGAGTGACTATAATTACTTGACGTCACCCGATGATATTTATGTCCAGCAGTCACAGATCAAAGCCTATGGTCTAAAGACCGGTGACGTTATCGAGGGTACCATCCGTCCGCCCATGGAGGGAGAAAAGTATTTCCCCATGAGCGAAATACACCTCATTAATGGACGCACGCCTGCCTATGTGCGCGACCGCGTCCCCTTTGAGCACTTGGTGCCCCTCTTCCCTGACCAAAAGTTTAATCTGGTGAGCAAGACTCATCCCACAGTATCGCAACGTGTGGTGGATATGTTCTCGCCCATCGGCAAGGGTCAGCGCGGCCTTATCGTCGCTCAACCCAAGACAGGTAAGACGATGCTCTTGAAAGAAATCGCCAACGCCATTTCCGAGAATCATCCCGAGACCTATATGATTATCCTGCTCATCGACGAGCGTCCCGAGGAAGTTACCGACATGGCGCGCAGTGTCAACGCCGAGGTCATCGCTTCAACATTTGATGAACCCGCCGACCGCCACGTCAAGATAGCCGACCTTGTCTTGAGCAAAGCCAAGCGACTTGTCGAGTGTGGCCATGATGTAGTTATCCTGCTCGACTCAATTACCCGTCTGGCTCGCGCTTATAACACCATTGCTCCAGCATCTGGCAAAATCCTCACTGGTGGTGTGGATGCCAACGCCCTACAGCGTCCCAAGCGTTTCTTTGGTGCTGCACGAAACATCGAGGGTGGTGGTAGCCTCACAATTATTGCTACCGCATTGACTGAAACCGGCTCCAAGATGGACGAGGTCATCTTTGAGGAATTCAAGGGTACCGGCAACATGGAGTTGCAGCTCGACCGCAAACTGTCCAACAAACGCATCTTCCCGGCTGTGGATGTCATGGCTTCAAGCACGCGTCGCGATGATCTGCTCCTGCCTCAGGATACGTTGAACAAGATGTGGATCATTCGTCGTTTCTTGAGCGACCGCACCTCGGTTGAGGCAATGGAGTTTGTTAAGGATCGCATGGAGCGCACCCGTGATAACGAGGAGTTCCTCCTCACAATGCAGCAAGAATAAATTCACTACAATTGTTGAGGACGATGGGACGCATCTTGGGCATCGATTATGGGCGCAAGCGCACGGGTGTGGCAGTCACCGATCCGTTACAGATCATTGCAGGTACCCTGGCGACGGTCCCCACCCACACGCTCATGCAGTTCATCAAGGATTATATTGCCCGTGAGACGGTTGAACGTATCGTCATCGGCAAGCCCACTCAGCTTAACGGCGAGCCCAGCGAGAGCATGAAGTACATCACGCCCTTTGTTAATAGACTGCGCAAAGAGCTGCCCGATATGCCGATAGTGATGTATGATGAACGTTTCACGAGTACTATCGCTCACCAGGCAATGATTGATGGCGGCATGAAGAAAAGTGACCGTCGTGATAAGTCCAGAGTGGACGCGATTGCGGCTACCATCATTCTCAACGATTATTTACAAAGCAAGTTTAACCAACCATAGAATACCGAATCATGATTTTACCGATTTATATTTATGGCCATCCCGTGTTGAGGGCTGAAAACGCAATCGTAACACCCGATTTCCCCAATCTGGAGGAACTCATTGCCAACATGAAGGAAACCATGTATCACACCGAGGGCATCGGCATTGCCGCGCCCCAAGTGGGTGTAAACGCTCGCATCGTTTACATTGATGTGAATGTGCTGGCCGAGGATTTTCCCGAGCTCAAAGATGTGCGGATGGTTCTCATTAATCCCGAGATAACTGTAGATGAGAATGCGCCTTTAATCTCACGCGAAGAAGGGTGCCTGAGTGTGCCTGGAATTCACGAGAATGTGCACCGTCAAGAGAAGATTCATCTCCACTGGCAGGACGAGAATTTCCAGGAGCATGACATGGACATTGAGGGATATCTGGCGAGGGTGGTTCAGCACGAGTGTGATCATCTGGAGAAAACGCTCTTTATCGACCGCATTTCACCCATCCGCAAACAACTGATTCGCGGTAAATTGAACAATATGGTGAAGGGGAAGATCTCCTGTAAGTACCGTTGCAAATTCGCACCTCACAACAGGAAAAAATAAAAAAGTGGAAGATGTCTCACGACAGCCTCCACAAACCTTAAATCTAATACCATGAAAAACACACGTACAAATGTACAACCTATTTTTGGAATTGTACAAATATTTTAAGTTATTTTTGTATTTTTATATAAAAATTTAGATTTTATGATGGGTATTAACTCAAATAGGATGATATAAACGGGCCAACAAGGAAGACAAAATAGAGTATTGATATTAATACTGACCATTATAGTATAGAAAACGGCTGCCCCAATTACGGAGCAGCCGTTTTTTTGAATTGTTTTCTCTCTTGTATTATTCAGTTATAGCAATTAGAACTTCATACCGAAGGCAATCTGGATATTGCCGTGCTTGGCATTGTTATCGCCAAGGACATACTCATCCTTGAACACCTTGGTAAGACCGAGAGTGTAACGAGCCTGTACAAAGGCATTCTCGGTGAGGTTATAGGTACCACCCATACCTACGCCGAAATCAACACCGTTGGTGGCGTCCTTGAAGTCAATGGCTTTATCAGCACCCTTAGCGCTGATCTTGCTATACACGTTGAAACCTACCTGAGGACCTAAGTCGATGCTGAAATTGGGGGTTGCATAGAACTTGAGCATCAGGGGAACATTGATGTAGTTGGTGTTATACTTAATGTCAGTCGTCGTGAGGTCAATATCGTGATGGTTGACGTCGAAAGCCAGAGCCTTGCTCTTACCACCCTGAGCGGCAAAAACAACTTCAGGAGCTACGGCAAACCTGGGGGAGAACTTGTATTCCATCATCAGACCCACTTGATAACCGGGCTTCATAGCGTGCTCAACATCAGAACCCCAGAAGTTGGTCATGTCAAAACCGACCTTACCACCAAATTGAACTTGAGCGCTAGCGCTTACACATACGATTGCAGTAGCAATCAACATTAAAACTTTCTTCATAATCTTTTTACAGTTAAATAAAACGATACGTTATTATCTGGTTAATACTGTTGTTTTCAGTTAAAACGTTAATTTGACGTTAATATTTTGGGAAAGTTTAATAATTCGGACTTATAAGCACACTTTTAGCACAATTTAGGACACTTTTGCGCATTTTGAGCAGTGTACACAACGCCATCAGCCGCTTATAATCAAGACAGCCCGGCTTTTTGCCGGGCTGTCTGTGTTATAGAATATTCTTTCTTCTTTGTCTCGATCAGAACTTCATACCGAAGGCCAACTGGATGTTGCCGTTCTTGACGTCGGGAGAATCGCCACTCAGTTCGATGTCATATCCCTCATAGTCAAACTTTTCGCTGCCACCCTTGAATGCTTTGGTCAAACCAAGATTATAACGGGCCTGAACAAAAGCATTATTGGTCAAGTTATATGTGCAACCTAATCCCACACCAAAGTCAACTAAGTTGGTCATCTCCTTAATATCAAGAGTTGCTTTGTAACCGCTGTAGGCAGCCGTGGCTTTGCTATAAACGTTGAAGCCAACTTGAGGTCCAAAGTCAATGCTGAATGACGGCGTAGCATAGAACTTGAGCATCACGGGGACATTAATATAGTTGGTGTGATAGGTGACTTTAGCGCCATCTTCAGATTCCTTGCCACCTTGGGCTGCAAAGACAACTTCAGGAGCGATAGCAAACGACGGATTAAACTTATATTCCATCATCAAACCTAATTGATAGTTGGGTACAAGATCGTGCCCAACATCCTTGCCCCAGAAGTGGGTCATGTCAAAACCGACCTTTCCACCAAATTGAACCTGAGCCATAGCGCTCATACTAACGATTGCAGCAGCAATCAAAACAAAAACTTTCTTCATAATCTTTTTACAGTTAAATAAAAACGTTTAGTTGTTCTCTTGTTAATATTGTTTTCAGTCAAAACATTCTTTTGACGATAAAATAACTGTGAGGTTTAATATATCGACAAAAACCATGGTTTTGAGGGAATAGAGTACATTATTATTTAGCCTGGCTTTTTTTTAGGCTTTATATTGCTTGCAGTACTGCTGGATACCGCAATTCAAGCAGTCGGGACGCAAGGCTTTGCAGACATATCGGCCGTGGAGCAGTATCCAGTGGTGGGCCTTGAAACGCATCTCGGCGGGGATGTGACGGGCCAAATCACGCTCAACATCGTTAGGCGTCTTGCCTTGGGATAATCCCAGTCGGTGTGACACGCGATAGACGTGGGTGTCGACGGGTATCGTTGATTTGCCGAAGGCGGCCCCCATGACCACGTTGGCGGTCTTGCGGCCCACGCCGGGCAACGACGTGAGGTCTTTCATGTTGTCGGGCACCTGGCCCTCGAACTCATCTACCAGTTTCTGAGCCATAGCCTGCAGGTGCGCGGCCTTGCTGTTGGGGTAAGACACGCTCTTGACATAATGCAGGATATCCTCGACACTGGCAGCGGCCATCGCTTGTGCGGTAGGGTAGGCGTCAAACAGGGCTGGCGTAACCATATTCACCCGTTTGTCGGTACATTGGGCGCTCAACATCACTGCCACCAGTAATTCAAACGGATCACGGTGTTGCAGTTCGGTTTCAGGATTAGGTTGCTCCTGTTGGAAATACGCTAAAATACCTTGATATCTCTCCTTGATGGTCATCGTTTTTTCAAACTATGTTTTTTGTCAAACAACATGAACAACAAAAAACAACATAACCAACCCTATAAATTAGATAAGTTGTTTATGTTGTTATGAATAGTTTAAGTTGTTTGATGAGTAAAGTGATCAGTGGGCACTCTTGAACTCGTCAAGGAAGCGCACGTCGTTCTCGCTGAACATACGCAGGTCCTTCACCATATACTTCAGGTTGGTGATACGCTCCACGCCCAAGCCGAAGGCATAGCCGCTGTAGACCGTGCTGTCGATGCCGCTGGCCTCAAGCACGGCGGGATCCACCATGCCACAGCCCAGAATCTCGACCCAGCCAGTGTGCTTACAGAAACCGCAGCCCTTGCCACCGCACAGCATGCAGGTCACGTCCATTTCGGCGCTGGGTTCGGTGAACGGGAAGTAACTGGGGCGCAAGCGGATTTCGGTCTCGGTGCCGAACAATTCTTGAGCGAAGTGCAGCAGCACCTGTTTCAGGTCGGCAAACGACACGTTCTTGTCAATATAAAGACCCTCAATCTGGTGGAAGAAGCAGTGGGCGCGGGCCGTGATAGCCTCGTTGCGGTAAACGCGGCCGGGACAGATGATGCGAATGGGAGGCTGCTGGCGCTCCATTGTGCGTACCTGCACCGAGCTTGTGTGGCTGCGCAGCACGATATTACGTGTCACGTCCTGCTCGTTCTTCTCGATGAAGAAGGTGTCCTGCATGTCGCGTGCGGGATGGTCGGCGGCAAAGTTCAGCGCGCTGAACACGTGCCAGTCGTCTTCAACTTCGGGGCCATCGGCAATGGTAAAGCCCAGACGCGAGAAGATGTCGATAATCTGCTTGCGCACTACCGAGATGGGGTGACGTGTACCCAGTTCTGCAGGGAAGGCAGGACGGGTAATGTCAATCTTGTTCTGCTCTTTGGCCTGCTGCTTGGTTGCTTCACGCAGGGCATTGATTTTCTCGGTGGCGAGGTTCTTCAACTCGTTGAGTTTCTGACCCAGTTCGCGTTTCTCCTCGGGGGCTACCTCACGGAACTCGTTGAACAAAGCGGTAATTTCACCTTTCTTACTCAGGTACTTGATACGCAATGCCTCAAGGGCCTCCTCGTTCTCGGCCTTGAGCTCTGCAATCTGCGCCTTCAGCGCTTCTATTTTGTCCTTTAACATAGTCTTATCTTATGATTTAGCGTGCAAAATTACATAAAAAAAGTAGAGACGCAAAATTTTGCGTCTCTATAAATAAAAATCTTATTGTCTCAGACCTTAAACCTAAAGCCTCGGGCCTAATGCCTCATCAGGGCTCGCGGCCTTCGATGATGGCCTCGGTGTCGCGGGCGATCATGTACTCCTCGTCGGTGAGGACGACAACAACCTTGACCTTGCTCTCGGGGGTGCTGATTTCACCTTCCTTGCCGCGCCACAGGGTGTCATTCAATTCTTCGTTAATCTTCACGCCCAGATACTCAAAATTGCGGCACACGCGCTTGCGGGTCTGGTACTGGTTCTCACCGACGCCACCGGTAAAGGCGATGATGTCCACACCGCCGAGTTCAGCTGCATAGGCGCCGATGTACTTGAGGATGCGCAGCTCGTACATGTCGAGAGCGAGCTGTGCGCGCTTGTCGTTCTTCTCCTCGGCAGCGTCAACCACGTCGCGCATGTCGCTGCTCAGTCCGGTGATGCCGAGCACACCGCTCTTCTTGTTGATGATGTTAAGCATCTCGGCCGGGGTGAGGTTGTATTTCTCCATGAGGAAGAGGATGGCACCGGGATCGACGTCGCCCGAGCGAGTACCCATCATTAGGCCCTCGGTGGGGGTGAGACCCATCGTGGTGTCGATGCTCTTGCCGTCCTTGATGGCACTGATGCTGGCACCGTTGCCGATGTGGCAGCAGATGATGCGCTTGCCCTCGGGAGTCGTGCCGAGCATTTCACACACGCGCTGTGCGATGAAGCGGTGGCTCGTGCCGTGGAAGCCATAGCGGCGCACGTGGTCGCTGGTATAATACTCCATGGGCAGGGGGTACATGTAGGCAGCCTTGGGCATCGTCTGATGGAAGGCGGTGTCAAACACGGCCACCTGGGGAACACCGGGCAATACAGCCTCGATAGCCTCGATACCAGCCATGTTCACGGGGTTGTGCAGCGGGGCGATGCCGTAGCACTCGCGGATCATGTCCTTCACCTCGTCGGTGATGAGGACGCTGCGGCTGAACTTCTCGCCACCATGCACCACGCGGTGACCAACGGCGTCAATCTCCTTGAGGTCCTTGATGCAACCATATTCGGGATTGATGAGGGCGTCGAGAATAGCCTTGATGGCACCCTTGTGGTCAATAAGGCCCAGGTCGATGTTCTTCTTGCTGCCGTCGTCAAATTTCAGCTTGATGAAGCCATCAGGCAGACCGATTTTTTCTACACCGCCCTCGGCGAGGGTCTTGTTCTCCTTGATCTCGATGAGTTTGTACTTGGCAGAGCTGCTGCCACAATTTAATACTAAGATATTCATTATTTTGTATAGTTATTTGAGTGTTGTCGTTGTATTGCGAGCCTTTGGCTCGTATTTTTAAATGTTACCTGTTAATCGCCTGGTTGCAGGTCAGGATGACAGTGCGGTAGATGTCGTCCTCGTTGCAGCCGCGTGACAAGTCGTTGACGGGTGCGGCAAGACCTTGGAGCACGGGACCTACAGCCTTGGCGCCGGCTATGCGTTGAACCAGTTTGTATGCGATGTTGCCCACGCCCAGGTCGGGGAAGACGAGCACGTTGGCATGACCGGCGATGTCACTGCCGGGAGCCTTGCTGGCACCTACGCTGGGCACGATGGCTGCATCGGCCTGCAGCTCGCCGTCAATCTTCAGGTTAGGATTCATCTCCTTGGCGAGGCGGGTGGCCTCGATAACCTTGTCTACGCGCTCATGCTTGGCGCTGCCCTTGGTCGAGAAGCTCAGCATGGCGATCATGGGATCATCGATTTCGGCAAGAGCACGTGCTGTGCGGTCGGCGCTCACTGCAATCTGTGCCAACTGCTGTGCGTCGGGATCGGGTACCACGGCACAGTCAGCGAAGACCATCACACCATTGTGGCCGTAGGGCGAGCCCTCGGGAAGCAGCATCAGGAAAGCACCGCTCACCGTGCTGATGCCGGGAGCAGTTTTAAGTACCTGGAAGGCGGCACGCAGCACGTTGCCTGTGGTGTTCATCGCACCTGCAACCTGACCGTCGGCATCACCAGCCTTGATGAGCAAGCAGCCCAGATAAAGCGGGTCAAGCACCTTCTTGCGGGCGTCCTCAATGGTCACACCCTTGGCCTTGCGCAGTTCATAGAACAGTTGTGCATATTTTTCTACGGCCTCGGCATCGTTGGGATTGATAACTGTAGCCTTGTCGATGTTGCTAAGCCCCAGTTCAGCGGCTTTGGCAAGGATCTCAGCCTTGTCGCCAATGAGCACGATGTCAGCGATGCCGTCAGCGATGATGCGCTCGGCTGCTGTCAATGTGCGGGGTTCAGTACTCTCGGGAAGAACGATGCGCTGCCTCTTGGCAATCGCGTTGCTTTTGAGTTTCTCAAATAAAGGTTCCATTTCTCTTTAGTTAGATAGTATTTTAGGAAAACTGATTTGTTATTGGTTTCATTGCCCCAAAGGTACTGCTTTTTTGCAAATATGATGCTACAATAAGGATAAAAAAACAAACAACTTGAACAACATTTGTGTTGCCCAAGTTGTCTGATAAGTTTCAATGACGGGATTACTCGCCCAGGATGGCTGCTACGCCGGGCAGGGTCTTGCCTTCGATGGCCTCGAGCATGGCACCGCCACCGGTCGAAACGTAGGAAACCTGGTCGGCCAAGCCAAACTTGTTGACTGCTGCGACAGAGTCGCCACCGCCCACGAGTGAGTAGGCACCGTTCTGGGTAGCCTCGGCCACATACTTGGCGATTTCGCCAGTGCCGTGTGCGAAGTTCTCAAACTCAAACACACCCACGGGGCCGTTCCACAGGATGGTCTTGGAATCCATGATGATTTTCTTCCAGTTAGCGAGTGATGCTTCGCTGGCATCCATACCCTCCCAACCATCGGGGATATTGAAGATATCAACCGTCTGGCGGTTGGCGTCATTGTCAAAGCGGTCGCCGGCTACAGTGGCTACTGACAGGCTCAGGTTCACACCTTTCTCCTTGGCTGCTGCGATGACGTTCAGTGCCTCGGGCATCAGGTCGTCCTCGTGCAGCGAGTCGCCGATGTGGCCGCCCTGTGCTTTGACGAAGGTGAAGCCCATGCCGCCGCCGATGATGAGGTTATCTACCTTGTCGAGCAGGTTCTTGATAACCGACAGCTTCGACGATACCTTGCTACCGCCGATGATGGCGGTGAAGGGGTGCTGAGCGTTCTTCATCACGTTGTCGATAGCGGTTACTTCCTTCTCCATGAGGTAACCCAGCATCTTGTGGTCATTATCAAAGAAGTCGGCGATGACGGCGGTCGAGGCATGACGGCGGTGAGCGGTACCGAAGGCGTCGTTCACATACACGTCGGCATAGCTGGCCAGCGTCTTGGCAAACTCAGTCTGGCGGGCCTTCATCTCCTTCTTGGCAGCATCGTAGTTGGGATCATCTTTCTCAATGCCCACGGGCTTGCCTTCCTCCTCGGGGTGGAAACGCAGGTTCTCGAGCATCAGCACTTCGCCGGGCTTGAGCGCATCGGCTTGGTTCTTGGCATCGGCACTGTCCTGTGCGAACTGCACGGGGCAAGAAAGGGCCGCAGCCACAGCACTGGTAATCTGGCTCAGAGAGAGTTTATGGTTAATCTTGCCCTTGGGCTTGCCCATGTGAGACATAACGATAAGCGCGCCACCATCGGCAAGGATTTTTTTCAGGGTGGGGACTGCACCGCGGATGCGGGTGTCATCGGTAATTTCACCTTTTTCGTTCAGGGGCACGTTAAAGTCAACGCGCACGATTGCCTTCTTACCGGCAAAGTTGAAGTCATTGATTTTAGCCATTTTATCTAAATATTTGTATTATTGAATAATGTATTTCCTTTAAAGTCTGCAAAGTTAAAAAATTATCTTCATCCGATACTCTTTTATGAGAAAAAATCTTTATTTTAAGGGAGTTTTTTCCTATTTTGCCATTTTTAAGAAATCTCTTCAATATCTATTGGACTTTTTGCGTTATATTTGTGAGCTGAAACCAAATATAACGACGATATGAAAAGATTTTTTGTTTTCCTTTTGACTACATTGCTATTGGTCTCCTGCGGCACGATGTATCATAATGCTGATGATATCATGAATGACATGCGTGATGCAAGGCATGCCCAATATTTTAATGTGGGAAGTGGACTGTTAGGACTTGGCCGCTTGCTGTCTCCGACATTGTCCGAAGCCAGTATGGGCATCACTTCGGTACAAGTGCTTGACTTGAGCAGGTGCAGTGGAAATGTTCGCGAGAAGTTCCGGAAACGCGTGCAAAATCTTTATAAGGATCGCTCTTACGAGGTGATTATGACCAATCAGACTGGCTATGATACCAAGACGGCTCTCGTGCGTCGTGATGGCCAGTATGCCAGCGAGATTGTCTTGGCCAATGCGGGTGGGGCGAACGATGTGATGGTTCTCATTTTTGGTCACATCAATCTTGAAAACCTGGAGCGTATCATCAATGACCAGGGCAACTACACCATCAAGTAGTATTTGAATCATTGACAGTGAGAGGTATTGGAATTGTCGTCTGGCAGATTCCATAGTACCTTTGCGGCTCATTCGCACTTTGAAATATCTGCGTGTGTTTTTATCAGAATCAATTATTAACTATTAATATACATTAACGATGAAACAAAAGATTCAAGAACAATTCAAGCAGCGCTTTGGCACTGATGGCATCATCTATGCTTCCTCCGGGCGCATTAATCTCATTGGCGAGCACACCGACTACAACGGCGGTTTCGTGTTCCCTGGAGCCATTGACAAGTACATCATGGCCGCAATCAATATCAATGGCACCGACAAGGTGCGTGTCTATAGCATGGACATGGATGCCTACTGCGAGTTCGGCCTCAACGAGGAGGATGCTCCTCAAGAACAATGGGCTCGCTACATCTTCGGTGTTTGCCGCGAGACCATCAAGCGTGGGGGCGTTGTCAAGGGCTTTGATACAGTGTTTGCCGGCAATGTGCCTCTGGGTGCAGGTTTATCGTCTTCGGCAGCGCTTGAGTCTTGCTTTGCCTATGCGCTGAACGATTTGTTCAACGAGAATAAGATTGACAAGTTTGAATTGGCTAAGATAGGCCAAAGCACCGAGCACAATTACTGTGGTGTGAATTGTGGCATCATGGACCAGTTCGCCAGTGTGTTTGGCAAGAAGGATTGCCTGATGCGTCTCGACTGTCGTTCCCTGGAGCATGAATATTTCCCCTTCCATCCCGAGGGCTACAAGCTAGTGCTGCTTAACAGTAAAGTGAAGCACGAACTTGTGGATTCGCCCTACAACAAGCGCCGCGAGTCATGTGAGCGTGTGGCTGCCACCTTGGGACTTGAGACCCTGCGCGATGCCACCTACACCATGTTGGCCGACGTGCGTGACCAGGTAAGCGACGAGGATTATCGCCGTGCCCGTTTTGTCATCGGTGAGAAACAGCGTGTTCTTGACGTTTGCGATGCGCTGGAACGTGGCGATTACGAGACTGTTGGTCGCTGTATGTTCGAGACCCATGACGGACTGTCGCGTGACTATGAAGTGAGCTGTGAGGAGCTGGATTACCTCAATGATGTTGCCCGTGAATGCGGTGTGACCGGTTCACGCATCATGGGTGGCGGCTTTGGCGGTTGCACCATCAATCTGGTGAAGGAAGACCGCTACGATCATTTCATCGCCACAGCCAAGGAGAAATTCAACAAGAAATATGGACATGAGCCCGAGGTGATCAATGTGATCATCAGCGATGGCGCTCGCAAAGTGGAGGATTAATGATGAAGAGCATCCGCATCGACACCCACGAGACCGAACGTGGTGAAATCACCACCTATGAACTGATTAACGCCAGTGGGGCCAGCGTGAAACTCTCGTCGCTGGGAGCCGGTATCCTGGAGATTAAAGTGCCTGATCGCGATGGCAAACTTGCTGACGTGGTGCTGGGTTATAAGGACCTGAATGACTATTTCTTTGACGGGCCTTGCGCAGGCAAGGTGCCTGGTCGTTTTTCCAACCGCATCTGCAAGGGGCATCTTGAGATTGATGGCAAAACCTATCAGTTGAATTGCAACCATCAGGGTAAGCACCATCTGCACGGCGGTAATGTGGGCTTCCAGAACAAAATTTGGGACTGCGAAATGGACGGCGATACCGTGGTATTTTCGCTTGAGAGTCCCGACGGTGACGAGAACTATCCCGGTAATCTCACAGCCCGTGTTGCCTACACTTGGAGCGATGACAATGTGCTCAAGATTGAACTGGGTGCTGTGACCGATGCGCCCACAGTGCTTAATCTTACCAACCATACCTATTTTAATATGGCTGGCGAGGATAGGGGAGGAACGGCCCTCAATCAGGTGCTTCAACTCAACTGCTCGCATTATCTGGTCACCGATGCCGACCTCATCCCCACTGGCGAGATGGCCCCTGTTGCCGATACGCCGATGGACTTCACACAACCCAAGGTGATCGCCCGTGACATCAAGCAGGACTTCCCTGCATTAAACTATGGCAAGGGCTACGACAACTGTTGGGTTGTCGACGGCTACGAGGACGGTGACCTCCATTTGGCTGCCGTGTTGGTTGACGAGGAATCAGGCCGCAAGGTGGAAATCAGCACCGACCAGCCCGCTGCTCAAGTTTATGCCGGCAACTGGCTCGAGGGCTGTCCCTTGAGCAAGAGTGGCAACGAGTATCACGACTATGATGGTGTGGCAATAGAGTGCCAGGGTATGCCTGATGCGCCCAATCACGACAATTTCATGTCACAACTCTTGCGACCCGATGAGGAATATCGTCGCACCATTATATTTGATTTCAAGCTCACTGATTAAGAATTAGAAATCAGGAATTAGGAATTAGAATTTGACATTCTCTAGAAACTAGAAACTAGGGACTAGAAACTAAAAACTAAAAATATGAAACCTACATTATTTGTGCTTGCCGCTGGTATGGGAAGCCGTTACGGCGGTCTCAAGCAACTCGATGGGCTGGGCCCTCATGGCGAGACCATTATGGACTATTCCATTTATGACGCCATCCACAGTGGATTCGCTAAAGTGGTCTTTGTGATTCGCAAGGATTTTGAAGCCGACTTCCGTGAAAAGATCTTATCCAAATATGAGGGACACATTCCCGTTGAATTGGTCTTCCAGGGACTGAATGACCTGCCCGCGGGCTTTACCTGTCCCGAAGAGCGCGTGAAGCCTTGGGGCACCAACCACGCTCTGTTGATGGGCAAGGATGTCATCAACGAGCCGTTTGCCATCATCAATGCCGACGACTACTATGGCCGCAACAGCTTTGAAGTGATGGCTGCTGAACTCTCCTCGCTGCCCGAGGACAGCAAGGGCCATTACAGCATGGTGGGCTTTAAGGTAGGCAACACCATGAGCGAGAGCGGCACTGTGGCACGTGGTGTGTGTGAGACCTGTGAAGGTCTGCTTACAGGCGTGGTGGAACGCACCAGCATCGGCTATGACGCCGACCACAACATCGCATTCACCGACGAGAACGGTGATGTGCAGCACCTGGCATTCGATACGCCCGTGTCGATGAATTTCTGGGGCTTTACCCCTGACTACTTTGTCCACAGCGAGGCCGCCTTTGTCGACTTCCTCAAGGAAAACATCGACAAGCCCAAGGCCGAGTTCTTCATCCCCACGGTTGTCAATAACATGGTGAACGATGGCACTGCTCAAGTTAAGGTGCTCACGACCGAGAGCAAGTGGTTTGGCGTAACCTATGCAGCCGACCGACAGGGAGTAGTGGACAAGTTCGCCGAACTGCATGCCACCGGTGTCTATCCCGACAAGATGTTCTGACGTTTACAAGACTCCTGTTGTGGCTGATTCACAGTCACAATGACATAAAAATCCGGCACAGGAATATTCCCGTGCTGGATTTTTTGTATTTTTGCACCATGAAACCTAAGAAAAAGAAAAAAGCCCAAGCGAAACCTAAAAAGAAAATTGTCAAAAAGAACACGTTCTACCGCAATTTTCGAGCATGGGTTTTGCGTCTTGAGCATCGTCAGCAGAATGATACACCTCCCATCATTGTGCGTGACACTGAGCAACACGTCTGTCACCATTGCGGCACCGAGTTCACTGGCGGTTACTGTCCCAAGTGCAGTATGCCTGCCCGATGGAAACGCTTCAATTGGAAACTGCTGTTCTTGAATTTCATGGATATCTGGGGACTGGGTAATCGTCCCATGTTCCGCACAATACGTGACCTCTTATGGCGCCCAGGCTATATGATGCGCGACTACCTGCATGGGCACCATTTGTCCTATTTTCCCCCATTCAAGATGTTGGCGGTCTGGACGGTGATACTGATTTTCATGATGTGGCTTTTCAAGCCTTCCGATGCCGTTCCAGGTGCCGTTACCGAAAACTATACGATTTTGGACTTTGCCAGGAACGAAGTGTTCCACGGAAAACTTTCAGCGACGTCAACCATGTTGATTGAAAAGATGGATCTCCTGTTTGACTATTTGGATGATCACTTGCTTTATAGTATTATCGTTTCGACCATTTTTGTGGTGATAGCTGTAAAGTGGGCATTTCGTAAGGTGAGTAAATATAATTATGTAGAGACCTTCTTATCGCAGATTTACATCAACTGCCAGTTTCACATTCTTGCTGTAGCCGGAATGCTGTTTACTTGGACGATACCTGAAAGCTATGAATTGTTGCCTTATATGGAAGGATTAATTTGGCCCCCGTTAGTTTTGGCTTATGACTTCCATCAGCTCTATGGTGTCACTTGGAAGAAGGCTTTTTGGAAGACCTTTGTGGTATTTGTGAATATTGTCGTTCTGTATTTTATTCTCGCATTGATAGCTTACGGTATATTCACACTCATTGAACACTTTGCTAATTAGACCTGTTTTAAGGCGATGGGACTCTTCAAACGGATAATTAACAAGGCGCCGAAACCGGTCAAGAAGAACACCTGGCAACGCAACCTCATGGCATTTGAACTGCGGGCTGACAGGCGTTACAAGGAGCGACTCAGGATGAGGATCGCTGACGACACGGCTCGCACCTGTCCCAATTGTGGGAAGAAGTTTGAAGGCACGTTTTGCCCCCATTGTGGACAATCTGCCGTTTGGACCCGTTACACATGGAAACAGGCGATATTGAATTTCCTCGACATCTGGGGCCTTGGCAATCGCCCCATGTTCCGCACGATACATGACCTGTTCGTGCGTCCCGGATTTATGATTCGCGATTATCTGAATGGTCATCGCCAGATGTATTTCCCGCCGTTCAAGATGCTGGCGGTAATGTCGCTGCTGTTGATCTTCACTTACTGGATAACCGGGCAGAAGTTTGAAGGGATGGTTGATGGCATTGTCAGAGGTGTGTTCGAGGGTCCTGAAGATATAAATTTAAGTCATTTGCCTGACGGCGTGGGTACCGTCATTGATTATATCTATAAGTTCACCTCGTTCCTGTCAAGTAACCCTCTATATGAGTTTTTGTTCATTGGGGTGCTGAGTGTGCTATGTATTTGGTATGCCTATCGTGCGGTCAGTCGCTATAATCTTGTCGAGACTTATATTTTCCTGATCTATGTCTTGACACAAACGTTGATTTGCCTGATTCCTTACACGCTTATAACCGGCCTGTATCAGAATATCAGCGAAGCATATTTGGGTCAACACGACCTTTTCAGGTTGTTGGAAGCACCATCAGTCAGAGTGGTTTTAGATATCCTCGAGTACATACTGTATAAGTCTCTTTTTATCATTATTCTGTTGTGGATATATGATTTTCACCAGTTCTATGCCTTGGGGTGGCGTGCGTCACTACGACGCATGGGGGTGGCTTTCATAATTGGCCTGGTGCTGCTCATCCTAACGGTGATATTTTTTATCATGCTGGCTTCCAATGGCTTGATGGCGGCATTAGTTATGATGTTTGTGTATGTTGTGTTGATAGGAGTCGCTATTGTTGGATCCAATTTCTTGCGCGAAAACAAGGAAGGCGTCAGGCGACTTGTGCGGTGGACCTCAATAGTCGCTTTTTACATGACATTCATTCTTTATATGTTGATTCCTAATGCTGATAAAGTGAGTGATAAGTTGGGCGTGCTTGCATCTAGCATTCTGTTTGCTGTTCTGTTCATTGCATTAGCCCATATGAGCCTTTGGCCGATTGCAATTTACAAGAAGCGCAAACTCACTTGGCCATGCTTCGTGCCATTGGTGATCAATTCAGCCCTGCTGGTATTGGCAATAGCACTGAAAAATGCATGAGCTGAATTCTCAAGTAAATACAATAAAATTATCGTGGACTCGCCAATCACCAGGAGTGGCAAATCCACGATAACTTTATCTTGTGTAGTGTCAGCGGCGAATGAGGAGGTTCAGCACCAGCCAGCCGCCAACGGCTTGCAGCAACATGCCGGGCCAGCCAAGCTTCCAGTCCTGCAATGCACTGGCAAGACTACCTGTCATAGCCCACTCAATGAGTCCGCCAACAAGTTGGTAGGCCAGCACAACACCGATGAGTGCCAGCAGTGATGCACCCTTACTCTTGTTAGCCATCCAAGCGGCAGCACCTGCCAGCAGCACGCCCTTGATTATGATAATGGGCAGCGCGGCAGAGGGAGGCATCCCGAAGAGGATAGAGTTAACCAGTGGCGAGAGTACGGCCGTCAACAGACCCACGCGGAAGCCGAACTTATAGGCGGCAATCAGCGTGAAGAAATAGATGGGCAACAAAATAAGGCCTCCTTTGGGGTACAGGTGGCACAACTGCGGCAACACGATGTTACCGGCGATGAATAACAAGGCGAACATATAAGTGCGCATCTCGCGCCAGCCTAATGAATACAGCCTGATAGCAGTAGCTTTGCTTTCCATTTTGATTATGTTTTAGTTGTTTGACTGCAAAAGTAGGTTAAAAAGCGCATTTTCACAACAACTTAGCTTGAAAAAAACAATTAATCTCTTGTATTCAGTCAAAAAAACTATACTTTTGCCTCACAATTCAATTGACTGCATTGGATATGGACGTGCTGTGGAGGATAGGGGAGAGACTGTTGCGATGGGGTACACGAGTCCACTGCTTGGTAATACCTGCTGTATATCGTTCCTACAACCGCAAGCAATATCCTTGTCCTGTTGAGCAGAAGTATCATACTTCTGGGCCTTACAACGTTTCCTGTCACACCCTTGACAGCATTCATGCATTCATCCCCGACGTTGCCCAGCAAGAGCAACTGCCTCTGGTGGTGATGGCTAACGGAACCGGGCTGAAGGCGATGGATTATCCAGTTGTGTTCGAGCACTTGGCCTCATGGGGATTCATCGTTATTGGCAACGATGACACCAGCGCTTGGAGCGGTCGCTCGTCATCGGCTGCTCTTGATGTCGCCCTGCAACGCAACGACGACAAGAACAGTCCGTTGTACCAGCGCATTGACCTTCGGCGAATAGGTGTCGTCGGTCATTCCCAAGGGGCAATGGGCGCCATTAACGCTGCATCAGCCGATAATCGTTTCAAGGTGATTTATGCCGCAAGTTGTCCGCAGGCAAGCCTCGCCAAAAAGTTGCGTTGGCACTATTCCATGAGCGGCATTCATGTTCCCATCATGCTGACTGCTGGCACATGGTGGATGGAACGTCAAATCTCGCCACTCACCTCACTGAAACGTCTGGCCGAAGAGCTGCCGGCCTCAACCCCGATGCTGATGGGCCGCCTTAGCGGTATTGAGCACCGCTATGTCCTCCACCAGGGTGATGCCTACATGACTGCATGGCTACGTTATTGGCTCGCGAGTGACATCGAGGCAAGCACCGCTTTCTTGGGTGACAGTCCTGAAATCCTTGATAATCCCCGTTGGCAAGACATTAAGATCAGTCTCAAGTAAATGCCCACACTGAACGCCTTGAAAAGGCAAGCTACTGCCCCATAACTCCGTCCCATACGGCATGGCGCAGCGTCCCGGTTTCGTCGTCGCAGCGGTATTCCCAGTACATTGCGCCGCGCATCCCCGTTTCCTTGATGAACTTGCATTTCCAGGCCAGTGACTCGGCATCCTCGTAGGTGCAGACAAATTTCCCGTCCTTCATGAGGTAGGGCACTTTAGCGACATCGTCCCACATGCGGGTGACGTCAGTGCGTTTGACAAGAGCCCCATAGGATGTGTCTCCAAAGCCCTCGACCGAACGGCCGTAGAATGGTACGCCCAGCACCAGCTTGTTGACAGGCATACCCGCAGCGAGATGCGCTTGCAAGGCTTCCTCTGCCGTCACGCGACCCGACATCTCGCTACGGTATAGTGAGGCATGGTGATAGGGTGGGTTGCCAACGTCATACATCATGATATTTACCAGGTCAACATAAGGCTCAATGGCCTTGAAATCCACAAAACGGGCATCGGCGATGGTGGCACACGACAACAGGTAATCTTTGCCAAGAGTTTTGCGAAGCTCCTTCATCAGTAGCGTGAAATTGTTGATGTCATCGGGCGACGAAGAAATGCCTGCCTCGCTGCTGCTGGGATATTCCCAATCAATGTCGATACCGTCAAGACCGTATTCCTTGACAATGCGTTTACAATCACGGGCAAAAGCCTTGCGGCGTTGGTGGGTGGACGCCATTTCACTGAAGCCGCCTGCTGTCCAACCCCCAATACTCAGCACAATATAGATTTTGTGATCCTTCTTCAATTCGACCAGTTGGCGCAACCGCTCTGGGTGCTGGATGGTCACTCCGTCATAGGACTTGTTCACATTGCCAAAGGCGTAGTTGATATGCGTCAATACTGAGCAATCTGGCAGTTCCATGAACTCGTTCCATCCAGTCACATAGGCAGCTACCACAGGCCCGGCGTCCTTGTGGCCCCCGGCCATCAGCGGAAATACAACCGCCAATAAGCACCCCAATATCAAAATCTTCTTTAACATTATTCAATTCTTTAATAAGAAGTATTTAATCCAAGTTATTTCAAGGAACGCGGAAGCCTCACTAATCACTAATTTCTAATCACTAATCCATGAGCAACGCGAGCATCAAGGCCAACTCTCGTTCAAGACGTAGTTGATGAGCATGATGGCATCGCTGATGTCAACGGTGTTGCTGAAATTCACGTCGGCATTCACCATGTTGACGCTGCTCCAGTCGTCGTTCAGAATCGCACTAATCAGCATGATGGCATCGCTGATGTTGAGTCCATGGTCACCATTCACGTCACCACGCAGGGCCGTGTTCTTGGCCGTGAAGTAGCCGGGGTTGCTCGGGCCGCCGTCGATGTGGGCATAGGTGGCATCGATGTGGTTGGCATCATAGGTCGTGCCCTGGCCGCCCACCAGGCTGGTGCAATCCTTGAACATATCTTGAGAGATTGTCACGGCGGCAGTATTCCAGCCATCGCCCACATAGATGGTCCGTAGATTGGCGCAATGATCGAACATGCTACTCATACTGATCACCTGGGATGTGTTGAAACTGCTCAAGTCTAGGCTCGTTAAACTTTGGCAGTAACCCAACATGTTATACATTGAGTTTACCTTGGACGTGTTAAAGTGGCTCAAGTCTAGGCTCGTCAGATTTGTACAGTAAAAGAACATCCAAGCCATATCAGTAACCTCGCTGGTGTTCAAGTACTCCAGGCCCGTGATGGATTGAAGATTAAACAAACCAAAGAACCAATAGATGGTGGACGTCGGGCGGGCACCAGCAAACGACGGGTCAAAGACCACCTTGGTCACATTGAAATTGGTGCCATCAGTGTACCAGTCGGGATAGTTGTAGCCTGTGTTCAGGTCGTAGGTGGTGCCTGGGCGACTGCTGCGCTGGGTATCATAGTAGAACGACAGTGTCGTGTTATCAGTTGTGTACACTGCATAGGCCTCCTGGGCACTTGCGCCGAGGGCGCACAACATGGCCGCCACCAGGACGACAAAACGAAAGTGTAAATTCATCTTTTTCATAGTGATTCAGCATTAAGAGTTAATATTAGCCGCAAATATAGCAAAAATTCCATCAAAACGCAATAATAGAGGCCTTTAATATCATTGTTTTCAAACTTATACGTGCCCCACGTATTTTTTCTAACAACATGGACAACGATAATCAACCAAAACAACCCTTATTTTCTGTTGTTTCTGTTGTTCACCGTTGTTCTAGTTGTTTGAACAATGATTGGCGGATGCCTCTAAAAAATGTTGTTCACCGTTGTTCCAGTTGTTTGAACAATGATTGGCGGATGCCTCTAAAAAATGTTGTTTCTGTTGATCTGCTATGTTCCGCTTGCTTGGCTAGAAAAGCGATGTTAAATGTTGTTTTTCTCTTTTTTAATAATGAATATGATTCATTATTCAAGAAATAGTAGTACCTTTGCGGTTTGAAAAAAAGAATCTGGAATTTAGGTGCTAGAGACTAGAAACTTAAGACTAAAAAATTATTTTAAGGTTACTATATAATTTACTATTTTATGGCAGAAACAAAAAAATTGTTCGACCAATTCGCGCCTGTCACTCCCGAGGAGTGGCGTGCCAAGGCCGAGGTTGACCTGAAAGGGGCCGACTTTGAGAAGAAAATGGTTTGGCGGACAAACGAAGGTTTCAATGCCCAGCCGCTGTATCGCAGCGTGGACATTGCTGACCTGAAGCAGACCAAATCACTCCCCGGTGAGTTCCCCTATGTCCGCGGAACTCGCTACAACAACGACTGGAAGGCTCGCCAGAACATCAACGTTGATGATGTGAAGGCCGCCAATGCCAAGGCAATTGAGGTGCTTGACAAGGGCATCAATTCGATTGGCTTCCACATGCACAATGCTGATGTGGACCTGAAGGAACTCCTCAAGGGTATCGTCCTTCCCGCCTGTGAAATCAACATCATGTGCTGCCCCAAGTGCGCGATCAAGTATGCAAAGGAACTTGTTCAACTCTGCAAGGAGAACGGCTGCGAGGACACCTTCGTGGGTTCGATCACTTTCAACCCGTTCAAGCGCACCTTCAAGCACGGTGAGCCCTTCCCTGGCGACATCGTTGCCATGGCCACCGAGCTGATGAATGCCGTGAAGCCCGTTGCTCATCTGCGCGTGCTCAGCGTTGACTCGCTGGCATTGAACAACGCCGGTGCCTATATCTATCAGGAGCTGGGTTATGCCCTGGCCTGGGGTGCCGAGTGGATGGCCATGCTGACCGAGGCTGGTTTCAGCGCCGATGAGGTGGCTAACCGCATCAAGTTCAACATGGGCGTTTCGACCGTTTACTTCATGGAGATTGCCAAGTTCCGTGCCGCACGCGAGCTGTGGGCCCTCATCGTGAAGCAGTTCAATCCCGCTAACGACTACTCGTGCATGATGAATGTCAATGCCGAGACCAGCCGTTTCAATCAGACGATCTATGACAGTTACGTGAACCTGCTCCGCAGCCAGACCGAGGCCATGAGTGCCGCCCTGGCTTGTGTGGATTCTATCGTTGTCACCCCGTTTGACGCTCCCTATAAGGAGAGCGACGACTTCAGCGAGCGCATCGCCCGCAACCAGCAGATCCTGCTCAAGGAAGAGAGCCACCTCGACAAGGTCGTTGACCCCGCCGGCGGTTCCTACTATGTGGAGATGCTGACCAAGAACCTCGCCGAGCAGGGCTGGAAACTCTTCCTCGACGTGGAGGACAAGGGCGGCTTCAAGGCTGCTCTCGAGAGTGGTGACATCATCAATGATGTTAATGCTGCTGCCAATGCTCGCTTCGATAAGGTGGCTAAGCGCCGTGAGCAACTGCTGGGTACCAACCAGTTCCCCAACTTCACCGAGAAGGCTGCTGACAAGGCCGACGCCTGCAAGGAGTGCAACTGCCACTGCAGTTGCAACCATGAGGAGGTTGAGGGTGCCGTGACGCTCAACACCAAGCGTCTGGCCACTCAGTTCGAGGAGGTTCGCCTCGCTACCGAGCACGCAGTCAACACGCCCAAGGTGTTCATGCTCACCATCGGTAACCTGGCTATGCGTCTGGCTCGCGCCCAGTTCAGCGACAACTTCTTCGCTTGCGCTGGTTATGAGCTTATCGACAACAACGGTTTCAAGACCGTCAAGGAGGGTATGGATGCCGCTATGGAGAAGAAGGCCGACGTTGTCGTGCTCTGCTCCAGTGATGACGAGTATGCCGCCCTCATTCCTGAGGCTGTGAAGGAACTCGACGGGCGTGCCGAGCTCGTGCTCGCAGGTCCCGAGACCGACGAATTCAAGGCTATGGGTATCACCAACTTTATCAATGTGCGCACTAACGTGCTTGCTACGTTAAAAGCCTTCAACGCTAAACTTTTAAAATGACGAGACGACTATGAGACCGAATTTTAAGAATATAGATATTGC
>JAFYYI010000092.1 GCA_017557665.1 Muribaculaceae bacterium | reverse complement strand
TTAATGGAATGCTTATGCAGCAAGGGGATGCTGCATAGCAGGGTTCAGGTGGAAATGTTTAGTAAAGGCTGTCATTAAGAAGTCGGCTTCTGATCGGTCGAGATTGAAGAGAGTCAATTCAGTTTCATTGTTACACAACATGGTCTGCACATGCTTGTTGTAGAAATAGTTGCGAATCTGATTAATCAGATAAGGATTGTTCATTTTGATGGAAATTGTCATGAGCATAATGATTTTAAAATTCAACTTGTTGTTTCTTCACACACATAATATATTCACAAAAGGGAAAAAATTCAAAATCTCGAGCAACTTTTTTTCATTGAGTCTCATTGTGAGTATCTTCTTCGTCTATTGAGCATCTGAAGGGTTGTGGACGCTCTGTGGGCACATCAGGATACTGCTTTCTCACAGTTGAAAGTTCAAGTTCTTTCACGTCTAATTCGTGCTGCAACGAGGCAATGCGGATCTTAAGGTTATTGATGGTCTCGACAAGATCGGCTAATATGTGCTGTACTGCATCATCACGGGTGGCAAATGTCGTGTTATCATTAATCGAATGGGCATCTTTGACAACAATGTCTTCATTACTCATCACTTGACGGTACTCGCTGCCCGAGCGTTTAATCTCAACAATAGTCGCTCGCTTCACAGCAAATCGATTATTCGGCGAAATGTAATACACAACGTCGCCGACTTTAGCACGCGGCTTAAAACAAGGAAGATCTGGCATCTGTAATCTCATAGTTGTATATTGTTTATGAATGATATTCACACTTATAATATAGAACGAAAAAGAAATAATTCAAATGGGAACACATATTTTCTATGTGCCCCTCTAATTAATTCACTGAGCAGCAACCTATTGGTTGGCTATAAAAATGCTTATTGCCTCCTGGATGTTTTGTGTTATTCCGTTACCGATCTCAGTTTTTGCCAGACTTTTACCATGGCTAGGGTGTCGAGTTCGCAGTAGCGGAGCAGGGCTTCGCGGGTGGCTACGGCCTCATCGGGGCCCATGTGTTGAATCTGAGGGAAGATGGTCATGGCGTCGCCACCGTTCTGCACACGCTCGTCGAGGTTGTGGTAGTCGAGTGACGGGTCATCGGGGAACAGGGCGGGCAGCACGCTCTTGATGGAGAACGAACCGCCCATTGCGGGCACATAGTAATGTCTGGTCCGGAAGGGCGTAATCAGGTCCACGATGTTGTCTGCAATATTGAGCAGATGTGCCGACAAGTCGGGATATAAACCAGCCAACTCTTTAATGCGAGTGCACTCAAAAGCTTTGTTATAGGCCAGTGAACAGACGTTCATCGGTATGTCTTGGCACAGGCGTTCAGCAAGGGCCCGCCTGGGGTCACTGCCGTCACTGGGGGCCAGAAACTCCTTGTGAATCAATTTACCGCCTTCGTGCTCGATGATATGCAATGAGTATTGGAACGTCACCTGCTGGTATGGCTTGACGTGGTCGAATGGTGGAATGGTGGGCTGAAAGGTCTCGAAGTCCAAGAAATAGAGGGGATAGGACAGTCCGTCAAGAAATTCCCTGATACCCTCAGGCTCGATGTGTTCGGTGCAGCTTAAGGCGCATTCTACCTGCAGTTGCTGCATATCGCTCAACGGCTCGTCACGCAAATCCTCAAAGGTGATTTTACCAGCATTGTAGTATTCCCATTTCTTGTCGGCATTCATCCTGTAAAGATCAAACACGGTGGGCTCGCCCTCATCCTGAGTCAAGCCTTGCTGAGCAGCGCAGTATTGCCAAAATCCGCATTCGTATGGATCAGCACAATGTGGCCCGATGGCACGTTCAGACTCCTGATCCTGTTCCAATATCTGCTTTGCGAGTTGCACCCTGGCAGGGACCAACGGATACTCGCTATCGACTTTCTCCTTAAGGTTGATAATTCGGAACAACTGGTGAATGTCAAGGTCTCCCACACGCTCATAGTCTCCGTTGATAGTCACCAGATAGGTTCCAGTCACCTTGATGCCACACTGTTCAAGTACCCATCGCTGGAAGGCGATATCCACGGCATATTTGTCAAACTTGTCAGGTAATACGACTTCATCACCACTATGGCTTGACGAACTTTTCACTTCATAGATGGCCCAACCACCTCGCTCGCGGCGCAAGATGTCAACGGCACAATAGCAGCCCTCGTACGAGAACGATGCCTCGCAAATGACCTCGGTGCCGTGGTCCATTTCCTGCTTGGTTTTCTCCATCATCGCTTTGAGGTCGAGCTTCCCTTCGGCAGTGTGCGTGGTGACCTCAACAAAAGGTCCGAAAAGCCCCATCGCCAGGTCGCCCACTTCGTTGCCTGCCTCAAATCGGGCTTGCAGGTTAGGATCCTCGGGTTGCAGTTCAGGGTGATAAACTCGAAGCCACAAGGCCTTGCTGCACTGGCAGAAGGTTGTGTATCTTGATTTGGAAAGTCCTGGCATAGGTAATGATAAATGGTTAATTATTGAGTTGCAAAGATAATAAATCTATGGTGTATTTCCCAATTTTTGTTGAAAAAGCAACCCAATGAAAATTTTATCGGTTTCCGTTTTAATTTTTGGAGGCTTTTTTACATTTTAAGGCCAAATTAGGAACTAATGATTATTAAGATTATGAACAAAGACAAGATTTTTATGGTAACTATTCATGTTGTGGCAGGTGCGCTGATGATTGCCGTGTGCTGGACGCCTGCGGTTGTTGGTGACATCCCGGTTTGGAATAGACTGTTCTGCACAGTGGCCATTGTCCTCTTGTTGTGGTTCCACTACTGGTGCCAGCAATATGAGCCTTGAGACCAGCAGTGGATATGGCCCCGTCGGGAAAAGGAATGGCCTTTTTCCTACTGGGGCAATGGATGCGGGAACGAGTGTTTTCTTGACATCTATGAAAAATAATGCAATATATGTATCAAAACATTAAAAAGATGCTATATTTGTGGCCGGGCTTTATACGACCATTATTCATGTTATTAATTGCATTTTATTATTGTTTATGAAAACACTTAAGTATCTATCTGTTGTGCTGGCTGTCACGACGGCAGCATCAGCACTGGCTGGCGTCAGAACTGATGTCCAGATGCGTTCGGCTGCAAGCCGAGTCCTCAAGTCTTCGCGGCCGCTTGAACAAGTGGCTTATTATCCCGGAATGGCACTCTATCGTCAAGCAGGTGGCGGTTTTGCCATTGTTTCCAGCGACGACAGCCATCCGGCTGTCCTGGCCTATTCTCCCAACGGTTCACTGAATATGAAAGATGGGAATTCCGGGTTCAATTGGTGGCTGAATGCGACAAGGAAGGTAATGCTCCTGAATGAACCTCGTCGCGCGACCACCAAACCCGACCCTAACCGCTTTCCTACCTCGGTGCCCCCGCTATTGACCACCACCTGGGGCCAACGGGAACCCTTTAAATTCATGTGTCCGTTTGATGCCTATGTCTCAGACCTCAGCCTGTATGGCACCTACACACCCGATATGGGTCACTATGCCGTGGGGTGCGGTCCCCTGGCGATGGCCCAGTACATGTATTACTACAAGTTCCCCAAGTATGGCACGGGTGAGGAATCGGTGACAGTGGCGTACGACCAGGGCGACGTGACCGTTCATGTTGACTTTGGGCAGGCCACCTATGATTGGGACAACATGATTGATGACTATCAGTGCGAATACACCCGCGAGCAAGGGATGGCAGTCGCCCAGTTGTGTTATCATTGCGGCGTGGCGGCCAAGACGACATGGAATTCATTGGGCGGCGGCACTAACGACCAGCGCCTGGTCGAGGCTTTCACCAAGCACTTCAACTACAACGACACGGCCCATTATGTACCCAGGACACGCTATGATGAACCCACATGGATGGAGATGATTTATGGCATGCTGTCCACTGGCAACTCCGTCTTTTATTCGGCCAAAGACATCAACCTCAATGAGGGCATCCTAGCCGGACACAACTTCATCATTGACGGCTATGACGAGAATGGACTCGTTCACGTCAACTGGGGGTGGTACGGAATAGAAAACGGCTACTTTGATATCGCCCTGCTCGACGTGCTCCAGTACACCTACGATGACTGGCAGGCGATGTACGTGGGGCTGTATCCCAATCGTGAATCTCTCACAGGTGATGTCAATGATGACGGCAAGGTCGATATCAGCGATAGCACCATGCTCATTAACATCATCTTGAATGGTAATCTTGAAGACAACAACCATGCTGACGTGAATGCCGATGGCAGCGTCAACATCTCGGATGCCATCGCCCTCATCAACTACCTGCTGAAAGGGAATTGGAATTAACAGGACTGAAAACGATGAATGAGGAGGAAGACTTGACGGTCTTCCTCCTCATTTGTTTGTTTTATTGACTGTTACCGAATTACTGCAGCGTGAAGGGGAGGCGCTGGACGTCGCGACTGTTGGGTCCTATCATGACCTCGAAATCGCCCGGCTCGCAGACGTATTTCATGTCCTTGTTGTAGAACTTGAGCAGGTCGGGCGTAATCTTGAACGAGACGGTGCGGCTCTCGCCGGGCTTGAGGCTGATGCGCTCAAAGCCTTTCAACTCCTGCACGGGGCGGGCGATGCTGCCCACCATGTCGCGGATATAAAGCTGTACGACCTCGGCGCCCTCGCAGTTGCCATTGTTGGTGACGGTGACTGTAGCCGTGATGTTACCACCCATGGTCATCGAGTTGCTGCTCAGCGTGAGCGGGCTATAGTTAAAGGTGGTATAACTCAAGCCGTAGCCGAAGGGGAACAGAGGATCGTTGGGGACATCCAGGTAGTTGGAGGTGAACTTGGTGAACCACTGGGGATTGGGACGGCCTGTGTTCAGGTGGTTGTAGTAAATGGGAATCTGGCCCACGTTGCGGGGCATCGTCACAGTGAGTTTGCCACTGGGGGCCACGTCACCGAAAACGACGTCACAGATGGCATCGGCGGCCTCACTGCCACCAAACCACACGTTGAGGATGGTGGGAATGTTCTCCACCTCCCAATCCATCACGGTTGCACGGCCCGAGAAGTTGAGCAGCACGATAGGTTTGCCGGTGGCCTTGAGTGCGGCGAGGAGGTCCTTCTGGGCATCCAGGATGGACAAGTCGCTGCGTGAACTGCTCTCGCCCGACATCTCGCTGGGTTCGCCCATGGCTGCAACAATCACGTCACATTGCTGGGCAATGCGCAGGGCCTCGTCGCGCATCACGTCGACAGGACGGTTGTCGCGCATCTCGCGCCCAAACATCGTTGAGTTCTTCTCCAGCTCGGCATCATAGCACACGTTACAGCCCTTGGCATACATCACCTCGGCCTTGTCGCCCACGGCGCGGCGCATGGCTTCGAGCAGCGTGCTGTAGCGGTCGCTGGAAGCGGCCACGCTCCAGGTGCCAGGCATGTTGGCGCGCGTGTTGGCCAGCGGTCCCACAAGGGCGATTTTGCCCGTGCGCTTGAGCGGCAACACACCATCTTTGTTCTGCAGCAACACAAACGTCTCGGTGGCCAACTTGCGAGCTGCGGCACGGTGTTCGTCGGTATATATTTCCTTCTTGGCACGCTTGGCGTCAAGGTAGCGGTAGGGGTCCTCAAACAGGCCCAATTTGTACTTGGCCTCCAGGATGCGGCGGCATGCCTTGTCGATGTCTTCCATGCTCACCTTACCCTCGCTTAACGACTGCTCCAAGGTTCCCAGGAAGCCGTCGGCCACCATGTCCATGTCGGTACCGGCCTTCAGAGCCAATGCCGAGACCGTCTGCAGGTCACCCATGCCGTGATTCATCATCTCGCTGATGGCAGTGTAGTCGGTCACAACAAAGCCGTCAAAACCCCAGTTGTCTCTCAGCACCTCGGTCAGGAGCCAATGGTTGCCCGTAGCGGGGATATAGTCAATGACGTTGAACGAGGTCATGTAACTGCCGGCTCCGGCATCCACGCCAGCCTTGTAGGGAGGGAAATACTCGTTGAACATGCGCACACGGCTCATGTCCACCGTGTTGTAGTCTCGGCCAGCCTCAGGGGCTCCGTAGAGGGCGAAGTGTTTCACACATGCCATCATGGTCGTCTTGTCGGTCAGGTCAGCACCCTGGTAACCCTCAATCATCGCGCGGCAGATGGCTGAACCCAGGAAGGGGTCCTCGCCGTTGCCCTCGCTCATGCGTCCCCAACGCGGCTCGCGGCAGATGTCTACCATGGGACTGAACGTCCAGCAGATGCCGTCGGCAGTTGCCTCTACCGAAGCGATGCGTGCCGAGTTGCGAATGGCGTCCATATCCCAACTCATTGACATGGCGAACGGGATGGGAAACACCGTCTCATAGCCGTGAATCACGTCCATACCAAAAATCAGGGGAATTCCCAGTCGGCTCTGCTTGACGGCAACCTCCTGCAAGGCACGGATGCTCTGCACACCCTTCATGTTGAACAGGCCGCCCACCTGGCCGGCCTTGATTTTGCCGACCACATCGCCGCTGACCGTCGAGCCGGTGATGATGTCGCCGGTGACAGGCAGGTTGAGTTGCCCGATTTTCTCTTGCAGGGTCATTTTGCCCATCAAATCGTCAATGAACTGGTTCATCTTAACCTGGTCAACCGCTTGGGCTGTCAAGGCAGTCAATGCCACAGCCACGATAAAAACAATACTTTTAATTCTCGTCATAATTATATTGGTTTTTAGTTGTAAGTTGCTATTGTGGGCTAGATCATCTAGAATATCTAGAGAATCTAGAATAATTAGATTAATGAGTGAATCCAAGTTTGTCGAGGCCTTGCTGCACCTCGGGACAGCTCATGAACAGTTTCCAGAGCAAGCCCGTACGGTAGTTCTCAATCATCGGAGTAATCGTGCACTGGTCGATAGCCAGATAACGCGGCAACGTCCATCCGCTTACGGGGCTGAAAGCATCATAGAAGCCATATTTGCCCCAAATCGACTCGCCACGGTTGTAGAAGCCTTTGAGCGCCGCCATCGACTGCTCGGGGGTGTAAGGGAATGAAGAGAGTGCCGCGGTGGGTGTGATGACACCCAGGTCATTTCCAGGACTATGGGCCGAATAGCCCTCGGTCGAGTAGCTGGCGGTCAAACCCCAACAGTCGGGGCCATAGCCGCTATATTTCTTGGGATTATCCACGCAATACTGGTAATTGCTCATGGCATGGTTGCGCACCACGTTCCAATAGTCGGCATACTGGTCTTTCAGGCCCTTGGGATTCAGGCCAATCCAGCTATAGTGGGCCCAGAACAGGGGTCCTCCCGTCTGTTCCGCACCGTTGTGTTTCAACTCCAATGGGTAGCCATAGGGGGCCGCATCGCTCTTGATGCCTCCGCTGCGTGCCCAGCCCTTGTGATAGCACGAGGTGGGAACACTGTGGGTGGGTGATGCAGCAGCCAGGACATAGACAATGAGGCACTCGTTATAGCCCTCGAGCGGGAAATTCATCTCCCACTCATACTCAGGCGACCAGTGCCAGTAGATGACATCCTGTCCTCCGCGAGTATACCAGTCAAACTCCATTCCTCTCCACAGAGCGTTGATGCGTTCAATCAACGCCTTCTCGGCAGTATTGTCGGCGCTGAGGTATTGGCGGGCACACAACAGACCCTGCATCAGGAAGCAACTCTCCACAAGGTCACCTCCATTGTCCTTTTGGCCAAAAGGTTTCACTTTGCCCGTCGGGCCATTAATCCAATGGGGCCACACCCCATGAAAACGGTCGGCCCGTTCCAGGAAGTCCACGATGCGGGTCAAGCGCTCCACCCCTTGGTCACGGGAGATAAAGCCGCGTTCCATCGCCACCACAAGCCCAGCGATACCAAAACCGCTGCCTCCTGTGGTCACCACATCCTGATCATGCTCGGGATAGTCCCCGTCGAGGTGGATGCGTTCACGGGCCAGCCCCGACGTGGGTTCGGCTCCATCCCACATGTAGTTGAAATGGACGCGTTCGATATAATCCAACATGGCATCGTCATCGGCGAACGATGCAGGCCGCACTTGGGCGTCCTGCGGCGTGGAATCCTTGGGATTGGCATTAACGTCGCTCTTGCAGGCGGCGAAGGCCAACAGGAAGAAAAAAGCGAAATATGTAAAATAAACCTTGTTCATATATCCTTGATTAATGGTTGATTTTGACGATTTTGGAGAGAGGACTGCGGCCGGTCTCGGCAAGTGCCTCGATACAGAAGTAATAGTCGGTGCCCAAATCCAGACCACGCATGTCATATTGCGTCGCACCGTTGACAGTGATGCAGTGGTAGAGTTTGTCGGGCGCTGTGCCGAAATAGACGTTGTAGCCGTAAGCCCCCTCGACGGGAGTCCAACTAATAATGGCATTGCGCAGGTCGGCCTTGTCCCGCTTAACCGTGAAACGCTTGACTGTAGCAGGCAAGGTTCCCTTAGCCAAGCCGAAGGCACGCAGCTCGCTCAGGCAGAAGTAACAGCCCGAGGGCATGTGGATGTTCTCGACGCGCAAATAACGCGTGCTGAGGGGTTCTCGCAGTTCTATATAGTCATGCGGCACATCACGGTCATTGTCGCTCTTGTCAACCACCAACGTCCATTGCTCGCCGTTATCGCTGGCAAGGATGCGGTACTGGTAGTAGAGGTCGTTGGCACGATTGTGCTGCACTGTCTTGCGGTCATAGAAATTAAGTTGAAGGGCACGCACCTCGCACTGGCTGCCCAAATCCATTTCCACCCATTCCCGGTTGCTGCCGGTAGCCGCACTCCAATAGGTGCGCATGTCCTCATCGGTGAGGCTTGTGGCAGTACATGTGCTGTCACAGCTAGACACCGTGCAGGGCTTGCCATAGGAGAGCAGCATCCAACCCGTGAAACGGTCGGTAGGGTTCTTGATATCGTGGTCGGCATTCCAGCAAGGATAATCGCCGAATGACGTGATGCAATACATCACGCCATCGTTGTCGAACGCAGTGGGATACAAGCCAATGCGTCGCTCAAACTTATACTTGAGCGAGAGCATGCACGTTCCCACATGCCAATAGTTGCCCTTGAGGTCGGCAAAGGTGCCCCCATGCCCTACCCCTTGTACAAAGCCCCCAGGCTTGTAACTCATGGGATTGTGCTGCTGATAGGTGAACGGTCCCAGCGGGTGGTCGCCCACATAGACCCCGTCGGCATAGATCTTGAACTCGGTGCCCGGGGCGCCATATTGGAAATAGTATTTGCCGTCATGCTTGGTCATGAAAGCGCCTTCCATGAACGGCTTGAGTGTCACCTCGTCATCGTTGTTCATGCCGAATCGCTCCCAGCCGTGCTTATCGGGCTGCAAGAGCACCAGGTCATGAATGCGGCTGACGGGTGTGAAGTCTTCGCGGCTGATTTCAACACCCTTGACGGGATACTCGTTGCTCGAGCCGTAGTATTCGTAAAGTTTGCCGTCATCGTCGAGGAACACATAGGGGTCCCATGTGGGAAGCGTGTTGCGTTCCACGGCACGGCGCCATCGTCCCCTCTTGGGATTGGTGCTGTACCAAATGGGCAGACCCTCATAGGTTGAACCGGTGTAAAACAGCGTGTCGCCCACGACCCAAGCCGCGGGGGCACACTCGTCATCGTCGGCAGGATAGCGCTGGAACGAAGCCTGGCAGAAATCCCAGTCGCTCAAGTTGCGCGAATAGTGGAAACCGCCCTGATTGGTCGAGAAAAGGTAATATTCGCCCTTATAGGCCAGTCCCATCGGGTCGGCCGATGAGCGAAACGAGCCGCCCTGTCGTGTGTTGTTGTTCCACGGCTCGTAGTTATAACTGATATTCAGCGGATTGCAATAGGTGCTGGTGGTGTTGTCACGTGGGTCATACCAACGTGTGGCACGAGCCTCACGACGTGGCACGGCCATGCTACCGCTGGTCTTGACAGGCAACATGATGTTGACCTGTCGCTGCCCGATTTGTCGAGCCACGACGACCATTTCCTTGCCTGGATAGTGCACGCACAACAGCGAATCATGGTCGCTAGCCACCAATGAGAAACGGCCATGTCCATCGGTGTTGCAGTGGGCAGGGCTGTAAAGCCACATGACGGTGGCGCCTTCCAGGGGCCGGCCTTGATCATCGGTCACTACACCCGTCACGTCATAGTTGGTGACCACGGGAATATAGTAATCGCTCACTTGGCCCTTGACAACCTTAATAGAATCGGTGCTGGCACTAGCCGTGAAGGCGGCACACAATATTATAATGGCGAGAAAACGGTTCATCGGGAGATGTTTTAATTAAAACAGGCAGGGTGAACCTTAGGGCCTGTCACCCTGCCTGATAGTCGATAGTTCAGATGATGCTGAAAGTCAGCTTATTCGTTCTTGGGCTCATTGCTGAGTGTGGGCACCGTCTGCAACTGGGTCAAGGGAATCGGATAATACTTCACGCCCTCGTTCCAGCCGCTGAGCACGCTGGCAGCAAGGCCAGTGCGAACGAGGTCATTGTAGCGCTCGCCCCACTCACACACGAACTCCATGCGGCGCTCGTCAAGAATCTGCTCCACGGTCACGTTGGTCATTGCTTGCATCTGGGCACGACCGCGCACCTGGTTAAACGGCTGGTCGCCATTCTTGCCCTGGCGCACCTTGGCCTCGGCATTGATGAGCAGCACGTCGGCATAGCGCAGGATGCGAATGTTGTTGTTCGAGCCATACTTGGTGCGGCCGGGGGTCAGCTGGTTGGTCGGCGTGTAGGCCTTACCGTTCCACGTGTTGGTGTTGCTGACATTACCCATGATGTTGATCTCATCACCCGAGCGAGTGGTGGTGCCGCCCACGAGTACCGAAGTCTCCAGACGGATAGTCTCGCCACGAGCCTCAGCCCAATTGATAAAGTTGTCGGTAATGCCCACAAAGTTCCATCCGCCCAAATTACCGGGACCCTGGAACACAAACCACATGTCGGCATCAACCTCTTCACCACTGCCCTGACCGAAGTCGGTGCACTGGCACTCCAAAAGGCTCTCGTTACACATCTTGCCGGGAATCTTGAACAGGTTGTAGAAATCGCTGTAGAGCTGGAACTTGCCGCTGCCGATGATGTCATCGGTCAAAGCCTCGGCCCTGGCATAGTCGCCACGATTCAGGCAAATCTTGGCGGCAAGCGCCTCGGCAGTGTAAGCCGTGGCAGCGCCAAAGTGTGAAGCCTCGTTGGGACGCACCTTGGGACAGTTCTCGATGGCATACTGCAGGTCCTCGAGCATGTAGCGCTCCACGGCATCCCTGGTCGAACGGGTAAGGTCGCTCTGGTTGTTGTCTCGCAGGATGGTCACGTCGCCAAAGGCTTGTGTGAGCCTGTAGTAGGCATAGGCGCGCAAGATGCGCACCTCGCCGCAATAGGCTCGATAGGTGGCGCGGTCGTTGTCATTGGTGATGTGCTCGGCATAGGAATCCAGCGACATGAGCGCGCCGTTGGCAACCTTGATCATGCCGTAATACTGGTTCCACATCTCGTTCAGTCCCCAGAATGAATTATCATACCTGAAGTTGCCGAAGTCAACGAGCAGTCCCTGGTCATCCACACGGCCACTCCACACGTCGCCATCACGCACGATGGTCAAGGGCCAAATCACCCAGTGCATGCCACCGGTGCGCAACTTGGCATAGACGCCAGACACGGGCATATACATCTCGCTGGTTTTGGTGTAATCGACATCCGACTCGGGCAGGGTGTTCTCGGGCAGAATGTCCATCCAGTCATTGCAGGAGGTGGCTCCCACCATCAGCAGACCTGCAATCATGATATATTTCAAAAATTTCATTGTCGTTATCTTTATTGATGATTGTTGGTAATTGCTCATTTTAGAAGTCGATAGTCACACCAAAGGTGTAGGTCGCTGTCAGCGGGTAAACCTCGGTATCCCAACCCTGGGCATCGCTCAACTCGGGCGTGAAGCCGTTGGCGCCGAACAGGGTGAGGGGACGGTCGGCAGTGGCACTCAGGCGCAACGAGGGCAGCGTGTAGTTGCCGAACCTGATGTTCCTGAAGGTGTAGCCCAGAGTCACGTTCTGGATGCGGAAGAAGTCGGCATCCTCAACAAAGAAGGAGTTCACGCGCTGGTCGCTCACGTTCCACGAACGGATCCAACCGGCGGCCGAGGGATACTTGTTGGTCGAGCCGGGACCGGTCCAACGGTGGGCAACCTGGTCGTGGTCGAAGTTGTAGTTGGACTGGGCATAACGCAGAGCGCGCTTGCGGTTGAACATCTGTCCGCCGGCATTACCATAGGTGGTTACAGCGAAGTCCAGGTTCTTCCACTGGAAGCCCAGATTCAAGCTGTAGATGAAGTTGGGCAGGTAGGAACCCAGGGTGGTGCGGTCCTCGCCGTCAACGATGCCGTCACCGTTCAGGTCCTTGTACTTGAAATCGCCAGGCTGCAGGCCATTGGCGACAGCGGTCCTGTCGGCCGCGCATTCCTGCTCATTCTGGTAGATGCCTTCCACAATGTAGCCGTAGAACGAGTTCATCTTCTCGCCCACAAACTGATAGGTCTGCCCACCGGCGATGTAGGGATTACCGGCCAAGTCTTTCACCTCGTTCTTGAGGTAGGACAGGTTGGCGCCGATGTAGTACTTGAAGTCGTCGCCCACACGGTCGGCCCAGTTGATGCTCACGTCAACACCGGTGTTGAGAATCTTACCGATGTTCTGCAGCAGCGTGCCGTTCTCGAATGGCAGACGGGGAGCGATGACGGCCTTGCGCGTCATGCGGTAGAACCAGTCGATATCAACGCTCAAGCGGTTGCGCAGGGTGGCGAACTCAACGCCCACGTTGGTCTCGTCAACCACCTCCCACTTCAGGTTGCTGAAGTAGCTGTTGTTCTGGAAGCCGGCGATGGTGGCATTGCCGAACACACCCGACGACCAAGAGCCCGTCGATACGGAACGGAAACCGTCGCTGGCGGGAACGGCGTTGTTACCCAGGCGACCCCAGCTGGCGCGCCACTTCAGGTAGTCCACAACGTTCTGGTTGGCCATGAAGTCCTCCCTGCTCATCACCCAAGCGACACCGAATGAGGGATAGTAGCCCCATGTCTCCTGATACTTGCTAGTACCGTCGGCACGGAAGGTGGCCATGAACAGGTACTTGCCCATGTAATCATAGTTGACACGGCCAAAGTAGCTGTTGCTGCGGTAGCGCGTGCCACCGTCACTGGCGCGGCGGCTGTCGCTCTCGGTGCTCAGGTCGATGTACTTGTAGGCGTCGTCACCGTCAACGATGCCGTAGCCGATGCCGAACAGGCTGTGGTACCTGTCCTCGCGCAGCGAGTGACCCAGCATGACACCCAGGTTGTGATCACCGAATGTGTCCTTGTAGGTCAGCACGTTGTCCCAAATCCAGTTGTTGTAGTTAGACTCCTCCTTGCTCACCCACGACTTGTCGTTGCGCTGAACGCTGCTCACATAGTACTCGGGCATGTAGGTGCGGTTGTGCACTGCCGTGAAGTCATAGGCGTAGCTAGTCTTGAAATTCAGCTTGCTGGGAATGAAGGTGATTTGAGCATAGAAGTTGGTCAGATACTTGTTGATGTCGTTCACGCTGTTCTGATAGTTGGCCGTGGCCACAGGATTGTAGAAGTTGTTGGTGAAGCCAACCGATTCGGGTGAACCATAGTGGGTGGGGAAGGTAGCGTCGTTCTTCTCATCCATCACGGGATAGATGCTGGGAGCGTTGAACGCCTGCTGCCATGCGGCATTGTTGGGCGTGCGCTGCTTGCCCTTTGAGAAGATGCCGTTGAAGCCGACCTTCAGCCAGCTGGTGGCCTCGTAGTCAAGGGCAGCGCGGAAGTTCATGCGCCTGTAGTAGTTCTCGACGTCCATGACACCGTCCTGGTGCAGGTAGTTGATACCCAATGAATAAGTAGCCTTCTCACCGCCGCCCGTGATGGTCAGGCTGTGGTCGGTGATGATGGCCGGACGCAGCAGTTCCTTATACCAGTCGGTGTCGCAGCCGTAGGTCCAGTTGTGGAAGTCACCGTTGCTGTAGCTGCCGCCATAACGGTCAATCGAAGCCTTCATCGTCGACACATAGGCATCGTAGTTGGCCTCCAGCAGCATCGTGGCATATTCGCTCGCCGAGGCCATCTTCAGCACGTTGGTGGCCTTCTGGATGCCGACGTAGCCGTTATAGGTAATCTTGGCCGGCTGGTTCTTGTTGCCGTGCTTGGTGGTGATCAGCACAACGCCGTTAGCGGCACGCACACCGTAGATGGCAGCGGCCGATGCGTCCTTGAGCACCGACATGTCGGCAATGTCGTTGGCATTCAGGAAGTCGATGTTGTCATAGAACATGCCGTCCACAACATACAGCGGGCTACCGCCCGTGAATGAGCCGTTACCGCGGATTTGCACCTTGGGACCTTCGCCCGGGGTACCGCTGTTGACCACGTTCACACCGGCAACCTTGCCCTGCATGGCTGCCATGGGCGATGCTGCGGGCACGGCAAGCAGTTCTTCGCCCTTGACAACGGCGATGGGCGCTGTCAAGTCCTTGGCCTGGGCCGAACCGTAACCGATCACAACAACCTCATCGAGGTTGCGCACGTCATCAAAGAGCTGGACGCTCATCATTTCGCTGGCTTCCATCTCCACGGCCTGCATGCCCATGAAGGTGAATTTCAGCACTGAGCCGTCGGGGACATTGGCAATCTCAAAAGTGCCGTCAAAGTCGGTCACCGCGCCCATCGTGGTCCCCAGGACCTTGATGGTGGCACCGATCACGGGCTCGTTGACTTGGTCAACGACCGTTCCTCTTACCGTGAGTGCCTGTGCGCCAAGGATGGCACACGTCACTGCGAGCAGGATCAGTAGAATTCTTTTTTTCATTCGCTTTAGATTTTAATGTTAATGACAAAAGTAATAATTACATTTTTTCAGGTTTTTCAGCAACAAAAATACATCTTTTTTTTGAAAATTTGCAAAAATTATGACATTTTTTCAACACGTCAAACCCGTTTATTACGGGAAAACATCATAGACAGGCTTGGAGACGGCAAATCAAGAGTAACTATTCAAGTGAGGGTGAAAGATTGAAAAATGATATATTTATTCAATTATTCCGGCTTTTTGTATCCACGACGGATTCATTTTTATTAATCCGCTAATAATTTAAAAAGGCTATCTTGAACCCGATTTTCATCAAATCCAACCGTAAACGGTAGTAATTTTTCAAAAGGTATTATTTAATCCAATAGTTAATATGAGACGCCTTATCTACAACTTCATGTTTGCGGCCATGCCGTTCTCGCTGTCAACAACGGCTGTTGTCATCAGAGGCGGAATAGTTAACAGTTAACAGTTTATAGGTTGCTTCTTTCCCTTGAGGGCATAGTGGGGGTGGGAACAATCTTTTCTTGACTTGATGAATCAATAGCGGCTCTTGGCACGATCCATGGCGTCGGCTGCCCGGCGCAGACTTTGACGGGCATTGTCTTTGGCGTCATTGGCCTTGCGACGCGACTGGCGGGCGTTATCGGTCTCGCGGTCGGCCTTGCGACGGTAGTCACGCGCCCTGCTCTCCTGCTTGTTGCGGCTGTAGTACTCGGCTTCACGCAAGTAGTCCTTGGCCTTCTTTTCATAATAATCCGCATCACGGTCATAGCTCTCGGCCTTGCTGATGTAGTACTCGGCATCGCGCATGTAGCTCCGTGCCTGACCGACATAATAGCTGCTCTGGCTGTAGGCGGCCAGGCATGACGTGAGGAGCACAAAAAATATCAAAAATTGTCGCTTCGGCATCTTTTGCATCGTTTTTTTCTTGATGATTTCAATCTTTTCACATCGCGCAGCACGCGTGATGTTTTATATATCAATCCATAACGGTGATTTGGCCCCTGAATAAATCGTCGGCCATGTGAAGGATGAGGTCATGCAGCTCCAAATCATTCTTGTAGAACTGCGGGATGGCCTCATAGCCAAGGGCGGCACCCAGGATATTGCCGGTGACTGCACCTGTGCTGTCGCTGTCGCCGGCATGGTTGACGGCGGCAATCATGGCTTGCTCAAAGTTGTCGTGATAGCGAAGGGCGCAATACATGGCTATCGCCAGAGCCTCCTCGCCGGTCCATCCGCCACCGAACTTCTCAACGTCAGCCACGGAATGCTGGCGGTTGTAGGACCTCAGGATGGCCAATTCGGTCAGATTTTCCATGCAATCCACATCGGCCCGATGCTGGGGAAAGAGTTTTTTCATCGTCTCGATTCCCTCACGATAGCAAGCCTCCATGGATTCACGAGAGGGGTGGTCATCCAGCGCCAAGCGGTAGATGATGTGGGCGTCGAGGGCCGCAGAGATGAAGCCCAACGGATGGAGATGGGTGATCGCGGCGGCTTCTGCCGCCAGGCGGTCGGCACTTTCAATCGGCATGTTGTGGGCAACGGCAAACAGGGCAATGGGGGCCACCCTCATCACACCGCCGCAACCCTTGCTGTAGTTGTCAGGAACCTGACCTTTATGGATGGAGCGGAGGGCCGACAGACAGGTATTGCCAGGGGCGCGACGTGCAGCCAGCTCGGGAAACCGCCCAATCCAGCAGTCATCGTACTGATTGGATTTCTCACCCGTCTGGCCCAAGAACCACTGCAAGTAGGCACGGCAGATGGTTCTTCGAGGGTCGGATGCTTGTTGAGCGACTAACAGCAAGCCATTGGCCGTGTAGAGTGTCATCTGGGTGTCGTCCGAGATGAGAGCCTTGCCTGATTTCTCTTCGTCATCGAGCCACGCCGGGTCGGTGTCAAAGCGATTGATGCCCAAGGGGCCATACCTCTCTTGAATCTCGGCAAAAGAGCTGAAAAACTCTACCGGATAACCCAGGGCGTCACCAACGGCGCCACCAACCATAGATCCACGGATGCGGTCTTGTAAAGTATTCATTTTCATTTCTGGTTTCATTAGTGTTTTAACATACGATTTATCCCTTGATGATGTAATAGAGGGAAAAGTGACCCATAATCCATCACTTTTTTCATCAAGGGGGGGCATAAGGGCCCGTTGAAACGTGGGCGTGGGGGCGGCAACCATTCGGCGCCGCGGTCAGAGTGTGCGGGGGCTTACAGGCTGATGGCCTTGACCCTGGCCTCGAAGTTGTCGCGGTCGCCCAAGGCGCCGTTCTTGATCTTGGCCCGGTAGTTATAGATGGTATTGACCGAGTAGTGCAGGAACTCGGCGATGCGGCTGCTGTCCTCAATGCCCAGCCGGATGAGGGCAAAGATGCGGATATCGGTGTTGAGGACACCGTCCTCGGGCAGCTCGATGCGGCATTCGGGGCGCAGCAGGGCGTTGAAGTCGTTGACGAAATTGGGGAACAGGTGCAGGAAGGTGGTGTCGAACATCCCATAGAGTTCCGTCAGGTTCTTGTCGCGCAGGTCGTTGCCCTCGGTGAACTTGTACAGGGCGTCCAGGTCCTTGCTCTTGACCATCTTGTGAATGCGTTTGCGCATCTCGTCCAGGCGGTCGATGTAGAACGAGCACAGGTGGATGAAACGCCCCACATACTCGTCCTTGACACGGTTCGACTCGCCCAACTTGGCGTTGGTCTCACGCATCTGGCTATTGAGGTCCTTGAGCTGGGCATTGAGCTGAGCTAGCTGTGTGTTGCTGTCGCTCAACTCGTTACGCGCCCTGGCGAGCTTCTTGCGCTGGCTGTTGCTATAGAACAGAATCATCAGCAGCAGGCCCGCCAACAAGCTTGCCACGATAACCAGCGCCAGCAGCAGGCTGTTGGCACGCTTGAGCGACGTCTCGTAGTCGTCGCTGATGGCGGTCATCACGGGCGATATCTGGTTGTTGCGCTTCAAGGTATTGAACTTGCCGGCACATTGCCAGGCAAAGCGGATGTAACGATAGGCGCGCTCCATGTCACCGTCGGCCATGAGCATGTTGGCCAGCTCCCACATCGCGCCCTGGTCCATCACGGCATTGGTCACGTCGCTCAACGCCGATTGCGTCACCCAATAACGGGCCTGTATCGAGTCGCCCAGCAGGCGGTAGTCCAGGTGCCGGTAGAAGGCTACGATGGCATACTCGTGGGACCCTTCCTTGACCTGCTTGAGGCGCATATCGTTGAAGGCGAGCGCCCCCTTGGCATCCTGGGCGCCAAAGCATTCCATCTCCTTAACCTGCAGATATTCATCACTGCCATCAGCCTCTGCCGTGAGGCGGCCGTTGTAGGTGTCACGCCGCGCATAATAATCCTGTTGCAGCGGCGGCACCTTGCAATAATAGCCCAACTCGCCATAAAGATGGGCCATGGCGATGTTGTAGCGCCTCAGGTTGGCGGCATCCAGCTGCTGATCGTCGATGTCCTGCAACAGGTCGGCCGCCTCGTGATACATACCCGTCTCGGAGCACTGGTAGGCCAGCTCCAGGCGACATTCGTCGCCACGCGTCTGGTCGCCCATGTCTTTAGCCAGCTCGATGCAACGTCCCAAATAGAACATCGCCGAGTCGTTCACATAGGAGTGGTACTCCTCGTACAAGCCGTGACACAGGTCGTACTGCGCATTCACGGCACGCGTAACCTCGAGGGCCGTCTTCAGCTTGGCGATGCGCTCCTCACGCGCCTGCACATACTTCTCGCTCTGCCCGATGGCCTCGTCCAACCGTCGGTACTCCTGCAACAGGTCTATTTCTCCTGCCGACATCGTCAACGATGTCAACAGCATGAGCAAGATGAGCAATATTTGGTGATTCTTCATCAGGTTTAAATCAATGTTAGAAGATGTTGCAAATATAGGTCTAAAAGTTTAAAAAAGCCAAAATTGGTCACGAAAATCATTATAATTGATGGTTTTCGTCACTATGTATTACTACATTTTAACCACTTTTTAACGATTAAGAGATATGCACAACATCCTAGAAGACAGATATTTCGTTTTTTAAGGTGGATAAAATCATCCACTTTTTCATTGCTCACACGACCACACCTTATATTATTAGATTAAATTTGCGATGTTGATGCTGCCCAATAACAGGCACTCCATTACAACCGAAAACATAACCAAACCGAACAACCAACAATTTTTTTTAATCAACCATAATAACAAATGTAACATGAAAGAGAAGAGATTACTTTCACTGCTGTTGACAGTCATGCTGGCAATAGTGGCATTTGCACAAAGCAGGACCTTCACGGGTACCGTCGTTGATGTCAATGGCGAGCCGGTGATTGGCGCGACCATTGTGCAAAAAGGGACGTCGAACACCACTGTTACGGACTTCGACGGCAATTTCTCCATCAACGCTCCCGCAGGAGCCGAATTGGAAATCACTTTTGTGGGCTATGGCAAGCAGACCGTGCTTGCCGGCAATGACATGCACATCGTCCTCACCGAGGACGCCGAGTTACTCGACGAGGTCGTGGTAATCGGTTACGGTGTGCAAAAGAAGAGCGTTGTGACGGCTTCGATCGCCAAGGTATCGTCAGAAGACCTGGCCGGTAAGACCCGCCTGCGTGCCGAAGATGCCCTGAAGGGTATGGCCGCCGGTGTCAACGTCATCTCCTCATCGGGTCAGCCCGGATCGCAGTCGATGATCCGCATCCGCGGTATCGGCACCATCAACGACTCCAACCCCCTCTACATCATTGACGGCATGCCCACCGACCAGTATGGTATGGAGAGCGTGAACCCCAACGATATCGAGAGCATGGAGGTGCTGAAGGATGCCGCTTCGGGTGCCATCTATGGTGCACGTGCCGCCAACGGTGTCATCCTCGTCACCACGAGGAAGGGCAAAATGGGTAAGGCCAACGTGAACTACGACTTCTCGTACGGCTGGCAGAGCCCTTGGAAGCACCGCGACGTGACGGGTGCCGTTGACTATGCCATCCTGCAGAACGAGCGCCGCGTACAGAACGGTCTGGCTCCCCTCTATCCCGATCCCACCAACCTGATTGACGCCAACGGTGAAAAGATCGTGGGCTTCGGTACCGACTGGCAGGAGCTGCTCTTCAACAAGAATGCTCCCATCATGCAGCATGACGTGAGCGTGAGCGGTGCATCCGAGAAGGTAAATTACTACCTCTCGCTGGGTTATTTCACCCAGGACGGTATCGTGGGCGGCAACTTTGGCCAGTCGAACTATAACCGATTGACCATCCGCGCCAACAATCAGTTCAACATCCTCGACGCCACCAAGGAGCGCAACTTCCTCAACAGTGTTGTCCTGGGCGCGAACCTCTCTTATATGCGCGTGCACAACACCGGCATCGATGCCAACTCGACCTGGGGCTCTCCTCTGGGTTCAGCCCTGTACCTGGCTCCCACCCTGCCCGTTGTGCTGAAGGGTGACAAAGCTCAGGAAATGATCGACCGCTACAGCGCCTATGACCTCTTCAGGGACGAAGCAGGCAACCCCTACACCATCCCCGGCTTCATCGGCAGCTACCAGGAGCAGAACAACCCCATCGCCATGATGCACGGCAACCCCAACAAGAACTGGAGCCACAAGTTCATGCCCAAGTTCTCGGTTGACGTACAGTTGTGGGATGCGTTGAAGTATCACTTCACCTACAGCGCCGAGCTCTCGTTCTGGGGCTACAATGGCGCCATCCTGCAACAATACTACCTCTCGGGTAACAACAACAGCGACCACACCGAAGCCTCGGCCTTCAAGGGCAACAACAGCACTTGGCAGATTGAGAACACGGTGACCTACGACAAGATCTTTGGTAAGCACTCTATCGGTATCGTGCTCGGCCAGAGCGCGTTGAAGTTCAAGGGCGACGAACTGGGTGGTTCACACTGGAACCTCGTTAACCCCGATAAGCCCAGCATCAACTACACCACCGGTGGTAATCTGGAACTCTCGACCGATGCCGACGGCAAGGTAACGGGAGCGAAAAGCCTCATTGGTGTGTGGGGTGGTCCCTACACCGAACATCGCCTGGCGTCTTTGTTCGCCCGCGTCAGCTACAACTACGACGAGCGCTATATGTTCCAGGCTACCGTCCGTCGTGACGGCTCGAGCCGTTTCGGTTCTAAACACAAGTTTGGTATATTCCCCTCGTTCTCGGTGGGTTGGAACATCATGAATGAGAAGTTCATGGAGAACCAGCGCGACTGGCTGAACAACATGAAGCTGCGTTTCAGCTGGGGTAAGAACGGTAACGACAATATCGGCGACTTCGCCTATACCACACTGACAGCACTGGGTAATACCAGTAACTACTACTTCGGACAGACCGCTGCCATGGTTTACGGTTCCAAGGCCAACCGCCTGGCTAACGAAGACCTGAAGTGGGAGGAGAGTGAACAGACCGACCTCGGTATCGACCTCGGTTTCTGGAACAACAAGCTGACCTTCAGCTTTGACTACTACATCAAGAAGACCAACGGCATGATTATCGAAATGCCGATTCCCAGCTACGTGGGTGAGGCTCGTCCGTTGGCCAACGTCGGTGACATGGAGAACAGCGGTGTCGAGTTTGAACTCGGCTACAGGTGGAACATCTCGGATGCCCACTTTGCAGTGAAGGGTAATGCCTCCTATCTGAAGAACAAGCTGAAAAACCTGGGTAACGACACGGGCTTCCTGAACTACGGCATCAACCAGTTCAGTGACGGTGGTACACGCGCCGAGAATGGCCAGCCGTTCCCCTTCTTCTACGGCTACAAGACCGACGGTATCCTGCAGACTAAGGCCGAGGCCGACGCCTACAACGCCATGTATGGCACGACGTCCAACCCCGGTGACTTCCGCTTCGTGGACACCAACGGCGACAACAAGATCAACAGCGACGACCGCACCAACATCGGTAACGGTGTGCCCGACTGGACCTTTGGTCTGACCTTTGACTTTGACTGGAAGGGCATTGACTTTGGCGTCTTCTTCCAGGGCGTGAAGGGTGCTGACGTGTTCGATGCCACCTATCGCCAGGATGTAGCCTCGGGTAACTATCCCACCTGGGTTCTGCAGCGTTGGACTGGTGAAGGCACCAGCGACAAGGTTCCCACCCTGGGTGACTCGAAGAACTGGGTTTGCAGCGACATGTATATCCAGGACGGCAGCTACCTGCGCTTGAAGAACATCACGCTCGGCTACACTCTGAATCAGAACATCACCCGCAAGATTGGCATCAGCCGTCTGCGCATCTATGGCCGTGCCGAGAACCTCTTCACCTGGACCAAGTACTGGGGCTTTGACCCTGAAATCGGTTCCGGTTCCACCAGCCTCGGTGTTGACTACGGTGTATATCCGCAGGCCCGCACCTACACTGTCGGAGTTAACGTTTCATTCTAACAATCCCCTAAAGAAAATAACAATATGAAAAAGCATATTTCAATAAATTTGGCTGCACCTCAGCTATTGAAAAAAGTTTTCATAGCATTCGGCTTGCACAAATTTTCAATCATCGCAGGTTTGTGTGTCGCTGTGTTTGCGCTCACTTCTTGTGGCGAGGATTTTCTTGATGTGAAGAACCCCACGGGTGAACCTCTCGAGGAGTACTACACCAGCGAGGAGACCCTCAATGAGGCCCTCACCGCGGCCTATGCTCCCCTGCACTGGCCCGACTGGGACGGAACGGCCTACAACGACCTCACTGTTGACGGTGAGATCATGGGCGATGACTTCTGGGTAGGCGGTGCCGACAACACCGACAACCAGCACTGGCACCGTCTGTTCAACTTCGAAGCCGACGGCAACAATACCCTGGCCACCCTGTGGGGTGACTTCTACAGCGGCATCAAGCGTTGCAACGATGCCATCAAGTATGCCTCTTGGGAGGGAAGCGCCAGTTCCACTTTCCGTCGTTCGATGGAGATGCAGGCCCGTCTGCTCCGCGTGTACTATTATAATATCCTGTGGCACTACTATGGCAACGTCCCCTTCTATCTGGAGAACCTCTCGCAGCCTTACACCGCTCCGCAGATCACGGCCGACGAGATCTACAACCAACTCTTGCCGGAACTCGAGGACATTATCGCCTCGAACGTTCTGCCGATGCGTTGGTCTAACGCCGAATCCGGTCGCGTGAGCCAGGCCTTTGCCTACATGCTCTATGCCGAGATGGTCATGTACCAGAACGACCAGGCCCGTTATCCGCAGGCCCTCGCCTACATGAAGCAGATCATCGGCGACAGCAGTTACAAACTCAATCCCAGTTTCCGTGACCTGTGGCAGGAGAGCGGCGAGTGGTGCGCTGAGAGCATCTTCGAGATCAACTACAACGACGACCAGGCTCAGCGTGACTGGGGCACCTCGATGGCCGCCGGTGGTACCGTATTCCCCACGCTCTGCTCGCCTAACGGCTGGGGCGGTGGCGAAGGCTGGGAAAGCGGCGCCGACGGTTGGGGTTTCCTGCCCATGCGCGTCGAGACTTACAACATGTATGCCGAGGGTGACCTGCGTCGTGATGTCACCTGCTGGGACGTGCGTGGTTACAGTTACACCGAGCGCTACCAGGATACCCACATCTGGCACGGCAAGTATCGTCCCCAGTCGGACAACAACAAGGACTGCCCGACCTCCAAGAACCTGAACTATAACAACAACAAGCGCATCTACCGCTATGCCGAGACCCTGCTCAACGCTGCCGAGTTGATCCTGCTGACCGGAGGCAACGCCGCCGAGGCTGCCGGCTATGTTAATGAGGTACGCGCGCGTGCCGGTCTTCCCGCCTTGACCACCGTGACCATCGACGACATCTTCACCGAGCGTCACCTGGAGTTCTGCGGCGAAGGCAAGCGCTACTTCGACCTCGTGCGTGCCGAGGGTATCCCCGGTGCCACTCAGAAGGCTTCTACCGTGCTGGTTCCCGACAGTTACGGCTACCGCACCAATAGTTGGACTCCGAGCAAGAAGTACATCCCTCTGTCTCAGAGCGAACTTGATGCTGACCCCTCGCTGGTTCAGAATAACTATTGATATATAAATCAGTCATTCAGATACTAAAGATTATGATTAGCAAGATCAACAAAATAAGCAGCGCATTTGCAGTCCTGGGTTCATTCTTGTTGGCTGTTGGCTTTGCTGCGTGCACACCGGAGAGTTTCTACGGTGCTGACCCCAATGATGTCCCCACCGTGAGTGGCGTGGACTTCCAGATTGCTGTCGATCAGGAGACCAACCAGATGATTGCGAAATACACTCCAGAGGCTGGCGTCTATCCTGTATGGATCCTTGACGGTACGTCCTACTCTACCCTGCAAGAGGTAGGTTACAAGAACACCGAGGCTGGCACTCACACCATCGAACTCCGCCTTGGTAACCGTAACGGCATCAGCCAGACGGGTATCAAGAAGGAATACACCTTCAACGAGTCCAAGATTGACTACACGAACGACTTCAAGCGCATCACCGAGAAGGAGTGGCGCATCGACTACAGCGAGGTGGCCCACATGGCTTGCGGTCCTGCCGGAACTGCCGGAACTGGATGGTGGTCGGCACAGCCTGGCGAGAAGAAGGACTTCGGTGTCTATGACGACCGACTCACCTTCACTGCCGAGAACCGCAAGGGCGGCACCTTCACCTACAATGCCGGAGAGGACGGCTTGACCTATGTGAACGAAGGTACCTCCAAATGGGGCAAGCAGAGTCCCGACTGGGATGCCACTATCGGCAACCAGACGGCCAGTTGGACCTTTGAGGTGTATGACTGGGAGGATGCCGACGGCAACGTGAGCAAGCAGACCTATATCCAACTGGCTCCCAACACTGCCTTCCCCTACATCAGCAGTGATGCCCAGTACGAAAACCCCAAGTTCCGCATCGAGACGTTGACGGCCAAGAAGATGGTCCTCGTCTATGATGCTCCCGACCGTGGTATCGCATGGCGCTTCATCTTCACCAGCGAGCCCGAGGAGAAGGAATTCGACGGCTTCGACCCGAACAGCGACTTCAACATGTGGAAGAATGTGGATTACACTATGTTCTTCTGGTATGCTCCGGGTTGGAATCAGATTGCTGATCCCGGCTTTGAGGCCAACGGTAACGAGTACACTGTCTTCCTGCCCGAGGCAACCACCGATCAGTGGCAGGCACAGATGGCCTTCAAGACCACCAACATTTCGACCTCGGCCAGCAAGAATTATGACTTCTCGTGCATCCTCAACAGCGACAAGGACATTAACGGTGTTACCGTGAAACTCGTGATGGACGGCGATGACAACGTCTTCTACTTTGCCGACCGCATCGACCTGAAGGCTGGTCAGGATTATATCTTCTGGAAGAGTGATATGCCCGGTATCGACATGGAGCGTGTGAACCTGTTCTTCGACTTCGGCGGTTGCCCGGCCGGTACCACCGTCAACATCTCGAACATCGTCCTCAAGGACCATGCCAACGATGACGGCACCGTGTTGCCCGTGACTCCCGACGAGCCCACCGTGGAGTGGGTTGACGTGAACTCGCCCGAGAACCTGGGTGCAGGCTTCAACACCGCCGGCTCGATGAGTTTCTGGTGGGCTGATGCCGGTTGGATTCAGATTGCTGATCCCACCTTCTCGTTTGCCAATGGTGTTTACACCATCCAGGCCGACAATGGCACCGTATCGGAGTGGCAGGCCCAGTGCGCCATCAACGGCGTACCCCTGCACATCGAGCAAGGCCAGGCCTATGACGTTCGCGTAACCATCAACTCCAATATGGAATTGGGACGCATGACCCTCAAGGTCAACAAGGATCCCGATGTGGAGAACGATCCCAACACGTTGTGCTACAAGAACAACTTCACTCTCGAAGATGGTGAAAACGTCCTCCAAATCATTGGTGTAGTTGCCAAGAATGGCGACCAAGAGATTTCGTTTGACCAAGGTAAGTTCATTTTGGACTTCGGTGGCTGTCCCGCCGGATTTGTGGCCAAGGTGAGCGACATCATCATCCAGAAGCATAAGGATTAACGAACAGGGACTCAGGTCGGTGAAGATGCACTTCACCGACCTGATAACCCATGATTAGAAATTGGTGAATGGGGGATTTTTATCAACCATTCAACTGACAACTATTCAAAAATGAAACGATACATACTTTGTACACTACTGCTGTCGTTTGCCGCCCTCCTGTGGGGCTGCGGTGGAGATGGCAAAGACGAGCCCACGCCTACAGTGAACATCAACGTCTCGCAAGAGAGCATCGCTGTGCCCGCTACCGGTGGGACCTACACCATCACCGTCAGTACCACGGGCAAGGAGTGGGGAGCCTATGTCGACCAGGATTTCATCTTAATTGACTTGCGCAACACCACGTCACAGTCGGGCACAATCACGGTCACTGTTCCCGCTAACCCGATGACCACCCCACGCACGGGTACTGTAACCATCATGTCAGGAGCTGCCCGCAAGGCCATCAGCGTCTCTCAGGAAGCCGCCGAAGAGTCGGCCTACTACGCCCCCGAAGGCTACCAGCTCGTGTGGCACGATGAGTTCGATAAAGGCTCGGAACTGAACGGCGACGACTGGACTCACGAGGTGAAGAACAGTGGCTGGGTTAACCACGAGTTGCAGAACTACGTGAACCACAAGACGCCCGAAGGCCACCTTGTCACCGAAATTAGGGACGGCAAGCTGCGCATCACTGCCCTCAAGGAGAACGGAAAAGTGTATTCCGGACGCGTGTATGCCAGAGTGAGGGACGGCTGGAAGTATGGCTACATCGAGGCCAGCATCAAGCTGCCGAAGGGCAAGGGCACCTGGCCCGCCTTCTGGATGATGCCTGTCAACTTCAGAGCATGGCCTGACGATGGCGAGATTGATATCATGGAAGAGGTGGGTTACCACCCCGACTTTGTGTCATCGAGTCTGCATGCCAAAGCCCACGTCCATTCCAACGGCACACAGGTGACCCATGAGATGTATTGCAAAGGCGCCGAGGGCGAGTTCCACACCTATGCCATCGAGTGGAGGGCCGATAACATCACCACCTATGTCGACGGCAAGGTGCAGCTGAGCTACAACAACCGTGGCCTGGGCCGTGATGATTGGCCCTATGATGACCCGTTCTACGTCATCCTCAACCTCGCTTGGGGCGGTGACTGGGGCGGAGCCCAGGGCGTTGACGAGAATGCCCTGCCCGCAACGATGGAAGTGGACTATGTGCGCGTATTCCAAAAGAAGTAACGCTTTAATCCAAAAGACTCTATCTATGAGAGGATCGTTATTTATCATACTCTCTCTGGTTCTTGCCTTGGGACTTCATGCGAAGCCCCAAGGCAAGTTTGTCCGTGTGGAAGGTGTCGACCTGATACAGCCTAACGGAGAGAAACTCTATATTCAGGGTACAAACCTGGGTAACTGGCTCAATCCCGAGGGTTACATGTTCGGCCTAAGCAAGACCAACTCGCCCTGGATGATTGACCTGATGATTAAAGAGGCTGTCGGACCCGACTTTGCCGCCGACTTCTGGCGCCAATTCAAGGACAACTACATCACGCGCGCCGACATCGCCTTCATTGCCCGTCAAGGAGCAAACACCATCCGCCTGCCGTTCAACTACAGGCTCTTCACCAATGAGGACTATATGGGACGGACCACCGAGCAGGACGGGTTTGCCCGCATCGACTCGGTGGTGAATTGGTGCCGTGCCACAGGTCTTTACCTGATTCTCGACATGCATGACTGCCCCGGTGGACAGACGGGCGACAACATCGACGACGGCCATGGCTATCCGTGGCTCTTCGAGAGTGAGCCCAGCCAGCAGTTGTTCTGCGACATCTGGCAGCGCATCGCCGCCCGTTACAAGGATGAGCCCGTGATTCTGGGCTATGAGCTCATGAATGAGCCGATTGCCCACTATTTCGAGAACAAGGATGAGCTGAACAAGCAGCTCGAACCGCTTTACAAGCGGGCCGTGGCTGCCATCCGCCAGATGGACCCCAACCACGTGATTCTGCTGGGTGGTGCCCGCTGGAATTCAGATTTTTTCATGTTCAGCGACTGGAAATTCGATGACAACATCATGTACACCTGCCACCGCTATGGCGGCGATGCCACGGCCGAGGCCATCAAGGACTACATCGATTTCCGTGACAAGACGGGGCTGCCGATGTATATGGGTGAGACCGGACACAACAGCAACGAGTGGCAATCGCAGCTGGTTGACGTGATGAAGCAGGCCAACATCGGCTACACCTTCTGGCCCTACAAGAAAATCGACGGCTCGTGCATGATGGGCATCACCAGGCCCGACATGTGGGACAGCATCGTCGTGAAGTATTCCGAGGCCCCCCGCTCCACCTATCAGGAATTGCGCGAGGCACGCCCCGACCAGGCTATGTTCCGTCAGTTGCTGATGCAGTATGTGGAAAACAGCCGCTATGAGCGTTGCACCCCACAGACCGACTACATCAAGTCGCTGGGAATGACCCCTCGACAGCCTGCCTATCTCGACGATCAGGCACCCATCGAGGAACGCGTGGAGGATGCTTTGGCACGCATGACGCTGGACGAGAAGATTGCCGTCATCCATGCCCAGAGCAAGTTCTCCTCACCTGGCGTGAAACGTTTAGGCTTGCCCGACTTCTGGACCGATGACGGACCTCACGGCGTGCGACCCGATGTGCTGTGGGACGAATGGGAACAGGCTGGACAGACCAACGACTCGTGTGTCGCCTTCCCCGCCCTGACCTGCCTTGCCGCCTCGTGGAATCCCCAGCTGGCCAAACTCTATGGCAGCAGCCTGGGCGAAGAAGCACGTTACCGCGGCAAGGACATGATCCTGGGTCCCGGCGTGAACATCAACCGCAACCCGTTGAACGGCCGTAACTTTGAATACATGGGCGAGGACCCGTTGCTGGCCTCACGCATGGTAGTGCCCTATATTCAGGGCCTGCAAAGCACCGGCACTGCAGCCTGTGTGAAGCACTTCTGCCTCAACAACGATGAGGAATACCGCCACCAGGTGAATGTGATTGTGAGCGACCGTGCTCTGCGAGAGATTTATCTGCCCGCATTTGAGGCGGCCGTCAAGGAAGGCCACACTTGGGGCATCATGGGTTCCTACAACCTGTATAAGGACCAGCACTGCTGCCAAAACCAATACACGCTTAACCAGATTCTGAAAGGCGACTGGCAGTATGACGGCGTAGTCGTCAGCGATTGGGGCGGTGCCCACGACACCGAGTTGGCCGTCAAGAACGGGTTGGACATGGAGTTCGGCAGCTGGACCGACGGTCTGGCATGGGGCGCAAGCAACGCCTACGATGCCTACTTCATGGCAAAGCCGTACAAAAAACTCATCGAAGACGGTCAGTTCACGACGCGTGAACTCGACGATAAGGTGCGCCGTGTGCTGCGCCTGTTCTTCCGTACAACGATGTCAAACAACCGTTCAAAGGGTTTCCTGTGCAGCGAGGCACACTATGACGCAGCATTAAAGATTGCCCAGGACGGCATCGTGCTGTTGCAGAACAAGCGCAATGTGCTGCCCATCGACCTCAATAACACCAAGCGAGTGCTTGTTGTCGGCGAGAATGCCATCAAGATGATGACCGTCGGCGGCGGCAGCAGTTCGCTCAAGGTGCAGCATGAGATCCTGCCTCTTGAAGGTCTCAAGGACCGTCTTGCAGGCACCGGCATCGAGGTGGACTATGCCCGCGGCTATGTGGGCGACACCACAGGCGAGTACAATGGTGTTGTCGCCAAGCAATCGTTGGCCGACAATCGTTCAGCCAGTGAACTCATTGCCGAAGCCGTCGCCAAGGCCAAGAATGCCGACTATGTCATCATCTTCGGCGGCCTGAACAAAAGTGACTATCAGGATGCCGAGGGTCACGACCGCAAGAACATGGATATGCCCTACGGTCAGGATGCGCTCGTCGAGGCGTTGGCACGCGTGAACAAGAACGTGGTCTTTGTCAACATCTCGGGTGACGCCGTAGCGATGCCCTGGCGCGACAAGGTCGCCGGCATCGTTCAAGGATGGTTTATCGGCAGTGAGACGGGCAAAGCATTCGCCAGCATTCTCGTCGGTGACGCCAACCCGTCAGGCAAACTGCCGTTTACCTGGCCCGTGAGCCTCAACGACCTCGGCGCACATGCCACGGGTTCATACCCCGGCACCTGGCGCGACGACCACAAAATCATCGATGAGGAATACAAGGAGGGCATCTATGTGGGTTACCGTTGGACCGACAAGCAGAACAAGAAACCGATGTTCGCCTTCGGTCACGGACTGAGTTACACGACCTTTGCCGTGAGCAACCTGCGCCTGGACAAGAGCGACGTCGCCCCCGACGGCACCGTGACCGCCACCGTGACGGTCAAGAACACCGGTAACCGGACCGGCGCCGAGGTCGTTCAGCTCTACGTCAGCGACCAGAGCGGCAATGCTGATATGCCCGTCAAGGAATTACGCGGCTTCCAGAAGGTCACCTTGCAGCCCGGCGAGAGCCGCGACGTGACCATCACCATCGGCGGACGCGCCTTCCAATACTGGGACGAGGCCAAGAACGGCTGGACCACATCGCTCGGCAAGCGACTGATGCTCGTTGGAACTTCCAGCGACAATCTCCCCCTCAAGGCTTCGTTCACAGTGCATTAAATCAGGCTTTTAATTTGATTAAGTTTTTGATACAAGAGGCAGGAAGCGCCATGTTTCCTGTCTCTTGGCTTTTTTGAATTCCATCGTTAAAACACCGTGAACAAACTTTTTTTCATTAAAAAGGTTGCCAGTTCAAGAAAAAGCAGTACTTTTGCAGCCGGGTAAGTCCTACACGGCCAGCTCCCTCCCAATCCCCCAGGCCTTGACCGGAGCAAGGGTAACGAGGTCGTAGCGGCGCGCTGTAGCTCACTTGCCCTTTTTTTGTATCCCTAACACACGAGTGCACGCCACCTGTTAAGCAGCGTGCACTCGTGTTGTTTTTGTTTTGAGGTTGTCTTGCGAGCCAGAGGCTCGTAACACCGGACAAGGCCTCGATTACAGGCACTCCGGAGTTAGCGGAGCATGTCGTGCACCTCGTCCAGGCTGCCGTCGTTAGGCGATGGGGTAACGCCCAACAGGTAGCATAGCAGCGGATAGATGCACACGTTGCGGAAACGGTCAGGTTTCTCGTAGCCCACCTTGAAATCGGGGCCAATGGCACGGAAACCCACCTGCATATCGGCCGCCGTGTGATCGAAGCCATGGCTGCCTCGCTGCTTTTTAGAGGGCTTGTCGGCAAAGAGCCAGCCCACGTCGGGCAGGACAATGACGTCACCCATGTTCTTATTGGTGCCATAACCCAGATAGGCGGGGATATCGGCTTTTTTCCAGGCTCGGATGTGGTCCACGCCCTGCAGAGCATCATAGATGCTGTCGATATACTGTGGTGCGCTGGCATAGATGAGTGTGGGGTAATCGTTGCAGAAACGCTCATACCAGTGCTTGGGCAGCACATCGTCGATATCGACAAAGCGCTTGGGGTCCACGCTGGTCATGCCATGGTCGCCCGTAACGATGAAGTTCACCTGACTGGCGATGGGCAACTGCTGGATGCGGGCCCACAGATTGCTCAACAACAGGTCCATGTCTTCCACGGCACTACGCGTCTTGCTGTGCAAGGGGCCATAGCTGTGGCCCGAGCGGTCGGGTTCCTCGAAATAGGCCATCACGAGATGGGGACGCTCGTCTTCGGGCAATTTGAGCAGCCTGATGATTTCATCGACTCGGCCCGGATAATCAAGTTGTTCGGTTTGGTAGTCACGCCAGTAGGTTGGATGCTCGCCGTTGATGGTGACATCGCTGCCCACCCAGAAGACCGATGCGGTCTTCACTCCCTGATGCTTGGCCGTGAGCCACACGGGGTCGCCGCCGTAGTAGTAGCCCTTGCTGCGCGTCTCTTTGTTATTGAGCGAGAACTCCACACCGCGTTCCCGGTCCCAGAAAACGTTGGTGATGATACCGTGATGGTCAGGTGTAAGACCTGTCGCCAGCGTGTAATGGTTGGGAAAGGTCTTGCTCGGGAAAGACGGCTGCATCACCGCCTTGACACCCTCGCTGGCCAGTTGGTCCATGAAAGGCACATCATAGGCATCCAAATAGTCCCAACGCAGACCGTCGAGCGAGATAATCACCGTGTAATTGTCACGACCAGCGGCCTTGCCCACAACCGACATCAGCAACAGAAGTGCCAGCAGTAAAAACAATCTTCTCATCGTCTATTAGTTTTAAAGTCAATCAATGCCGCAAAGGTAACTAAAAACTCACATCCCACCAAAGCTTTCATGACCCATTGTCCGGTAGTCCGAGGCACAGTCTGGGATTACACCAACAAAGTCACTACGGCAGAGACACACCAATAGAAACACCGCGATAAAACAAGGGAGCGGCCAAATGGCCGCTCCCTGCAACAAATTCATGATTGAATGTAATACGCTTAGTAACGGGACTCAGAAATATAATTCATATTGAGGCCCTAATCCACTGGGTTACTCGGGCTTCTCATGAGAGAAGTAAACACCGTTGGCCAGCTGGGGAGCACCGTTATAGGTGCTCTTCACGCCGATAACGCTCAGCTTGTCACCCACTTCGATACCCTCTCTCTCGAACAGACCCTTGCGGTTGTCACCGGTAGCTCCCCAACCAGGATAGCAGCCATAGACATACACACTGTTGGTCTCATCCTCGAGGGTTACGTTACCGTAAATGGGATTAGCGATATCGATAATGGTACCTGTGATCCTGTAGTAGGTGTTGGGATCATCCTCCTTATCGAGGAACTCGTCGATGCTGACAGGAGTTACGGGAATGACGCTCTCAAGGATAGCACCAGCCATCTGAGGATCACCCTTGTACTCGCCACGCTTGCCCACGAGGGTAACAACGTCGCCTTCCTTCAGACCAGCGGCCTCAAAGTCACCCTTGGCACCGATGCCATAGACGTAGGTCTCGCCCGACCAGTCACGGATGTAAACATTACCAAAGGTTGTATTCACCACCTTGGAAATCACACCAGTGATGCGGTACTGCGTCTCACCCACTTCGGCCTCCAAGAACTCGGCTACAGTAGCAGCTACGATAGAGCCCTTCTGGATGATGGTTGCCATTGCGCTATATTCCTTACCCTTGTCGTCGACAGTCTTAAAGACCACGGTTGTGTTGCGGTCGCCACCATTGTTGGCATTGGCATGGAAGGTTACCACAGGCTCAGCGCCACCGGATATCGACACGATGCCCAGCCAGTTCTTGGCCCCGTCGGGAATCTCAACCGAGATGCCGTTATTGGTCTTGCAGGTCAGGTTCACGGTCACGTTACCACCCTCCTTGGGAATCGTGGCATCCTCGGGATCATAACCCTCGACCTTGACAAGCGACTTCTGGATATTGATAACAGTTACGTCAACAAGTTCAACGGTACCGTTATATACGGTCTTGGGACCTTCGACGGTAACGATGTCACCCTCCTCAAGGCCCAGGCTCAAGAAGTTCTTGGTACCACCCTTAGCATCCAGGGTACCATAGATGTAAACCTCACCCGTCTCGTCAACCAAATACCAGTTACCGTAGGTCGTGTTGCTGATCCTGGTTACAGTACCGGTCACGCGGTAGGTCTTGCTCTCAGGGCCGGCAATGACCTCGGCGCAAGTGGCCTCCTTAACGACTGCGAGACCTTGAATCACGTTGATGGTTTGGCTCTTGTCAGCACAAGCGACATGCAGCACGGTGGAACGGCCGTCGGGGGCGGGATCGGCGCTGAAGGTCACCTGGGTCTCACCGGCGCCACCATTCTTGGGGCTCACGGTCAACCAAGCAGGGATTTCATCCTCGTCAAATGACCAGGCTTCCTTGGCGTTGATGGTAATCGTGTTAGAGCCACCAGCCTCGTTGATGCTCACGTAGGAAGAAGAAACCTGAATCTCATCAAGCAAGGTAATTGCATCGTCATCGGAGCAAGCCGACAACATGGCTACCAGTGCAAAAAACGAAATAAAATATTTGAGCTTCATAATAATGTCTTAGTCTTTAGGAATTAGTTGAAGATGTACTTGATACCGATAGAAGCGTTCCAGCACTGACCTATGGACTTGTTGGGAACGAAGGTCTTGGTAGCACCGTTGATGGAGCCCGGAGTCGAGAAGGTGGCATAGCCCTCAGCGTCAACGCCCTCATACTTGAGGATGCGGGGATCGCTGCCGATCTCGGGGTTGAGGTACTTGCTCACGCCCCAGCTCGAGTTGAACAGGTTCAGCACGTTCTTCACGTCGAAGAGCAGCTGCAGGGTGTGCTTGGCACCGCTGACATTCAGTGAGAAGTCATGCTTGTAGCTCAAGTCAATGCGATGAACCCAGGGGTTATACAGGCTGTAGGCCTCGGCATACTGACCCTGATGGTTCTTCAGGTAGCTGTTAGCATGAACGTAGTCCATGAAGCGGGTCTTGTCGCTCTCGCTCACGAAACGGAACTCGCGGTTTTCAACCTGTGCGTCGGTGGGAATGTACACTGCGTCATAGTTGTAACCGTCGCCGTTCATGTCGTTGGCCATCATGTAAGAGTAGTTGTAACCGCCGCGCCAGGTCTCATAAATCAGGCCATAGTGGTTACCGCTGTGGTCATGACCAGTTGCTGACAGGATGAAACGGTCAGGAGTAACATACTGCGAGTTGTGCAGCTTGATGTTGTTGGGACCCTCGATGGTGGGAACATAGGTGAAGGCGCTCTCGGCAGCGCTACCGGGCATACCGGTAACCTCCTTTTGTACGGTGTGGGTATAAGCGGCCATCAGGCTCAGCCAATCGGTGGGATCAGCATTCAAGGTCACGTTAGCAATCCAACCATAACCGCGGCTGGTGTTCTCGAGGACGAAAGCCTTGGTACCCGTGCGGAAACCGGCAGGATAGATGGGACGGTTGTCTACACCGTTGAAGCGGGCGAAGCCACCCACGCTGGGGATAGCCCAGTCGCTGATACTAGCAGCGTTGATGTTCTTGTTGAAGATACCCTCAATGGTAATGCTGAAGGGGAACGAAACGGGGATGCTGTAGTCAACAGCCAACGAGGTCTTCCAGACCATCGGCATCTTGAACTTGGGATCAACAGCGCTGATCGAAGAGGGAACGGTACCCATGTCGGGGGTTACGTTCTCGGGATAACCCATGCCGATAAGCTTATTGCGCAGGGCGTCGATCGAAGCGTTGCCATTTTCGGTCACCAGACCGCCGGCAAACTGGCTCATGTCGATGTAGCGGTTACCGTTGGCATCGGTAGTGTAGGCACCAGTGTAGTTCTCAAAGCCACGGTTGGGCTTATAAACCATTTCACCAGTGTTGGGATCCTTAACCATACCGCCAATCTTGGTGTTGGCGTTGAGCTGAGCCTGATACTGTACCAGACCGCCGTTGGTGGGCATGTTGGTGAAGAACACCAGAGGCAGACGGCCCGAGAACAGACCTGTACCACCACGAACCTTGAGGCTCTTGTTGCCGAATACGTCCCAGCTGAAGCCCAAACGAGGTTGGATAATCAGGTTGCTGTTGGGCCACTTGCCGGTGTCGATGTGACGTTCGTTGCCTTTATTGTCATAATAGTTCAAAGCCAGGATGGCATTGTTGGTGAGCAGGTCACCATTATTGAAGAACAGACCGTCGAGGCGCAGGCCGTAGGTCAACTTGAAGTTCTTGGTGATGTTCCACTCGTCCTGAGCATAGATACCAGCCTTGTTGAACTGCACGCGGGCAGCAGGCTTGGTCTCGCTACCGTAACCGTAGGTCAAACAAACAACCTCGGGGGTAGCACCGTTGATGAAGTCGTCAACGCTGTTGTAGCGGTAGTAACCCGTACCATTACGCATGTACTGGTTGTCGGCCATCTGATGCTCAAAGCTCAGACCACCCATGATCTTGTGGTTACCGTAGTACCAGGTCACATCGTCACGCAGGTTCCAGATGGTGTTGTGCACAGCGTTGTTCCAGGTGAACAGCTCATAACCCAGAGCCATGTAGTTGTCACGGTTGCCAGCGTCATCGGTCATCGTGATGTCAATGAAGGGGAACTCACTCGAGTTGCTGGCACGGATGTCGTCCAGCTTGGATAAGGTAGCCAGGAACTGATTCGACAGGTTGTCGCTCAGACGGCTGTTCAGGTCAAACGAGAAAGAGTGTACCAGGTTGTCCATGCCATACATTGAGTTGGCAAAGGAGAAAGAGTTCTGCGATACACGGTAGCTAGCCATACGCGTGCCACCATCCATCGAAGTACCGTTAGGATTGCTCCAGTAGCGGTTCTTGGTGTAGTTGTAGCGCAGGGCCAGGTGATGGTCATGGTTGATGTTCCAGTCCAAGCGGGCAAGAATCTTATAGTTGTTCTCGTCGGCGGGGAATTTGGTCCAAGAGCCAGTGTCATAGCCGTATTTGCTCTTAACAAAATTGCTCACACGCTCCAGGTCGGCAAACGTAGTGCGCGAGATACCACGCTCGGCATCGGCAACACCATTGTTCGACGGGCTCATCGTGTTCACGACGGTCGGCTTCTTGGTCATTTCACCGTTCACGAAGAAGAACAGCTTGTCCTTAATGATCGGGCCACCAATGGTTGCACCATAGGTGGTCACGCGGTCCTTCTCACGAGCTGCAGCACCCAGCTGAGTGCCATCAACAACGTCACCACGCAGGTTCTCGTTGCGGTGGAAGATGTAAGCACTGCCACGGAACTTGTTGGTACCACTCTTGGTGATAGCGTTCACACCACCACCGATGAAGTTGGTCTGACGAACGTCGTAGGGCGAGATAACCACCTGCAACTCCTCGATAGCCTCGATACTGATGGGGTTACCACCACCGGGCAGGTTGTCGCTCAGACCGAAGTTGTTGTTGAAGTTGGCACCGTCAACGGTGAAGTTGGCGGTACGGCCATCGGTACCTGCAAAGCTCATGCCGTTACCGCCGTAGGGCGACAGACGGGTCACGTCAGTCAGATTGCGGGTCACGGTGGGCAGGTTGCTGATCTGGGCGCTGTTAATGTTCGTAGCAGCACCAGTCTTCTCAGCGCGGAATTTAGTAGCAGTAGAAGTAACAACGACCTCACCCAGAGTGTTGGCATCAACGCTCATGTCGAAGTCAAGGTTAGAAGTCTCGGCCAGCTGCAAGGTCACGCCTTCGATGCTGCGAGGCTCGTAGCCGATGTAGGACACGCTAACGGTGTAGGGGCCACCAGGACGCATACCCTGAATGGTGTAACGACCATCCATGTTGGTAACGGCGTTGTACTTGGTGCCTGAGGGCGTGTGCAAAGCGGTGATGGTTGCGCCAATCATCGCCTGCTGGTTCTCATCGGTCACAACACCCGACAGTGCCGAGGTCGTCACCTGAGCACTCGATGCCAATGCCACAAAAAACATTGCCACCAATGCCAAAAGCTTAACTGTTCTCAACATACAATAATTGATTTTAATGAATTAAAAAATGATGAATTATTAAAAAATTGATTTGTTTTATTCGGGTTTATAAAAATTTTTCGCGCCACATTGGCGGGTTTTTCCCCATCCAATGTGGCGCGCATATAGCTAAAGTCACTATCTTGCAGCGGGTTATAGAATTGGCTTGCCGCCTCACCGCTACAAGATATCCTAAAAGGTATGCCAAATATAATGTTGATTGACATTTAATAATAAAACCACTTCAAATTTCGCCGCAAAGGTACTTATTTTTCCTCATCCAACAAGCAACAATTCCAATAAATTTTTCAACATCAAGTGAAAATGAGGAAAACTATTGTTTCCCTCATTTTTTCTCAAACACGCTTACATGTCACACCTCCTTTACTGACGCCGTGGGAGGGTGCGGACGGGGAAGTTGAAGTAGGTATCGGGGAAGGGTTCGTTATCGAGGCGGAAGTGCCACCACTCGTTGTCGAGGGGGAGGAAACCGTGGCGCATCATGGCGGTGCGCAAGATCATGCGGTTGTAGAATTGCTCGGAGGTGAACGTGGGTACCACCTGCTGGAACTCAAGGGTCTCGGGATTACCGCCGCCAAAGTCGGGATGGCTCTCGATGCCGAACCAGTCGAACGTGCCGCCCATGTCAAGTTCCTTGCCGGTCTGCATGTCAAAGAGGGTCAGGTCGACTGTCGAACCGCGGGAATGACCGCTCTTCTCGGCAACATATTCGCCTTCAAAGACTTCTTTCTTGGTCAGGCGAGGATAGAAATAGGCCTTGGTAATCGTGTCGGTCTCGTCAAGGGCCCAGCGCAGGAAGTGGTCCACGCCGCGCTGCGGACGGTAGGCATCGTAGATTTTCAGGCGGTAGCCGTGACGCTTGAGGTCGTCGCTGACAGCGCGCAGGCTGTCGGCGGCCTGGCGTGTCATCAGGGCGACAGGCTCCTCGTAACCATCGATGCGCGCACCCACAAAGTTGTAGGTACTGTAATAACGGATTTCAAGGATAGCATCGGGCACTACATCGGTGATATTGACAAACTGGCTGCTGTCCATTGTCTTATCCTTGACTTGGGCGCCATTCTGCACACTCTTGCATGATGTCAGCAAGCCACAGCTCATGGCCAGAACCAGGGTTGTTAGATAGATGTACTTCTTCATATTTTCAGGGTTACGGGTTAATATCTGGGGGACAAAAATACAAAATATCTGTCATCTCCAACACAAAACCGGCCATGTTTCTCCTCGGCTCTGCCTAGAAAATGACAGGTCCGGGGCATTGATGGAGCGGCATCGGTGATCAATATTTCACTTCCTCCACACCATCAATCTTCTTGATGCGCTCCAAGATGCGCTTCAGGTCATTGGAGGAGCGGACACCAAAGGCAATGGTACACTCGACGATGCCATCGGACGTGTTGATTGACAATTTGTCCATCGACAGGCGCAACTCGCTGGTGATGCAGTCAATCAGGTCACCGAGCAAACGGTAGCGGTCGATGGCAATGACCCGCACCGAGGCAGGATAAAGGATGCTGAAGGTGGGTGTAAAGTCCACCTCGACAATGGAATCGCCATGCTGGGTGGCCAGGCTGATGGCTCGGGGACAGTTGCGCTTGTGAACTGTGATGGTGCCGTCCGTCTCCTTGAAGCCGGCGACCTCATCCCCGGGGATAGGAAGACACAGCGGACAGCGGTTGTATTGCGGTTTCGCCTGTTTGGCCAGTTGCCGCTTGAGCGCTCGACGGGCGCTGGAAGTCTTCACACGCGTGACCCATGAGGGATCGGCCTTCAATGCCTCGCCCGACTTGATTTCCACCACATCGCCACGCTGCAGTTCGGTCATCACCGATGCCAGGCGTCCGTTGATAAAGGCATAGCGTGCCTTCTCACCAATCTGACTGTGAATCTTGAAGGCAAAATCAAGGGCTGTAGCGCCCTTGGGTAACCTGATGGGGTCACCTGTCGGGGTGAACACCATGATGTCGTCGTTGTAAAAGGACGCCACCACGTCCTCGATGAAGTTCCCGTCCTGAAGATGATTCTCGATGTCGTGCAGCTCCTTACTGAACGTGTCAATCCAGCTGACGATGCCGCCCTTCTTGAGTTGCGCGACACATCCGATCTGGGAATGCAGCGCCATGCGCTCGCTACTGATGTGAACTTCCTCCCAACAGCCCGAGTCGGACAATAACTGGAGGTGGAAACTCTGGTAGCCGTTCTCCTTGGGGGAGTCGATGTAGTTGATGATGCTGTGAGGTTTCTCCTTGAATTCGCTTGTCAGCCAGGCATAAGCTTTGAGAGCCAGTCGTTTCTCCTGCGACTGGTCGTCACAGGCATACACGATTTCTATGTAATGACGGTCAGGTACATGGTTGTAATCCAGATGGTCACGATGCATCTTGCGCCACAGGGCATAAGGCCTGCGATACTCCACTACCACACGGGCCTCAATGTCGGCATCCTCCAGCAAGTGGGCAATCTTGTCCACAAAGGCATAGATGCGCTCGCTGTGTATCTCCTTGTCATTGAAGATGGCCGTTTCGATTTCACTATACTCTTTAGGACAACGGTAGCGCAGGCTGAGGTTCTCCAATTCGATCTTGATGTTATAAAGTCCCAGACGGTTGGCCAGCGGCGCATAGAAATAGTCGGTCTCGCCGGCGATTTTCATCTGTTTGTGAGGCGGCATGCTCTCCAGGGTGCGCATGTTGTGCAGCCTGTCGGCCAATTTCACCAGCAGGGGCCTGATGTCGGAATGGATGGAGTGAAGCATCTGCCTGAAATTGTCGAGCTGCTTGGACATCTCGTACTTCTCCTTGTTCTGCTTGGTCACAGTCTGGACAATCATCATCACATTGCTTCCAAAGCGTTGCCCGATTTCATCTATAGTGATGGAGGTGTCCTCGACCACATCGTGCAAAAAGGCGGCTATCACCGAGTCGGCATCCAGCATCATCTCGCAGGCCACAATAATTGCCACCGCAATCGGGTGCATGATGTAAGGCAGGCCCGACTTGCGCCACTGGTCGGCATGAGCCTGACGAGCAAAGTTAAAGGCGTCACGTATCCTGGCCATATCAGCCTCCGAGACCCTGCTCTCCATTGCAGCAAAGACGGCCTCGGCGCCAGCTATAATTTGTTCATCGTAGTTATTTTCCATCATATGCCTCCTATCTTGACAAAAAAACCTCAGTTTTCAAAATGAGGTACAAATATAGGGCACATTTTCAAGATAGCCAACGCCGAGGCACAAAAATGTCTCGGCGCTATTCACTTTAAATCAATCACTCACGTTCATCAACAATGACACGGACGTGATGTTGAGTTCACTTAATCGTTGTTTTCGGCACTGTCGCCCTTGTGCTTGGTCTTGCGGGTATAGGTCTTCTTGGAGCGGTGGACACGATGGGCCGAGTGGAAACCGGGACCGAGCAATTCCTGCTCGCCCTCACGGCTGCCGCGGCGCATCGCCTTCAGGGCATCCAGATTGATGGGCTGTTTCTTCTTTTTACGCTTCATCGTTATCACTGTTGCAATGCCTTGACAAACTCCTTGGGCAGGATGATGTTCTCCACCTCCAACGCTGCGGCAAAGAGCGGCGCAATTTGCTCGTCGCGGAAGCCTGCGATACCGCACCCGATGCGCGTCACCAGGAACTTCAATTCACCATGCTGCTTGGCAAAATCGATGAACTCGTCGACATAGGGCTTGATGGTCTCTACCCCACCCTGCATCGTCGGGATGGCATAGCTCTGTCCCTGCAGACCGACACCCTGTCCCCACACGGCGCCAAAACGGTTCATCGCAGCACGAGCTGCGCCTCCACCATGGAAGCCAGCCAAGTTGCTGCCAAACACAAACACTTCATTCTCGCTTAATTCATTGATCATTCCAGGTGTGAACTCTCTGTTATACATAATCTTTGGGCTTTCATTAATTAATGCTTATAAAGAAAAATACAGCAAAAATCATGCCAAATGGCCCTATTGCTCAGGCAGTTTTACTCCATGGAGGGCAAACTGAAATCCTGTCACTATCTAGACAAGGAATTGAGCCTTGCCGTCAGGAACACCCAATAAGTATTAAAAAATATTAAAATCGGATTGATGAAATGGATAATTCCTCAAAATGGGATAACTTTGTGATGGTTCAGTAAGGGCATTCTGTGAGGTGTGTCTCGTGGAATTCTTTACATGAGCCAACAGGCATATCACAAAACCTCCAATAGAAACATAGTAACTTAAAAATCAATCAATTCAACACATGGCACTGATACAATGTAGCGAATGCGGACAAATGATCTCAGACAAGGCCAGGGCTTGTCCAAACTGTGGCAATCCGATAGCAATCAACGGTACCGATGAGCAGGAAGCGACAACCATGAGGCCTGCCGCTTATCCCGAACCACAGTATTACGAAGACAACAGTGATCAACCCAAACGCATCAATCCCTGGCTGATTGGCGCTATCGTTGCGGGCGTGCTGGCCCTGCTTGCAGGAGGCTACTGGTTGTTTAGCGGCAACAGCAGCGAGAAGAAGGTAAAAGAACTCTTGGAGAGGCTTTCGCAGGCCGCCAACTCCAATGACCGCTCCACACTCGAGAGCATCTATCCCGATGCACGCTATGCCGAAACGCTGAAATTCACTTATCACCCCGATGGGACCACCATCGTGCCTAACGCCCAGGGCGACACCATCATCGTGAAATTCAATGATGGCACCGACCTGACAATTGCCGGCAAGGATGACCTGCGCGTCGTATCTTCACATGGCCTATTTGTCTGGCCACAAGCGAATTTAGAGTTTGCTAAAGGCACCGGATGGTTAGACGAGAAGCTCACCGACGTGGAAAACAGCCATAGAATGGCCCACAAGGACTTCCCTCAATACCTGCTCGAACAATTTAACGAGAATCTCAAGAAAGGACTGAAAATCTCAAACAAGAAGACCTATGGTGACCAATACATTGATGACAATCATGAAGATTGGATGTGTGCCGATGGCTGGATTTTCACGGTGAGCAACAACTCCCCCTACGATATACCGGCGTCGGCCTATTCCATCACCGTCAAGAGCGGATACTGGGGCGGCGGAAAAATGGCAACTGAAAATGTTCCAGGTCAGGATATCCAATCGGGTGGAACAGTCACCCTGCGCACGCGCACCCAAGCTGTCGCACCCAACCTCGAATCAGACGGCAGCGAGACGCTTGTCGTCAAGGGCCTAACGATGGAGGAGTTCATGTCACAGTATCATCCCACCGGCAACGAATACAAGGACTACTTGGCGAAGCATGGCACTGTGTCACAAAGTGCCGAAACATTGGACTTCGTTCTCGAAGGCGTGATGGGCGGTTGCGGAGCTCGTCTCACACACAACACCGATGCCCACAAATACTTGCAATACAATCCTAACGGGAAGTCATTGGACTACCTTTCAGAACAACGTGACGTGTCTATTACCACCTACGAGCCTTCGACAGGTCATCTGGTAATGCAGGTGATGAACGGCTACACAAAAACGGGTGTGCTGGACGGCATCTACAAAAACGGCACCTACACCGGGCAGTTCAAATCGGTGAACGGGTCATCGTCGGCCTTCTCGTTCAAGTAACCAGACTGATGACGGCATGGCCGCCGTCCACATAACAATTTAAAGGGCGGGCAACCCAGATTGTGGTTGTCCGCCCTTCATTTTGCTATCAGGGAAGTTAGTTACTTCTCAAGTTCCTTCTTGATGCGCTCGGTCAACATGGGAACAATCTTGTGGAGGTCGCCCACGATACCCAGGTCAGCGACACTGAAGATGGGAGCGAACTTGTCCTTGTTGATGGCGATGATGAAATCGCTCTCCTCCATACCGGCAAGGTGCTGGATGGCACCGCTGATACCGCAAGCCATGTAGAGGTTGGGACGAACGGTCTTACCGGTCTGTCCCACCTGGCACTCGTGAGGCATCACGCCGTTGTCAACCATGGCGCGTGACGAAGCCACCTGTCCGCCGAGTACGTCGGCGAGAGCCTGCAGCTTGTCGAAACCTTCCTTGTCATGAACACCACGGCCACCGCTGACGAGGATCTTGGCCTCGGCGATGTCGGCCATCTGCTTGTCGGCCTTGATGGTCTTGACGAGTTTCACCTTGAACTTGCTGGCGTCGAACTCAGGAGCGAAGTCGGTAACGACACCCTCACGGCCAGCCTGGCGCTGCATCTTCTGCATCACACCGGGGCGCACGGTCGACATCTGCGGACGGTTGTTCGGGCAGATGATGGTGGCCATCAGGTTACCGCCAAAGGCGGGACGCGTCATGCGGAATTCGGGCTCGTTGTTGGCGTCGGGCTCAATTTCGAGCTTGGTGCAGTCGGCAGTCAGACCCGTCTTGAGTCTCGAAGCGATGCGCGGAGCCAGGTCACGTCCGATGGTCGTGGCACCGTAGAGCACGATGCTGGGCTTGCGCTCGGTGATAATCTGGCCAACGGCCTGGGAATACTGTTCGCTGAGGAAGTCCTTCAACTCGGGAGCGTCAACGACGATGACCTCATCGGCACCAAACTCGATGAGCATTTGGGCCTGGTCCTTGATGCCTTGACCAAGGAGCATGGCTACCACCTTCTCGCCGAGGGCGTCGGCCAAGTCACGTGCCTTACCTAAAAGTTCGAGTGCAACGGGCTGGATGACACCTTCGCGCTGCTCAGCAAAAACGAATACGTTCTTATAATCTTTCTTATCCATAATATTCTGTTTTTAGGTTTCTAGTCCTTAGTTTCTAGTCCCTAGTTAGCATCCGCCAATAGCTGACAACTAACAACAAAGGACTATGGACTAGAAACTACTTTTAGATAATGTGTTTAACTTTCAGTTGATTAACAATCAGCTCAACAGCCTCCTCGGGGGTTACCTCGTGTACCTCGCCGGGAGCCTTCATGGCCTTGGGGAACGACTTGAACACCTTGGTGGGCGAGCCAGCGAGACCCAGCTTGCCTTCCTCAACGTCAATCTTGTCGGCACTCCATACCTCAACCTCCTTGTCATAGGCCTCCATGATGCCGCTGACACTCATGTAGCGAGGCTCAAATGCCGAAGCGAGTACGGTCAAGAGGCACTTGCCCTCGACCTCAAGAACCTGCACGCCGTCCTCGTTCTCCTTGTCCACCTGCAGGTTGCCGTTGTCAAGCACCTTGGCGTCGGCAACATAGGTGATCTGGGGCAGACCCAGATGCTCGGCGAGCTCGGGACCCACCTGTGCGGTGTCACCGTCGATAGCCTGGCGGCCAGCGATGATGATGTCATAGTCCAGCACGCGGCACAAGCCGGAGAGGGCGTAGGATGTAGCCAGCGTATCGGCGCCGGCAAATTTGCGGTCACTCAACAGGATGGCACGGTCGGCACCCATTGCGAGGGCCTCGCGCAACATGACGTCGGCTTGGGGAGGACCCATCGAGATAACGGTGACGTTAGCGCCCAGTTGATCTTTCAGTCTTAAAGCGAGTTCCAGACCGCCCTTGTCATCAGGGTTCATAATGCTGGGAACGCCTTCACGAATCAAAGTACCCTTCACGGGGTCAATCTTGACAACGGTGGTATCGGGAACTTGTTTTACACAAACTATAATATTCATTTTTCTTTCAGTTCTTTTTCAGCTTTTAGCCTTAGCCTTTAGCTATTAGGTTTTTCAGTTGCTAACAGCTAACTGCCAATCGCTAATAGCTAGTTTATTTAAACAATTGACCAGCGATAACCATGCGCTGTACCTCGGATGTTCCCTCGTAAATCTCGGTAATCTTGGCATCACGCATCATGCGCTCAACAGGATACTCACGGGTGTAACCATAGCCACCATGGAACTGCACGGCCTTGGTCGTCACTTCCATAGCAGTCTCGGCAGCAAAGAGTTTAGCCATAGCGGCATCGGCACTGTAAGGCAGGTGCATGTCTTTCTTCCATGCGGCACTGCGCACCAGCAGACGGGCAGCCTCGACCTTGGTCTTGAGGTCGGCCATCTGGAACTGGGTGTTCTGGAACTTGGCGATTGAGCGGCCAAACTGCTTGCGCTCCTTGGTGTACTTAACCGTCTCGTCCATAGCGCCCTGAGCGATACCGAGGGCCTGTGAAGCGATACCGATGCGTCCGCCGTCAAGCGTCATCATAGCAATCTTGAAGCCCTTGCCGAGTTGGCCAAGGAGGTTCTCCTTGGGCACGATGCAGTTTTCAAAAATCAACTCACAGGTAGCGCTACCGCGGATACCCATCTTCAACTCCTTCTTACCGATGGAGAAACCGGGCATATCCCTCTCGACGATGAAGGCCGAGATACCCTTTGTGCCCAGCGACTTGTCGGTCATGGCCATCACGATGAACACGTGGGCGTTGGAAGCATTGGTGATGAAAATCTTGGAGCCGTTGAGCACCCAGTGGTCACCGGCGTCAACAGCGGTGGTCTGCTGCATGGCAGCGTCGGTACCGGCGTTGGGCTCGGTGAGACCGAAGGCGCCAATCCACTCACCCGAAGCGAGCTTGGGCAAATACTTCATCTTCTGCTCCTCGGTGCCATGCTCCATGATGGGAGCGATGCACAACGAGGTGTGGGCCGAGAGGACCACGCCCGTGGTTGCACACACGCGTGAAAGTTCCTCAACAGCCATGATATACATCTGCACGGTACCACCGGCACCGCCATATTGCTTGGGAACAGGAATACCCATCATGCCGAGTTTGCCCATCTTTTGGACGGTCTCGAGAGGGAAGCGCTCCTGCTCGTCAATCTCGGCAGCGAGAGGCTTTACCTCATTCTCTGCAAACGAGCGAACCATCTGCAGGAACAGTTGTTCTGTTTTAGAATAGCTGAAATCCATATTAGTTTCTAGTTTCGTGTTTTTAGTCCTTAGTTCCTCATCCTCGTTCAGTTTCCTTGATTAGCTTGCAGTTGGCGGATGCCAACCAGAAACCAGGGACTAAGAACTAAGGACTAATAATGATTAATACTTGTAGAAGCCTTCACCGGTCTTGCGGCCCAACAATCCAGCGCGAACCATCTTGCGCAGCAGCGGATGAGGACGATACTTGGGATCGCCGAACTCGTTGTAGAGCACTTCCATGATGGCGAGGTTCACATCGTTACCGATAAGGTCGGCCAGTGCGAGCGGGCCCATGGGATGGTTGGCACCCAGCATCATGCACTTGTCAATGTCCTCGGCGCTTGCGATGCCGTCGGCCAGGATGCCCACTGCCTCGTTAATCATCGGGATAAGGATGCGGTTAACGACAAAACCGGGAGCCTCGTTAACGGGCACAGGGGTCTTGCCGATTGCTGTCGTCAGGTCAACGATGCACTTGGCGGTCTCCTCACTGGTGAGCTGACCCTTGATGACCTCAACGAGCGCCATGCGGTCGGCGGGGTTGAAGAAGTGGCAGCCAATGAACTGTGCGGGACGGCTGGTGCAGGCAGCAATCTCGGTGATGGAGAGTGACGACGAGTTGGTGGCGAAGATGGTCTCGGGCTTGCAGATCTTGTCAAGCTCCATGAACACGTCCTTCTTCAACTGCATGTTCTCGACAGCAGCCTCGATAACGAGGTCGGCATCGGCGAAGTCGGCATAGTCGGTCGTCGTGGTGATGTTTGCCAGGATGGCCTTCATGGCATCCTCGGTGATTTTACCCTTCTCGACGAGCTTGTTGTAGCCCTTAGAGATAGAAGCCATGGCCTTGTCCAGGCTCTCCTGGGTGCGGCTCTTCATGACTACGGGCATCTTGGCGGCAAACGCCTTGACGATACCCTTGGCCATCGTACCTGTTCCAATAACACAAATTTTCATAATTGGTTCTGTTTTATTATTTAGTTGATGAATGTTGATTTATTCTCCCTTAAAAGTTGCTTCACGCTTGTTGAGGAAAGCGTCCATACCCTCTTTCTGGTCGGCCGTGGCAAAGCACTTGCCGAAGAGTTTGTTCTCCAGAGCGATGGCACCCTCGGCATCCAGGTCATAACCCTCGTTGATGCTCTGCTTGGCCAGACTGATGGCCACAGGCGCATTCTTGAGCATCATGGCAGCCATCTCCATGGCTTTTTCCATCAGTTCCTCAGGCTCATAGACGGCATTGACCAGACCGATGCGCAAGGCTTCGTCGGAACGAATCACCTTGCCCGTGTAGATCATTTCCTTGGCATAGCCCTGGCCGATGAGCTTGGGCAGACGATAGGTTCCCGAGAAGCCGGGGATGATTCCCAGCCCCACCTCGGGCTGACCGAACTTGGCCTTCACCGAAGCGATGCGGATGTCACAGGCCATTGCGAGCTCACAGCCACCACCCAAAGCAAAGCCGTTCACGGCAGCGATGACGGGGATGGGCAGCACCTCGATTTTGCGGAAGACCTGTGCGCCCAAGCGGCCGAACTCTACTCCCTGCGGCTCATTCAGGTGAGCCATCTCGGAGATGTCGGCTCCAGCGACAAATGATTTCTCGCCGTCGCCGGTAATGATGAGCACACGTGTGGCAGCATCCAGATTGTCAACGAAGTCGCTGATTTCCTTCAGGATTGTGGAATTGAGCGCATTCAGCGTCTTGGGCGCTGAAATCTTCATGACGGTGATGCCGTTGTTGTGTTCGACCTTTAAAAAGTTATATTCCATGACGAGATGCAGGAATTAAACGTCCATGGGTTTCAGGTCGGGCGAGATGATGAGCTTGGCCTCAGTAGCGGCCTGTACATCCTCGACAGTGAACTCGGGATGCAGCTCACGCAGCACGATACCCTCGGGAGTGATGTCCATAACACCCATCTCGGTGATAATCATGTTGACCTGTCCGGCAGCGGTCAGGGGCAGGGTGCACTCCTTCAAGATTTTGGGGTTACCCTTCTGGGTGTGCTCCATCGTGAGGATCACGCGCTTGGCACCTACCACAAGGTCCATGGCACCGCCCATACCGGGAGCCATCTTGCCGGGAATAATCCAGTTAGCGAGGTTACCTTTCTCATCGACCTGCAATGCACCGAGGAACGAAACGTTCACGTGGCCGCCACGAATGATGGCAAACGACGTGGCCGAGTCAAAGGTGCAAGCACCGGGGTTCAGCGTGATAGCACCACCACCGGCATTGATGAGGTTCTTGTCCTCCTTGCCCTCCTCGGGCGTGGGACCCATACCCATGGCGCCGTTCTCGGTCTGCAACGTTACCGAAACGCCCTCGGGCAGATAGTTAGGAATTAAGGTGGGGATACCAATACCCAGATTCACAACATCACCATCGTGCAACTCCTTGGCGGCACGTTTTGCGATGACTTCTCTCATTTGATATTTATCCATAATAGTACGGTTTTGAGATTAATTATATGTTTTTTAAAAAGTTATTTCATTCTATACTCTAAAGATTATCGACCAGCAATTCACCAATCTCTAATCACTAATCACTAAACTTCAAGTTTCAGATGCCGAAACTTGAATTATTTCATTCCTCTCTTGACCATCTCCTGCACGACGAACGAAGCGACGTCGTCGGCATAGGTGTTCATACCGAAACCGGCATCAAAACCAAGCTCCTTGGCCAACTCGTGTGTCACACGGGCGCCGCCACAGCAGCAGATCATCTTGTCGCGCAGGCCCTCGGCCTCCATCAACTCGATGAACTCGGTCATGTTCTTGATGTGCACATCCTTCTGGGTCACCGTCTGCGAGACAAGCAGTGCATCGGCATGGAGTTCGATGCCCTTGGCGATGAACTCGTCGTTGGGCACCTGTGAGCCCAAGTTATAGGCCTCGATCATCTCGTAGCGCTCCAATCCGTAGTGGCCGGCATAGCCCTTCATGTTCATGATGGCGTCGATGCCCACGGTGTGGGCGTCGGTACCGGTTGACGCACCCACGATGACAATTTTGCGGCCGATGTTCTCCTTGATGTACTCATCGGTCTCATACATGTCCATCGTGTTGCTCTCCACCTTGGGAACATAGATGGTGCTGTAGTCCACAGTGTGGGTGCAGCTGCCGTAGCAGTTGAAGAAGGTGAAGCCCGGGGTCAACTCCTTGTAGAAGACCACACTGGGATTCTCCAGACCCATCTTGCGGAGTAACTGCTTGGCGGCTTCCACCGCCTCGGCGCCACAGGGCACGGGCAGGGTGAAGCTGAGCTGCACCTTGCCGTCGTTCATCGTGTCGCCATATGGTTTAATCTTGGTGAAGTCTAAGGTTTTGTCAAAATCCTTAGCTTCCATGCTATATAATCCTTCGCTCATAGTCGTATCGTAACCTTAATGTGATGTCTCTTGTTATTATCTCTTTCCCTTCATCAGTTCCACAAACGGATTGTAGTAGTTCTCACCCTTCATGGTAACACCGGCCAGGCCCTTGCCGCCATTCTTGGGACGCTTCACGTCACCGAAGATACCCTTCTCCAGGGCGGTGAACAAGCCCTCCTTGGTGATGTCCTCAAGCAACTTAATGGTGTTGCCCAGCACTTCCTTGACGCGATTGCGGCAGATACCGCCCTTGACAAATTCCATTTCCTCGCCGATGTTCTTCATGTTGTTGAAGATGTACTTGGCGTTCTCGATGGAGAGATAACGGTCGCTCATGAAGGGCGTGTGGATAGCCTCGGTGGGCATACCCAGCAGCTGGATACCCTGGTGGGTCCAGATACCGATCATGTTGAACAGGGCGTCCTGGATGTGGCCACGGAAGATGTTACCCGTCATGAACTTCGTCGGGGGCATATACTTCAGCGTGGCCTTGGGGAAGATTTCACGGGTCATCTGTGCCTGAGCCAGCTCCAGCAGGAAGCCATTCTCAAGCATGGGATCCATCTCAAAGGCGTGTCCCAAACCCATCTGTTCCTCGGGCAGACCTGCCATGAGGGCGAGCTGCTCGTTGATGAGGTCTGAAGCGAGCACCGTGTGAGCTGCCTCAACAGCATCGGCCGTGGTCAGGTAGTTGTCCTCACCCGTGTTGATGATGACGCCGGCAAAACCGTTGATGATGCGGCTCATGTACTGGTCAATGAGCGTGCGCTGCATGTTGATGTCACGGAACAAGATACCGTACAACGCGTCGTTGAGCATCACGTCCAGACCCTCGAAGGCACCCATGATGGCAATCTCGGGCATACACAGACCTGAACAGTAGTTACACAGACGGATGTAACGGCCCTGTTCCTCACCCACCTCATCCAGCGCCTTGCGCATGATGCGGAAGTTCTCCTGGGTGGCGAAAGTGCCGCCGAAGCCCTCGGTAGTAGCGCCATAGGGCACATAGTCCAACAGGCTCTGGCCGGTGGTGCGGATCACAGCGATGACATCGGCACCCTGACGGGCACCTGCCTGAGCCTGCACCACGTCCTCATAGATGTTACCCGTTGCCACGATGATGTACAGGTAAGGCTTGGGACCCTCTCCAATGGTCTCGAGGTAGTGTTCGCGGCGGGCGCGACGGGCACGGATGCGTGCCATGCTCTCGTCGACGACGGGTTGCAGGGCATCGGCAATCTGCTTGGGGTCACGAGTGACCACCTTGGTGATGTCCAGTTCGTCCTTAGCTACCTTCTCGGCAATCTGCTGGGGATTCAAGCCGGTCTGAATCATGGCATTGGCAATGAAGAACAAGGCACCCTCGTTCAACACACCCTTGTCTTTCAAGGCTTCCACCACCACGTTGGGCAGGGGCACGTCGTTGTCATCAACACCGTCGATGCCCATCAAGCGGCACAAGGTGCGCTCAACGGCAACCGTGGTGTATTGCTCCACAAAGGACTGCACGTCTTCGGCGATGCCTTTGGCAAGACCTCTGGCATACTCAACTTTTTCGAAATCTAATCCTAACTTGCTCTTTTGCATAGTGTATATAGTATATAGTGTGATGTCATTCCTGATGAACGGAGGTCTCCAGCAGATTCCTCGCTGTCATTATCCACTCGCTGTCGATGCCCAAGCTCTGGGCGATGTTCAATGCCTCGTGGGGCACCTCGCCTTCCTGGACCTCGACCAGCTGATAATCCATTGAGCCATTCTCAAAGCCTTTCACCCTCAGGCATCGGGCTTTTCCAGACTCTATATCGTAATGCGTCGTCATGACAAGGCTCATATCTTTGTCGGCCAGCACCTGCAGCAGGGCAGTCACCAGTGCCGCACCTTCCATCGGGTTAGTCGTGCGGGCGGGCTCGTCAATCAACGCCAGTATTCTCTTGTTCTCACGCGATGCCTGTATGACTGCATCGATGTTTTGCATCTCGGCAGCAAATGACGACAGGCCCTTCTCGACCGACTGCTCGTCACCGATGCAGAAATGTATTTCGTCTTTCACGGCAATTTGGGCCGAAGCCGCCGGAATGCCGAAACCAAACTGAAAGAGCATTTGACACAAGGTCAACGTCTTAAGCACCACAGTCTTGCCACCCATGTTGGCTCCTGTGATGAGGGTTGGCTGCTCACCGAAGGCGATATCCACTGGCTGGAATTCACGGCCTCGTTGAGCAAGCGCGTCTTTTACCTGGGGATGGAACATCGCTTCATAGCGAGTGGTTCCATCATTGGACAGCACGGGGAACGTCAATCCCATCTGCCTCATCTGCATCGCCTTGGCCAGGTTCACGTCGATGCGTGCCAGGGCGAGCTGTGCCTGTTCAATGGCAGCAGCAAACGGATGCAACTGCCGACTCAGGTCTGCACGGATGCCATCTTCCAATTCACCGGCCTGCAAAAGGAGTTCTTCCTGTTGCTCGGGGTGCTGGCGCATCTTCACGCGCAGGTCCTTGAGTTGCTCGCTGTAGGAATCATATATATAAAATGTAGCAATCTTCATCCCATCGGGGTCAAGGATTGCAATGACTTCGTCCAGCGAGGGAATCTTGACTGCATCGGCCATGTCATGCTCTGCCAGCAACTTGTTCACGTCGGTTGCCAGGAGAGCGAGATGCTTGACCTCAAAGAGCTCGATGTCGTCGAGCACCGAACTGCCGTGCAGGTTCTTGATGGTTGTGCGTATGTCCTTCAGCCCGCACAACTTGTGGTTCAAGGTATTGATGAAGAGAGGTTCCACCCGATTGACAAACTCAGCAAAACGGCCCAGGACGGCATAGGTCGCGGCTATGTCCTCGCCACTCGTCATCAAGGGCGAGTGCAGAAGGCTGCGGCGGGCAAAGCCCGACTGCAGTTCCAGCTGATCCACCATATAGCGGATGCCGCAAGGCGATTCTATGACATTCCTCAGTTGCACTATTATTGTTTGTTCTTTATCAGGTCATAAACCGGAAGCCCGATGGCTTCGCTCAGTCTGCCACACAGGGTGTCCGAGTCAAGGACATAGCCACTGGGTGACGTGGGATTGACAGTGACGGCGATGAGTTTGCTCTTCTGCAGCACCCGCATGCGTCCGCCGGCCTTAATAAACAGCCTAAACTGCTGCGGTGTGACAAAAACCTTGGTGAAATCCCTCACCACAAGTTCCGTCTGCCGGAGATGCTTGTTCTGCCTCACTTTCTCAAGGAAACCATCCACCAGGGCTCCAGCCACATAAAGCGTCTCACAGTCGTCCATGCCCTCGAAGTGGATATCCCTCGACAGGGAGGTCATCGTGTCCAAGCTGTTAAGGCTGCCATCCTTGCCGATGAACCAGAGTCCCTTTTCCAGCGGCATCAGCAGCTCAATATTGCGTTCGGTGGTCAAGTCGAGATCCACAAGATCCACGACATGGGCGGTTTTGGTCACCAGGGTGTTGATGTTGGCCGAGTAGGCTGCTCCTGTTGCCAGAATCATCGACTGGCTCACGGCAGGTGATGCCGAACTCATGCGTGACAAGGCTCCGTCGATAACCACCAGGTCCATGTCGAAGCGGTGATGCATCTCACCCATCCAGCGCTTGAGGCTGCTGGCCGACGAGGGTCCTGAAAGCAGGATTTTGCCACCTGTCAGCGCCCTGGCGGTCACCACCCTGCCCAGCGATGTGCTCTCGTCGCTCACGTCGATAAGTTCCGAGACCAGCCTTCGCTGGCGGTAGTGGGCCTCGCTGGTGCCGAAATACATTCCTTCACGCAGGACGATTTCGGGCTTTTGGGTGCGGGTCACTTGATCCACCGTTTCTCCATCAATGCCGATTGAGGTAACGGCCACGCGTTTCGTGTCCACGGGGAGTCGGTTGAGGACATACTTCAGGCATTCTGTCTTGCCTGTGTTCTTCTCCAGCCCCACGATAGACAGGCTGTCGTAACGCAATATGTCATTGATGAAGGGCACTGCTTGAACGCAATGATTTCCGCTGGCAGCTGTGAAGACGCTCATGGCGCCTTCACAGCCCAACGGAAGCAGTCTCAATTAATTCTTGTTGTGTCCCTCATTGCGCTCATGACGCTTCAACGCCTTGGGCTCAATGTTCATGCGCTCGCCTTCAAGCAGCGAGATGACACCATCGACAGCCTTGTCGGCAGCTACCTGCTCCTTGGCGCGTGCAGCCTGGCACTCGGGGCAGTTGCACTCGCTGTGGTAATCGGTGGGCTCGGTGTAGGTGGTGATGACACCCTCGAAGTTGCGCAATACCACGCGACCAGGAGCTTGAGAGATGATGTACTGGGGCATCACGGGCGTCTTGCCGCCGCCACCGGGAGCGTCCACCACGAAGGTGGGCACGCAGTAGCCGCTGGTGTGACCACGCAGGCCCTCGATGATCTCGATACCCTTGCTGACGGGGGTGCGGAAGTGCTCCAGACCCATCGACAGGTCGCACTGATAGATGTAGTAAGGACGTACACGAATCTTGACAATCTCATGCACGAGCTTCTTCATCACGTGGACACAGTCGTTCACGCCACGCAACAGCACGCTCTGGTTGCCCAGGGGGATACCGGCGTTGGCCAGCATCTCGCAAGCACGGCTCGACTCTGCCGTCACCTCGTTGGGATGGTTGAAGTGGGTATTGATCCAGATGGGATGATACTTCTTCAACATGTCACACAACTCGGGCGTGATGCGCTGCGGACAAACCACGGGAACGCGGGTGCCCAGGCGGACGATTTCCACATGAGGAATCTTCCTCAGTTCCGAGATGATGTACTCCAGTCGCTTGTCGCTCACCATCAGAGCGTCGCCACCCGAGAGGAGGACGTCGCGAACGGTGGGCGTGTTGCGGATATATTCCAGCGCCTTCTCAATGCGGTCGATACCACACTCGTTGTCGGTCTGACCGGCAAAGCGGCGACGGGTGCAGTGACGGCAGTACATCGAGCACATGTCGGTGATGAGGAACAGCACGCGGTCGGGATAACGGTGGGTCAAGCCGGGCGTGGGTGAGTCCTCATCCTCGTGCAGCGGGTCGAGCAGGTCGGCAGCGGCCTGATGGGTCTCCAGTCCCGTGGGGATGCACTGGCGACGGATGGGATCGTGCGGGTCATCGGGATTGATCAGGCTCAGGTAGTAGGGCGTGATGGCCATGCGCAGGGTCTTGAGGGTCTGCTTGACACCCTCTTCCTCCTCAGCGGTCAGGTTCACGTACTTCTTGAGCTGCTCAAGCGTCTCGATGCGGTTTTTCACTTGCCATTTCCAGTCGTTCCACTGCTCGTCGGTAACGTCGGGAAACAGTTGTTTTCTTCTTGATTCTACCATAAGGTTTGACGATGGAATGAATTAAGCGTACAGTTCCTCAAAGATCTTGCGCAGCTCGGGGCATTCGCGCAGTTCCTGCAGGGTGAAGTCGGCATGGCCCTTGGTGTAGCCGTTACCGATGATCATGTTCACATCAGCACCGATACCCTCGGCACCCAGGGCAGCCTTGGTGAAGCTGGTGGCCATCGAGAAGAAGTAAACCACACCGTCATCCTTGGTGCACAGCACTGCCGTCATCTCGCAATCAGGCACGTTCACGCAGTTGATGGTGGTGTCGGCCATCTTGCCGTCGGTCAGCTTGTAAACCAGCTCGTAAACCTCAACGGGAGTCATACCGGCAACGCTCTCGACCACGTCACAGAAGCCGAGGTCCTTGATGCGCTGGGTTGACTTGGGGCTGTTAGCGAGACCGATTACCTTACCGGTAACGCCTACGCGTTTCTTGGCCTCGTAGCAGCAGAGCATACCGCTCTTGCCACCTGCACCCAGGATCACAACATTCTGGCCATACTGGCACAGCTTGGCGGTCTGAGCGGGAGCACCGGCAACGTCGAGTGCGCTCAGCGCGAGCTTCTCGGGCATGTCATCGGGAATCTTGGCATAAATGCCGCTCTCAAACAGGATAGCCTTACCCTTGATGTCCACCTGGTCCACGTCGGCGCGGATCTCGAGGATCTCGTCGATGCGCAGCGGAGTCAGTGACAGCGATACGAGGGTAGCGATGCGGTCGCCCTCCTTGAGGTCGATCTTGCCCTTGAGGGCATCACCGATCTTCTCTACCTTACCCAGGAGCATACCACCCGAACCGGTGCGACGGTTGCGGTGCTTGCCCTGCAGCTCAACATTGAGGAGCATCTCCTTCTTGATCTCCTCCATCACCTCGGCCTCGTTGTTGGGATCCTTGGCCTGCTGCTTAGCATAGTTGTGGATGTCGGTGAATGAAGCGGAGTCGATATTCAGGGTCTGAACGTCGATGAGGATCTCATTGTCGTAGATCTCGTCCATGTTGTTGTCCAACTTGTTGGCGGGCTGAGGAAGAATGCCCTTGGGCTCGATTACTCGGTGCGTACCGAATCTGTTTCCGTGTTTCTGCATTTTGTTCGTTGTTTTTAAAGTGTTAAACGATTATTGTTATTTAATTGTTAGCGATACAGTTGTTACGGTCTTTAAGGCCCTTAAGGTTTTTAGGGTCATTAAAGTCTTTAGTGTTGATGGGAATTAGTTCCTCTTGGGGAGACCCAGGATTTCGCGGGCCTCGTCGCTGGTGGCGATGGGACGGCCAAGTTCCTTGGCGATGCGAACCACCTTCTCGACGAGTTCGCCGTTACTCTTGGCAAGCACGCCCTTCGAGAGATAGAGGTTGTCCTCAAAGCCCACACGCACGTTACCGCCCATGGCGATAGCGGCAGCTGCCATCGGGAAGGCATGACGGCCAACGCCCGTCACGGTCCAAGTGGAACCGGCGGGAATGCCGTTCACGAGCCAGCACAGGTTGGCGACAGTGGCAGGAGTGCAGCCGGGGACGCCGAGCACGAAGTTGAACTGCATGGGAGCTCCGGGCACTTCACCCTTGCGGGCCATGTTGAGGATGGTGTCGAGGTGACCCATCTCGAAGCACTCATATTCGGGCTTGATGCCGCGTTCTATCATTCGCTTGCCAAAGGCACGCATCGTGGGCATCGTGTTGTCAAAGATCTCGTCGCCGAAATTGCAGGTACCGCAGTCGAGCGTTGCCATCTCGGGCAGCGGAGTCGTGTCGGTGGACTGCAGACGCTCGTCGGGGGTCATACCCACGGCACCGCCAGTCGACGGAATCAGGATGACATTGGGGCACACCTTGAGGATGGCCTCCTCACATTCCTGGAAACGGGCACGGTCCTGAGTGGGAGTGCCGTCGTCCCAGCGCACATGCAAGTGCACGATAGCTGCACCGGCATCAACAGCCGACTTGGCTTCGCGAACGATTTCTTCCACGGTATAGGGTACGTTAGGGTTCTGCTCCTTGGTAACCTCGGCGCCGCAGATGGCGGCAGTGATAATCAGTTTATCCATTCTAGTTTCTAGTCCTTTGTTTTAAGTCCTTAGTTATTATTGGCCACGGCAAAGCCGTGGCACAGGAAACCGTTATTTCTTGCGCTGGCAGTCCTTGGGAGTCACGCAGGTGCCTGAAGCACGGCAAACGATGATGGGCTCTTCAAGGATGTCGGCTGCCGAGTCCGAAATGTCGGGGCGGGCCTTGGCCACCTTGCGGGCCTCAAAAATCATGTGACGTGAGGTATTGCCCTCGCGGTCAATCCAACCCTCGGCCTCGATGAAGTCACCGGCATAGACGGGAGCCAGGAACTCGATATTGTCGTAGGCACAGAAGAGGCCTTCGTCACCATCACGCATAATCAATAACTCGGTTGCCACGTCGCCAAACAGGTGTACCATGTGGGCTCCGTCAACCAGATTGCCACCGTAGTGTGCATCCTTTGCGCTCATGCGCAATCTGATCATTGTCTTGTATTCCATTTCTTCAGTTTCTAGTTTTTAGTCCCTAGTCCTTAGTTTCTAGTCCCCAGTTATTATTTCTCCACGTAGATGCCGTCAACATAGATACCGGAAGCATGGACGTGCTCGGGTGCGATTTCACCAACGGGAACCAGTTTCTCGGCCTCGACAACGACATAGTCGGCAGCGGTGGCCATCAACGGGTTGAAGTTGTTAGTGGTGCCCAGGAATACCATATTGCCGAACTCGTCAACGATATTGGCACGCAGGAAGGCGATGTCAGCGCGCAGGGGCTTCTCCAACAGATAGTCCTTGCCGTCAACAGTAACGATGTCCTTGCCGTCGGCCATGATGGTGCCCAGACCAGTGGGGGTCAGCACGCCACCGAGGCCAGCACCTGCCGCACGGATACGCTCTGCCAGGGTGCCCTGGGGTACGTACTCGACGATGAGGGTGCCCTCATTCTTCTGCAATGCGGTCTGCTTGTTGGTTCCCGTGTGGGAGACAATAGCCTTCTTAACCTGGTGATTGGAGACCAGCTTACCGTGAGCCACCTCGTCATAGGCGGTGTCGTTAGCGATGATGGTCAAGTCTTTTACACCCTTTTCTACAATGGCGTCAATAATCTGGGTGGCACTGCCATTACCCAAGAAACCGCCAAACATAATAGTCATGCCGTCCTGTACTTTTTCAACGGCTTGTTCCAATGTGATTTGTTTGTTCATAATGTTTATGTTTTGGAATATATTGGTTTATGTCATAATAGGCTGCAAATATAGCAAAAATTCCCCTATTTCAGGCCTTTTCACAACACTTTTTATTAACTTTTTATCTATTATATAGATAACTGCAATAATTACAGTACTTTGGCCTTTATCACACATCGGTTTCATGTCAACACACGATTATTTCAAAAGCCCCAATGACAATAATCAGCAGAAACAATTTTTTAAAAAAACAATATTATTTGTTTATACCAAAAAAATGAGTATCTTTGCGAAGTTCCTTGAAGGCAAAAACAGCTTCTTGGAGTCATGGACTAACAGAAACATACAACATTAATACACAGCACAATACACTTTTTTGTTTAACCACTTAACAACCTAAATTATGATGAAACAAATCCTCTTTGCGCTTGCGCTATTATTGACAAGTTTTTGCATGAATGCTCAACCCTCGGTGGACTATACCGTCGACGCAGTGGGCACCGATTTCATTACCATCACTTTCATGCCCAATGCTGAGGCTGCGGGTTATGCCATCTGCCTGTTTGATGCCGGCACCGCTGAGCAGCAGTTTGCCATGTTTGGCCCCTGGATGGGTTTCCAAACCATGGGCGACATGATCAAGGCATGGGGTATCACCAAGACCGAGACTTACCAGCACACCTGGAACAACCAGTCACCTGGTAAGGACTACGAGATTTACGTGCAATGTTGGGATGCTGAAGGCGTGGATGCCGACATGATCATCATCCCCGTTACCACAGCCAATATAGGAGGCACCGGCGAGGCCGTGATGACCATCGAGATTGGCGAGTTTGGCGGTGATGAGGAGTTCGGCTACTACCAGTGGGTGACCTATATCCCCAACGAGGAAGTGGCAGTCCACCATGACATCATCATCCTGCTGTCGGCCTTTGAGTCCGAGGAGTGGGGCATCGAGAACGTGACGAACTACCTCAAGCAGGACAATCCGTATGACCCCTATTGGGACCAGTATGGCATCGACGAGGCTCAATGGAATGCCGATCCCAACACCTGGTACATCGCCTTCTCTATCGGCAAGAACGCCAACGGCGAATGGGGACCCTTGGCTTCGCAGCAGTTCAAGACTCCCGGCACAACCGGCATCAACGAGGTGGCAGGTGACAAGCAGGTTGCCGGCGTGCGCTACTTCAATATGGCTGGCCAGGAAATGACCGAGGCTAACGGCCTGACCATCGTCGTCACCACCTACACCGACGGCACCACCAAGACCACAAAGGTGATGAAGTAATCCGCAACTCATCTAAGAAAATCGGTTCTCAACAGATTTGCTGAGAACCGATTTCTTTGTCTAAGGGAGGGGTATCCTCTTTATTTCAGATAGTCATCGAAGTAGCGCGTGATGCGCTCGTGCAAGTGCACGCTCTGGTGACCGCGCATGTTGTGGCCCTGACCGGGATAAACGTAGAAATCGGGCTGCGTTCCGGCCGCGATGCAGGCTTTCAAGAAACTGTAAGCGTGCTGGGGCACCACGGTCGGGTCGTTGAGGCCGATGATGATTTGGAGACGGCCCTTGAGGTCCTTAGCCTTGTGGATGAGGCTCGTCAAGGCATAGCCCTCGGGGTTAGTCTGCGGCGTGTCCATATAGCGCTCGCCATACATCACCTCATACCACTTCCAGTCAATGACAGGACCACCGGCGACACCCACCTTGAACACGTCAGGATAGTTGGTCATCAAACTGATGGTCATGAAACCACCGAAGCTCCATCCGTGCACGCCCAAGCGCGCTGTATCAACATAGTTGAGCGTCCTGAGGAAGTCCACGCCACACATCTGGTCCTTCATCTCGACCTGGCCCAGCTGGCGGAAAGTGGCCTGCTCGAAATCACGGCCGCGGTTCTCACTGCCACGGTTGTCAAGGATGAACAGGACATAACCACGCTGTGCCATATAGGTTTCCCAACTGCGGCTGCTCCAATGCCAGCGCGCATCCACGTTGTGGGCATGCGGACCGCCATAAACATAGACCACGGTGGGATACTTCTTGCTCTCATCGAAGTCGGTGGGCAGTACCAGACGATAGTAGAGGTCGGTCACGCCATCAGCCGCTTTGATGCTGCCGCAGCGGTAGTCAGGCACGGCGTAGCCTTCCCATGGATTGGGAGCAGTGAAGTAGCGCATATCCTTGCCCGTGCGGGTGTCAATGATGGAGATATGGCGGGCAACCTCGGGCTCCTGATAACTGTCGATGAGGTATTGACCGCTGGCGCTCAGGCGACCGGTGTGCCACCCGTTGCCGCCCTCGTCAACGAGGGTCATTTTACCTGTTGCCACGTCCACGCGGTAGAGGTTCTGCTGGATGGGACTTTCGGCATTGGCGCTGATGATGACGGCCTTTTCCTTTTCATCAAAACCCAACAGTTCCATCACCACCCAGTCACCCTGAGTGAGCTGTTTTACCAACTTGCCAGCAATATCATACAGATAGAGGTGGTTGTAGCCATCCTTCTCGCTCCACAGGAGGAATTTATCATTATCCCAAGGCAGGAATGTGATGGGATGCTGGGGCTCGACATACTTGGGATGGCTCTCGTGGTAGAGCGAATTGAGGCGGTTGCCTGTCACGGCATCATAGGCCACGAGGTCCACCTCGTTCTGGTCACGGTTACCCTCCATCATGTAGACGATGTTGCCGTCGGGATTCCACGAGATATTTGAGAAATAGCGGTCGGTGGGGTCGCCGGCCTTGAGATAGACCGTGTCACCCGTGGCCACATCGAGCACACCCACCCACACCAGATGGGAGGTCTGACCCGCCATCGGGTATTTCTCGGGAGCAGGCGTGGCTATGATGTGGGTGCTGTCGTCTATCTCGGGGACGTTGATCAAGGGATAGTCGGTCACCATGCTCTGATCCATGCGATAGAAAGCCAAGCGGCTACCCTGCGGATTCCAGAACAGACCGCCCTCAATACCGAACTCGTTGCGGTGCACGCTCTGGCCATAAACCAGGTCACGAGAGCCGTCGCTGGTCACCTGACGGGTGTTGCCAGTGCCATCGGTCACATAGAGGTTATCGTCCTTGACATAGGCATTAGCGCGGCTCTGCTTGTTCCACTCGCTCGCCTGATAACCGTTCAGGGGCTGACGCCACACCACCTTACCCTTCTTGAAGTCAATGAGCATGCGTTCGTCCTGCGCGTTATGGACCAATGCCAACGGCTGGTCGGGATACGGGAATGAAACCACTGCCAAAATGCGCTCCTGTTCAGTCAATCGGGCACGTTTGTCGAGTTGAGCGAGGGTGAACAGCAGTTTCTCCTTACCCGTGACAGGATCCACCGTCCAGCAGGTATCGCCCTTGCTCGACATGTGGATCAACTTGTCGCCCCACCAAGTGAGCGAACGGTTCTGGGGAATCATGTTTCGGTAATTGGTCCCGCCAAAGTTCAAATCCTCGAGCGTGAACTGTTGCTGTGACAGCATGGGCAACGCCAGCAGAACTGCCATCAACAGCGTCAGGCCATGTCGTTTAGTCATTCTCATAGTCAGTAGGTTTGATGTTATTGGTTGATATCTGGTTGCAAATTTACGTCTTTATTCTGAAAAACAGCGCAAATCTTCAGCAACTTTGCTTAATGAGAGATGAAATCAGCCTTTCGGCAAGGTCAAAAGCACAAGCTCTGATAACCACCCATCCTATTCCAAAATAGCTGTTTCCATAGCTATCTTGGTATTGAAAAGCCTTTGCGTCATAAGTTATGAGGCAGAAAAAAATCGCCCCGCTGACGAATGGTCAGCAGGGCGACATTTTGAGTTAATTAACCGTTTGGTTCAATCGCGAATTAGTCCTTAACGATGAGTTCGCAGATCGAAACGCGGTTCCAGCTGAGCTCTTGGAACATGTCAGTGGTACCACAGCCCTTAGCGTTGATGCGGTTGGGCTCAATTTTGTACTTGTTGATGAGCATGTTCTTAACAGCCTCGGCACGGCCATTAGCCAGACGTACGTTGTTGTCGGCGGGACCCTCTACTGAAGCATAACCCTTGATGTCAACAGTGGCCTTGGGGTTGTTCTTCAGGTACATGGCAACGCGCTCAACATTGGGCTGCTGATCAGCGGTGATGTTGGTCTTGTTAACCTTGAAGTGAACGAGAACGTTCATGTACTTGGCGTGGTCGTTGATAATCTCGGTGTTATTAGGCTTGGGCTGATTGCGGCAAGCATCCAAATCACGCTGGAGCTTGTTGACATCACCCTTCAGGCGATTGATCTCACCATCCTTACCATTGAGCTGGTTGCGAAGGTTGTTGATATCGTCGTTGAGAGCATCGATGTCAGCCTGGCTGTACCTGTAGGGGCAGAAAGTGATGTAACGCTCGCCATTGCTACCCTTGAAGTGGTAGGTGATACCAGCCTCAAGCTCTACAGCAGCGTGGTTAGCGTTCATCTGGCTCTTACCGTTGTGGGGCTCGCCAGTCCAAGTAGCGCGAGCGGGCAGATTGTGACGATAAGGAATCATGATGTCACCGTTCATGTCCCAAAGAACAGCGGGCTTTAAGCTGAAGGTCCAAGCACGGCTCTCACCGAAGTTGAAGTTCAGGTTGGCACCAGCCTTGGTGTACCAGCTGTTGTAGTCGTTGCCATAAACATTGGCCGACTCAGTGCGGTGGAAGGCGTGCAGCCAACCAGCACCGATAACACCCTCGAGTTCGAATACGCGAGGCATACCCTTGTAACCGCCGAAGAGGTTGCTCAGGTTAACAGTACCAAACAGACCGGCCATGGTGTGGTCGATGATGTTCGGGCTCTTGGGTCCCCAATAGTTGGGCTCCTTGCACCAGCTGGTGGTGTTGATGGTGGCCTCACCCTCAGCGCCCAGACCGAAGACCGGAGTCAGCTGCTTCTTGATCTCCAAACCGAAGATACCACGAGCGCTGGGCCAGAAAGCATAACCCTGGAAGGGCATGATAGCGCCACCCTTCAAGGTTACCGACCAGTTGTCAAAGAACTTGTTCTGCTCCAGAGACTGAGCCTGAGCAGCAAATACGCCCATAAGAAGGGCTAAAGTCAAGATAATCTTTTTCATTTTAATAAAATTTTATTAAACACTATTTAGACAAATTTTTGGCAAAAGTAATACAAATTTCTAACACGGCCAAAATTTAACACTCATTAAGAAAGAAAACATCATTTAACAGGTCATTTTAAGCCTTTTTCTGATAATTTCTTGCCCAATTTCATGCCAATTTCAGCGCAGACGTTAAGAAATCAAGCAAAAGTACGTCAAAAAAATGAATTGTGCAAATTTTCACATATTTTTTTATTTCATTTTCATCAAAACCGCCCAAGATTACAATTTTCACCCCTATTTAATCCGTCACCACAAGAGCACATCTATCGCATCGTTGACATCGGCCAAGTTGATTTCTCCATCACCGTTCACGTCGCAACGGGAATGGGTTTCATCGTCTACTGCGACACCCAGAATGACACTGATGATGACGTTGACATCGGCTATCGTGACCTCATTGTCAGCATTGACATCGGCTCGCAGGGTTGAACTCATCTCAATCTGACGGACGGCACCGTTGCTGTTGACATCGGCTTTCCACGAGGCGAAGCGTAACCTGGCATGACTCATGCCACGGGGGACGGCAATCGACAGGTTCAAATAGTTCGTGCGGCTCACAGTGGTCGGGGTAAAGGTGACGGAATCCCGCACGACACCGTCATCATCAAGTATCGCGGCAGTCAAGCCCACCTTGCCGACCACAAAGTCTTCGGTCTGCCACTGGTCGGTGATCCACGTCACTTTCATGTCAATGACCTGCCCCTTACCGCAAGTGAAGCGCGGTGATGTCAGGGTCAATTGCAGACCGGTAGATGTGGTATACAGGTAAATCTTGTTATTCAGAATATTCTTGCTGTTGAGCTCAGTTGCAGGATTAGTATACACCCAGTCGGTGAAACTGGTTGACGAAAACTGAGGAACCTGTGCTTGGGCGCCCAACATCACCCAAACAAGCAATGTTAACAATAGACTTCTTTTCATAGCCAAAAGTTTTTGAATTCACAAAATTACCACAATTCGACAACTCAACAAAAAGGAGACGCAAGTTTTTTTGCGTCTCCTCAATTTGTCTGCAATAGACCTAAAGCCCAAAAGGTAAAGCCTAAGACCTAAAGCCTAATAAATTACTTCATCACCTTAACAGCGCTGGTAGTGCCGTCGGTGTAGGTGGTAACGACGATGGTCATGCCGTTAGCCTCCTGCATCTCCTGACCGGCCATGTTGAAGTAGCGTACGCCTTTAACGGTCTTGTCAGCGTTCATCTCGTTGACACCGGTGGGTTTCTCCTGCTTCTTGGAAACAGTAACCTGAACGGGCTCGCTCTCCATAACCTCACCGTTCTCATAGGTTGCAACAGCAACTATGTTTACTACGTAGTCCTCAGACTCGCGGGTAAAGCTCTCGGGATTCTCAATCTCGTGACGCACGCCTTCCTCGTCGATCTGATACAGGGTAACAGTACCGTAGTCGGCGGCACCACCCTCGATGATACCCTCAACAACTACATCGGCGTCGTTGGTTTGGATGGTCACCTTGGGAGCAACGGGAGTGTATTCGGGTTGGGGAGTTGTGCCAGCCTCATAGGTGAAGGTAGCCATCGGCAGGAAGTTTTTGGTCTCAACCGAAGGATCACCCCAGTTGCTCCAAACATACTCGCAATAGCTGGCCACGTTCTCGGTCTCAACACCATAGAACTTGGTTGAACCCCAATCTCCCGCGGTAGCGATAACGCGCACCTCGACCATGAGGTTGCCACCAGCATACTCAAAAGGCTCGTTGAGGGCGAAGGTCAATTCGGTCTCACCCTTGGCAGGAGTAACTTCGGCCACAACAGTTGCATCGGTCACTGCAATAGCGTTCTCATAACCCAGCTGGTCGACGGTCTTCAACGACAGTTGAAGGGTAACATCAGCGAACTTGATACCGGTTTCATCGGCATAAAACTTCAAACCGTTGATTTGGCCGCCAACAATGTCGGTGAGCATATCGGCGGGATAAATCATCTGGTCAAACGTGCCAACACGGTCCACATAGAAACCATAGACAGGAAGCATGGTTTGGGTCTCGGTACCCTCGGCAACGGTCAACTCGGCGGCCTGAGCGGCAAAAGCCATCACAGCCACAGCGATAAGAGTAAGGAATTTCTTCATAATTAAATTAAGTGATTAGTAAAAATATAATTTTAAAAAAACAAGATATTTTCATCTAAGGAAAATCATCCCTATTGATCCTCATTGGCAAAAGTACTACAAAAAACGTAATACAAAAATTAATCACCAATTATTTGCAAAAAATAAAAAAACAGAAAACAATAAATACAACAAATACAAATGATCTGTCTTCAATTTGTACTTATTGTATTTATTGTTTTCCTAATTGGTCAACAACGGGTTACTTGAGCAGGCCGATTGAGCGCTTGAGGAAGCGCTCCAGGCCTTCACCCTTGAGCATACCGTTGGTGAGCAGGGCGATGTCGATGAGCTGATGCACGCGGCTCTCGCCAGCGGCGTAGGCCACAACGAGATTCTCTTTCTGCTTGCGCAACTCTTCAAGGTGCTTCTCGTTGTCCTCGAGGTCCTGCTTCTTGTCCTCGGGCACACCTTTGTTGTCCTTGTCCAGGTCACGGATGGCCTTGACGACGTTTTGGGTGGCGGTGATGTCCTCGTTGACAGGTTTGAGTTCGGCCTCAAGCGACTGCTCGGCCTGCTCAACGATTTTCTGTACAAGCGGATGCTTGGTATTGAGCACCATGCTGTACATGTCGGGCATCTCGCCATAGAAGCTCATGCCGGGCTGGAAGCGAGCCATGTCCTTCATGCGGCGCATATACTCGGCCTGGGTGATCACCACGGGCTTGTCATCGGGCGACATAGCGGCGAAGCTGACCATGAATTCTGCTTTCTCGACAGGCGGTATCTGAGAGTGGAACAGCGTCTGGGCGATTTCCTGCTGCTCGGGAGTAAACTGCGGCCCTTTGTCGTCCTGCTTGCGGATGAGGTTATCAAGCACGTCGCTGTCCACGCGCAGAAACCGCATCTTCTCCTGCTTCTGCTCGAGCATGCCCACAAAGGGGACGTCAAGTTCGCCATTCATCAGCAGCACGTCATATCCCTTGTCGGTGGCCGCCTTGATGTAGGCATACTGTGCCTCCTTGTCGGTGGCGTAAAGGCAGATGAGGTTGCCGTCCTTGTCGGTCTGTTCGGCCTCAATGAGTTTGCGATAGTCCTCAAGGTTGAAGTGCTTGCCGTCGGTATTCTCGAGCAAAGCGAACTTCAAACCCGACTCGCAGAACTTCTCGTCGCTCAACATGCCGTACTCGATGAAGATCTTGATGTCGTTCCATTTCTTCTCGAACTCCTCGGGCTGGTTCTTGGCGATTTCCTCGAGGCGCGCGGCGACCTTCTTGGTGATATAGGTTGAAATCTTCTTCACGGCGCGGTCGCTCTGCAGGTAGCTGCGCGACACGTTCAGCGGGATATCGGGGCTGTCGATGACGCCCTGCAGCAACATCAGCCAGTCGGGGACTACACCCTCGACACTATCGGTTACATAAACCTGGTTGCAGTAGAGCTGGATGCGGTCCTTGCGAATGTCCAGGTTGTTCTTTATTTTCGGGAAGTAGAGGATACCCGTCAAGGTGAAGGGATAATCCACGTTGAGGTGAATCCAGAACAGGGGATCGTCCTGCATCGGCTCGATGGCATGGTAAAACTTCAGGTAGTCTTCGTCCTTGAGGTCGGCAGGCATACGCGACCACAGGGGTTCCACATCGTTGATGACCTTGTCGCGGTCGGTATCCTGATACTTGCCGTCTTTCCATTCCTGCTCCTTGCCGAAGATGATGGGCACGGGCAGGAAGCGGCAATACTTCTTGAGCAGGCCCTCGATGCGGGCGGTCTCAAGGAATTCCTTCTCGTCATCGTCGATGGTGAGGATGATGTCGGTGCCGCGTTCGGCCTTGTCACATTCCTCCATCTCAAACTCGGGCGAGCCGTCGCAAGTCCAGCTGACGGCCTTGGCACCTTCCTGCCAACTCAAGGTGCGGATTTCCACCTTCTTGGCCACCATAAAGGCCGAGTAGAAGCCCAATCCGAAGTGACCAATGATGGCATTGGCGGTGTCTTTGTACTTCTCGAGGAATTCCTCGGCACCCGAGAAAGCGATTTGGTTAATGTACTTGTCGATTTCCTCGGCGGTCATGCCGATGCCGCTGTCACTAACGGTGAGCGTGCCGGCCTCCTTGTCAACGGCGATGTTGACCTTCAGGTCCTCGGTCGAGCCCTTGAATTCACCGGCTCCCGACAGGGTCTTCAGCTTCTGCGTGGCGTCAACGGCGTTGCTCACCAGCTCACGCAGGAAAATCTCGTGGTCACTGTACAGAAATTTCTTAATAACGGGGAAGATGTTGTTGGTCGTTACCCCAATAGTTCCTTTTGGCATAATATGATATTGTTTAGTTTTACATTGTCAGTATAATGTAGAGTGGAGGGAGGTCTCTGCCCCACTCCACCTCAAATAATATGCCATAATATACTAAGGTGACAAATCGTCACTCAACCTGCCAACACTGCCGCAAAACAAAAAAGAAGACCATGAATATAATGGCATCCTTGCCGTCGGAGCATGGACTACAGGGGGTATTTCATTCTGTAATCAAGCGGACGTAGCCGTAGAAGCCCACCTCTCGGTTGATGAGGCTGTAGTGTGTCGGTTCATCCACCACTTCGCAGCAGTCTGGGTCGATGGCATGCATGAGGCTGACCTTCAGTTCAGCGAATTTCTCCATTGCCGACTGCTCGTCGCGGCAGTTATAGACATCGCTCATCGCGCCATCCTCGGTCTGATATTCAAAAACCACTCGATACCTCATCTGCTAACCATCTATTTAGCGGTTGCCGTACATATCCTCGTAGTAGCGCTGGTAGTCGCCGCTGGTGACGCTGCGCACCCAGGGTTGGTGATTGAGGTTCCAACGGATGGTCTTCTCAATGCCCTCGGTGAAGGGGGTCTCGGGGTACCAGCCCAACTCACGTGCTATCTTGGTGGGGTCAATCGCATAGCGCATGTCGTGACCGGGACGGTCGGTAACGAACTCGATGAGGTTGTCGTTGATGACATCGAGGTCGCACTGGAGCAGCTGCTGATATTCGGGCTCCTCGCGCATGATGCGTGCAATGATGGCAATGACCTGCTTAACGATGTTGATGTTGCTTTCCTCATTGAAACCGCCGATGTTATAGACCTCGCCTACAGTGCCCTGACGCAGCACCAGATCGATGCCCTTGCAGTGGTCCTCAACATATAGCCAGTCACGCACGTTCTCACCCTTGCCATAGACGGGCAGTTTCTTGCCCTCAAGGATGTTCTTGATGATGAGCGGGATGAGCTTCTCGGGGAAATGATAGGGGCCGTAGTTGTTGCTGCAACGGGTGATGTTGACGGGCAGGCCATAGGTCTCGTAATAGGCCATGGTGATGAGGTCGGCACTTGTCTTGCTGGCCGAATAAGGCGAACGCGGTGCCAGTGGTGTCTCTTCGGTGAAGAAACGGCGGCCATAGGTCTTAAGGTCGGTGCGGCCCTGAATGACCTCACGCACGTCATCGCTCACTTCCAGCGGCTGCGGCTCGTCAAAGTCCTTGGTCAGGGAGCCATAGACCTCGTCGGTCGAAATCTGCAGGTATTTCTTGCCTGGGGCATAAGTATTATGTCCCTTGTCGTCCTTGCCAGTGAACCAAGCCTCGCGGGCGCAGTCAAGCATATTCTGTGTGCCCAGGATATTCGTCTCAAGGAAGAGGCGCGGATTGGTGATACTGCGGTCCACGTGGCTCTCGGCCGCAAAGTTGACGATATAGTCCACATCATATTCCCTCATGATTTCCTGCACTAGTTCGCGGTCACCAACGTCGCCACGGACAAAAGTAACGTTAGAGCGCTCCAACTCGCCCTTGATGGAAGCCAGGTTACCGGCATAGGTCAAGGCATCGAGGATAATGATCTCGATGTTGTCGCCATACTTACCCAAAATATACTTCACAAAGTTTGAGCCGATAAATCCGGCGGCTCCTGTTACGAGATAGGTCTTCATAATTGCAGTAAGGTTTGATTTAACTCACAAAGGTAACAATTAATTATCAAAAATCAGTACCTTTGCAAAAAAATATTTTTAATGAAACGCTTCTATTTATCTATCATTCTGCTAATGACGGCCATAAGCCTGATGGCCCAACCAGCAGAACCCACCAAGAAAGAACGCAAGAAGGTCGCCGTCGTGCTGTGCGGTGGCGGCGCTATGGGCACCATTCACATCGGCGCCCTTAAGGTGCTGGAAGAGGCCGGCATCCCCATCGACATGGTCACTGGCACATCGATGGGCAGTATCATCGGCGGCATGTATGCCGTGGGCTATGATGCCGATGATATCGAGACCATCGTCAACAGCATGGACTGGGGCGACATCCTGCGCGACCGTCTGTCGATGAGAAACCAGACACTTGACGAGCGTGAGAAACAAAACATCTATCTGTTCGATTATCGCATCTTTTTGGACAAAAGCCAGGACACGCTGGCCGGTGGTTTCATCCGCGGCATCAATGTCGAGAAGACCCTGCGCCACTACCTGCGCCAGCCCGAAGACATTGACTTCAAGTCGCTTCCCCGCCCCTTCGGGTGCATCGCTACCGACCTGATTACCGACAGCGAGGTGGTTCTTGACCATGGTTCGCTGGCCAGGTCCATCCGCGCCAGTATGGCCGTGCCCGGCGTGTTCGCCCCCGTGAGAATGGATCCCTACATCCTTGTTGACGGCGGCACCAAGAACAACTTCCCTGCCGACCTGGCCCGCAAAATGGGTGCCGACATCGTGATTGGCATCCGCACCGACCTGGGGCTGAACAAGAACTACTACTCCACCTCCGACATTCTTGAGCGATCGGTTGGCGCCGACATCCACAACCGCAGCGACGAGAATGACAAGTATTGCGACCTCATCATCCGTGTCCCCGTGAGGGGCTACTCGGCAGCCCATTTCTACCGCTCGGCCATCAAGGAGCTGATCAAGCGCGGTGAAGAAGCCACAAGAGCCCAAATGGACTCTATCATGATGCTCAAGGAATTGGTCGGTGTGCCCGCCGACTACAAGCCCGAGTACAGCATCATCAAGCTGAGCGACATCGACAATACCCAGGCCGGCAAACTCGTGAACGAGGAGAATGCCAAGAATTCCATCAAGGCCAGCGTGGGCGTGAGATATGACAACGAGGAATTGGTGGCAGGGCAAATCGGGGCGACCTATTACTTCGGTAACAAACTGGACAAGACGCTCGACCTCACCCTGAGGTTGGGTAAGCGCACCATGGGCCGTCTGGCATGGAACATGATACCCAAGCCTCACCGCAGGATTGGCCTGTCCTATGAGATCTGGCATGAAGACATCGACCTGTTCATGGGAAAGCGACGTTCAGAGAACCTGAAGTTCGTTTATCAGAAAGCCAATGCCACGCTGTTCTCATTCGACGCGCTCAACCTGAACTTTGACCTGGGCATTGCCTGGGAGCATTACCACCACTATGATATACTGTCTAGCCAGTATAGCATCGATTATTTCAAGGATTTCGAATACCACTTCAATGACTTCGAATACTATTTCAACTACCATGCCAGCGCACGGTATAACACCGAGGACAACTGGTACTTCACTCATAAGGGTATGCGCGCCGAAGCCCAGTACGCTTATTATACCGACAACTTTGCCCAGTGGAAAGGCCATGCGGGTTTCAGCGAGGTGAGCGCCAAGTGGCGCATGACAGTACCGCTGACCAGCACGACCCATGTGCAGCCCATGGTCTATGGGCGACTGATGTTTGGCAAGGACCTTCCCGCTACCGCCATGAACATGTTGGGCGGCAACCGCGACGGCATCTATTATGCCCAGCAACTGTCATTCTCGGGCTTCGGCCACTGCCATCTCATAGACAGCAAATTACTGATTATGGGTCTCAAGCTGCAACAACGCCTATTCAAGGAGCACTACCTCATGGCAAAGGGACACCTCGCCAAGCATAACGACAAATTGGACGGCATCTTCAACAGCAAGCCCATTTGGGGAGCTCAACTCGCCTATGCCTACAACAGCATGTTTGGTCCTTTGGGCGGTTCCATCAGCTGGAGTAACCTCACCAAACAAGTCTCCTTCTACATCAACCTGGGCTTCGAGTTCTAGCATCATTGTTCTCCAACCAACGAATTACGCTAATTAAGCGAATCAATCATCTTGATATTTGCTCAATTAGCGTAATTTGTCGTTTTTTATCTCTGTAGTATTTGATGTAATTATCGTTCCCTGACCTTAGAACCTGATTCCGACCAGGGCAGAAAACTCTAAGAGGGAGTTGACAAGGCGACTAATCTTTGAGGCGTACCGGTGATGGTCGGCATAGGTCTGGAAAGCCATAAAGAACTGCTTGTGGTTGTACACGGCACCCAAGCGTGCGCGGCAGTTGAGCGAGATGTTACTGGCACTGTCATCGGGACCGATGAAGTGGTTGTGACGGTAGCCGACGTAGGGGGTGATGGTTAAGTTCAACAGCCACTTGGGGCTCAATACCCAGTTCTGTCCGTAGCCGAAGAGCAGGCAGTAGTCGTTGTACAGGATGCGGGGTGCGTCGGCCTGCGTCGGGAAGAAAGGGCGCACATCATCAGACAACTTCTCCACATCCAGTGACACGTCGTAGTGCTGCAGACTGAAGCCCGCCAGCCACGAACCGGCGTTACGCTTCTGGTACTTGGAGAAACAGTAGGCGGCTGCCTGGGCATAGCGCTTGTTGTTGAAGAAGTAGTAGGCCGTCAAGCCCATCGCCTTGCGGCTGACGCCCGACTGCCTGGCTTTGTGCCTGACGTTGTCCAGATCCTTGATCCTATAGATCGCATTGATCTCATTGTTGTTCTCCCAATAGTAGGCATCGGCAGTAAAGCGAGCGCATGTGAACGAGAAGTCGACCTTATCCGAAACTTTACCGCCATGTATCAGGTTGCTCACACCTATCGAATAACCCACACTCACTGCCATGAATGACAGCGAGAGACCGATGTTGGAGACCAGATTGCTGTTAATGATCTGGTTCACATCCTTGACAGGATGGCCAATGTAAGAGTCCACCCAGTTGTTGCTCTTGAGGATGAGTTTCCAATTCTTTCCGGTGCTTGTGACATAGGAATTGTCGTAGCTGTTGAATGCCCGGTCACCCCACACGTAGGTCCTATAACAGAACATCACAAATTTGGGATAGCCCATCGTGCTGTCCTTGAAGTTCACTTTCCCGTGCTTGAGCGCGCGCCACCAGTAGCCTTTGTTGCGCGTCGTGTCATACGGCTCGTTGAGTTTCGCCTCGACGCGTTGATGGAAACGCTCCTTAGCCCTCTGCATCTTGCTCAGTTGTTGAACAGTATCGACCGATTGTTGCAGGCTGTCTTGCTGCTGGACAACAAGCGGCTCCGATACTTGTCCCCACGACAGCATCGCCGTGGTGAGCAGTAATGACAATATCAATATGCAACGTCTCATCATCGGCTACAAAGATAATGAGAATAAATGAATCTTGGTTTAGAAGTCGCTGAAGAAATTCGGGCGTATCAACAGACCGATGCGCAGGCGGCAGTGGTACTTGTTATAGTCCAGCAGGTTCTCGCCGTAGCCGTCATAGAAATGCAGCATGAAGTACTGGTTGTCCTTCTTGCTGAAGCGGAATCCCACATTCAGAATCGTGTTGAAGTTGAGGTTCCATCCCTGACGCTTCACGAAGGTGACATCGGCCACCCAACGCCTGTCTGAAGAGATAAACTGTGAACCAACCTGGAAGATACCGCAATACTTGAGGATGTCCTTGTTCTGTTGCCCGTCGATGATGGGAATCCATGTCTTGCCATATACCTCCAGTCGAGGATCAATCACTGCAGCATAGCTGACTGAAACCTTGTTCCAGCTGCGCGATGCCTCGCCGTCACGCCCGTTGGACTCATGTTCAAGCATGATCGTGCCATTTCCCACAAGCCTGCCGTTATACACAACCAGATTCTGCACACCGATGCCGGGATTGAAATTCAGGTCATGGAAGGGCAATGACTCCTCAAACACGTTCCAAATCGCCTTTTGCGAGTATTGCAAGAACAGGTGGCTGTGCAAGGGCAGGATAGACTTTGTGAGCCTGTGGCGGAAGCTGATTTGGAACTTCACATCACTGTTGAACTCGGTGGGCTTGGTGTTGAGTGCCGTACCACCGACGAAGTAAGTGTCCTTGTAGATGCCAAAGGCCGGGCGGCTGTCAAAATCATTGATAACACTGTCCACATTGATTTTTTGTTGTTCTACGCCTTTTTTTGACGTAACAATCTGGCCCATTAACGGTAAACCAACCAGAGCCATCAAGGCAAGATATAATGCTCTCGTATAGTTCATATTTTTAAAGTTTTGAATTATTATGTTTAAGTTTCTAGTCCTTAGTTTTCAGTAGCCTAAAGTACTGTAAATCCAGATACTTGGATATTATTATTATAGCTTTTGATTAGTTCGCCATTCCTCCACAGGTGGGCTCTGGACTCGTCAGTGTCGTTGTTATATTCTGTGGTGAGCAGATACACGTCATCGCCATAGGAGTGGATTTCGACGGCATCTGAACTGGTGCATTCCCATCCCGACTGGTAATGCGAGGGGACAGCATCGGTCCACACGGTGGCTAACATCGTATTGTTGTAGTCATATTCAAAACCTGCCGCATAGATGTGGCCGTTACACTTTGTCACCGACCCCACGCGCCCAATCAAGTACAAGTTGTCGCCGAGCGTTTCCCTAGGATAGCTGACAGGATAAACCTCATATTGCTTCTCGACCCAAACGGCAGGCATGGCGTCGATCATACCGCCGATAATGGTATGGTCGCGGTCATAGGCATAAATTGCATGGCATTCTCCCGTCAAGGCACCCTCGGGCATAGGGAGATACTCTTTCTTGTAATTGGTGTACAGCACCGGCTGATAATGAGCATGATCAAGATCTCCGTTGAATGCATAACCGATTACATAGCACTTGCCTTCGCTCACGGCGAGCGCATGATTGGCGGGCACGAGGTCGTGGAAGTCCTCAAGCGGAAAGATACCGCTGTTTTTAAGCACATTGGGAATATCAAGCAAGTAGATGTAGTAATCCCATTTGCCAATTCCGTAGGTCCAGTGATCCACATCATCGATAAAATCGACATGCAGCGTGTTCCACTTGCCGTTTTTCCAATAACCCACGCGCCCCTTTGACTGAACACCTGACACGAAGTAGTCGTCACCGTCCGAGATGATCTCAGCGGCAAAAGTGCAGTTGGGCAAATGCGTGACCAACTCGCCGTTTTGGTCATAAATCTCGCCATTGGAAGCTACCAGCAGTACAGTACGCTCCTCAAGCGGCTTGATGGGGTTGACCGGTTCTTCATGCTCGCATGAAGAGAGCGGCGCCAATGTGCAAATCACGAATAATAGATATAAAAATGTCTGTTTCATAATTATTTATAAGATTTACAAGACTGCGAATCCTGCTGGTTGAATGCCGTGATAGGACATAATGATTTTCCCGTTCAGCCACAGGTGGGTCAATAAATCATTCTCTATCGGGTCAAATTCGGTAGTGAGCACATACACATCGTCACCATAGGAACGGATGCCAATGGCCTGTGAACTGCCGTCACAGTCGGGATTATACTGGTAATGCTGCGGGATACCGTCAATCCACACTGTGGCTATCAGCTCCCTGTCGGCATTATACTCAAATCCCGCGGCATACACGTGGCCGTTACACTCGGTGATGCATTCGATGCGCCCCACGGGGTAATAGCCCTCTTCCAGAAGTTCCGGGAAACTGACTTGATAAATCTGGCATTGCTTGTCTACCCACACTGCCGGCTCACGGCCCACGATACCCCCAATCACGGTGTGGTCGCCGTTACTGGCATAGATGGTCCGACACTCTCCTGTAATGTATCCTGGGGGCAGGGGCAGGTATTCCTTCTCGTAATACCCCTTGTGATAGTTGTACAATATAGGGCGAAATACGTTCTCGACATTGGTCGGTTCATAGCCGATGACATAACACTTGCCTTCACTCACCACCAACCCGTGATCAGGAGGGATGAAAAACTCGGAATCCTTGAGCGGAAAGATGCCGCTGTTCTTGAGCACGTTGGGCAAGTCCAGCAGGTAGATGTAGGAGTCCCACTTGCCAATGCCGTAGATCCAGTGGTCCACGTCTTCGATGAAATCCACGTGCAGCGTGTTCCACTTGCCGTTTTTCCAATAGCCCACACGTTCCTTGGACGACACACCGGCAACAAAATAGTCGTCGCCCTCGGCAATGATTTCCGAGGCAAACGTGCAATTGGGCAGTTCTTTCACCAGCTTGCCCGTTTGGTCAAAAATTTCACCATAGGAAGTCAGCACCAGCACAGTGCGATCCTCAAGTGGCTTGATGGGATTGATCGGCTCATCGTGCTCACAGGACGAGAGCAACGTCACGGCACAAATAGATAACAGGAAATAAGCTAAGTATTTCATAATCAATGATATTTGCTATTATCGTGTAGCGCCACCCAGAGCAATGTACAGGGCAATGATGCCCATGGCCCCGTTATACATGTTCGTGGCCTCATTGAGTTGAGCATTCAGGAGGGACTCCTGAGCGGTGAGCACCTCAAGGTAACTGGCCTTGCCGTTATCCATGAGTTCGTGGGTTCCCTTGTATGCTTCGTGCAACACCGCTACCTGACGATGGTAATAGTCATGCTTTTCCACTGCCGCCTGGAAGTCGGCCAAGGCTTCATTCACTTCATTACCTGCATCAATCACAGTCTGCACATACTGGTTCATCAGGTCTTCCTGTGTCAGTTGGCTGATTTTCAGATTGGCCTTCAGTTTTCCTTGCGCATAGATGGGCTGGGTGAGCGATGCCACAGCATTAAGCAGTATCTTGCCCGGGTTCACGACAGCACCTCCCGCGCTATTGGTCCAGCCGGCCAGTCCCTGCAAACTGATGGATGGATAGAAAGCGGCACGGGCAATCTGCGTGTCATAGAAAGCCTCTTCCATGGCATAGTCAGCCAGTTTGATGTCAGGACGGTTCTGTAGCAGCAGGGCGGGCACGCCGGTGCTCAAACTCCTGGGCAACGAATACAGGCCTAAACGGCTGCGCTGGATGTGCTGTGGCGTGATGGCCAACAGGCTGCAGATGGCGTTCTCCACCTTGCGGATATTGCGTCGCGTGTCCACAATCGAAGTTTTCACGTTTAGGTAGGAAGACTCCATCTGGTTAACCGCCGTGGAGTAAGACTTGCCGTTTTCCCAGAGTATCTTCTGGGTCTCCAGCGAAATATTCCACAAGCTATCAGTAGCGAGCAGGATTTCCAGCTGCTGGTCAAGCAAGAGCAGGGTGCTGTACTGTTGAGCCACCGCCGAGACGATGTTGGCCTGGACAATCTGTTTACCGGTCTGAGCCTGCAGGAGCACCGCTTCGGACTTGCGCTTCTTGTTCTTGATGGTGCCAAACGCGTCGATGTCCCAGTTGACCTGCAACGGCAGGTTGTAGGTCTTGGATGCCGCACTGCCGCCAAAAGAGGAGATGGAACCCGAGGGTGAGAAATACACCGTCGGGAAGAAACCCTGCTTGGCCGCTTCCAAGGCGGCTTCGGACTGTTTTATGGCGATGCGCGCCGACTGGATATCGGTGTTACGCGACAGGGCCGTGTCGATGAGTTGCTGCAGCAAGGGATCGGTGAAGAAGTCACGCCATGAGATTTCGGCCAGCGAGGTGCTGTCGTTCGTCAATGGGATATCTTTACCGTAAACATCTGCAGGAATCGTTGCTTGGGACTGGTACTTGCCATGCAGCCCCTTGATTGTGTCGCAGCCTGCCACAGACAATGCGGCCAGACAAAGGACTATGATTTTGAACGATGTTTTCATTGCCAATTACAATTATTTGTGAGAGCCTTTAAGGTCATTAAGGTCTTTAGGGTCATTACTGATTTGTGCTTCCTCAATGATGGGTTCCAGTTCCTCAACGGATTTTCCCTGGAACTTCTCATGCCACCGCTGGAAAATCATGAAGAACACGGGCACCACAAATAGCAGGGCGAGCGTGCCGACGGCCATACCGGCGGTGACGCCAAGGGCGAGTACACGGTTACCGTTGGCACCCGCACCGCCGGCGATGATGAGCGGGATCATACCCGCAATCATGGTGACAACGGTCATCAGGATGGGACGCAAGCGCTCCTCACAGGCGGCAAAGGCCGCATCGCGGATGCTCATGCCCTGGGCACGCCGCTCCGAGGCGAACTCGGTGATGAGAATAGCCGTCTTGGCCAACAGACCAATCAGCATGATGACACCCGTCTGCAGATAGATGTTGTTCTCCATGCCGGGCAGGTGAAGCAGCGAGACGAGCCAAGTGATACCGAACGAGCCCATCAGTCCGAAAGGCACGCTGAGCAGCACGGCCCACGGCGTGAACCATGAGTTATACAGTGATGCCAGAATCAGGTAAATCAGGATGACGCAGATGACGTAAATCAAGACCGTGGCATAAGACCCTGAGGCCTCCTCTACCTCGCGCGACATGCCACCGTACTCATAACTGTATCCCTTGGGCATCTCCTGCTTGAACACCTCGGCGATAGCCTCGTGGGCATCGCCCTCCGAGAATCCGCTGGCGCTCATCACAGCGCAGGTGATGCTCTGGAAGAGGTTGAAGTGGTCGACCGACGCCGAACCGACAACCTCATTCAAGGTAACGAACTCAGATATCGGCGCCATCTTGCCGCCCTGCACGCGGACGAAGATGTTGTTGAGCGACGAGGGGTCGAGACGGTACTCAGGGGCTGCATTGGCCATGATGCGATACACCTTACCGAACTGGTTGAAGTTGCCCACATAGGAACCGCCGCAATAGGCACCCAGCGTGCGGAGCACTGCGGCAGGCGTCACGCCGGAACGGTCGCATTGTGTCGCATCGATGTTGACCTGATACTTCGGGAAACGTTCCGAGTAGGTGGACATCGCCAACATGATTTCAGGCCGTTCGTTGAGCTTCGCCAGGAACTTGGTTGCATCGGCGTTGAACTCCGACATGGGACGGTCCTGCATGTCCTGCAGCACCAGGTTCACGCTGTTGTTTGAACCGTAGCCCGGTACCTGAGGCATCTGGAAGGGAATGACTAGCGCATTCTTGATTTCCTTGCAGTCCATGGCGAATCGCCCATACACCAGCATAATATTATGATTCATGCCCGAACGGTCGTCCCAATTCTTCAGGCGGATGATGAGCGTGGCATAGCAACTGCTCGAGCGTCCAGCCATGATACCGTAGCCACTGACCACGGCATAGCTCTCCAGTTCGGGAATCTTCTTCACCTTCTCCTCCACTTTCTTGACAATCTCCTGTGTTTCATGCAGGGTGCTACCTTCAGGTGCGCGCACTTCGGCAAAGAACACACCCTGGTCCTCTTGGGGTACAAGGCCTGAAGGCAAGCCGCGCATGAAGAAGAACAGCAATACAGCTGCTACAGCGAGCAGCGCCCAAGCCAATTTGGGACGCTTGATGAATTTGCTCACGCTCTTCTTGTACTTCTTGAGGATGGCGTTGTAGCTGACGGTGTATGCCTTGGTGACGTAGTAGTTCAGGTTCTTCTTCTCCTTATTGTCCTTGGAATAACGCATCATGATGGCACAGAGCGCGGGACACAGCGTCAATGCGGAAATGCATGACAGTCCCACTGCCGAAGCCAGTGTGACACCGAACTGCGTGAAGAACGAGCCCGATGTGCCCGGCATGAAGGCCACGGGGATAAATACGGCCATGAATACCAGGGTACATGAGATGACGGCGATCGACACGTCGCTCATAGCCTCACGGGTGGCACGGCGCGCATCGGTGATGCCGCCCTCCATTTTGGCCATGACCGCCTCGACGACCACAATGGCGTCATCGACCACCGTACCGATGGCCAGTACCAGTGCAAATAGCGTCAAGATGTTGAGAGAGAATCCCGCGAGTTTCACAATAGCGAACGTTCCCAACAACGAAACGATAATCGACAACGAGGGGATGACAGTCGCCCTGAAACTCTGCAGGAAGAAATACACCACGAGAATCACCAGGATGATGGCGATGACCAGCGTCTCCACCACATTATGGATGGCGGCGAAAAGGAAGTCATCGCTGGTCTCCAGAATCTCGAACTCCAGGCCGGCAGGCATCGTCGGCTTGAGTTCCTCGTAGAGTTTGTTGATGCGGGCGTTCACTTCGGTCGCGTTGGCGCCCGGGGCCTGGAACACCATGTAGATGGTGCCCGGCTGGCCGTCAATGTTAGACGTGAAGTTGTAGCTCACGGCTCCAATCTCCACCTCGGCCACATCGCTCAGGTGCAACAAGTGACCGCCGTCGCTGGTGCGCAACACAATCTCGTTGAACTCCTCAACAGTCTTCAACGTGCCCTTGTACTCCATCGAGTACTGGTAGGCGTTCTCGGACTGTTCACCCAGCGAACCCGTGGCAGCAACGAAGCTCTGTCCGCCGATGGCGGCGAACACGTCGTTAGGTTCCAACCCGTACTGCGCCATCACATCAGGCTTGAGCCAGATGCGCAGGGCATAGGTGTTACCCAGCGCTATCACGTCGCCCACGCCGGTGATACGCATCAGTCGGGGCTTGATGTTGATGTCGATGTAGTTGGCGATAAAATCGGTGTCATACTTGCCATCCACACTCTTCAGCGCGCCGATGTGCAGGATGTTACTCTGCTGCTTCATCACCTGCACGCCCACCTTGGTCACCTCGGATGGCAACAAGGCCGTGGCACGGCTGACACGGTTCTGAACGTTCACGGCAGCCAGGTCGGGGTCGGTTCCTTGCTCGAAGAAGACCTGAATCGAGACGTCACCCGAAGCCGAAGCCGAACTGGTGATATAGGTCATTCCCGGCACACCGTTGATGTTCTCTTCGAGGGGTTGCACCACCGCCTTCATGATGGTGTTAGCGTCGGCACCGGTATAGGAGGTGGAGACGCGCACCGTTGGCGGCGCGATGTTCGGGTACTGCTCGATGGGCAGAATGCTCATGCAGATAATGCCCACCAGCGTGATGACAATCGCTATCGCGCATGCCATCACGTATCGGTTGATGAAGATATTGTTCTTCATAGTGGTTTAGTCTTTCTTTTTAGCTTCGGCTGGGAACAAGACGCGCTGTCCTTCCTGCAGGTTGTTGGCACCGACAGCCACGATGCGGTCTCCCACATTCAGGCCCTCGGTCACGATGACATCCTTACCGTTGCCGACATCTGTCGTGACCACAGTAACGGCTGTAGCGGTACTGTCGGCTTTCACCTTATAGACAAGTGACTTGTCTTGCAGACGTACGACAGCAGTCTGGGGAACGACCATCACATCATGATGGCTATAGGGCAGCACTACCGTGCCCTGAATTCCAGAGTACAGGACACCATCGGGGTTGGGGAAAGTGGCTTTGCATGCCAGTGAACCGGTCGTGGCATTCACCACGCCCGTCAAGGTCGAGATGCGTCCCTTGAGGGGATACTCGGTACCGTTCTTCATGATGAACTTCACGTCGGGCAGGTTGGCCATGTTTTTGGCCTTGTCAGTCTGGGTGTATCCCGACGAGAGTCCCGCCTCGAGTACAGACTCGGGAAGCGAGAATTCTGCCTCCATCTGCTTGTTGCCGCTGACGATGGTCAGTTGAGTCATCGGAGTCACCTGGTCGCCGGCATAGACCGAAATCTCGCCAATGATGCCCGACACCGGAGAGGTGATGGTACAGAAGCCAAGGTTCACCCGAGCCCGGTTCACGGCGGTCTGTGCTTGACTGACCGATGCCTTCGCCTGGCTGACTGTAGCCTGAGCCTGCTTGTAGGTGTTCAAGGAACTCTCCAGCATGTAGTTGCTCACAATCTTTTTCTCATAAAGGTTCTTATTGCTCTCATACTCCAATTTGGCACTATTGGCCTGGGCTTGCGCTGCCTGCAGATTGGCTTGCGCTGCCTGCAGATTGGCACGAGCCGACTCCAACTCATGCTGTGCATTGCGTGAGTCAATGACAAAAAGCGTTTGGCCTTTTCGCACCTGCTGACCCTCGGTCACCAGGATTTTCATCAACTGGCCACTCACTTGCGGCGAGATGGTCACATCGGCCTGGCCTTTCATCTTGGCGCTGAACTTTATGGGGACCTCAATATCAGTCTTCTTCACGGTCATTGTTTCAAATGACGATGGTGTTTCCTTAGGGATGTCAACACCGCAAGAAATCAAAACTATTACAAAGAGCAAACATGCCCATTTACAGATTTTGACTTTACTCATATCGATAGGGGATATTATAATTATTTTCTTAATACTATGTTATACTGCATTTAATATGCAAAATTAAGTCATTTTTTTAAATGATGAAAGTATTCTCTATAAAAAGTGTTTTTTTATCCTAACTATAGTCTTGCAAATAATAAAGAAAAACAATAACTTTGCAAAAAAAATCGTCAGATTATGAATGCACTACAACAACAATGTCTGGAGGACACCCTTAAAGTGGTGGAACGCCTCGAGCGTGAGCATCCCTTGACACAGTTGTTCTGGGAATGCACCCTGCGCTGCAACATGGCGTGCCGTCACTGCGGCAGTGACTGCATGAAAATATCTGAGGTACCTGACATGCCGCTGGCCGACTTCCTGCTGGTACTCGACGAGGTGGCAGCACACCGCGACCCCAAAAAGGTTATGGTGAACACCATCGGCGGCGAGCCGCTGGTGAGACCCGACCTGATGGACTGCGGCCGAGCCATCCGTGAACGCGGCTTCTTGTGGGGACTTGTGACCAACGGCATCAACCTGGATCGCTCCGTTGCCCGCGAGATGGCCCAAGCCGGCATCAACTCGCTCTCAATCGATGTCGACGGTACACGTGACGACCACAACTGGCTGCGCAATTCCCAGATAGGTTTTGACCGTGCCATGCGTGCAGTGGAAGCCGTGCAGACCATTCCCAACCTCACGTGGGACGTGATCACCTGCGTGAACAGCCGCAACATCAACCATCTTGAAGAACTCAAGCAGCAACTCATCGAGGCCGGCGTCACCCATTGGCGCTGCTTCACTATCATCCCCATGGGACGCGCGGCCAACGACGAGAGCCTGCAACTGACCGACGAGCAGTTCCGCGACCTGCTCAACTTCATCGTCCTCACTCGCCGTGAGGGCAAAATCGACCTGAGCTACGCTTGTGAGGGCTACCTGGGAGCATACGAGGGCCTCGTGCGCGGCTACTTCTACAACTGCCAATCAGGACTGACGGTGGCGAGCATTCGTGCCGACGGAGCCATCTCGGGCTGCCTGAGCATCCGCAGCGACTATAATCAAGGCAATATCTATCGTGACAGTTTTTGGGACGTGTGGGAGAACCGCTTTGAACAATACCGTAACCGCGAATGGATGCGCCGCGGCCCGTGTAGTGACTGTGAAGCGTTCCGTTACTGCCGTGGCAACGGATTCCACCTGCGTGACGAGAACGGTGACTTGATGGTGTGTCACTACAACCGACTGAAGAATATCAAACTCTAAACAAATACTATTATGAAAAAGAAAAAGAAGGACCAAGCGCGGAAATCGATCACCGCAGTGGGCGCAGTAGTTGCCGCGGGCCTCACGCCAGGCATTGTCACCGGCACACCGCTCCCGGAACCGCTGAGCTCCGACATCAATCTCACGGCTGCCGATGTAGTTTCCATCAACGGTGAAATGTACGACTTCGAAGACCTGTTCGCTATGAATCAGGCCGATCCCGTCCCGGTGGACCAGATCGTGGTTGTCTATGGCTCGCCGAAAGCCATGAAGAAAATGAAAAAGGAGGAGGAAAAGAAGAAAAAGGAAGAGGAGATGAGGACAAAGGAAGAGGAGAAGAAGAAAAAGAAGAAAAAAGACAAGGACCAAGAGATAAGAGAATGGCAGATGGCCGATTCTGCCGCGAGGGAGGAAGAGAGGCGTATCCAAGAAATGAACGAGCTCAAAGCAGCACGTGAAAAAGCTCGCCGCGACTCCATTGAACGCGTCATGCAACGAGAATATAAACTCGTCTATGGCCCGCCTCGTCCCTCGTATAAATCATTAGATCCTGAACAAGTGCGCCTCGAGATTGCCGAATACAGTAAGGATGAAGCTATTGCTTATGTCGAGAGCACAATCATAGCTTACCTTGACAACATCTCTGATATGGGTGTGCGTTTCCGCGGCGAGGACAGAAAAGTATACTATAGCAAGACTGAATTGGATTCCGAAGACAAGACAAGTCTGATTGAAGAGGCAGAGCGCAGCTTTGGTGTGCAGCTGACAGAAGAAATGATGGAGCATCTGAACACTCCGAATCGTCTCGCCCAGTTTATCGTTGAGGTTATCAAACCTACCAAAAAGTAACAACCATTCATAACACAAGCCATCAGAACAACAGACCAATCTGATTGTTCTGATGGCTTGTGCATTCCTCTAATTTCAGGAAGACAAAAAGGTCATTTGAATCCTACGGGAACAGCAAGACCCAACCATCGGGAATAAAACATTGCGGGGGCACTCTGGTGATGAGTGCTCCCGCAATGAATAACTTAAAAAATACAGTTTCTTAACAATTCGTTCAGTCGATCGGATTGTTCTCGGCGAAAATGGCCATGCGCTCATCGAGGATGTCGTACTGATGATCCTGGATGAACGAGGTGCACACGCGCAGACCCTCCTGCCAGGAACCGGTGGTGGCCAGGCAGATGGCGCTCACGCCGTAATACATCAGTTCGCGTGCCAACTCACCACTGGTCATGCTGCCGTAGCCGATGGTGAAGTAGAAGCCGTCGGCGATGGGCTGGTCACCATCCATGCCGTAAACGATGCGGAAACCGTGGCGTGTGAAAATCTCTTTCAGTTTGTGGGCGCGCTCACCATAGACGATGACATCGTCACGGAAGTGGTACTCGCCGTTGCTGGCAGCGTCCATGATAGCGGCAAGCGCATACTGGGCACTGTGGCTCGTGCCCGATGACAGGGCATAGAGCGTGCGAGTGATAAAGACCTTGCCGAAGGGCAGGCCATCGTAGCGAGCCGACAAATCGGGATAGTGGCGGTTGAAGATGGCGGGGCTGATGCAGGTCATCGCAATGCGCTCGCCGGCATAGGAGAATGCCTTACTACCACTGATGTGCATGATGTAGTTGTCGGTGTATTTGGCGACGCTGGGCTGGAAGGGCGGCTCAAAGGGCTTGCTGATGTCCAAACGGAAGTCCATGGCAAAGTAAGCCAGGTCCTCAAGCACGATGACGTCATACTTGGTGGCCAGTTCACCGATGTCACGCAACTCGTCGTCGGTCAGACAAATCCATGCAGGGTTGTTGGGGTTGCTGTAGATGAGGCAGCAAACGTCACCCTTGGCCATATACTCCTCGAGTTTGGCACGCAGCTTCTTGCCGCGGAACTCGTAGATGTCAAACGTCTCGTAGGGGACATCCTGAATCTCCAACTGGAGCTTCTGCACGGGGAAACCGGGGTCGATGAACAAGGCTTTGTTCTTCTTCTTGTTGCTCTGGGTGATAGTGAGCAACGAAGCGAAGGTGCCCTGCATAGAACCAACGGTGGGGATGCAGCACTCGGCAGGCACGTCCACGTCGATAAAGGCCTTGATGAAACGTGAGGTGGCCTCCTTGATCATGGGCTCACCAGGCAAGGCGGGATAGAGACGGGCGCAGCCGTTCTGCAGCGCCTTGATCTGTGCCTCAACACCAATCTTGGCAGCGGGCAGTCCAGGGATACCCATCTCCATCTTGATGAACTCCTGTCCCGACTCGCGCTCGGCACGCTCGGCGATAGCCTTCACCTCACGGATGGTAGCGTTGGCATAGTCGATGATGCCATACTCGTCAATCGCGCGGTCGATGATCTCGCGGCTAATGGGTGTGGGTCTCATCGCTGAGCCTCCTTTCCGATGGCAAGCGCCTTGAGGTTAGCATCTACCACGGCATCGCCCTTGCGGCCAAAGACGCGGCGGATGGCGTTCTCCAACTTGTCATACTCGATGCCGAGGGCCTTCTGGGCAGCACCCAGCAGGATAACGTTGGCCGAACGGGGAATCTCGTTGTCCTTGGCCAGCTGCTCGATGTCGAGGGTGATGACATTCTTCACCTTAGCCAGATCGGCCATCACGGTGTCCAATTCGGGATAGTTGGGGATATTGACAAAGGGTTTGCTCGAAGTGATAATCCAACCCTCCTTGCTCAGGAAAGGCAGATAGCGCAGGGCCTCCATCGGTTCCATCGAGATGATCACATCGGCCGAGCCTTTAGCAATCAAGTCGCTGTGGATGGGATTGCTGCTGATGCGCAGGTTAGACTGCACGTCACCGCCACGCTGCGACATGCCGTGCACCTCGGCCTGCTTGATATAAAGATTCTCGTGCATGGCTGCTTCGCCAATCACGGTAGCGATGGAGAGGATACCTTGTCCACCCACGCCGCACAAAATGATATCGGTTTTCATTGCTTTGCCTCCTGTGCTTTCTTTTGTTTGAGATGACGTTGTAATGTTTGCATGCACTCGCGGCGCGGGATAATCACGCTGGTACCGCGATAGTTGATCTCGTCACGCATCACTTGCGTGATCTCGGGCATGTTCTTGGGCAGGGGAACGACCACCTTCAAGTGCTCGTCGGTCATACCCAAGCCACGGCAGATAGCCTCGAACTTGTTAGTGCCAGCCGAATCCTGACCGCCCGTCATACCGGTGGTGAGGTTGTCGCTGATGATAACGGTGATGTTGGCATTCTCGTTGATGGCATCGAGCAGACCCGTCATACCCGAGTGGGTGAAGGTCGAGTCACCGATGATAGCCACTGCGGGCCACTGACCGGCATCGGCAGCACCCTTGGCCATGGTGATGCTGGCGCCCATGTCAACACACGAGTGGATGGCCTTGAAGGGAGGCATGAAACCGAGCGTATAGCAACCGATGTCGCCAAACACGCGGGCATTGGGATACTCCTTCAGCACCTCGTTCAGGGCGGTGTAAACGTCGCGGTGGCCGCAGCCCTGGCACAATGCGGGGGGACGCGGAGCGACATTCTCACAGCTGGGATAACCCTCGCTCACGGGCAGACCCAGGGCCTTCTTCAGTGCATCGGGGTTCAGCTCGCCAGTGCGGGGCAGTTCGCCAGTGAGGCGACCCTTGATCACAGCATTACCGGGCATCACACCACGCACGAGATCCTCGACGAAGGGCTGGCCCTCCTCGGCGATAAGCACAGCGTCACAATCAGCGGTCATGCGGCGGATGAGCTCCTTGGGCATGGGATACTGGCTGATCTTGAGCACGGGATAGGGGCAACCGTCGGGATAGCACTCCATCAGGTAGTTGTAAGCAATACCCGTGGCGATAACGCCCATCGAGTGGTCGGGACCATCGATATACTTGTTGTACTCGCTCTTAACGGCACGCTCCTCGAGTTCGGCCTGCTGGCCCGTAACTGTGATATTGCGCTTGATGGCGTTGCCGGGCAGCAATACCCAATGGCTGGCCTTGGCGTCATAGTTCAATTCGTTCTCGGCACGGGGAGTCTCTTTCACCTCTACCACGGCACGGCTGTGGGCCATGCGGGTGGTCACGCGCATGAGCACGGGGAGGCAAACCTCCTCGCTCAACTCATAGGCCTTCTCCATCATGTCGTAGGCCTCCTGCTGAGTGCTGGGCTCCAGCGTGGGAATCATCGCGAACTTACCATAGAAGCGGCTGTCCTGCTCGTCCTGTGAAGAGTGCATCGAGGGGTCGTCGGCCACGAGGACCACCAGACCACCGTTCACACCCGTCATGCCCGAGTTAACGAACGGGTCGGCGCACACGTTCAGGCCCACATGCTTCATGCAGACCAGCGCACGCTTGCCCATGAAGGACATACCGAGGGCAGCCTCCATAGCCGTCTTTTCGTTGGTACACCAGCGGCGATGAACGTTGCGTTCCACCGCTAACTTGGAATTCTGAATGTACTCCGTGATCTCGGTCGAAGGAGTACCTGGATAGGCATACACACCACTCAGACCCGCGTCAAGCGCGCCCTGGGCGATAGCCTCATCACCTAAGAGTAACTTTCTCATTATTATAAGGTTTAACTAGTATTATCTCTCTACAAATGTATTAGAAGTATTCATTCACGTCACAAAGTTACACAATAATTACCACCCCACAAATTTTTTAAGGATTTTTGACCAATATCAGCAGGAAAGGAGGCAAACACGGCTGCCTCCCCTTTCTGTTTAAGGCCGATTTCCGATGATGGGATTATTTCAGCGACTTGACGGCGGCTTCGAGTTGATGCATGGCCTGTTCAAGGCGCCCGCGCGGAGTTCCCACATTCAGTCGCATGTGGCAATAGCCAGGAACGCCATAGATTTCGCCATCATTGAGAGCAAGATGGGCTTTTTCGGCAAAGAAGCGCACCAGTTCGGCATGATCAAGTCCTAATCGCCTGCAGTCGAGCCACATCAGGAATGACGCTTGCGGCTTGATGGCATAGATGCCGGGGATGTGTTCTTTGCAGTATTGAGAAACATAGAGGACATTCTGCTCGATATATTGCTTGCAGGCCTCGAGCCAAGGCTCACAATAACGATAACCCACCTCGGTGGCGAGCAGTGCCGTGATATTGGCATTGCACAACTCGTTCACCTCTACCCAACGGTAGAATTCCTGACGCAATTCCGGGTTCTTGATGACCAGCCAAGTGCTTTTCACTCCCGGAATATTGAATGTCTTTCCAGGCGATCCACAGGTAATGGTCACAGCTGCCGCATCCTCGCTCACTGTGGCCAGTGGGATGTGCTTGTGCCCAAAGAGTGTAATGTCGCCGAACACCTCGTCACTGAAGATAATCACATTATGCTTGCGAGCCAGTGTGGCGACTTGTTGCAGTTCTTCTTTTTTCCACACGATGCCTATGGGATTCTGAGGGTTGCAAACTATCATAAGTCGCGGTTTCTGCTCAATGAAAACACGCTCCAGGTCGTCAAGGTCCATTCGATAGAAATGGTCACCAGTGGGTACAAGGTTGTTGCGCACCGCTAATCGACGGTTCCCTTCAATTACATCCTTGAAGTCGTAGTACACAGGCTCCTGCAGCACCACGCGATCACCGGGATTGGTGTAGAAGTTGAGAACCATGCCCAGGGCAGGCATTCCACCAGGCATGAATGTCATCTCTTCTCGACTGATTTCAAAGCCGTTGCGACGACGTTGCCAGTCGATAATCGATTGCCAATACTCGTCATACGGAAGAGTGTATCCGTAGATGGGATGGTCACCGAACCGCGACACCAGCGCATCACTGATTTCGGGACACACGGGGAAGTCCATGTCAGCTATCCATAAGGGGAGCAAATCGTGACGCCCATAGAGGTCATCCAACATGTCAACTTTTTTACAATGGGTGCCACGTCGATCAATACAGAGGTCAAAATTGTATTTCGGCATTAGAGTTTTATTTTTGATTTAAGGAAAACAAATAAAGTTGATAAAACTGGCCGCAAATTTAGGGTATTTTTCTGAATTATGATTACTTTTGCAGACCTTAATTCAAAACATGATGAATCAGACAATTCATTTTATCAAGATGCATGGCGTGGGAAATGACTACATCTTTGTGGACACTTCCCTCTACCCTATTGAGAATCCCGAGGCGGTATCCATCGCCTGGAGCCGTTACCACTTTGGCATCGGCAGTGACGGCCTGGTGCTCATCGGCAAGTCGCCGACGCCCGACGCCGACTTCACCATGCGCATTTTCAACGCCGACGGCTCGGAAGGACTCATGTGCGGCAACGCCTGCCGCTGCATCGGCAAATATGTCTATGAGCGCGGAATGACCGACAAGCGGCACATCCGCCTGCTGACAGCCTCGGGCGTCAAGCTGCTTGACCTGGATGTCAATGACGAAGGCATCGTTGAAAGCGTTACGGTGGATATATCGGCTCCCGTCCTGGAAGACAAGCGCCTGTTCTTGACTGAGGGCGAAGCGTTGCCCGAGGGCGTGTTTGTCTCGATGGGCAATCCCCATTACGTCATTTTTGTTGACGACATCGATGCCGTCGATGTGACCCGCGAGGGTCCCCGGCTGGAACATCATCCCCGTTTCCCCGAGCGTTGCAATATCGAGTTTGCCCAGGTTACAGAGGAGGGCATCCGCATGCGCGTGTGGGAACGCGGTAGCGGCATCACAATGGCTTGTGGAACTGGCGCTTGTGCAGCCGCAGTCGCCGCCGCAATCACCGGCCGCTGCGGCCGACAATCCCGTATCATCATGGACGGCGGCACCCTTGACATCGACTGGCGCGAGGACGACGGCCACGTTTACCTGAGTGGCCCTGCGACCATCGCCTTTGAGGGCACAGCAGAACTGCCCACACCGTAATCGGTGATTTTGTGTAAATAGTTTGCATATCTCATATAAAATGAGGATATTTGCATTCTGATTCAATGATTTGCGATTTTTCAAAATTTTAAAAACAATATAGCAATATGAAATATCGAATACTTTTCCTGTTTGCACTCCTGTTTGCGATGGTCCAAGGACAGGCCGGTGTCATCTCTGCGAATGTTGAGAGCCTGGATTTCGGCGATATCGAGATCGGTTATCCCGTGACCCTGAGATTTAACGTCACAGGCCAAGACCTCACCGACAACATCAATCTGACGCTTGAGGGACGCCACACCTATTTCTATGAAGTGACTCCCGAGACCATCACTCCAGATGCCGCAGCTGCCGGTGTTACCGTTAAGGTGAAATGCAAACCAGTGTCGGAGTACAACTGGCCTGTTAACCTGGTCTTGTCCAGCCCAGGTGCCGAGAATGTGGCTATTCCGCTTGATGCAGAGCCGTTCTATCCTGAAACCTTTGTGAACAATCGCACCGAAGAATTCACCGCACACGTTGGTCAGATTGTGACCCGCAGAGGCGCCGTCAGGTTTGCTGACTACGAGGTACCCCACGACCCTAACACGCCGGTTGTCAGGTCCAATAACCCCATGCTCAATGTGGCACCCAACCACTCAAACAATTATTCGTTCACCATTGAAGGTGAAGACAGCAACTGTTTCGGGGCCATGATTGTGAAATCGAGTTCCATCGTGAACATCTGCACTGTGGCCATCAACTATGTTCCGCGCTCCTGTGGCTCGCATTCAGCGACCCTCAAGGTCTATTGTGAAACAGCCGGTGTGCCTCTGGTCACCATTCCACTGCGCGGAGAATCCCACTCGGTGCTGGGCGACTTGAACGGCGATGGCTCGATAAGCATCACCGATGTTGTCGACATGATCGGCTTGCTGATGACATTAGACGCAGAGCCTGAATTGGGCGACGTGAACTGCGACGGCATGTTCAACATCACCGACGTGACACTGACCATCGGCAAGATATTGGAGGCAAAATAAGGGCACCGCAACCACTGGCCAGCCTCTAATTCAAGAGCGTTGCTGTTGTCCAGACAACACAATAAGAAAAGCGACTGAGGAATCGGTTGCTTTTCTTTTTGCCAATGCCGTTTTTTTTGTACCTTTGCCGCCAAATTAGAAAATCACCATAAACCAACGACTAAAGACCAAATTAAATGATTAACCAGCAATTACTGAATCCACAGAGTATTGTCGTCATTGGCGGCAGCAACAACGAGCAGAAGCCCGGTGGCGCTATCGTGCGCAACTTGAAGCAGGGCGGTTTCAAGGGCGAACTTCACGTTCTCAATCCCAAGGAGGATGTGGTGCAGGGCATCAAGGCCCACCACGACATGAAGGACCTGCCCAACGCCGACCTGGCTATCCTGGTTGTGGCAGCCAAGTACTGCCCCGAGTATGTTGATTACTTGACCGAGCACAAGGGCGTGCGCGCGTTCATTATCATCAGTGCCGGCTTTGGAGAGGAGACCCACGAGGGCGCCGTGCTGGAGCAGCACATTCTGGACACCTGCGAGAAATATGGTGCCGCACTCATCGGTCCCAACTGCATCGGCCTGTTGACCACCAACCACCACAGCGTGTTCACGCTGCCCATTCCCGCCTTAAACCCCAAGGGAGCCGACTTCATCAGCGGCTCGGGTGCCACTGCCGTATTCATCATCGACTCGGGTGTGAGCAAGGGCTTGCAGTTCAACAGCGTCTGGTCCATCGGCAACGGCAAGCAGATCGGCATCGAGGACGTGCTGGAATACATGGACGAACACTTTGACCCCGAGCGCGACTCCAAGGTCAAGCTGCTCTATATCGAGAACATCTCCCACCCAGAGCGTCTGCTCAAGCATGCACGCTCGCTCATCAGTAAGGGTTGCCGCATCGCCGCCGTCAAGTCGGGTTCGAGCGAGAGCGGTAGCCGCGCCGCATCAAGCCACACCGGTGCCATCGCATCGAGTGACACCGCTGTCGATGCCCTGTTCCGCAAGGCAGGTATCGTGCGCTGCTACTCGCGCGACCAGTTGACCACTATCGGCTGCGTGCTCACCTTGCCCGAGATGACCGGCAAGAACGTGGCCATCGTCACCCATGCCGGAGGCCCTGGCGTGATGTTGACCGATGCGCTGAGCAAGGGTGGCATGAACGTGCCCCTGCTCGATGCCAAGATCGGCGAGGAACTCAAGGCACAGCTCTATCCCGGCTCATCGGTAGCCAACCCCATCGACTTCCTGGCCACAGGTACTCCCGAACACCTGGGCATCTGCATTGACTTCTGCGAGAAGCGTTACGACAACGTGGACGCTATCGTGGTAATCTTCGGCACACCAGGTCTGGTGCCCTGCGACGACGCCTACAACGTGCTGCATGAGAAGATGCTCACCTGCAAGAAGCCCATCTTCCCCGTGCTGCCTTGCCTGAATATTGCCGGCCGCGAGGTGAAGGAGTTCATCGACAAGGGTCATGTGAACTTTGCCGATGAGGTGGCTCTGGCCGAAGCGCTCATCCGCGTGAGCGACACGCCCAAGCCCGCTACGACAGACAACCTCTGTCCCGAGGTGGATGTCAAGGCCGTTCGCGCCATCATCGACGGCATCAAGGAGGACGGCTACATCGCCCCCGACGACGTGCGCGCCCTGTTGCAGGCAGCCGCTATCCCCGTCGTGCCCGAGAAGGTTTCGGCCAACCGTGACGAACTCGTTGCTGCAGCGCGCGAGATGGGCTATCCCATCGTCGTCAAGGTCGTTGGTCCCGTGCACAAGAGCGACGTGGGCGGCGTGACGCTCAACGTCAAGGACGATGCACAACTGGAGGCCGAGTTTGACCGTATGATGCAGATTCCCGACGCCACCGCCGTGATGATCCAGAAGATGATTAGTGGCACCGAGCTGTTCATCGGCGCCAAGTTTGAGCCCACCTTCGGACACAACGTGCTGTGCGGTCTGGGTGGTATCTTCGTCGAGGTGCTCAAGGACGTGCAGTTCGGTCTGGCGCCCCTGTCACAGCCCGAGGCTGAGCGTATGGTGCGCTCCCTCAAGGGCTACAAGATCATCCAGGGCACCCGTGGCAAGCAAGGTCTTGACGAGGCCACCTATGTGAAGATTATCTGCCGCCTCTCGACCATGCTCCACTACGCTCCCGAGATCAAGGAGATGGACATCAATCCGCTGCTGGCCGGTCCCGACCACGTCACCGCCGTTGACGCCCGCATCCGCGTCGAGAAGTAATACTACCTACCAGGGCAGAGCCCTGGCCCACGCGACACAACGACTGCATCGTGTCCAGCAAGACACCGCTGCGTCCTGTTCCGTGGGCCGGGGTTCTGCCCCTGTTTAAAAGGAATAATTCTCCTCTATCTTGTAATGCTTTACTTGGATTTCCTGCGGGATTTGATTATTTTCCTTACTATCCACACTATCAAGCCCAAGATTGAAATAACCAAAACAGTGAGGCACAGGTATCGGGGCCAGTACTTCTTTTTTATGATATAAAGAGCCGTATTTTCACTTTTAACTACCATCCAGCCGATTTTTGGAGTCAGCATCTTGGCAGCGGTATCCACTTCGGTTGCAATGATTCTGCCGTCGTTTGCCGGTACCGAAAGCGTGGCAAGAGCCAACAATAAAAATATATAGGTCTTAGCAATATTGTTTAGATTTAAGCTATTTGTAAAACACAAAGATATAACTAATTATTTAGAGAATGTGTTTTATGATATATTATTCTTCATGAAAAATGAAAACAATAGCTCCAGACAACTGCGTGTCTCGTGTTATTTAAGATAAAAAGCATCGTGTCTGGTTCATAAAGGCTATATAACGCTGTTGAGCATTCTCAAAAAAGAGACAAGATGAAGGCATGATTTCGGCCCGATTTGGTCAAAAAAAAGAAGGAATAGCCGATCTCAATGGTTAATCTTTGTTAAATATCATAAAATTGCCGCCATTTTTGGTGGATTAAGGCGGTTAAAGCGAGATTTGTTTTGGTCAGGTCGGGGTAAAGCAGTACCTTTGCGCGCCGATTATTATCAAAGTAATAGCCAATTAGGCGATGTCTTGTGGAATTTGGCCGTTCCGCAGGGTGTTGCTTAGGCAATTAACTAACTATTAATTAGGATTTTAAAAAGTGGATACTTTAAGTTACAAAACCATTTCGGCAAATGCCGAAACCGTTCAAAAGGAATGGGTGGTAGTGGATGCTACCGACCAGATCCTGGGTCGCTTGTGCTCCAAGGTGGCTAAGTTGCTGCGTGGCAAGTACAAACCCAATTACACTCCCCACGTTGATTGTGGCGACAATGTGATCATCATCAATGCCGACAAGTGCAAGATGACCGGCAAGAAGTGGACCGAGCACCAGTATGTACGCTACACCGGCTATCCCGGTGGTCAGCGCTTCACGACCCCTGCTCAGTTGCAAGCTAAGAGTGAGAAGAAGAAAGACCTGCGCAAGGGTATGCACCCCCTGTACATGCAAGTCATCAAGGGTATGCTGCCCAAGACCCGTCTGGGCGCCCAGCTGTTGAAGAACGTACACGTTTACAATGGTCCGGAGCATCCCCACGAGGCACAGAATCCCAAGGTTATTGACATCAACAAACTTAAATAAGAAGCATGGAACAGATTAATGCAGTAGGTCGCCGCAAAGCCGCTATCGCTCGCGTATACGTGAAGGAAGGCAATGGCGAAATCACAGTGAACAAACGCCCGTTGGCAGACTACTTCCCCAACCCCATCCTGCAATACATCGTTAAGCAGCCGCTTAACACGCTGGAGGCAGCAGAG
>JAFYYI010000091.1 GCA_017557665.1 Muribaculaceae bacterium | reverse complement strand
TCTTGTCCTCACGGTTCTCTACATACACTTCAACAGTGTCACCTACCTTGAGGTCGGGGTTGTAACGGAATTCGCTAACGGGAATGATGCCGTCCGACTTAGCACCGATGTTAACCACTACCTCGCGCTTGTTAATCGAGATGACGGTACCTTCGGTCACTTCGTTCTCCTGGAACTTGTTCAAGGAGTTGTCGTAGGTTTTTTCCAGTTCTTCAAAAGATTTGTCTCTTTTGGTCTCGCCTTTTTCGTAGGCGTCCCAATCGAAATCGGCGATTGGAGAATTTTTTAATTCTTCGCTCATTTAAATAGTTAATAATAAGTTAGTTAAACAGCCTTTTCGGACACGTTCCCGAAAAGCGCGACTGCAAAGGTACAAAAAATTCCTGATACACAAGCAAAAAGACATTATTTATTCAGAAAATTTTCTTTGTCGGATTACTCGCGACAAGTTTTAAAGGCTTTTTTTTGCCAATTAGGTTACAGTTCAGTAATTTTGCGACTTATGATGAAACAGTATTTGATAATCTTTGCAATGGTGGTCATGGCCAGTCTTTGCCATGCGGCTACAATAGAAGAGTTAAGGACTCCCGATGTCAGCGGTTTAAACGTGAATGAACAGGAAATGGAGGCTTTGAGGTTCCTGTATGCCTACATGCCGCTGGCCGATGTGACAGACTATAGCGTTGAATTCCACTTGGAAAACGTTCGTGCTACCTTCGAAGCGCGTGAGCAAATGCCTTGGGGGAGAAACGTGCCGGAGTTGCTGTTCAACCACTTCGTATTGCCGCTGCGTGTCAACAATGAGGCGTTGGACATGTCGCGCCCCGTATTTTTCAATGAACTGAAGAAACGTGTAGCAGGCATGAGTATGGAAGAGGCCATCCTAGAGGTCAACCACTGGTGCCACGAACACGTGACGTATCAGCCGAGCGATGCCCGCACGTTATCGCCGCTGGCATGTATGAATACAGCTATCGGTCGTTGCGGTGAGGAATCCACCTTCACTGTTGCGGCGCTGCGCTCCATCGGCATACCCGCCCGACAGGTTTATACCCCACGATGGGCTCATACCGATGATAATCACGCGTGGGTAGAGGCTTGGGCCGACGGTCAGTGGCACTTCATGGGCGCTTGCGAGCCCGAGGCTGTGCTTGACCTTGGGTGGTTCAATGCTCCCGCGTCAAGGGCGTTGCTGATGCACACCCGTGCATTCGGTGACTATAACGGCCCCGAGGAAGTGATGTCCCGCACGCGCAATTTCACCGAGATTAACCTCATCAGTAATTATGCTGAGACAGCCATGGTTGAGGTTCAAGTGCTGGATCAGGGTGGCAATCCTGTGCCAAATGCTAAAGTAGAATTCCGCATTTACAATTATGCCGAGTTCTACCCTGCCGCCACCAAATACTGCGACAATAATGGCAAGACCTCGTTGACAGCAGGCAAGGGCGACATGCTCGTGTGGGCCAGCAAAGAGGGCTGGTACGGTTATCGCAAGGTGTCGTTCGGCAAGGATAGCATGGTTGAAATTTCGCTCAACAAGAACAATAGCTTGAACAAAGGTTCTTCTTACGAGACATTTGACATCACACCACCTGTTGAAAAAGCAGTGATGCCGAAGGTTAGCCCCGAGATGGCTGCGGCCAACAAGGTGCGTTTCGCTCATGAAGATTCAATCCGTAAGGCCTATGAGGCAACTTTTTTTAATGTTGAAAAAGCGCAAGAACTCTGTCCGGCTGCCGCTGACTATCTGGTGAAAGCCCGAGGCAATTGGCGAACCATTTTGGAATTCGTCAACAAGCACAACGATCATATATACCGTGCTATCGGGGTTTTGAAAGAATTAAACGACAAGGATATGAGAGACGTGACGATGGCTATCCTGGAGGATGCCTTCAATGCCCGTAGCAATCAGTTAAGCCAGCGCGTGGAGTATGAAATGATCACCTCTCCTTTCAAAATTGCCTTGCAGGATGCCTTTGATGCCGCCAGAGCAGCAGAATTCAAGGCAGACCCGTCGGAATTGGTCGCTTGGGTGCGTAACAACATCACTCTTATGCCCGAGGAGAATGCACTTCACATTGCCCAGACACCGATGGGCGTGTGGCAATCTCGAGTGGCCGACGGTCGTGGACGCGACATTTTCTTTGTCGATTTGGCCCGAGCTCTTGATATTGAGGCGCGGATGGATCCCGTTACCGGCAAGGTACAATACCGCAGTGGCACTGAATGGCAAGATGTCAATTTTGAGAACGTAGAGCAGAAAAACTCTCTGACGGGGACCTTGAAACTGCGTTACACCCCTACCCCAGCCCTTGACGATCCAAAATACTACAACCATTTCACCCTCTCGCGCATCCTTGATGACGGCAGTACGCAGTTGTTGAGTTATGACGAGGGAGATTCGGGTCTGGAAGATGGGTCATCATGGAGCAACACCTTCCAGAATGGCACCAAGCTCGATGCCGGCACCTACATGCTTACAAGCGGTACCCGTGCAGCTAGCGGCAAGGTGCTTGTTGCCAACCGCATTTTCACGATAAAGCCCGATGAGACCACAATCATTGACCTGACTATGCGTCAAAGTGACGATATCGTGGCAGTAATTGGCAACTTTGACTCAGAATCCAAGTTCCAATTATTGAACAGCGACCTTCAGCCTGTAGACGGTGATGCCGTTAGCATCTTGTCACAAACGGGTCGCGGTTATTTCATTGTGGGACTGTTGGGCGTGGGTCAAGAGCCTACCAATCACGCTATGCGTGACATTGCAAAAATGAGCAGCGAATTCGATAAGTGGGGGCGGCCGATGTTGCTCCTGTTTGAAGATGTGAACGAAGCCAAGAAGTATCGTCAAGAGCATTACGGCTCGCTGCCCAAGAATATCATCTATGGCATTGATACTGACGGAGCCATCCGTCATCAAATCGCTCAACAGATGAAGTTGGAGAACGATACACAACTTCCCATCTTCATCCTTGCCGACACCTTTAATCGTGTGGTCTTCTGTTCACAGGGCTATACTATCGGCTTGGGCGAACAGTTTACCAAGGTCATCAATAATCTGGACAAATGATGAGAGAACTGATCAACCGACTGCGTGACAACCATTATTTGTCTGCCGAGGGTTATCGCTCATTGCTCATCATGCGTGATCATGATGATGTGAATTATCTCATGGACCAAGCGCGGCAAGTTGCCGTAGGGCGATTTGGTAAAGGCATCTACGTGAGAGGCCTCATAGAATTGTCCAACGTGTGCCGCAACGATTGCTTGTATTGCGGCATCCGCCGGAGCAATAGCCGTGTCACACGCTATACCCTCACACGTGAGCAGGTGATGAATTGCTGTGAGCAGGGCTACGAGTTTGGTTTCCGCACACTCGTGTTGCAAGGAGGTGAATGGGGAGAGGAACGCTCACAATGGATTGCCGAAATCATCGCTGAAATCAAAGAGCGCTGGCCAGATTGTGCAGTCACCTTATCCCTTGGCGAACATCCGCGTGAAACCTATGCCCTGTGGCATGAAGCAGGAGCCGACAGGTACTTGTTGCGTCACGAGACACATAACAAGCGGCATTACAGCCTGCTGCATCCACAAGGCATGACCATTCAACACCGCTTGCAATGCCTTGACTGGTTGAAGGAATTGGGGTATCAAGTGGGAGCCGGCATCATGGTGGGAGCACCGTTCCAAAACCTCAAGAACATCGTCGAGGATATCCAATTCCTTGTGGATTTTAAGCCACACATGATTGGCATAGGCCCGTTTATTCCTCAGCAGGACACACCGTTTGGTCGTTTTCCGGCCGGCTCGGTTGACATGACAGCCAGGTTGTATGCCATCCTGCGTCTGGCTCTACCGTCAGCATTAATTCCCAGCACAACGGCGATGGCGACGCTGGCTCCCGATGGACGGCTTCGTGGCATCCTTGCCGGCGCCAATGTCGTGATGCCAAACTTGTCGCCTCTTGATAATCGAAAGTATTACGCGCTTTATGACAACAAGGCATCACTTGGTGCCGAATCGGCCCAGGGCATCCGTCTGTTGGCCGACGAGTTAGCGACTAGAGGCTATTTCATAGATTGGTCACGCGGTGACTACCCCACTCCACTCACATGATTTTCACAAGTTGAGCAGTACAATATATAATGAGAGCGGGTCAAATAATCATGGCCCGCTCTCTTTTATCTCTTAACTTAATGCAATCAGTGAGTGATTCTCAGCACCATTTTCTTGTTGTCAATCTCGATTCTACCCAATCGGCCCAGCACGCTCTGTCCAAGCAGCAAGGGGGCTTTCTGATTACGTACCACCGAGGCTCTGACATTATTCAAAGTCAGTCCTCCGAAGTCAACAGACTTCAGGTTGATGGTTGTGCCCACACTGACGTTGCCGTTGGCATCCATGTAACGTTGGCTTCCCACGATATCGTTATCGGTGAGGAAACCGTTCTTGACCATAAAAGTGGCTTCGACCATTGAAATTGTCACATCGCTGGCACCCGTGTCGAACACGAAAAACAAGGGCAGGCCGTTGATGTTGCACTTCACCTTGCAGACGCCATCTTCTTTGGTAAAAGGCACCTCTGTGGTCTTGTGTTCATTATCCTTTTGGCCAAAAGCTGTTTCAACAAGTTCCTCTTGTGTCAAAATTTCGTCACTTGTCGTGCTGAATTCCTGAATCAAGGCTTTGTACTCATCCAGGTCACGGATGTTGTCCATATCCGAATCCAGCCGAATGTGTCCGAAGTGCCTGTAACCCAATTCAAGGCATTTTCTCAGATACTTCAACGCCATTTCAGGTTGATTCATGCGAGAATAGAGGCAAGCTGCATTATAGTACTCACCGTCATCAGTGCTATCCCGAGCTATGATTGTGTCGGTGACGGCAATTGCTTGGTCAAACTGACCCAACCCCAAGTAGGCATATTGGCTGCAACTGTAATCCTCGGGCTTTGGCTCAAGTTCAATCACTTTTCTGAAATCTTCCTCGGCAAGATCGGTTTGACCCTGTTTCATGTACACCTCACCACGGGAATAATAGGTATGCGCCTGCTTAGGGTCCAGAACGATTGACATCGTCAGGTCCTCGATGGCGTCTTCAAGGTTCCCGACCAGATGCTTGAGGCGGCCTCGCTGATGATAAAACATGGGATTGTCAGGCTCCAATTCAATCATTTTGTCCATCAGAGCGATGGTCTGTTGCAGATCCCCCATCTCATAAAGGATTTCAGACTTCAGCCACATGCAACCCGTATTGATACTGTCCATATTCAATGCTTTGTTAACAAGGTCCAATGCTTGAACATTGTTTCCCATCGTGTAATAGCAAGTGGACATGCGGATATAGAACTGCTGGCTTGCGTCTAAATTATTGGCCTTACGATAACACTCAATGGCCTTCTCATACTTCTTGCCAGACTCATATATGTAGCCCATGATAAAAGGCCATGTGGCATCATTGGACGATTTGGCGGCTTGAACCTTCATTTTTGCCATAAGTATGGAAAATGCCGGCTCTTTTAAGGACGCAGCTTGTGAGACGGCGTACTGATCCCAATCAATCTGCATGGCTTTGATCAGATCGTCGGTTGCCTCGTTCCACTTCTCCTGTCCGATATAGGATTCGGCCCGGAAAGAATAGGCCGACGAGTACTCGGGCTCCAGCTTTGCCACATAATTAAAATGCTTGATGGCTTCATCCCATTGCTTGCGTTCGTTGGCATTGCGTCCCAGGCCCATATAACCAGTCGTGCTGCCGGGTTCCAGCTTAATCATCTCGTTGTAATCGGCATCGGCAAGGTCATATTTACCCATCTCATAATAGAGTTGGCCACGTTCCTTGTAAATTGAGGTCTCCTTTGGATTAACGCGGACGGCTTTGTCAAAATCCACCAGCGCCTTGGTCGTGTCCTGCAATTCAAGGTTGATTCCGGCGCGGCACAGGTAGGCCAACGTCATATATTCGACATCCTTGGACGGCAGATACTTGACAGCCTGATCAACCGCATTCAAGGCGCGGCCGTATTCCTCATTGATGGCTCTGATATAAGCAATCATCATGTAGGAATAGCCGTTCTTGGGGTTTTCCTTGAGGTCTCGGTTGAAATAATCCAATGCCTCCTCGAACTCATCGTTTTCGAAGGCCTCATACCCCCTCAGGTAATTATAGGAGTCAGGCCGCTTGAACTTGGCTGCTGTGGCGTCGAGACCCGAAATCAGCAAGCACAGCGCGATCACATAGTATTTGAGAGTCTTCATGTTATTAAAATGCATTTGAGCGTCGCTAAATTTATAGCAGTTTAGACAGACCCGTCATGGTGGGCCTGTCTAGTGGTTGGCGATTTGTTGTATTTACAGCAGGGCGTCTATCTTGGCCGTCAGCGCATCGCGGGTAATCGTACCCACATGCTTGTCCACCATCTGACCGTCCTTGAAGAACAGCAAGGTGGGGATGTTGCGGATGCCATACTCGGAACTCACGTCAGCGTCTTCGTCAACGTTATATTTGCCGATGATGGCACGGCCCTCATATTCGGCTGCCAGTTCCTCTACAATGGGAGCGATGCTGCGGCAAGGTCCGCACCAGGGAGCCCAAAAATCAATCACCACGGGTTTCCCCGATTCCAACATTTCCTTGTAGTTAGCGTCGTTAATTACAGTTGCCATTTCTATCGATTTAATAATTAAGGGTTAATATCGTAATTCTAATTCTTCTTGTTAGCAAAAATGATGCCAAACGGCTTTGTCATCACACCAGGGCATTGATTTTATACCTGATTCCCGCTTCGTTCAGGTCATCCATCAAGTGCTTGCTGACAGAAATCCGTTTTTTGGACCTCAGCATGACATAATGGCCGCTCAGGGTGTCCTTGAGGCGGAAATAGAGGTCGCACCGGTTGTCACCCTGCACGTTGATGTAGGGTTTCAGGAAATCGACAAGGGTCAGGTCGTCGTCATTGAGCGTGATGACGAGATTCTTCACCATCTTGCCCTTGAGGTTCTCCAGCAGGTCGATTGAGCGCACGTTGAAGCGAACGTTGTCGCCATAACCGCGTTCATAGGCGCCGCGCACCACGATGGCCAGTCCCGCCACGCCATACTTCTGATAATCGACGAACTTGTTGCCGAAGAGCATAAACTCGAACGAGCCCGAATAGTCCTCAATCTTCATGATGCCGAATTGACCGCCTTTGCGTCCCATGCGGGACTGGAAATCCACGACAAGGCCACCCATCGTGAGTTCCTTGTCCAGCTTGTTGGAAAGGTTCTTGACCTCGGCCAGCGGTGTGTCGCACCCGTAGGTTACCTCCATGTAATAAGGATCCAGCGGATGGGCCGACAGGTACATGCCGACCAGCTCACGCTCACGGTTGAGGCGCTCCAGTTGTGACCAGGGCTCGGCCTGGGGGATGGCTGGCGTGGCCACCTCAATGGCCCCGAAGGCGCCGAACAGGGAGTTCTGCATCTCCTGCTGGCTGATTTGGTAGCGCTGCCCAAAGCGCATCAGCGTTTCGCTGAACGACTCGCCCCTGGGATTCACCTCGAAGAAGTCTTCACGCTTGATTTCCTTGAAGTCGTCGAAGGTGCCAGCCAGGGCCATCGACTCCAGCGCCTTGCGGTTGCATGCACGCTGGTCGATGCGCTGCACGAAGTCGAAGATGTCCTTATACGGGCCGTTCTTCTCGCGTTCTGTCACGATGGCGTCTACGCAGTTCCCCCCCACGCCTTTGATGCCCGCCAGGCCGAAGCGGATGCTGCCTTCCCTGGTAGCGCTGAAGCTCTTGTAACTCTCGTTGATGTTCGGGCCAAGCACCTCGATACCCATTGAGCGGCATTCGTCCATATATTTTGACAGTGTCGTGATGTCGTTCAGGTTGCTGCTCAGCACAGCGGCCATGTACTCACTGGGATAGTTGGCCTTGAGGTAAGCCGTCTGGTAGGCCACCCAGCTGTAGCAGGTGGCGTGTGACTTGTTGAAGGCATAGGAGGCGAATTTTTTCCAGTCCTCCCAGATTTTGTTGAGCACCTTCTTGTCATGCCCGTTCTTCTCACCACCCTCATAGAACAGCGCCTCGAGTTCGTTCATCTTGTCGATTTGCTTCTTACCCATCGCCTTGCGCAGGGTATCGCTCTGGCCACGCGTGAAGCCCGCCAGTTGGCGCGAGAGCAACATCACCTGTTCCTGATAGACGGTGATGCCGTAGGTCTCCTTCAGGTACTTCTCCATGCAGGGGATGTCATAGATGATAGGCTCATCGCCATGCTTGCGCCTGATGAACTGCGGGATGTACTCCATGGGGCCCGGGCGGTAGAGGGCGTTCATGGCAATCAGGTCCTCAAAGCAGGTGGGATGCAGGTCAATCAGGTGCTTCTGCATGCCGGCCGACTCAAACTGGAAGGTGGCCGACGTCTTGCCCTTGCAATACAGGTCATAGGTCTTGGGGTCGTCAATCGGGATTTTCTCGATGTCGATGTCTATGCCGTGATTGAGTTTGATGTTAGCCAGTGCCTCCTTGATGATAGATAGGTTTTTCAGGCCCAGGAAGTCCATCTTGATGAGCCCCGTGTCCTCAATCACGCCGCCCTCATACTGGGTGACGATAATCTTCTCGCCGTCGCTGTCGGTAGCGGTGCTCACGGGGACCCAGTCGGTGATGTCGTCGCGCCCGATGATTACGCCACAGGCATGGACGCCGGTGCTGCGCACGCTGCCCTCCAGCTTCTCGGCAAAGCGGATAGTCTCGCCCACCCGCGGGTCCTCGTTTTCCAGCTCGGCACGGAAGGCGTCGAAGCACTCCAGGCAGTTCTTCACGGTGATTTTGGGTCGCTTGCCCTTGCTATCCTCGGGCATTTCGTTGGGCGACGACGGTATGAACTTGGCCAGGCGGTTGCTCTCGTCAATTGACAGGTCCTCGACACGCGCCACGTCCTTGATGGCGCTCTTGGCGGCCATCGTACCGTAGGTCACAATGTGGGCCACCTTCTCGGCACCGTATTTCTCGGTGACGTAGTTGAGCACGGCGGCGCGACCGTCGTCGTCAAAGTCGGTGTCGATATCGGGCAACGAGATGCGGTCGGGATTCAGGAAGCGCTCGAACAGCAGGTCATACTTCATCGGGTCAATCTTGGTGATGCCTAAGCAGTAGGCCACTGCCGAACCCGCAGCCGATCCACGACCGGGGCCTACAGAACAACCCAGTTTGGGTGCCATGCGGATGTAATCCTGCACGATGAGGAAGTAGCCGGGGAAGCCCATGTTCTTGATGGTCTCCAGCTCGAAGTCAAGACGCTCCCGATGTTCATCATCCAGGTCAGGCCAACGTTCCTTGGCGCCCTCATAGACCAGATAGCGCAGGTATTCGTCCTCGTTATTAAAGCCTTCAGGCAAGGGGAAGTCAGGGAGGATGGGCGCATGGTTGATGCTGTATAATTCCACCTTGTCCAGTATTTCGTTGGTGTTCTGCAGCGCCTCGGGGATATCGGCAAACACCTCGTTCATCTCCTCCTGGGTCTTAAACCACTCCTGCTTGCTGTAGAGCATCAGGTTCTCGTCGGTAAGTTTCCGGCCAGTGGAAACGCAGATGAGGCGCTCATGTGCATCAGCGTCATCTTCGTCAACAAAATGGGAGTCGTTGGTGCAGATGAGTTTTACATCCAGTTCACGGGCAAACCTAATCAGCGCATCATTGACGAGGCATTGTTTCTCATAAGTATCGTGATTGGCACGGGCTACCGTTGCCTTGTGGCGTTGAAGTTCAAGATAATAATCATCGCCAAAGACGTTCTTGAACCATTTGATGGTCTCTCGAGCCTGATTCATCTGACCGCCCATGATCAACTGCGGCACCTCACCGCCCAGGCAAGCCGAGCAGCATATCAATCCCTCATGGTATTTCTCCAGCTCGCTATGATCGGTACGGGGATGGTAATACATGCCTTCGGTCCAAGCATGAGATACAATCTTGATCAGATTCTTGTAACCCTGCAGGTTCTTGGCCAGCAGAATCAAGTGGTTACCGTTGTCACGCTTGTCGTTGCGGTCATGGCGGTCATTCCAAGCGACATATACTTCACAGCCGAATATCGGTTTGAACTTCTCGTCCTCGCCCCGTTTCTTGTTGAGCTTGTTGACATAGTCATGAAACTCCTTGATGCCATACATGTTGCCATGATCGGTAATGGCCATACCCCGCATGCCGTTGGCAATAGCTTTATCAACCAACGACTTAACGGGTGCCATGCCGTCAAGGATGGAGTATTGTGAGTGTACGTGAAGGTGTACAAAAGGTATCATATTGCAAAATTGTGAGTTGTAAGTTTTAGGTTGCAAGTGCAGTTACTTTTGCCGATAATTGCACATCGGGATATTAGAGTGTAAAATTACTTCCATTTTTACAAATACACAAGAAAAGTTATTAACAAGCTGAGGTGCATTCCAGATTTCTCACTCTAAGAGTTCGTAAAAATCCTTAAGGTCTTTTAGGACATTAGTGGCACTAAAGGCTCAACGGGCTCTTTTCAGAGGGATGTTGTCTAGAAATTAAAAGGGAGCCAATGTGTCTGCTGCGGCAGTTATTCTACTGGCGTCTGTTGGGTAGAAGGCTCTGACACGGGCTCTACTTGTTGATTCAGATTCTTGTCTTTTTCATCAGGCATAAGAGACACATTACGATTGATGTTAGGCACACGACCATGCTTAACGGTATCGACTTGTATGGGACGAGAGGCAGGTAGTCCATTTGTGATCATACTCCTCGAAAGTGATTGAGTATCCGGTATCATCACTCCGGTTCGAGACGAGAGCAAGATAGAGGTGTCAAAGGGCACGTTACCCCAATTCACATTCATGACATGAGGTAAATAACTATTATCATATTTTGATGGGTCAATCACCTCTAAATCGAAATCTGGAGGAGTTAATTTGGACTTATCAAATGTGTTATCATAAGTCGATGATTCATAAACTGACCTTGGCTCGGAGTTAGGTTTTGATTCACCATCGTCAAGAGCAACATTGACAATGCCATATAATAAAACAAGGAAGCCAACGAAAAATATCGCGTAAAAACAATATCTCTGCCATGGAAGCAGCCAGCCACTTGACGACGAATTAGCTTTGGAATTCGATGATGAATATGAAGTACCCAATGAAGGTCTATTGTGAGAAGCATCGTAAGTTTTATCATTGATAACCTTTTGGGCCTTCTTGAAATCCGATTCTCCCACAGTAATAGAATAGGTCAGCTCAGATTGTCCCATTGCCGATGCAAGCATCACAGGAACTAATTCATAATCTATTCCCGCATGGAGTAAACGAGCAGCAGCAACATCAGCTTCCGCCTTACTGCAATTACTTATCAGGGTTTTGGTCTTCATAATTTAACTGGTTGATTAAAATGAGTGGAATACTCCTATGAAGTATTTGGGAATTTGATGAAAATCAATTCTGTTCATTAAAATAACTCGACATGACAAAGATACAATAAAAACGCGAGAAAAACAAAACCTGGGACATTTTTTATCCAATAAACGACAAAAATGGGGAGAACATACTTTCACCTCACCCGGAACAGTTAATCAGAAATTGAAATGCAGCTGGACGCGGATACCTCGGCGGTCGGTGCCGGCGTGATCACGATAGGTGAGGCGCCAGACGTAGTCGATGCGCAGGATGGTGAGGATGTTGTCGAGGCCTACACCAGCTTCCATGTATGGCGTGTTCTCCATCGGTTGGCAAAGGGCATCGGCAGGGAATAGGAAGAGAGGGTTAGAAGTTGGAAGTGAGGAGTTAGAAGTGAGGGGGTTGTTCTTGTCGCTAAGGCTGCCCCAAATGCCACGCAAGGAAATGACCTCGCGAAGGCGCAACTTCTTAATCAGCGGCAGGCGGTTCATCAAGATGCCGTTGCCCCAGTAGGTCAGGTCCCACGAAAGGGCTTGATCATTGATAAACTCCATGGGTTTCATCAGGGCGTAACTCTCGGGCTGGATGGTATAAGAGAGGTTGACATTAGACATCAACAGATCGGGGTAAGCCACACGGCTCCACACCTTTTCACCCTTGACGATGACATCGGCATAACCGAAGGCCGAGAACCAGAAGCGCTTTTGTAGACCCAATTCCGTTTTGTTGACCTCATGCAGGCTGCCCAAGAAGCCTCGCGGCATATAGGTCTGGGTGAGGGTAATGATGGGCGCGTCCATATTGATGGGTATGCGGTAAGACCGTGCCTGGTAGAATGTCTCGCCTGGAGCAAAGCGCAGCTGGGCTGTAAAACCGGCTTGAGTGTAGTTCTGACGCGAAGTGCCATCGGCGCTTATGAAAGGAACATATTGCGTGGCCTCGTGGACGTTGTGCTCAATGCCCAATGCGATGGAAAAATGGTTGTACCACTCGCGGCGGTACTCTAGGCGCGTGGTGCGCAGGTACTGCATCCTCACGTCCTTGTGACGTTTAAGCGTGAGGAATACGTTGTCCTGATTGGTATATAAATAATGCTGGGCAAGTTTATCCACATCGTAGCGGTGAGTAAGCCTCAGGCTATGGATGGGAAACTCCTGGTCCATCGCCTTTTTGGGTGTAAATGAATACTCCAGCGATCCCATATATTTAAACTTCTCGTCACGGAAGCCATAAGCGACATATCCTCGTGCAAACCAATGGCGGCTCAGGTTGACAGTGGTCATGCCGCCCAAACGCAACCTCAAACCTTCCAAGGAATTACCGCTGATCGTTGTGTTCAATGGGCCTATATCAAACTTGCTCACCTTGGCCGTGGGAATATAGCCGTTGACCATGACAATAACTACTTGCTCAGCCCAGTAAAACAGTTTGGAGCCACGCAAGCGCTTCATGAGATTTTTCATGGTGGCGGCGGTAGTGCGCAACTCTGGTGGACGGTATTCCTGCCAGAATTCATCGGGCATATAGGCAGCGCTGCTCTCGATGGTCTGTTCGGCCTCGTTGTTGAAAATTCCACTCTCGGGACGCTCAAAGTTGTGGTCGCGGTAGCTGGTTTCACGCCGAGCAAATACCTCGGGCAAGCCAGGCATCAACCTCATGCTGATTTCCACATTGTCACGCATCTTGAGACGCGAGCCGTCGGGAGCGCGCTCAAAGTCCTGGACAATGCTCATGCGCTCTACATAATTGAGATTGATGTCGTGAGGCACACCCATCGACACGCGCTTGATGAACATGGACGAGTCTTCAAGCGATACATAGAGCCGACCCAGGAAGCCGAATGTCTGTGGCGTGAATGGAACAAAGCTGAGCACTGCGCACCGCTCTCCATCTATCACCACAGTGTCGTTGAGGTAAAACTTGTAGAAGTCCACCGCGATGCGTGACAAGGGACTGACAAAACGGTTGGTGAGCAAGGTGACATCGTTCTGGAAGATGTTAACCTCGCCCATGAAATCGTCCATGACCTTCTTGATGTTGGTCTGGTCTATCTGCTCGTCGATACCGGCGTTCTTGGTGCCGATGATGACTTGGCGATGGGAATCAGGGTTGCTGCTGTAGTAGTCCCGAGCTACGGTCTCCTTAATCGAGAACGGCAAGACGCGTTGTCCAGTAAGCAGAGATGTGTCGGCATATTGCTCTATCCATTTCTGATCCTCGGGTTTCTTTATGATCTCATCAAGGTTGCCAAACCCTACCAGCATCCGTTCATATTGGGAATAGCTGTAGTGGGGATGCCGCAACGGGTCATTGTCGTCGCGAAGGGCACGCAACCGCTTGATCATGTCCACGGCAGGGTTGTTCTTCTTACTGTACTTCTCCTTGCCCTTGCGAACAACGACCTCGTCGAGCTGCACGCCGGTGGCGGTAAGTTCAATGAGCACGACACTGCCCTGCCCCGTCTTGACACTCACCTCCTTACTGGCATAGCCCATGGCAGAGACCTTCAGCCGCGAAAACGAAGCGCGCGTGTTGATGGTGAAACCGCCCTGTCCGTTGGCCAGCACCCCTTCGTCGGTCCCCACCAGGGTGACGGTGGCATATGGGATGCCCTGACGCGTGAGCGAGTCGCGCACCAGGCCGGTGATTTGCGTCACCGCCCCATGCTGCTCCGCCGCCGCGAGAGGGACAGACAGCAGCAGGAGCAACAGGCAAAGGATATGTCGGCTGCGGTTGGTCATTCTGGTTGCAAAAATAGGCATTTTTCATCGGCCATCGATGAAAAAAAACGGGAATCTTGCATCATGCAGTGAAATTGACATCGCATCAACAAAATCAAATAAATCGGCCATAGTAGCCAGTCCGCTCAACTTTTTCTTTTAATTTTGCGGCGGTAAAACATCAGTAATCATGACAAAAAAGGAATTAAGACAACAGATGAAGCAGCTCAAGGCCATCACGCCCGAAGCCGTGAAGCAGGTCGAGGCCGACATGGTATTCAACAGCATCAAGGCGATGCCCGTGTGGAAGCAGGCGCGGCACATCCTGTGCTACTGGTCGTTGCCCGACGAGCTGCCCACACACGACATGGTCAACCAATGGCTTGCCGCCGGCAAGAGCATCTACCTGCCCCGCGTCAAGGGCGACGACCTGGAAATCGTGCCCTATCTCGGCCCTCAGAGCCTGGACGACAACAACAAGTTCCATATCGGGGAGCCTGTGGGCGATGACGTGGATGCGTCATGCCTGGAACTCATCATCGTCCCCGCCGTCGCTCTCGACTCGAAGCGCAACCGCCTGGGCCGCGGCAAGGGATTCTATGACCGCCTGTTGAGTGTGGCCACGTGTCCCACCATCGGCGTGGTTTGCGACTTCCAGCTGGTGGAGGAGGTTCCCGTCGAGCCCCATGACCGTCCGCTGGACTGTGTGGTCACCAGCGACACCATTATTGCCGATGAAGAAAAACAGTCCTTGTTCAAGGCCTGAAGAAGATTGAGAGCCGGAGAAGGACGCAAAGGTGAATCATGATATGAGAAGAAGGATAATGGCATTGGCGCTGGCCTTGATGGCCGTCCTGCAAGTGACGGCCGCCAAGGAGAAGGACTTGCCCGTTGACCCCGAGTTGAGGATTGGCCGACTCGAGAACGGCATGACCTATTACATCCGCCACAACGGGCAGCCGAAGGGACGCGCCGAGTTCTGGCTGGTTCAAAACACCGGTTCGCTCGTCGAGGAAGACAACGAGCGCGGCATGGCCCACTTCATCGAGCATATCGCATTCCAGGGAACGAGGAATTTCCCCAACATCGATATGGTGGACATCCTTCAGAACAACGGTGTGTCCTATGGCCTCGACATCAACGCCGCGACAGGATTTGACGACACCCAGTTCCAGATTTCCAACGTGCCGACAGAGCGCGAAGCCCTGCTGGACACCGTGTTGCTGATGCTGAAGGACCTGTCGTGCGAACTCAACTTCGACGATCGCGCCATCGAGGAGGAGCGCGGCGTCATTCAAGAGGAATGGCGCATGCACGCCGACCAGATGATGCGCCTCTACGAGAGCACGTTGCCCATCCTGCTGTCGGGCAGCCGGTATGCCTACCGCATTCCCATCGGTGACATGAGCGTGGTGAATCACCTCACCCGTGGCGAACTCATGTCATTTTATCAACGGTGGTATTGCCCTCATCGCCAAGCGGTGGTCATCGTCGGCGACTTTGACGCCGAGCGCATGGAGCGAATGGTAAAAAAAATTTTGGGCTCTATTCCCAAACGCTACAATGCCGACAAAGACCCTGGACTAGCCTATGTGCCCGACCATAACGGCGTGACATATGCCCTGCACACCGACCCCGAAGCCGCAAGCACGATGGTCTACCTGATGTTTGAACATCAGCCATTTCCTGCAGAAAAACGCAACAAACCATCCTACCTGGAACACAATGTCATTTCAACGCTCGTCCAGGAGATGCTGTCAAGACGCATTGAGGAATTGACGCGTTCCCAACTGTCACCCATCAACTATGGCATGGCCTATGACCGCAAGTTCCTTGTGGCCACCAGCCGAGACGCCCTCACGTTCGCAGCCATGGCCCATGAGGGGCATTCGCTGGAAGCCTTGGATTCCCTGATCACTCAAGCGGCACGCGCCACGCAACATGGCTTCAGTGCCAATGAACTGGAACGTGCCCGCAACAATGCCGTAGCCGTCTACACCGACTTGCAGGCCGAAGCAAGTAAGCGAACCAGCCGACAATATGCCGACGAGTACATCGACCATTACTGCAATGGCGGGTATGTGCCAGGGGTTGAAGCGGAGTCACAGATGCTGATTGACCAAGTGCGGAGAATCACCCTTGACGAAGTGAACGACTACCTGCGTGCCATCGTGGGCAAGGACAACGTGAGCGTGATGATATCGGGGCCTCAGAGCATGAGCGGTTACAGCCTCTACCCCACCTCGAGGGACGTGATAGCGCACTTTGGCCGCATCATGAGCACGCCACAATCGCCCTATATCGACATAGAGGCCGGAGAGAAGCTGCTGAAAGTGGAGCCCGCCAAGGGGTCCATCATCAACGAGACCTATGAACCCGAGACCGGCATCACCACGATGACCCTGCGCAACGGTGCCACCGTGATGCTGAAACCCACGACATTCAAGAACAACGAGATATTGTTCAATGCATTCAGCTTGGGCGGAGAGTGGTCCTTCGGCGACACGGCCGATATCAATGTGCGTCTGATGGACCAAGTCATTGAAGAATGCGCCCTGGGTGGTCACACCATCAACCAGCTCAACAGGATGATGAGCGGTCGTCAGTTAGGGATTTCATTTATCTTGAACGACCCCAACGAACAGTTGAACGGAGCTTGCCAGAGCGGCGACCTGGAGACGCTGCTGCAACTTTGTTACCTCTATTTCACCGACGTGAGCCTTGACGAGGAAGCGTTCCAAAGCCTCAAGAACAGCATCCGGTCGCAATTGTCCCAGGCCCATAATAATCCCAGATTGATTTATAGCGACTCGATAGGCAGCACAATTTACTGTGGCAATCCCATGTACCGCAGCATCAAGCCCGAGGAAGTGGATGCCCTGAACGGGGAACGGGTGTTGGAACTTTATCGCCAGCGCGTCGCCAATGCTGGAGACTTCACTTTCTCGCTCGTCGGTGCCTTCACCGTGGATGAGGTGCGACCACTCGTCATGAAGTATCTGGCCTCATTGCCCGACAATGGAGTGCGTGAGACCTATGGCAACGGCTATCTCCCCAAAATGGCGACAGGCGAAGTGGATAATTATTTCGACGTGCCGATGCGCAACCCCAAGTCGTCCATCTATGTGAGCATCATGGGCGACAAGAAATACAGCTTTGATGATGAATTCATGATGGATTTGGTGGGCGAGTCGATGGGCACGGCTTTGCTGACCTACCTGCGGCACGAGAAGCATGGCACCTATGACGTGGCAGCCGACGGCAATCTGTCGATTTACAACAACCGTTGGATGGTCAACTATGAGTTTGAAACCAGCACAGCCGACAGGGACAGCATGCTCCTGTATGCCGACTATGCGGTGAGCGCCGTCTTCTACAGCGGCGTCTCGGATGACTTGTTCAATAAAATGAAAGAACGCATTGGCCGTGAACACGAGAGCGCCTTGCAGACTAATGCCTTCTGGCTGCGCGCACTTCAGAACCGAGCATTGGGCGTTGATATCGTGAGCGGATTTGAAAACATCTATGCCACCTTGACAAAGGAGCGCCTCAACAAGTACATCCAGTCACTACGTCCACACACCCGACTGCGCATCGTCATGAATTAGTCGGGCATGTGGCATTATAGAATGTCACCAATAAATTAATACGGTTTGCGATATTTATTGTTGGGGTCCTCTTCGAGGATGCTCATGTAACTCACAAAGCGGGAATAGGCAATCTCGCCCTTTTCCACGGCTTCAAGCACTGCACAGCCTGGCTCATGGGTATGGGTGCAGTTATTGAAGCGGCAATCGCTGGAGATATTGAAAATTTCGGGGAAATAATGAGCGACCTGAGCGCGTTCAAAGTCAATGGTGCCAAATGCCTTCACGCCCGGCGTGTCGATGATAGCGCCGCCAGCAGGAAGGTCAAGCAATTCGCTGAACGTGGTGGTGTGCATTCCCTTGTGATGAGTTTGACTCACATCTCCCACCCTGACGTTAGCATCGGGAATGAGCAAATTGATGATGGACGATTTCCCTACACCACTGTTGCCCGAGAGCAATGACATCTTGCCCGAAAGGATTTCACGCAAATTATCGGCACCCTCACCAGTCGCAGCCGACATTGTGACAACAGGATAGCCAATCGAGATGTAGAGTGCTTTTAATTCTTCGAGCTGCTGTTTCAATTCATCGGTATTGAGTAGGTCGATCTTGTTGAATGCAAGCACGGCGGGTACCTGATAGGCCTCGGCAGTTGCCAAGAAACGGTCGATGAAAGTGGTGCTGGTGACGGGATTGGTAAGCGTCACTACAAGGACCGCCTGGTCAAGGTTGGAGGCAATAATCTGGAATTCCTTGGAGAGGTTGCTGGCACGACGGATGATATAATTCTTGCGCGGCTCAATGGCGCCAACGACTGGCGCATCGCCACCTTTGTCCTCGACCTGCACCATGTCTCCGACGGCAACAGGGTTTGTGCATCGCATGCCCTTGAGTCGCAATACTCCACGCATCTTGCAGTTCACCGTGTTGCCGTCATCAAGACGCACGGTGACCCAGCTGCCGGTATTCTTTATTACGAGTCCTTTCATTTTCTTTTTTAATAGTCGTGGCGGTGCCACGACATACTGTACATGTTTTAATCCCAGGCGTCCAGCTCGTCGGATATCTCGGGGAGATCACTGCGGTGAAAGACGGGGTCCTTGATGCCACGGCGTTTCTGTTCACGGTAATTGGCAAGCAATTTGAAGGCATATTTGCTTAGCAGGACTATGGCCGCCAGATTGCATATAGTGATCAGTGCCATGAACAGGTCTCCCATGTTCCAGACAAATTCAAAACTGGCGACAGCACCAAAGAAGACAAATGCGCCACCCGAGAGAATTCGGAAAATAGTAAGAGCGGCTTTATTGTCAGTCAAGAAACGGATATTGGCCTCGCCATAATAATAATTGCCGATGATACTGCTAAAAGCGAATAAGAATATGGCTAGAGCAACAAAAAATTTCCCCCAACTGCCAACCTGGCTCTCGAGAGATATCTGGGTTAACTGAATTCCTGCCAGTCCCTCGGTGTTGTAAAGACCACTGATAAGTACCACAAATGCAGTGCAACTGCAGACGAGAAGCGTATCGGTAAACACTCCCAACGCTTGAATGAGCCCCTGCTTAACAGGGTGAGACACATGGGCGGTAGCCGCAACGTTAGGAGCACTACCCTCACCGGCCTCGTTGCTGAACAAACCGCGTTTGATGCCCACCATGATAGTCATACCCAAACCGCCGCCAGCTACTTGCTCAAAACCGAATGCATTCTCAATGATGAGTTTGAAGACATGGGGTACTAAGCCGATATTCATGATGACTACCACCAACGCAAGGATGAAATAGCCGATGGCCATGATTGGGACAAGAACGCTGCTCACGCGAGCGATGCGGTGGATACCGCCAAAGACGATAAACAGCGTTATCGCCGAGATGATGATGCCGACAAGGGTTGGATCAAAACCGAAGGCCTGGTTCATGGCCTCGCAGATGGTGTTGCTCTGGATGGAATTATAGGAAAGGCCAAACGTTAAAGTAATGAGCACCGCGAACGTGGCCGACATCCATTTGCTGTGCAGACCACGACTGATGTAATAGGCAGGACCGCCAATGAAAGAATCACTGGAGGGGCGCTTGAACAACTGAGCTAAGGTGGACTCAATAAAGGCTGTTGCTGCCCCCACAAGGGCAATCAGCCACATCCAGAAAACCGCACCTGGACCACCCACGGCAATTGCCGTAGCCACACCAGCGAGATTGCCCGTACCCACACGTGTTGCCACCGAAACGGCAAACGCTTGAAATGATGATATGTGCGTGCCCTTGTTTGACGGCGATGCATCAACGAGTTGACGGAACATGTCACCAATCATGGTAAACTGGACAAAACGCGTACGGAAAGTAAAATACAAACCACACAGAATCAAAGCACCAATCAAAAAATAAGCCCAGATGGCATCATTGACTGATGCGATGATATCATTTATTTCGTGTAATTGAAACGGCATAGCGCTCTGTTTTGAAATTTGCCCTAAAGATACTGCTTTTTCTTGAAACTGGAGTAATATTGCTCAAGATTTACTATATTTGCAAATTAAAATTCTTGCTTTATGAAAATACGATTTGTTTTATATTTGTTCTTGCTGACGATGGCTGCAAGTGCCTTCGCCCAAGTGTTAAACCGTCCTATTGGGCAATATCCAGGCAACCCCAGCGAATATTACGGGCCGAGACTGGAAAAAGGCTATAGTAATCTTAATCTGGCATTATACTACAAGGTCTATCAGTCATCGTCATGGGATTTCAACTTGACGTCACAATTGTTGACCGATAGCATCATCGATAGGGAACTGCCCGCTTGGCTCAATGTCACCACGCCCGAGGGGCCGCTACCGCCTAACAAGCGCGAAGCTTGCATTGACGGAAACGAGTGGACCTGCAACATCGTGATGGGCGGAGACACGTGGCTGCAATATGATTGGGAGAATATGGCCATAGACATCGACGAGGTGGAAATGGTGTGCAACATGGCCTATCGTGAGGATGCCCCACAAGGGTTCAAAATCAGGCTGTTGACATCCAGGGACGGAAAAAAATGGAAGGTCGCCGATGAATGGAAAGGCGACTCATTGCCTGGCGAGCCATCATGGCGACGTGCGCATAGTGACCCCAACAAGAACACAGGCGAGGGCATCTTGCCCACACGCAACATCGACCATACATTCCACTTGAACGGGAAACAATTCTCACACATGAAACTTGAAATGGTCACCTCCAACGCTGTACACTGGACCATCACCGAGCTGAAGATGCTGAAAGACGGTAAGCGTGCCACGGGCATTCTGCCGGCAGAGCACTTTGTGAGCGCCTGGCGCAGCCTGGGCAACCGGGATGAATGGGTCACCATTGATTTAGGCGCTATCAGTTCTGTTCATCAAATCAACCTTTACTGGATTAATAACCCGTCAAGCGGCAATATCCTGATCAGCGATGACAACCAGAACTGGACAACCATCTCTAATCTTGCCAAGAAACTTCCCAAACATAATACCGAAGTTATTAATGTTGATACCAAGGGTCGATATATTCGCATCAACATGGATGAGCCCAACAAGAATGGTCAACCTTTCTGTTTAAAAGAGATTGAGGCCCTTTTCATTCCTGTTGTCGATCCAGGTGGTTTGAAAGCGGTACCGCATGAGCCTGTTGGCTGGCAAGACGGCAAATGGATGTTGAATGGCGGTGACTGGCACGTAAACCGCGCATCACACAGGTCGATTCTGCACCCTGGCATCATCGCCACAGTTCCCGCAACTGTATTGTCGAGTTATGTCAATGCGGGGGCGCTACCCGATATGAACCATGACGATAACCTGATGCTGGCATCAGAATCGTTCTTTAACGGGGATTTTATCTATAAGCGCTCATTTGATTTGCCACAGGAGATGCTGGGCAAGCGCGTTTTCTTAAATTTTGACGGCATCAACTGGAAAGCCGAGGTGACACTCAACGGCACTAACCTGGGACGTATCGAAGGTGCTTTCAAGCGCGGTAAATTTGACATCACACCTTATTTGAAAGAGCGAAATAATCAGTTGTGGGTACTCATTATCGCCAATGCCAATCCCGGCGGTGTGAAGGTCAAGACCGAAAAGAATACTGACTTTAACGGCGGCATCCTCGGGGCCGATAACCCCACGTTCCATGCCACCATCGGTTGGGACTGGATTTCGACCATCCGCGGGCGCGACATCGGCATCTGGGACGACGTTTACTTGACGACGTCAAACGACGTGACCGTGAGTGATCCTGTCGTGACCGCCACGCTGGCCGAGGGCGACACCCTCGCCACGATGACACCCGCCGTCATCCTCTCTAACCATAGCGAACATGCCGTGACCGGAACACTGCATGGCCACATCGGGGAAATCTGCTTCGAGAAGCAGGTCACCGTTGATGCTGGACAGACCATTGAGGAATCATTTAATCCTAATGAGTTTTCTCAACTCAAGAATCAGCGCATGCGCTTGTGGTGGCCTAATGGTTACGGCGAGCCATACCTGTACGATGCCGGATTCACCTTCACGGTTGATGGTGTTCAGAGTGATGCCGTCACCTACAAAGCGGGTATCCGTGAGGTAAAAACCGTAGATAAAGACACAAAACTGCGTATCTATATCAACAACAGACGGCTTATTCCGCTGGGCGGCAACTGGGCTTTCAGTGAGAACAACCTTAACTACCGAGGCAGGGAATTTGATGCTGCCGTGCGTCACCACAAGGAGATGAACTACAACATGATTCGCAACTGGGTGGGCATGACCGGCGACAAGGAATTCTTTGAGGCCTGTGACCGATACGGCATCATGGTGTGGCAGGACTTTTGGCTGGCTAACCCGGCCGACGGCCCTGACCCTGACGATGAATCCATGTTTATGGACAATGCCCATGACTTTGTGCTGAAAATCCGCAACCACCCCTGCATCGGCATCTACTGCGGCCGCAACGAGGGCTATCCACCCAAGACGCTGGATAACGGACTGCGCAACACCGTGGACACGCTGCATCCCGGACTGGACTACATTTCCAGTTCGGCAGACGACGGCGTGAGCGGACACGGACCCTATTGGGCAATAAGTGCCAAGGAGTATTTCGAGAAACAGACGGGCAAACTGCACACCGAACGTGGCATGCCCAATGTGATGACCTATGAGGGCTTGAGCCGCACGCTCGACGCCGACCACCTGTGGCCTCAGAACCTCTATTGGGGCCGTCATGACTACACGATGGAGGGCGCTCAGCGCGGAGCCACGTTCAACCAACTGATTGCCGACAATTTCGGGGAGATGACATCGGCTCAAGAATTCTGTGAGTGGGCCCAATGGATTAACTATGAGGGCTACAGGGCCATGTACGAGAGCGGTAGCAAGGACCGCATGGGTCTGCTCATCTGGATGAGTCACCCCTGCTGGCCGTCGATGGTGTGGCAGACTTACGACTACTATCTGGAGCCAACTGCAGCCTATTATGGTGTGAAACATGCCTGTGAGCCCCTCCATGTGCAATGGAATCCTGTTAGCAACTATGTCGAGGTGGTCAATAGATCGGCTGGATTTCAACAAGGTACCGCAAAGGCCAGTATTATTGATCTGAATGGAAAAACGGTGTGGGAACAGACGATGGATTACGTCTGTGACGAGGACATGACGCTCAACATGATGCAGGTGGAAATACCGCAAGCGCTTTCGGGAGCCTATTTCCTACGATTAATCTTAACCGACAAACAAGGAAACATCCGCTCGAAGAACGATTATGTGAATACGACGATTGAGGGCGATCGCACCTCGCTTCATGACATGCGTCAAGCACAAGTGAATGCCACGGTTAATGGCAAAAGTATCACATTAACCAATACCGGCCAAGTGCCGGCCGTGATGTTGCGCCTGAATCTCAACGGCGATGATGGCGAGCAGATTTTACCCGTCATCTATAGTGACAACTATCTGCACCTGATGCCAGGCGAGAGTCGCACCATTGGCATTGAATGGAAGGACGAAGATGCCCGTGGCTGCCAGCCCATTGTTGAAATTTCCGGCATGAATGTTCCTAAGACAACGATTGAATTATGATAAAACAATTCCTTGTGTCGGGGCTCTTGCTATTGTCATTGACAATGGCCGCAGCAACTAAATATCCTTATCAGGATGCAAGTTTGCCCACCTCAGTGCGCGCCATGGACTTACTATCACGCATGACTGTTGAGGAGAAAGTCGGGCAATTGGTTTGCCTTATGGGCTGGGATTCTTACGTGAGAAATGGCAACAAGGTGACCGTGAGCGACAAATTCCGCCACGAGGTGGACAGCCTGCACGTGGGCATGTATTGGGCGGTATTCCGCGCCGACCCTTGGACACAAAAGACGCTTGCCAACGGACTCAATCCCGCACTGGCAGCCGAGGCCGCAAATGCCATGCAGCGCTATGCCATCGAGCACTCACGTCTGGGCATTCCTATCTTCCTGGCCGAGGAAGCGCCCCACGGGCACATGGCCATCGGGACAACAGTCTTCCCGACGGGATTGGGCATGGCCGCGACCTGGGACCCACAGCTGATGGAGCAAGTCGGCGCGGTAATCGGTAAAGAAATCAGGCTTCAGGGAGGGCATATCAGTTACGGACCTGTGCTGGATTTGTCACGAGAACCCCGCTGGTCACGCGTCGAGGAAACGATGGGCGAAGATCCCTACCTGATCGGCGAAATGGGAGCCGCAATCGTTCAAGGGCTGGGTGGTGGAGATTTAAGTCTTCCCTACTCGACCATAGCTACACTCAAACACTTCATCGCCTATGGTACGACCGAGGGAGGTCAGAACGGTGCCCGCAGCATCGTGGGCCCGAGGGAACTAAAACAAGTGTTCCTGCCACCATTTAAACGAGTCATTGATGCAGGTGCTTTGTCAATCATGACGGCCTACAACTCATTGGACGGCGTACCCTGCACCGCCAACAAAGGATTGCTCACTGATGTCTTGCGTGGAGAATGGAGATTTAACCGAGGAATTGTCGTCAGCGACCTGTTCAGCATCGATGGACTCAAGGGCACCCACCACACCGCAGCCAATGGTCAAGATGCTGCTATCCAGGCGCTATTGGCTGGTGTTGACGTGGATTTAGGAGGAAATTGCTACTCACAACTCGTTGAAGCTATCAAGAGCGGTAAAATGAGTGAGGATCATCTCGATCAAGCCGTTAAGCGGGTACTGAGGTTAAAATTTGAGATGGGCCTTTTTGAGAATCCTTATGTCAATGCCAAAACGGCACAAAAAGAAGTTCACACCGAGGCTGCCGTGGCTACAACCAGACAAATAGCACGAGAGTCCATCACCCTGTTGAAGAACGATGGCACCCTGCCATTGAGCAAAAATGTAAAAGTTGCAGTTGTCGGTCCTAATGCCGATAACGTCTATAACATGCTTGGCGACTACACCGCACCACAGGCCGATGGCAAGGTGGTTACTGTCTATGACGGAATTAAGGCGATGATTGGCGAGGCCCGTTGTATCTATGCCAAGGGTTGCGCTGTGCGTGACACACTGGACTGTGACATTCCAGCAGCCATCGAGGCGGCCATGCAGGCCGATGTGGTGGTTGCCGTGGTGGGCGGTTCATCGGCAAGGGACTTCAAGACCTCCTACGAGGATACGGGTGCCGCCGCTGCCGAGCAAAAGTTCATCAGCGACATGGAATGTGGCGAGGGTTTTGACCGTGCCACGCTGGACCTGCTTGGTCGCCAGATGGAACTGCTTGAAGCTTTGAAAAAGACCGGCAAGCCCCTTGTTGTGGTCTATATCGAAGGACGCCCGCTCAACAAGAACTGGGCCGACAAGAACGCCAATGCCCTGCTCACGGCCTATTATCCAGGCGAACAAGGCGGCAATGCCATCGCCGATGTGCTGTTCGGTGACTTCAACCCTGCTGGAAGGCTTCCCGTGAGCGTGCCTCGCCATGTGGGCCAGTTGCCCGTCTATTATAATCGACCAGCCCCCGCAGCACACGACTATGTGGAAATGTCGGCCAAGCCCCTCTACCCCTTTGGCTACGGCTTGAGTTACACGACATTTGAATACAGCGATTTGAGAATCGAGGGAACTACGGTCAAGTTCATGGTTACCAACACCGGCAGCCGCAAGGGCGACGAGGTCGTGCAACTCTATCTGCATCAAGACAACCCGTCGGTTGTGCAGCCCGAACGCCAACTGAAGGCTTTTAAACGCATCACGCTCGAGCCAGGCGAGACCCGCGACATGACATTTGCACTTGGTCCAGAAACCTTTGCCATTGTTGATGCCAACATGCAATGGACCGTCGAACCCGGCACCTACCATTTCCTGATAGGTTCATCAAGAGCCGACATCCGCTTAATGGGAAAGATAACTATTCCCGAATAGCAAGGTCAAGTTTACTCAATCGTCAAGACAAGGCGCAAACCGAGCGTTGCTGATGAATTCCCCGGCTGATTGAAGTTGAAGTAACTCACGCGGCAACGTCTGGCCTCACTGCTCCAGCAGCCGCCACGCAGCACTCGATAAGTTCCTGACTCGGCACCCGCAGGATCAAACTGGGCAGCATCGCTGTATTCTTCATACCAGTCCGAGCACCACTCGTGAACATTTCCGCTCATGTCATATAATCCCAGTTCATTGGCCTTCTTGGACGCTACAGCATGTGTGCCATAGTCAGGATGATTGGGTCCCAGGGCATAGCTGTTGGCACTGAACCAAGCCACCTCATCGATAATGTCACTTCCAGCATATCTGGATCCACCAGCATGGATTCCTCCACGAGCGGCAAACTCCCATTCAGCGCTGGTCGGCAAGCGGAAACTCTTGCCCGTCATCTCGTTTAGTCGCCTGATGAACTCCTGGCAATCATTCCATGATACACTCTCCACCGGCCGCATGTCATCTCCAGTAAAATGACTGGGATTCTCGCCCATCACTGCTTGCCACAACTGCTGTGTCACCTCAGTCTCGCTCATCCAGTATCCTGTCAAGGTCACCTCGTGAGCCGGCATTTCCCATTCATAGGCCTCGGCATCGTAGGCAGCACCCATTGTGAAAGTGCCTCCCTCAATTCTTATCATCACCAGCGACATGTCGCCAACAGGGATTGTGTCGCTCTGGAACGCTGGAGTGTCGGTGACCCACTTTTCTGTCAACAGATAGCTGATCAGGCTGACTACATCAGCAATGGTGACTTGCCCGTTCTCATCCACATCACCCTTCACATACCCACTCGCCAGCGCTGATACAGGAAACAATACAGACATCAATACCAGACAAATAAGATGAATTCGTTTCATCGCAATCATCAATAAGCCGCCCTATTGAATCCCTGAATCGAGCAGATATGAAACAGAAGACGTGGGATTCTGTACTCCTTACTCATCCTTTCGTCCAGGCCTTCGCATACCTCTTTGTTAGGATAAGCAACGCAGCCAGCCCACGCCAGGAGATATAAACAATGGACCACAGCAAGTGGCATTGAATAAATCATCAAACGCGGACGCCTACACGTCGCTTTATCTTCTAACAAAGTTCAAGTTGCGAAGTTGGACGAAAGAAGATAACGCAATTAGTAACGTCCTTTATCAAAAAAAAATCCAATTCTGACGCTCTCAAAGTGAGTGTCATGAATCAGTCACAAAATTACTACAAAAATGCAATTTAACAAAAAAATTATTTACCCTTTAACCATCTTTTATCAGAAACCATAAGTCCTGATTGAACTGGATTGAATGGGGTTTGTCTTGATCAACCTGCTATTCACATCAATGAGCGCCGCAACACAGCATGTCGCAGCGCTCACCGTTTGTTGAAAGTCAACAGTCCGATGGGGACTGTATTGATAATCCCTTAGAGGGCAGCCTGATTACTGCTCGTCGTCGAGCAGGATGTGCATCACCTCGATGGCACTCTTCATGACGTTGGTGCCGGGGCCGAAGATGGCGGCTACACCTGCCTTGTAGAGGTAGTCGTAGTCCTGCATGGGAATCACACCACCAGCGGTGACGATGATATCCTCACGACCGAGTTTCTTGAGCTCCTCAATTACGGCGGGCACGAGGGTCTTGTGACCAGCGGCGAGCGAAGATACGCCGAGCACGTTAACGTCGTTCTCGACAGCCTCGCGGGCGCTCTCCTCGGGAGTCTGGAACAAGGGACCCATGTCCACGTCAAAGCCACAGTCGGCATAGCCGGTGGCAACAACCTTAGCGCCACGATCGTGACCGTCCTGACCCATCTTGGCAATCATGATACGGGGCTGACGGCCTTCCTTCTTGGCGAAGAGGGCGGTCAAGCGACGAGCCTCTTCCAGGTCGGGATCTGATTTGGTTTCTGCTGAATACACGCCTGAAATGGTTTTAACAATTGCTTTGTAACGTCCAACAACCTCCTCGCAAGCGTCTGAGATTTCACCCAGCGAAGCGCGGTCCTTGGCAGCCTCGACAGCGAGTTCGAGCAGGTTACCCTCACCCGTCTTGACGCACTCGGTGATAGCGGCGAGGTCGGCCTTCACCTTAGCCTCGTCACGGTTGGCACGCAGTTTCTCGAGACCTTCAACCTGTTCCTTGCGAACCTCGGTGTTGTCAATCTCCAGGATGTCGATGGGAGCCTCCTTCTCAAGGGCATACTTGTTGATGCCGACGATTGTCTGGCGACCGCTGTCGATGCGGGCCTGAGTACGTGCGGCGGCTTCCTCGATGCGCATCTTGGGCACGCCGGTCTCGATAGCCTTGGCCATACCGCCCAGCTTCTCAATCTCCTCGATGTGAGCCCATGCCTTCTGCACGAGTTCGTTGGTCAGAGCCTCCACATAGTAGGAACCTGCCCAAGGATCGATAACCTTAGTGATATAGGTCTCCTGCTGGATGTAGATCTGGGTATTGCGGGCGATACGAGCCGAGAAGTCGGTGGGCAGTGCGATGGCCTCGTCGAGGGCGTTGGTGTGCAGCGACTGGGTGTGACCCTGTGCGGCAGCCATAGCCTCGATACAGGTACGGCCCACGTTGTTGAAGGGATCCTGAGCGGTCAGCGACCAGCCAGAGGTCTGGCTATGGGTACGCAGCGACATCGACTTGGGATTCTCGGCGCCGAAACTCTTCACGATCTTGGCCCACAACAGACGGCCTGCACGCATCTTGGCGATCTCGGTGAAGAAGTTCATCGAGATGCCCCAGAAGAACGACAGACGGGGAGCGAAAGCGTCAACCGACAGACCGGCGTCCACACCAGTGCGGATGTAGTCCATACCGTCGGCCAGGGTGTAGGCCAACTCGATGTCGGCGGTAGCACCGGCTTCCTGCATGTGGTAACCCGAGATGGAGATCGAGTTGAACTTGGGCATATACTTGGAGGTGTACTCAAAGATGCTGGCGATGATCTGCATCGAGAACTTGGGAGGATAGATATAGGTGTTGCGCACCATGAACTCCTTCAAAATGTCGTTCTGGATGGTACCTGCCATCTCTTCAAGTTTAGCACCCTGCTCCAGACCTGAGACGATGTAGAACGCCATAATGGGCAGCACAGCACCGTTCATGGTCATGGACACAGACATCTTGTTCAAGGGGATACCGTCGAAGAGCACCTTCATGTCCTCTACAGAGCAGATGGACACACCAGCCTTGCCGACGTCACCGACCACGCGCTGGTTGTCGGCGTTGTAGCCGCGGTGGGTGGGAAGGTCAAATGCAACTGACAGACCCTTCTGACCAGAGGCCAGGTTGCGGCGATAGAAGGCGTTGGACTCGGCAGCGGTCGAGAAACCAGCGTACTGACGGACGGTCCACGGACGGAACGGGTACATCAGCGAATAGGGGCCACCCAGGAAGGGAGGAATACCGGCAACAAACTCCAGGTGCTCCAGACCTTCAATGTCCTCATGCGTGTAGATGGGCTTGATGTCAATCAACTCGGCATTCTTCCACACTTCGCCCTTGGGGAGCGGATTGTGCTTTACATTAAAAGCATCATTTGCAATATCTATATTCTTAAAATTCGGTCTCATAGTCGTGTCGTCATTTTAAAAGTTTAGCGTTGAAGGCTTTTAACGTAGCAAGCACGTTGGTACGCACATTGATGAAGTTGGTGATACCCATGGCCTTGAATTCGTCGGTCTCGGGACCTGCGAGCACGAGCTCAGCACGGCCGTCGAGTTCCTTCACAGCCTCAGGGATGAGTTCGGGATACTCGTCATCGCTGGAGCAGAGCACAACCACGTCGGCTTTCTTCTCCATAGCGGCATCCATACCCTCCTTGATGTTCTTGAAGCCGTTGTTGTCGATGAGTTCATAACCAGCGCAAGCGAAGAAGTTGTCGCTGAACTGGGCACGGGCAAGACGCATAGCCAGGTTGCCAATAGTGAGCATGAACACCTTGGGCGTGTGGGCAGCATGTTCGGTCTGGAGACGAATCTCCTCGAACTGCTCGGCCAGACGCTTGTTATTCAGTTTCACGGCACCTTCGGGCTCGTCACCCTTGCAGCAGCAACCGCACTTGGGACGGGCGTCGGCCTTATCGGCAGCCTTCTCGGTGAAGTTGGGGAACTGGTTGGTACCCAACAACTGCTCACGGCGCTTGGCCACCTTGTCGAAGCGCTCATTGGCACTCTTGTTAACGGCTTCGATGATGTCGCCGCTCTCCAAAGCAGCCTTGAAGCCACCCTTGTCCTCCACGTCGAGGAAGAGTTTCCAACCCTGCTCGGCGAGGTTCTTGGTCAGCATCTCCACATAGTAGGAACCGCCAGCGGGGTCAACGACCTTGTCCAGATGGCTCTCTTCCTTGAGCAGGATCTGCTGGTTGCGAGCGATGCGCTCACTGAAATCGTCGCTCTTCTGATAGGGAGCGTCGAACGGGGTCACGACAATCGAGTCAACACAAGCAAGTGCAGCACTCATGGCCTCGGTCTGTGTGCGCAGCAGGTTCACATAACTGTCGTACATCGTCAAGTTGAAGCGGGTGGTCTCGGCATTGACATTCATCATGCACGAGTAGTCGTTGGCGGGATTGAACTGCTTCACGATGAGGGCCCACAGTTCGCGTGCGGCACGGAACTTGGCAATCTCCATGAAGTAAACCGTCGAAACACCCATGTTGAACTTGATGCGGTTTGCCACCTCGTCGGCAGTGAAACCGGCCTCGGTCAGCATAGCCATCCACTCACATCCCCAAGCTAAGGCATAACCTAACTCCTGATAGATGTAAGCACCGGCGTTGTTGAGCATCAGCGAGTCAACGCTGAGCACACGCAGGTGAGCAACGGGCTTTGCGATGTTCATCAGCTCGGTAGCGATGGCAACGATGTCGCCGGGGAAAGGCTGACCGTGCTTGAGATTGCGCTTGAACGGGTCAAACGCGATACTGCCCACGAAGTAGTCCTCATGACCTTCTGCCTTCACCAGGTCAACAAGTTCCTGAGCATACTTCACTGCACACTTGGGACAGCACTGGAGGTTGATTTCGCAAGCGCGGAGGTCAATACCTGCCAGCAGCGTCTTCAGGTCCACGTCACCATTGTGCATGTGGAAACCAATCGAGTTGATGCCCTTGTTGAGCACCTCGAGGGCTTTGGCATTGGCGGCATGAACATCGTCAACGTTGATGTTCTGGCGCACCTTCCAGTCATTGTTGTAGCGGGTTCCGCGAACATAGGGGAACTCACCCGGGAGTGATTTGGTTTGCTTCAGGTCGGCAATGTCCACGCTGCGATACAGCGGCTGGGCACTGAAACCCTCATTTGTCCGCCAAACCATTTTCTTCTCAAAGTCGGCCCCTTTCAGGTCAACTTCGGCCTTGGCACGCCACTCCTCGGGAGTGACAGGCGCGAATTGGTCGAACAATTTCTTTGTTTCTGCCATAAATAGATAAATTATATAGTAACCTTAAAAATTTGAATAGTCACTGTTGATTAGTGGAACCTTTGGTTCCAATCTGCAAAGGTACTATTATTTTCCGAAATAAGGCCTAAAAAACCACATTATTCATTTTAAAAATCAATTTTCAAGCCCAGAAAGGCATAGGAAATCGAATTATGTATCCTTAAATGAATTAACAGAAAAAGCGGAACAAACCAGATGTGGAATCATCAGAAAGTAGTACCTTTGGGGTAACTATTTAAAGAAATTTACGATGATGAAAAGAGTATTGGCTTTGGCGAGCCTGTTGGCGGTGGTGTTGTCGATGTGGGCGGGCAAGCATAAGGATGACGGGCCTGTGGTGGCAGCCTATGTGACGGGTTGGCACGAGTTCAAGGAATTGCCGGACTGCACGATGTTGACGCATATCAACTATGCCTTCGGCAACGTGAACAAGACCTATGATGGAGTGACCATTCAGCATCCTGAGCGCCTTCGTCAACTGGTGGAGTTGAAGAAAGACCACAAGATTTATATTGTTCTGAGCATCGGCGGTTGGACTGCGGGTGGCTTCAGCGAGATGGCCTCGACTGACAGACGTCGCAAGGCGTTCGCTAAGGATTGCAAGCGCATCGTCAAGGAATACAATCTGGACGGCATTGACATTGACTGGGAGTACCCCAGCTGCAGTGAGGCGGGCATCTCATCATCACCTGCCGACATCGACAACTTTACGCTATTAATGAAGGAACTGCGCAAAGCGTTGGGCAAGAGTTACCTGTTGTCGTGTGCCACGATTGCCGATGCCCGCTTCGTCGATTTCAAGGCCATTGAGCCCTATGTTGACCTGGTAAACATCATGATGTATGATGTGGGCAACCCACCCTATCACCACGCGGCGCTGTACCGCAGTGAGATGTCGGGCCGAGTGACTGCGCAGGAAGCCCTGCAGCTGCACCTCGACGCGGGAATGCCGGTGAACAAACTGGTGCTGGGCGTGCCTTTCTATGGCCGTTCTGTCAAGGGGTTTGGCGATACGGCCTATGGTGCATTGGTAAAGCGCACCGATGTGACCCGCATGTGGGACGATGTTGCCAAAGTCCCCTATCTGCTCAAGGACGGAGAGTTTGTCTGCACCTATGAGGATGCCGAGTCGCTGGCTTGGAAGTGCCGTTTCGTCAAGGAAACGGGCATGCGTGGAGCGATGTACTGGGAATACCGCTGCGACGATGAGGCCGGCACACTGCGCAACGCAGTCTGGCACGGTATCATGAATCAGTAAAGTATAGAGCGGACGGTCTATCTTACGCCGTTAATGAGAGGTGAAGAAGGATTTGTTGCGATTTCAACAATTACCAAAATAATGATTAAGATAGCAATAACAATTGCATAGAGTAATATTAAGTTGAAAAACGTCACGATGGTCTTCCATAAAGCACGTTTCCATGTGATACCATATAGCTGGTGGAAATCGTAGGTCAAGACAATTGGCGCTGGTATTAACCCTACCATGTAAGGGAATAAGGAATAGTGCTCGGGAACACGCCATAACAATAACATACTTGCAACAGCCAGGATATGGAATTGACAGTTGATATAGATTTGTGAGAAGAAAGTCTCTACAAGATTGAAGTCACTGATTTTGCGGAATGCCCATTTTACCGCTAACACTACCAAGATATTCTGTACAATGATGCCATAAAGCATGTGCTCGTCCAGATATTCCATGATACGGTCTATCTGGTCAATCAACATGGATGTAGTTGCTGAGATGCTATTTAACTTCGACGCCAAAACTCCATCTGAGAACGACTTTGCGTCTTCGGGTTCTACTGCGTTGTTTCCAAACAGCCACATCATGAACATCAGTATCACGGTCCACACAGCGAGCATCTTGAACGGCGGAAAGTAGGACAGATGATGTCCCCGCAGGTAGTCTTTAATCATATAACCCGGACGCCAGAACAAATCGCGGATGGTGCGGAACATCGGTCGGTTGCCCAGTCCCCAAATGTCCATGAAATTCAAGAACAGCAATTTCCAGTCGAAACGTTTCCATCTTGCCGGCATACTGCACTTGGGACAATAGACGCCAGTGTACTCAGTGCCACAATGCTTGCAGACAATGGGTACGCTTTCACGAACGTTCAGTGGAGGCGTGTCGTTCATCTGCCGACGCTCGATACGCAGGACCCATGCACGGAAGTTGCGATACCAGGTGTTTTTCTTCACCGGTTTACGTTTCTGCTCCTGTTTTGAAGCCCCAGTTATTTGCTTTTTCTTTGATTTCTTGGATAGTTTCATGCCGCAAAGATACAAAAATCCCGCAACAGCGACTCTTGCTGTGCGGGATAATTATGGATTAATGTACTTTTAGAACATCTTGTCGGGATAAACGCCAGCGGCATGAAGTTCGGCAAACTTATCGACGACACCCTGGCGGTCGGCGGCATAGGTCACGCCAAACCACTTGCTCTCGGTGGTGAGCACCTTGACCTGGGCGGTACCGTTGTTTACCATCTCGTTGACAACCGTGGGAATGAAGAACTCCGCTTTGGGCTTGTCAATGTTCTCCTTAAGGAAGTCAACGAAGCAGCGCTCACTGTGAACAAAGTAGTCGGAGGTAAAGCCCCAGAAGTTCATCGACACGGGAGTCTCGAATGCCAACTGCTGCACATCGCCGTTCTCATCGGTAAACACGATGTTGTGGTCGGCGTCATAACCGATGCTCGTGCGCTCTACCACGCCCGTGAGTAGTCCGTCGCGGGTCTCACATACGCCGCGCGCTACAGTGCCGCTCTCGCTCATGGTGTTGCCCACCTTGAAGCCTACCATGCTGTAATGGCCCTTGCTGTCCTCGGGAAGCGATGACAGTTCGGCTGCCATGACCTCGAAACTGTTGCGGCCATAGTAGTCATCGGCATTGATGATGGCAAAGGGTTCATTGATGACATCCTTGCCCATGAGCAAAGCATGGTTGGTGCCCCAGGGTTTCACGCGCTCTGGCGGGCAGGTAAAGCCTTCGGGCAGGTCGTTCAAGCCCTGGAAAACTACCTCAACAGGGATGTGGTTCTCATATTTGGATAAAATCTTCTCGCGGAAGTCGGCCTCGAAGTCCTTGCGGATGACGAAGACCACCTTGCCAAAGCCGCTGTGAATCGCATCATAGATCGAATGGTCCATGATGGTCTCGCCGTGTGGGCCCAGACCGTCGAGCTGCTTGAGTCCGCCATAACGGCTTCCCATACCTGCAGCAAGTACAAATAATGTAGGTTTCATGTTTATTGTGATTTTAGTCCTTAGTCCTTAGTTTATAGTTTTTAGTTATTTAACCTTGAAATCGAAGAAGATGGTGCGGCGGTATTCCTCGTCGGGACGCAGAACCTGTGACTGGAAGTTGTCATGGTTGGGCGCATCGGGCATGCCCTGGCACTCAATCGCCACGCCGTCATAGTCGTGATAAGCCTTACCGCTCTTGCTCATGGGGCAACCCTCCAACCAGTTACCGGTATAGACCTGTGTGGCGGGCTGGTCGGTGCTGATTTCGACCATACGGCCCGAAACCTCGTCACAAAGCACGGCAGCCAGATGTAAGTCGCCATCCTCGTAGCCGTCGATAATCCAGCAGCTGTCGTAGCCCTTGCCGATGTTCAAAGCAGGGAAATCCTGCTTGATGTCACGTCCTACCACCTTAGGCTGTGTGAAGTCCATCGGAGTGCCCTCTACAAGAGCCATCTCTCCAGTGGGAATGATGTCATCGTCGGTTACCAGATAGCGTGAGCAGTTGAGTTGCAGTACCTGATTAAGGGCTGTCCCTTCCCTATCCTCTCCAGCCATATTGAAATAGGTGTGGTTGGTGAGGTTGAGAACCGTGGGAGCGTCGGTCACGGCACCCAGTTCAATCTTGAGCACATTGTCGTCGCTCCAGGTATAGGCCACGCGTGCGTTGAGGCAGCCTGGATAATTCTCGTCACCGTCAGGGCTCTCAAGCGTGAAGACAACGGTGTCGCCCTCCATATCGCATTCCCAAATCTTGTTCTGGAAGCCTACATTGCCGCCATGCAGGTGGTGTTTGCCCTGGTGGTTGCAGTTCAGCTGGTAAGCCTTGCCGTCAAGTTCATACTGTCCCTTGCAGATGCGGTTGGCAAAACGGCCAGGCACCTTTCCGGCACAGGGGCCGTCGAAGAAGTAGTCATTCAAATCCTTGTAGCCCAGCACCACGTCGGCGAGTTTGCCCTCACGGTCAGGCACCTTGATTTCAATGATGCCGGCACCCAATGACGAGAGTTTCACGCTGGCGCCACTGGCGTTGATGAGTTCATAGGTGGTGATTTCACCACGTTCGGTCTCAAATGTATCAATGCGGATGCTTTTCATATCAGTCCATAACTCTGTGAGCGCCGTCGCTGATGATGACATTGATCACCTCGGGCTCATGTCCATATTTCTTGTTGAATTTCTCCTTGGCAGTGGCAATGAAGTTGTCATAGCGGTCATCTTTCACCAGGTTGATGGTGCAGCCACCAAAGCCGCCCCCCATGATACGTGAACCGGTTACACCGTTCTCCTTAGCCAGGTCGTTCAGGTAGTCCAGCTCCTCGCATGATACCTCGTAGTCCTT
>JAFYYI010000090.1 GCA_017557665.1 Muribaculaceae bacterium | reverse complement strand
TGAAGCTCGCCGATAGTGACGAGGGTATCATCAACTACTCGTTGACCACCATTCCCTCGATTCCTATCTATAATGTTGACGGCAGCTACAGCAGCATCTCGCAGGAAGGTTACACCAACCCCAACCCTGTTGCTCTGGCATTGATGGACGAGATCCTGCTGAACCGTAAGAAATTGACCGGTAACATCTTCTTTGAGATTAATCCCAATTTCTTGAAAGACATCGTTTGGCACGCCGAGCTGGGTTACGACATCTCGTCGTCGAAGGGTGAACAGTGGGAACCCACCGTTAACCTGGGTACCTGGCACCGTACCACCAACAGTAGCTCGATTCAGAAGAACTCGAGCACCTTCTGGCAGTTGAAGAACTACTTGACCTACACCAAGACCATAGCCGACCGTCACCACCTGACCGCCATGCTTGGTCAAGAGTGCTGGGAGTCGAAATATGACTACTCGAGTATAACCAACACCAACCTGCCTTCAGACGAGGTTCACAATCCCAAGTTGGGTCAGGGCTCGCCCCAAATCAACTACGGCTTTGGCAGCTCGTCGATGGCTTCGTTCTTCACCCGTTGGACCTACAGCTACGATAACCGTTACAATGCTACCTATACCTACCGCTATGACGGTAGCTCCAACTTCGGTCCCTCTAACCGCTGGGCTGGTTTCCACTCGCTCGCCGGTTCGTGGCGCTTTACCAACGAGAAGTTCATGGAGAACGTGAAATGGCTCACCAACGGTAAGTTGCGTTTGGGTTGGGGTCAGACTGGTAACTCCAACATCGGTGGTTACCTTTGGGGCACCACCATCGCGATGATCAACTCTTCGCTGGGCACGGGCTACAAGCCCCAGAACCTTCCTAACGAGAGTGTGAAGTGGGAGAAGCAGGAGCAGTTCAACGTCGGTCTCGACCTGGGCTTCCTGCACGACCGCATCAGCCTGGTAGTTGACTGGTATCGCAAGGAGTCGAAGGACATGCTGATGAACCTGCAGTTGCCGTCTTACATGGGCACCTCGGGTAATGCATCTTCGGCCTTGACCGCTCCTATGGGCAACTATGGCCACATCCGCAACACGGGTCTTGAGATCACCTTGAGCACTCACCCCATCGTTGGCGCGTTTGAGTGGGATTCAGAGGCTCAGATTTCGTTCAACAAGAATAAACTTATCGCTCTTGACGGTACTGAAAGTGCCCAGATCGTGGGCTACGGTCAGTGGACCGACGTGGTGAGCGTGACCAATGTGGGCGAGAGCCTGTTCAACTTCTACGGCTATAAGACCGACGGTGTTTACACCTCGCTCGAGGATATCCAGACCTCGCCTAAGGCCGAGAAGTATCCCTCCAACGGCGTGTTCTCGAAGAACACCACCGTTTGGGTTGGCGACTTGAAGTATAAGGACATGAACGGTGACGGTATCATCGACGAGAACGACCGCACCAACATCGGTTCGCCGCTGCCCAAGTTCACCTTCGGTTGGACCAACACCTTCCGTTACAAGAACTTCGACCTGAGCATCTTCATCAACGGCTCCTATGGCAACAAGGTGTTCAACTACATGAAGATGAAGCTCACGCACATGAACTCGACCTGGACCAACCAGCTTGTTGACGTGCTCGACTGCACCACGCTGGCTCCCATCGATCCTAATAAGGATTACTCGGCAGGCGTTGACCGTGGCGATGGCCAGCTCGTTTGGAACTGGTATGATGACATCACCAACGTGCGCATCGACAAGGAAGGCAAACTGCCTCGCGC
>JAFYYI010000089.1 GCA_017557665.1 Muribaculaceae bacterium | reverse complement strand
TATACTGAAATAGCTTGACACGTTTTTCGCCATAACAAAAGTAACAAGTTATGACAAGAGAGAAGCAGAAACAGTATGACGACGACTTCAAGCTTCGCGTGTTGAGTGACTACTACCAGAGTGGTATGTCAAAAACTTTCATTGCCAGCAAGTGGGGCCTTGGCGGTGCGAACTACATAAGCCGCTGGCAGGAAATTTGGCCGATTGACTCAAAATCACTATCTTTGCCGGATGAAATCATATCCACGTATCGTATGGGCGGCAAAGACAGGGGCAAGACGGACGAGCAGATTCTCCAGGATCGCATATCCGCTCTGGAGCGCAGTCTTCAGATGGAGCGCATGCGCTGCCGTGCGCTGGAGAAGGTGATAGAGATAGCCGAGCGTGAGGAGGGCATCTCAATATTAAAAAAAGATGGTGTCAAGCAGTAGACGCGCTCCGCGAGGAGTATCCACAGGAGAGTGTGGAGACTCTTTGCGGGCTGTTTGACAAGCGTAGGCAGTGGTACTACGAGAAGCGCAAGGTGCTGTACACAGAGGTGCAGCGCGTGAAGGTGATAATAGAATATGTGGAGTGGTATCGGATTCAGGCTCCCCGCTTAGGCGGTGTAAAACTGCACGTGCTGCTGACGGAGGAACTGGGACGTGAGTTCGTCGGAGGCCGTGACTCGTTCCTGGATCTGCTGCGTCGCCATCAGCTCATGCTGCCAAAGAAGAAGCCGCGGCACACAACGGACTCCAGCCACGTGTACTTCAAGTATCCCAATCTGGCAGTCGGCCTCAAGGCCCTGTACCCCAACCACGTGTGGTATGCCGACATCACCTATATATGGATAGAGGGCGACGTGCTCTACCTGCACCTGATAACCGACGGCTACTCCCATGCCGTGCTGGGCTGGTGCCTGTCAGAGTCGCTGGAGGCGGAGAACACGGCCAAGGCCCTTGAGATGGCTGTACGAATGGCTGGGGGCGGTAATCTCTGCGGAACCGTCCATCACTCTGACCGGGGGGTGCAGTATGCCTGCCAACTGTATGTGGGCAAGCTGACGGAGCACCATATACGGATTTCCATGACAGAGTGCTACAACCCCACGGACAATGCCGTCGCCGAGCGCATGAACGGCATCCTCAAGGACGAGTGGATCTATCACCAGACTATGTTCAGGGACTATGAAGAGGCAGAGCGCGAGATAAGTGCGATGATTGACTTCTACAACAACGTCCGGCCTCACATGAGCATCGGCAACAAGAAGCCCATGGATGTGTACGAGGGTGAGGTGCCAGGCAAGAACCTATGGAAAAAAGACAGATGAATGTTTGTATGGTAAGGAAAAATGCACTAACTTTGCCCCGCCGAAGAAAAGGTGGACGACGGTTTTATGCCGATGCCACCACTAAAAGCCTGATGGGGCATCGAGCCCCACCAGACTTTGCCGAAGAAAAGGCGGACTCGGGATTTGTCCGATATTTTTACGCCATGTCAAGTTCTTCGGGAATAGATGGCGACTACTGACAAGGTTTTCAGTAAGATGTAAACGATGTTGACAAGCGATTCAGTTTAACCCGGTGAAAACTGTCAAGTGAAATCAGGAAAAGGCAAGGTGTCAATTATCAACTGTCAATTGTCAATTAAAACAACGCCGTTGTTTTGCCGTTTCTACACCGATGTTTTGCCCAAACAACGGCGTTGTTTTGGCCTTCCTGCGCCGAGGTTCTTATCGCGCTGTTTTTTATTATCAAAAAAAATCTCCCCTCGCCGTTAACATTTCACGTTTCATGCGTTATATAGACAGAACGGACAGAAAGAAACGATGACAGTTCAGGACTTCAACATCCACGTTTCGCGTCTGCGCCCCACC
>JAFYYI010000088.1 GCA_017557665.1 Muribaculaceae bacterium | reverse complement strand
CAGAGTAGGCAAGAATCTTACCCATTGACAATACACCCTGTCCGCCGAAACCGGCAATAACTATTTCATTAATCATAGTGTCTTCTAAATTTTAGCGTTGAATACCATCTTTCAAGTCCTTCAAGTCTCCGAGGGGATACTTGGCGAACATATTCTCTTCCATCCACTTGTTGGCCTTCTCGGGAGTGAGCTTCCAACCAGTGTTGCAGGCGCTGACGATCTCGACAACCGAAGTGCCCTTGCAGTTGATGCTGTTCTCAAAGGCTTTCTTCAAAGCGGCTTTGGTCTTGCGAACGTTGCCAGGCGTGTGAACGCTCTGACGGGTCACGTAGCAAGTGCCGTCGAGTTGAGCCAGCAGCGGAGTGATGGCCAGGGGATAACCATTGAGGTCCGGACGGCGGCCGTAGGGGCAGGTAGCAGTCTTCTGGCCCAGCAGAGTGGTGGGAGCCATCTGACCACCGGTCATACCGTAGATAGCGTTGTTGATGAAGATGATGACGATGTTCTCACCACGGTTGCAAGCGTGAATCGACTCGCAGGTACCGATAGCCGAGAAGTCACCATCGCCCTGATAGGTGAATACCAGGTTCTCGGGCCACAGGCGCTTAACAGCGGTAGCCAGAGCGGTGGCACGGCCGTGAGGAGCCTCCTCCCAGTCAACGTCGATGTAGTTGTAAGCAAATACGGCGCAACCAACGGGTGAAACGCCTACGGTCTTCTCAGCAACACCCATTTCCTCGATGACCTGTGCAACGAGTTTGTGTACAACGCCATGGCTGCAACCAGGGCAATAGTGCATGTGAACCCTGTTCAGTAATTTAGGTTCAGAATAGACCTTGTTCTCAGGTTTAATGATATCGTTAAGTTCCATTGCGTTCTTTACTTGTTAATGAGTTTCTCTTTCAGTACGTTCAACAGCTCGTCGGGGGTAGGCACGTTGCCACCGAAGCGGCCATAGTGCTCAACCGGCATCTTGCATTCAACGGCAAGCTTCACATCCTCGACCATCTGGCCTGCGTTGAGCTCAACGCAGAGGATGCCCTTGACGTTCTTGGCGGCCTCGCGAAGTTGCTTCTCGGGGAAGGGCCACAGGGTGATGGGACGGAACATACCCACCTTGATACCCTCGGCGCGGGCCAGTTCCATCGTCTTCATGGCGACGCGGGCAGTGGTGCCGAAAGCGGTGATCAGGTAGTCGCAGTCCTCAACGTCAATGAGCTCGCAGCGAGTCTCGTTCTTCTCGATCTCGCGATAGCAAGCCTGGAAGCGCCAGTTGTTCTCCTCCATCTTGTCGTCATCGAGCTCAAGGCTAGTAACGACGTTGCTGGGGCGCATGCCCTTGCGGCCATTCACAGCCCACGGGCACTGCTGACGGATCTCGTCGTCGGTGCGGCGCGGACGCTGCTCGGGCAGGATGACCTTCTCCATGAGCTGACCGATGGTACCATCGGCGAGAATCATCGACACGCAGCGATACTTGAAAGCCAGGTCAAAGCCCAAGGCGACCATGTCGGCCATCTCCTGAACACTGCTGGGAGCGAGCACGATCATGTGATAGTCACCGTGACCGCCACCCTTACAAGCCTGGAAGTAGTCGGCCTGTGAAGCGTGGATTGTTCCCAGACCGGGGCCACCGCGCTGAACGTTAATCAGCAATGCGGGAACCTCGCTGGCAGCGAGATAGGAAACACCCTCCTGCATAAGGCTGAAACCAGGGCTGGAGGTAGAGGTGCAGACAGCCTTACCGGTCATGGCACCGCCATAAACCATGTTGATGGCAGCGACCTCACTCTCGGCCTGCAACACAACCATACCAGTAGTTTCCCAAGGCATTTCTTCCTCGAGTTTCTCAAGCACCTCACTCTGCGGAGTGATCGGGTATCCGAAATATCCGTCGGCGCCGTAGCGAATCATCGCCATAGCGAGGGCTTCGTTACCCTTCATCAATGTTACTTTATCGTTCATATTGTTCGACAGTAATTTAAATGGTTAATCACAATTAATTCTCGGCCGCACGATACACCTCGATGCAGGCATCGGGGCAAACGAGTGCACAACTCTGGCAACCGATGCAAGCCTCCGGTTGCTCCATGTAAGCGAAATGATATCCGCGGTCATTCACCTCTTTCTCCTTGAGGTTCAGCACATTGCAGGGACAAGCCACAACACACAGGCGGCATCCCTTGCATCGTTCCGTATTCACTACTACGGCTCCATGAAATTTTGCCATAAAAAGAAATAGTTTAAAGTTTAAAAGGTTATTAATCTTAAGTTTGTCTAATTACCCACAAAAATACTCCTTTTTGGGGACATAGCAAGCAAAAATGAATGATTATTTACCAACAAATGGTGATTTTTTTAGAGAAGGCCTTCATGTTTATGGTATATAGCAGGCGGCGAGACTGATAGTGTCTCGCCGCCTGGCATATTGACGGGGGCTCGCAATTAAGCCCTTGATGGGTCAAGTCTGAAATTACTTCTTGTAGGCGTCGATGATGTTCTGGATGGTGTCGTCGATGCGCATCTTGTAGAACGAGCGCCAAACGAAGAAGATAGCCACGAGAGCGAAGACGATGCCTGCATAGGGGGCAACGGCGCTGAAGTTGGGGCTGATGGCCATCTCCATGGCGAGCAGACCGAACAGGGTGGTGAACTTGATGATGGGGTTCAACGATACCGAGGAAGTATCCTTGAAGGGGTCACCAACGGTGTCACCGACAACCGATGCGTCGTGCAGGTCGGTGCCCTTGAGGTCAAGGTCAACCTCTACCACCTTCTTACTGTTATCCCAGCTACCACCGGCGTTGGCCATAAATACAGCCTGGAACAAACCGAAGAGGGCAATCGAGATCAAGTAAGAAACGAACAGCGATACGGCGTTATTGCCACCCACGCTACCCGGCGATGCCAAGCAGGCGAAACCGAGAGCGAAGAAGAAGATGGCCAGGAAGATGTTGAACATACCCTTCTGAGCATACTGGGTGCAAATCTTAACCACCTCAACCGACGACTTGGTGTCAGCCTTCTTGGGAGCGTTGGGATCGAGCTTGATGTGGTCCTTGATGAAGGCCACGGCACGATTGGCACCAACAGTAACGGCCTGGGTCGAAGCACCGGTAAACCAGTAGATGACCATACCACCCAGCAGGAAGCCGATGATGGTGTAAGGATTCAGCAGGTTCAGCAGAGCAGCGGGATCGACACCGAGGGTCTTCTGGATCACGAGGATAATGGAGAAAATCATCGTGGTGGCACCCACAACAGCGGTACCGATGAGCACGGGCTTGGCAGTTGCCTTGAAGGTGTTGCCGGCGCCGTCATTCTCCTCGAGGTAGTGCTTGGACTTCTCCCAGTCGGGCTTGAAGCCGAAGTCGCGCTCGATTTCCTCATCCTTGTTGGGCACCTCCTCGATGAGGGAGAGCTCATAGACGCTCTGGGCGTTGTCGGTCACGGGACCGTAACTGTCAACAGCGATGGTCACAGGACCCATACCCAGCATACCGAAGGCCACCAGACCAAAGGCGAAGATGGCGGGATAGGACATCAGCGCATCAGGAATGTCAATAGAGAAGGCATAACCGACGAACATCAGCAGCACGAAGGCCAAACCGGTCCAGAAGCCGGAGAAGTTTCCGGCAACGAAACCGCTGAGGATGTTCAGCGAGGCACCACCGTGGTGCGAAGCCTTCACGACCTCCATCACATGGCCGCTCTTGGGCGAGGTGAAGATCTTGGTGATCTCGGGGATGAGGGCTGCGCCCAGTGTACCCATCGAGATGATGCTTGCCAATTGCCACCACAGGTTGGGATGTTCGGCGATGTTGCCAAGTTGCATGTAGGAAACAATATAGGTCACAGCGATACTCAGCACGCTGGCAAACCAAACGAGCGAGGTGAGCGGCTTCTCAAAGTCGAGGCTGTCCTTGCCGGCATATTTTGCCTTGCAATAAGCCTTGTTAATCCAGTAAGCGACAACCGAAGTGATCACCATGAGGATACGCATCGAGAAGATCCACACGAGCAGGTTCTTCTGCATCTCGGGCTCCTTAACGGCCAGCAGGATGAACGATACCAGAGCGACACCGGTCACGCCATAGGTCTCAAAACCGTCGGCGGTGGGACCTACGCTGTCACCAGCGTTGTCACCGGTACAGTCGGCAATCACACCAGGGTTGCGGGGGTCGTCCTCACCAATTTTGAAGACCACCTTCATCAGGTCGCTGCCGATGTCGGCAATCTTGGTGAAGATACCACCGGCGATACGCAGGGCGCTGGCACCGAGGCTCTCACCAATGGCGAAGCCAATGAGGCATACACCAGCCAGATGCACGGGGACAAAGAGCAGAATGACCAGCATGATAATCAGCTCGACGCACACCAGCATCACACCGATGCTCATACCCGCATTCAAGGGGATATTGAGCAGGCGCAACGGATCACGACGCAACGAAGCGAAGGCCATGCGCGCGTTGGCATAGGTGTTCATGCGGATACCATAGGCGGCCACGGCATAGGAGCCGAGCATACCGATAACGGTCGATAACAGAATAATGAGTACCTCACCTACCGACATGTGGCTGAGTCCGCCGAAGTAGAAGGCTACAACCACGCCGATGAACAGGAACAGGATGGCCAGGAAACGGCCCTGCTGCTTGAGGTAGGTCGAACAGGTCTTGTAAATCACCTCACCGATCTCGCGCATGGCGGGATGAACGGGCAGACTCTTGGTCTTCATGAAGTGATAGACACCGAAAAGCATTCCCAGCACACATACCAGGAAGCCCCAATGAAGGAAGCTGAGCTCATGGAGCGAATCTGGCATCACCAGGTCGGCCTCACTGGCGCTCATGCCGAGGCTTGACGCTAACGCAAGCAAGAGAATTAAGGATTTCTTCATAGATGTAATTTAACTTGTATAGTATTTGTTTAATGAATATTTCAGGGTTTTCATGTGGTCTTCAAGAGAGATGCCCCCTTAAAAACGACCGCAAAGATACTACCATTTTTTCTAATAGGTGTAATTTTATTGAGAAATTAACACCGGCAGAGCTAAAAAAATACTATCGGAGTTTTCAAAAGGGCCAAAAAGATGGCAAAAGATTCGGATTTCATCATTATTTGGTGACAAAATGCCGACTCTTTTGCCAAAACTGTGGCAAATTCCCAAATTACAATTTATAACTTCATCGGGCGTCAATCAAACACATAATTAAGGAAATCGTGCAATGGTTTGAGAGGTTGTAAGTCGCCGGCCACACGCTCGACCCAATCCTCGCAGTCGAAGTAATCCTCATCGAGGTTCTTGACCAGCAAATACTCCTTCATTTTGAGGTACTGAGCCATCGGGTGCTCCTTCGGGAAGCCCTTGGGCATCGTCTTGAGCGAGCGCGACATCCACTGGTAGCGTGAAGTGATGGCCGGGTTGTTGATGATGGAGAGGAACTCGTCGGCCTCGGCATCAATGAGCAGGCGCAGCTGGTCCAGTATAGGTTTCTCGGGCCACCAGATGCCACCACACAGCATCAGTTCCTCGACACCGAAGTGGACATAATAGCAGGACTGCACCGTGTGGCGCCCGCCAAGGCCGATAACTCCCGAGAAGTAATTCTTGTAGGGGCGCTTGTCGTGGGAGAAGCGGATGTCGCGGTAGATGCGGTACACGCTGTCCTTCACCGACAGTCCACGGGCTTGTGGGTCAAAGTCAGCAACGAGGCCGATGAGTCGCTCCATATCGTGCTCCCAAGGGGCGCGCAGGGCATCATACCGGTCCTTGTGTGCCTTGAACCACGTGCGGTCGTTATTTATAGCCAACTGCCGCAGAAACGCCAAAACTTCAGGAATATTGCTTGCTGATTTCATAGTCTTCTCTTACTTGTTGTAGTGCAAAGATACTCATTTTGTGCCAAACGGGCAAATAGTCCATAGCATAATCCCACCTGTTGAGTTTAAATGAAAAGCCTCTCGATGCAGTATAAAAACTCATCATAAAACGCAATTTGGATAAAAAAGTCATCTTTGCTTGCATGGTTCATTTCAGATTATTACCTTTGTTGGTGCGATTTGAAAATCATACGCACCCGAAACATGTACAATATTTAAAAACTATTATACTAAAAGACTTATGAAGAGATTACTGTTTTTCCTGACGACCGCCATCGTAGCGATGTCGCTCACGGCCCAGAAACCAGCCTCCTTGGACGACATCAACCAGTTGGTTTCCTGGGACATGGGAGCCATGAGTGTGTACTTTGAAGGGGAAATTGCCGTCATCACAAACGCTGATAACTCTCTAACATTCTGCCTGGAGTATAAAGGGAAGGGCGTTTATCAAGAGATAACAGAAGACGGAGAGGCGATAGGACACGGCGCACGATTCGTTGCCGAGAAAGTGGGTAACGTGACAACACTGACGGCATACAACGGCAAGATGATGCTCTTTTCACTTATCAGTTGCGACGACCTGATGGCATACCGCAACAAGGCTTACCGCCGTATTCTGAAAAGCCGGTTTGAACCGACCGATGAGGGTCCCATCACCATTACCGATGACACGATGAGTGGTCCTATCCTTCCTGACAGCCCTGACATCACCTACTTCTTCATTGAAGACGGGAAAGGGGACCTGACAGACAAGATGCGCCTCTCGATAGGACGTCTCCATCTGCTTTTCTCTCCGGCAGACAAAGGCCTTAACCTGCACTTTTGCGCCATCAATCCATTTACAGACGAATTCGAGGTCGACTATGAACGTGAGAGATCAATCATCCTGCGTTACGCCAAAGACCCGGGGTGGCCATGGCTCAGCACAGATGTTCTTGACACAGGTTTCATCATCTATAACTTCGAGAAACCCTACTGGCAAGTCATGCTGAACAAACTGAAAGCCAAAAAACAGCCCAACGAGGTGGAAAAGTGGAACCGAAGACTGATTGAGAACCTCTTAAAATACAACGATCCCTACACAGGCATCGGGAGTACTGATTATTAAGGAGGGAAATAGAATCAAAACGAAAAGTTCTCCCAAAGAGGCCATCATTAATAGGCATAAAAACGCCTGAAAAGACATATCAACTAATAAAGCCATGATTGTGATCATGGCTTTATTTTTGCTTGTGGCTTCATATAAGCACACCCCTGGCGGCAACCTGGTTTCTCCAGCCCTTAACCTGAACGGCTACATCAAGGTAACCGTCAAGGTTAAGGGCTACCTGCTGATTTTATTGCTTTTAGGTTGATTTTTGGGCTACAAAGATGATTGTTTTCGGTATTTTTCATGGCAAAAATCAATATTTCATATTTTTACAAAACCAATTCATTATATTAAAAAGTGTCATAAAAATTTGCACGTTTAATGACAAACCCCTACCTTTGGGGCGTATTCAATTACACACCATTTATCAACTTAACCAAAAATTACATCATTAACCGCTTATGAAAAAATTACTGTTTTTCCTGACCGCCATCATGTTGGCGATGTCTTCGACGGCTGCACCTGTGGATCAGGCCACAGCCTTGAGAAAGGCACAAAACTTCCTCTCTAATCAACTTTATGCTGGACGATTCATGTCTCCAGGAGCCATCAACCCAGTACTGGTAAAAGTAGAGTTGAGCAACGTCAAAGTCGACCAACCAGTCTATTACATCTACAACACCTCTACCACCTTCATTGTGGTCGCCGGTGATGACCGCGCCGAGGAAATCCTCATGGTCGGCGACCGCCCCTTGAGGGATGTGAACAACATGCCCCCAGGCCTCAAGGACCTGCTCGGGCAATATAAAGACCAGATCATGTACCTGCAGGAGAATCCCAGGCTGAGACCCAACATGTTGGCGAACCCTTCCCGCAACACTTCACTGCGTGCCGGCACCTACGGTCCGTTGCTGACCTGCAACTGGGACCAGGAGGCACCTTACTACAACCAGTGCAAGTTCGGTAACTACCAATGTTTGACAGGATGCCCCGCCACGTCGGCCTCGATGGTGTTCTACTATTGGAAATACCCGACCGCAGCGACCCCCGCAGTCCCCGGTTACAAATCCACCATCAGCTACTCAAGCTATGGTTCAACCAGTTATACCCACTCAGCGCTGCCCTCGACAACATTTGACTGGGCCAACATGCTGGACAGTTACACTGGCAGTTACACGACCGCCCAGGGTAATGCGGTGGCCACGCTGATGCGCTATGTGGGCCAGGCCGAGCACATGGGCTACGGCACAAGCGCTGCCGGCGGTAGTGGTGTGAGCGTGGACAGCGTCTCCAACATCCGCAACGCGTTCACCTTCTTCGGCTATGATGCCAGCACCACGCGCTTCGTGAAGAAGACCAGTGCCTACAGCGGCGGCACCACGCTCTACAGCGACTCGCAGTGGGCAGCCATGATTCAGGAAGAGATGGCCGCCGGTCGTCCCATCGTCTTCTGCGCCGTCAGCAGCAACGCCGGCGGACACGCCTTCAACGTCGACGGTTACAACAGCAGCACCAACAAATATCACGTGAACTTCGGTTGGAGTGGTGACGGCAATGCCTGGTGCTCACTGAACTCCTTCGGCTACAGCAGTTATAACTTCAACGTATATCAGCAGATGGTCATCGGTATCCAGCCGCCCGCCAGCAGTTCAACACCCACACTGACTGCAACGCCCAGCACACTGTCGTTCAGTGCCACCGCAGGCCAGACCGCTACCAAGACCTTCACTGTCAAGGGCACAAACCTCACCGGTAACGTGACGCTCACCAAGACCGACGCTAATGGCGTATACAGCATTTCGCCTAGCACCATCAGCGCCAGTGCAGCCAACAGCGGCGCCACCGTCACCGTGACCTATAATCCCACGGCCGCCGGTTCCCACTCTGCCACCATCAAGGTATCGAGCAGCGGCGCATCGGATGTGAACGTCTCACTCTCGGGCACTGCCACGGCAGCAGCCCTGGAAACCTATACTCCCGTGATGAGTTCGGCCAACAGCAGTTACATCACCACCAATAGTTTTCGCGCCAACTGGACCGACCAGACCCCCAGCGGCAACGTGGCCAGTTACACCCTGCAAGTGACCGAGAAGGGCAGCACCCCCGCAACCTCTCAACTCGCCGACATCGACTTGAGCGGCGTGACGCAAGTCACCAATTCCGACGGTTACCTCACCGACGTGGCCAGCAGCATCGCCACCTACCTGGGAACAGGCTGGACCGCTTCGACCTACGTATATGCCAACACCGGCATGCTCATCACTGGCGGCAACCTGGTATCTCCCACCTATAACCTGAACGGTTACAGCAAGGTAACTGTCAAGGTAACCGCCTATTCCTACTATTCAAGCTACTATGGCAACGCCACGCTGAGCGTGGGCACTGGCAGCCAGACCAAGACCCAGGCGCTCACCGACAACAGCACCGAATACACCTTCACGCTGAATTGTTCCTCGAGCGACAAGGTGACCATCGGCTCTACCAGCAACTACATCAGCGTGAGCAAGATTGAGATTTATGCCGGTGACGCATCAATCAACATGTTTACCGCCAGTGAAACCGGCGGCGAGACCTCGCGCACCATTACCGGCATCACCAACAAGTATTACACCGTCAACAACCTGAAGGAGGGTGGCACCTTTGTATATAAGGTGAAAGCCATCTACACCGACGGCACCTCCAGCGCCTGGAGTAACGAGCAGGAAGTCACCCTGACCGAGCCCGTCAGCGCAACTCCTACCCTCACCGTGACTCCCGCCACGCTGAACATGAGCGCCTACACGGGTGAGACGGCTACTGCTACCTTCAAGGTAACCGGTGCCGACCTTACCGGCAACGTGACGCTCACCAAGAGCGGCTCTAGCGTCTTCACCATCTCGCCGACAACCATCACGGCAGCCAATGCCGCTAACGGCGTGAACGTGACCGTCACCTACAAGCCCACCGCAACAGGCACCCAGACGGGCACAATCACTATTGCCAGCTCGGGGGCTGAGAGCAAGACTGTATCTCTCACAGGTACCGCCACCACCGCTCCCATCACGACCTACACACCCGTCATGCAGGCCGCCAACTCAAGCTACGTCACCAGCTCGGCCTTCCGCGCCGACTGGACCGACCAGACGTCGAGTACCAACGTGGCCAGCTACACGCTGCAAGTGAACGGTCAGGGCGGCTCAACCCCGTCGACCGGCACCACCCTGCTGGGCACCATCGATGGCAGCAACTACACCGGCAGCTACAAGACCATCACACTGAGTTCGCCGTGGGGCGGCACTAACGTCAAGGGTGGTAACAACGCCGTTTACTTCACCAAGAGCGGCAAGATCACCTTCACTATCCCCTCAGGCTACAGCAACGCCACCTTCAGCGTCAAGATCACCACGGTATCTGGCTCCTATGGCACAGGTAACGTCACCGTGAAGTCCACCAAGACCACGGCTGTGGGCCACACCTTCTCTAAGGGTGAAACCTACACCTGGATTGTGACCGGCAGCGCTGGTGAAGTCATCACGCTGACCACGACCGACAGCAGCTACTCGCCCGACATGGCGCTGATTCAGGTATATGCCGGCAACACCACGCTCAACGCTACCGAGACCGGCGATGCTACCGACCGCACCATCACCGGCATCACAAACAAGTACTACACAGTCAGCAATCTGACCGCTGGCGCCACCTATACTTATAAGGTGAAGGCCATCTACACCGACGGCACTTCCAGCGCTTGGAGTAACGAGCAGACCGTCACCCTCAAGGACGAAGAGCCCGCCGCAACGCCGACGCTGACGGTAACTCCCGCCAGCCTGAGCATGACTGCCAACGTGGACGGCACGACAACCGCCACCTTCAAGGTAACGGGTGCCAATCTCACCGGCAACGTGACGCTCACCAAGAGCGGTTCGGATGTCTTCAGCATCTCACCGACGACCATCACGGCAGCCAATGCCGCCAATGGTGTTAACGTGACTGTGACCTACAAGCCCACCGCCTATGGCACTCAGAACGCCAGCATCACCGTGGCAAGCGCCGGTGCTGCCAGCAAGACCGTTTCCATCACCGGTAACGCCACCATCGCCAAGGCAACACCCGTGCTGAATGCCGCCACCAACATCTCCAGCACAGGCTTCACCGCCAACTGGACCCACAATGTATCGGCATCGGCAGTATCCAGCTACACGCTCTACGGAACGCTCACTGCACAGCCTGGAGGTGATGAGCCCAGTGGTGCCACCCTGTTGGGCAGTCTCGACGGCAGCAACTACACCGGCAGCTATGCCAGCATCACGCTGACCTCGCCGTGGGGTGGTTCTAACGTCAAGGGAGGTAACGGTGCCATCTACACCAAGAACAGTTCTTCATGGTGGAGCACAAGCTATGGCAACATCACCTTCACCATCCCGTCTGGCTACAGCAACGCTACCTTCACCGTTCTGATCACAACAGCCAACAGCAGCTATGGCACCGGTAACATCACTGTCAAGTCGGCCAAGACCTCGGCAGTTGGTCACACCTTCTCACAGGGTGAGACCTACACCTGGACTGTGACCGGCAGCGCTGGTGACAAGATCACCATCTACTCGACCGACAGCAGCTACTCGCCTGACATGGCACTGATTCAGGTATATGCCGGAACAGCCTCGTTCAACGCTACCGCCACCGGTGACAACACCGACTTTGTAATCACCGACATCGATGCCGGTTCAACGGGCATCACCCTGAGCAACCTGGTTGAGGGCGGTACCTACTCCTACTACCTTGTTGCCAACTATGTTGACGGCACCACTGCCACCAGCAACACTCAAGAGGTAACGCTCGTCAGCCTGAACATGGGTAACCAGACCGCTATCAACTCGATTGACGCCGACAGTGACGAGATTGAGTCGGTAACCTATGTGAACATGTCGGGTGTTCAGAGCAAGCAACCTTGGGACGGTGTCAACATCGTGGTAACCCGCTACAAGAGCGGCATGGTGAAGAGCAGCAAAGTGCTCTATTAAACCTACCCAAGTTGAATAACACTTAAACATCACTAATTGTGAGGGCGGCGCAGATGCCGCCCTCATTTTTTTAGAGCTGACGGCCCGATGACGAAGTGGGGATGCTCATGGGCTTATTACAGAAAAAGTTGCATACTCCAACCATCTAGACTAAATTTGCACACAGTATTACACAAAACTCGATATTTGTCATGAAAAAGGTACTTTTTGCACTTATGTTTCTGTTCGGGTCCTCGCTAGCGACGATGGCCCTAAGTTTTGAAGTCGACGGCATCAAATACGGAGTTACCGGCGATGGAGAGGTAACAGTGTACAAAAAAAACTATTCCGGCGACGTGAACATCCCCGAGACGGTTGTTAACGAGGGCCAAACTTATCGGGTCACTGCCATTGCGGACAGAGCCTTTGAGAACTGTTACTCCTTGACCAGTATATCCATCCCCAACACGGTGAAGTCCCTCGGCTACGCTACGTTCTTCTGTTGTGAACAGCTGGTGACCGCGACAATCGGTGACGGAGTGACTGAAATCCAGGAAAATACATTCTTCAGGTGCAATTCCCTAAAGAATCTGACCATAGGCAAATCAGTCACCACAATCGGCCCGATGGCGTTCTATTACTGCAAGTCATTGCAGCAGGTGACCATTCCTGACCCGGTGGTCACGATCGGCCGAGAGGCCTTTGAATCCTGTTCCGGATTAACCAAGTTGATACTTGGCAAATCGTTGACAACAATTGAATTAGCTGCATTCTGCGATTGTACGTCGCTGAGCGATGTCAGGTTCTCGAATTCACTTGCTATTATCGGCCCCAATGCATTCCAGAGATGCAACTTCACCAATCTGGTCCTGCCTAATTCCATCCAACAGGTCGAGGACAATGCGTTCTCGGATTGCACTTCCCTGAAAAGTCTAACCATTCCAGCCAGTATCACCGATATACGGTGCTATGCGTTCTGTGATTGTGTGAATCTGGAGACCATCCGATGCCATGTCATTAATCCTAGTGAACCCTATTTTGAGACCTATTGTTTCATGGGCGTGCCGACGTCGACCTGTGTAGTCTATGTGCCCCAAGGATCACTCACGGCCTACAGGAATCATCCCATCTGGAGAGAGTTCACCCACATCGTCGAAATGGGCAGCGAGGTGGTCGGTGACGTGAATGGCGACAGTGAGGTGAACATTGCCGACGTCAATGCCCTCATCGACATTGTGTTGAGTGGCAGTTCCGGTAATCCCGGAGCCGACGTGAACAGCGACAGTGAGGTGAACATTGCCGACGTCAATGCGTTGATTGACCTCATCCTTAGCGCCAATTAGCCAAAGGGCTCCACCTTGCTGAAAAAGCCACATGTCGCGCGACACCATCCACTGGTGATGCGCGACATTTTTATGTGGATTCCTAAAAATCATGTGAATTTTAAGAGAAAAACCAAGAAAACTTTTGGAGTTTTAAAAGTTTTCTATAATTTTGCATCTCAAAATATCAATGTATTAACAAACCATTATAATGGATACGAGAGAACGTGTTATTAGTGAGGGCAGTAAGCTGCTGATGAGCGTCGGGCCCTCTTCGATGACGATGGATGATGTGGCGCGTGCCTGCGGCATCTCCAAACGTACCCTTTATGAGACATTTCCCGACAAGCGCACTCTCATAGGGGAGTGTATGCACCGTCATCACGAAATCAAGAACGCCGCAGTCAAGGAAATCTTTGATACAGCGAGCAATTGTTTTGAAGCGATGTACCGTGTGTATCAGCGCGCCCGCGAGATGTATAAGAGTACTTCGGTTGTCTTCATCAACGACATTAAGCGCCTGTACCCCGACATCTTTGAGAAGCACATGGAGAACGAGAAAGTCATCATGAACGGTCTGGCCAATGTATTGCGCAAAGCCCAGGACGAAGGTCTGGTCATCAAGCGCATCAATCCTGAAATTGCAGCCTACTTGTTCTTACTGTCCATGCGGGAGTTGCACGAGCGAGCCAACAATAACAAATATGGTTTTAAGGACACCGATCTGTTTGACCATATATTCGTCAGCTTCTTGCGCGGCGTGGCGACCATCAAGGGGATCGAGATGATTGAATACCTTGAGAGTCAACAACAACAGGAAAATCAATAAAACTACACAATACAATGTTCAACAAGAAATTATTCTACATTATCTTATTAATGTTACTGGGAGGCACTGTGAGTGGCCATGCTCAACTGGCGCTCTCGCTCGACGAGTGCATCCGCATCGCCCTTAACGAGAATCCCACCATCAGGGTGCAAGAGATGGAAATCACCCGCGTGGATTACAGCCACAAAGAGGCGTTGGGACAACTGTTCCCCTCCATTAATCTTGCAGGCCAGTATCAGCGCAACCTGTCGCTGCAGACGATGTACATGGACACCGAGGCCGGAACCATGGCCATCAAGATGGGTAGCGACAATACCCATGCCGCTGGTCTCCAAGCTTCAATCCCCCTGGTGGTACCCCAACTGTGGAAGTCCATCAAGCTCACCGACACCCAGATTCTGCAGAATGTGGAGGCAGCCCGTGCCAACAAGTTGTCGCTGGTGAACCAGGTGGAGAAAACCTACTATGCCCTGCTGCTGGCACAAGACAGCAAACGAGTCATCGAGGAAAACCACGCCACGGCCAAGTTGAATGCCGACATCTTCCAAAAGAAGTTTGAACTGGGTGCAGCATCAGAGTATGACGTGCTGCGTGCCAACGTCGCCGTGACCAATCTGGAACCCGCGATTCTCGAAGCCGAGAATTCCATCAATGCCCTGACGCTCCAGCTGAAGCTGCTCATGGGCATGGACACACGCACCGAAATCGCACCGAGCCAAGAGTTAAGTGACTTCAAGGGCGAGATGTATGCCCGAGCACTGAACAACTCGCTTGGCTCAGACACCACGCTCGCCAACAACACCAACCTCAAGGCCCTGGACCTGCAGACCGACTACCTGAAGAAAGTGCTCGATGTGCAGAAGATGGCATGGTACCCCACCCTGACGGGAAGTGCCAGCGTAATGTGGCACTCGATGAATAACGGCAGCCCCTTCAGCGGACTGCGCTGGAGCCGCGCCTCTAACGTGGGCCTGACGCTCGCCTTTCCTATCTTCCAGGGTGGTCAGCGCTACTACAAGCAGAAGCAAGCCGAAATTGCCGTCGAGGAAATGAAATGGCAACGCGAGAACCTGGAACGGAGTTTGCATGTCCAAGTGGCAACCCAGAACGATATCATCGCCAAGAATCTCAAGCAGATTGAAAGCAACGAGGCTGGCGTGACGATGGCCGAGAAAGCCAACGACATCATGCAACAAAGCTTCAAGATTGGTGCTGCCTCGTTCATCCAGTTGCGTGACACCGAGGACGCTCTGATGGCTGCCCGTCTCGCCTACTATCAGGCCATCTACAATTACCTGGTAGCCGAGAGCGACTTGGAATATGTATTGGGTAACACCCACTACGTGAGGTAAATCCGGTTAATTGAATCAGAAAAAACCAAACAACAAAATATCATCAAAGAAATGAAGACAAAGAGACTTTTACCGATCATGATGCTTGCCCTGGCACTGGCATCCTGTTCCAACAAGGAAGAGAAGAAGACCACCGAGATGAAGGAGGAACTGCCCATCGTCGAGGTAGTGACCATCGGTGAACAAGCTGTCAACCAGACAAGCGAGTACACTGGCACCGTCGAGGCCTTCAAGACCAACAACATCTCGTCGAACAGCGGAGCACGCATCAAGCGCATCCTGGTCGACGTGGGTTCCCACGTGGCAAGGGGCCAGCGCCTGGTCATCCTTGACGACGTGAACATTGCACAGCAGCAAATCGCCCTCGCCAACCTCAAGCGCGAACTGGATCGCGCCCGTGAACTGGTGAAAATCGGTGGCGGCACGCAACAGGCTGTGGACCAGCTGCAGGCACAGTACGATGCCACGGCACGCGCCATCCGCACCATGCAGGAAAACACGGTGCTCACCTCTCCCGTGAGCGGCGTTGTCACCGCTAAGAACTATGACGCCGGCGACCTGCCCGCAGGACTGCCCGTGCTGACTATCGAGCAGCAGAATCCCCTCAAGGTCATCGTCAACGTCAATGAGAGCGAATACCCCAACGTGAAACGCGGCATGCCCGTGACAGTGAAGTTCGACACCTATGGTGACGAGACCTTCCAGGGCCAGGTTTACCTCATCCATCCCACCGTTGACGCCACAAGCCGCACCTTCCAGGTCGAGGTAGCCATTACCAACCGCCAGGACAAGGTGCGCACCGGTATGTTTGCCCGTGTGAACTTCAACTACGGCACGACCCACAGCGTCGTCGTTCCCGACCGCGCTGTTCAGAAGCAGGTGGGTTCCGGCGTTCGCTATGTCTGGGTTTACCAGGGCGGTGAGGTCGAGTTGCGCGAGGTGGAACTGGGCCGTCGTCTGGAGGACCGCTACGAAATCAAAGGCGGACTTGCCCCCGGCACCCAAGTTGTTATCGCCGGTGCATCACGCCTGCAGGACGGTGCTAAAGTTCAACTCAAGAAGTAAATTCAAGTTTTGATGGCCATCAGAACTTGATGATTAGTGATTAGTGAGGTTTTCATTCTGTGACTACTCTACCCTGATTATCAAGCGACAACAGCCATCAACACTTAATACAACAGCATTCAATTATGAGTTTATATTCAAGTTCAGTCAAACGACCGGTTACCACAATCCTCGTGTTTGTGGCGCTGATTGTGCTGGGTTTGTTCTCCTTGAAAAACCTGCCCATTGATTTGTTCCCCGACGTGGAAACCAACACCATCATGGTGATGACCAGTTATGCGGGAACCAGCGCTTCGGATATCGAGCAGAACGTGACCCGTCCTCTTGAGAACGCGCTCAACTCGGTTGAGCACCTCAAACACATCACGTCTAACAGCCGCGAGAACATCTCAATTGTCACCCTGGAGTTTGAATACGGTTACGATATTGAAGCGTTGACCAATGATGTGCGCGACAAACTCGATATGGTGTCGAGCATGATGCCTGATGATGCCAACACGCCCATCATCTTCAAGTTCAGCAGCGACATGATTCCTATCGTGCTGCTGTCGGTACAGGCGGGACAGAGTATGCCTGGCCTGTATAAAATCCTTGACGAGAACGTCGCCAATCCTCTGGCACGTGTCGATGGTGTGGGTTCGGTGTCCATCGCCGGTGCTCCCAAGCGTGAGGTACACATCTATCTGGACCCCCTGCGCATGGAAGCCTACAACTTGAGCGTCGAGACCGTTGCCGCTCTCGTCGGTGCCGAGAACCGCAACATCCCCGGTGGTACTTTTGACATCGGTAACGAGACCTACCCCCTGCGTGTGCAAGGTGAGTTCACCGACCCGCAACAGATGGGTGCCATGGTCGTGGGCATGTCGCCCAGCGGCGGTGTTGTCCACCTGAGTGATGTGGCCCGTATCGACGATTCTCTCGAGGAGCGCGCCCAGGAGAGCTTCAACAACGGCCAGAAGGGCGCGATGATTGTCGTGCAGAAACAGTCGGGTGCCAACTCGGTGCAGATTTCGGAGAAAATCGCCAAAGAGTTGCCCAAGATTCAGAAGAACCTTCCCAGCGACATCAAGCTGGGTTACATCGTCGACACGAGCGACAACATCCGCAGCACCATTTCCTCGCTGGTCGAGACAGTGCTGTTCGCCCTGTTGTTCGTGGGTATCGTGGTGTTTGTGTTCCTGGGACGCTGGCGTGCTACCGTCATCGTGCTCGTGACCATTCCCATCTCGCTGATTGCCTCGTTCATCTATCTGTATGTGACAGGCAACTCGCTGAACATCGTGTCGCTCTCGGCATTGTCCATTGCCATCGGTATGGTGGTCGATGACGCCATTGTGGTCCTGGAGAATGTGACGACCCACATCGAGCGTGGTTCGGCACCCATGCAGGCTGCCGTCAATGGCACCAACGAGGTCGCCCTGTCGGTAATGGCATCCACCCTGACGCTGATTGCGGTGTTCTTCCCGCTGACGCTGGTCAAGGGTATGACCGGTGTGCTGTTCAAGCAACTGGGTTGGATGGTGACCATCATGATGGTGCTGTCGCTCATCTGCGCCTTGATGCTGACGCCCATGCTGTGTAGCCGCCTGTTGCGCCTCAACGTGGGTGACACCAAGATTTTCCAGAAAGTGTATGGTCCCATCCTCAAAGTGCTCAACAAGATTGACGACTTCTATGCCAAGGTATTGGACAAATGCGTTGCCCACCGCTGGATTACCACCGCGACGGCACTGGGTGTGTTTGTGTTCTCCATCTTCCTGATGAAGTTCGTCGGCACAGAGTTCTTCCCCACCAACGACAACGGCCGCCTGGGTGTCACATTGGAGTTGCCCATCGGCTCTCGCGTTGAGTTGGCTAAAGATGTGAGCCAACGCATCTACAAGGAATGGACCGAGAAGTATCCCGAGATCCAGTCGTTCAACTACACCGTGGGCCAGGCAAGCAGTGACAACACCTTCGCCTCGATGCAGAGCAACGGTAGCCACATCATCTCGATGAACATCATGCTCAACAAGTCCAACGAGCGCAAACGCGGCATCACCGAAATTGCCGGCATGATGCGTGAGGACCTCAAGAACTATCCCGAACTGAAGCGAGCCATGGTTAATGTGGGTGGTGGCCGTGGCGGCGGCATGAGCGGACAGAACACGCTGAACTATGAGATTTACGGTTACGACTTCACCAAGACAGACAGCGTGGCGCAGCGCCTGAAACGCATCCTTGAGAGCGTGCCCGGTGCAGCCGACATAAACATCAGCCGCAGCGATTACCAGCCCGAGTACCATGTGGACTTCGACCGCGAGAAGCTGGCGCTCTACGGCCTCAACCTGAGCACCGCCGCCACTGCCCTGCGCAACCGCATCAACGGCACGACGGCGAGTTACTTCCGCGAGGATGGTATGGAGTATGACATCAAGGTGATGTATGACCCCGAGCACCGTCGCAGCATCAGCGACATCGAGAACATCATGCTCTATAACGCGATGGGATCGGGTGTTCGCCTCAAAGAGGTGGGTACCGTTACCGAACAGTTCTATCCTCCCACGATTGAACGCAAGGACCGCGAGCGCATCATCACCGTCTCGACGGTAGTTCAAGACCGCCCCATGAGTGAAATCATCGCCGAAGCCCAGCCGCTCATCGACAAGATGGAGAAGCCCGGTGACGTGATGATTCAGTTGAGTGGTAGTTATGAGGACCAGCAAGACTCCTTCGGCGACCTTGCCATGTTGGGTCTGCTCATCATCCTGCTCGTTTACATCGTGATGGCAGGTCAGTTCGAGTCGTTCACCTATCCCGGCATCATCATGACGTCTATCATGTTCGCCTTCTCGGGTATCGTGCTCATCCTGCTGTTGACACGCACCAACCTGAACGTGATGTCGATGATTGGTGCCATCATGCTGATTGGTATCGTGGTGAAGAACGGTATCGTGCTCATTGACTACATCAACCTGAACCGCGAGCGCGGCATGAGCATCCGTCGAGCCGTCATCAACGGTGGTCACTCCCGTCTGCGTCCCGTGCTCATGACCTCACTGACGACTATCCTGGGTATGGTGCCCATGGCTGTGGGTACCGGTGTTGGTAGCGAAATGTGGCGTCCTATGGGTATCGCCGTCATCGGTGGTCTGGCAATGTCCACGTTGATGACCCTGCTGTTCGTGCCCACGATGTACACCATCTTTGCATTGACCGGCATCCGTCGTACACGCAAGAAAATGAGCAAGGAACATAAAGTCATGAATTCCAGTTCTCCCCGTTAATCTATAAACTAAACAACAATATGAAAGCGATATTTATAGCCTTTGACGAGGCCTACTACGACCGAATCGTCGATATGCTGCAGCTGCTCAACTGCCGTGGCTTCACCAGCTGGCGCGAGGTGCAGGGACGAGGCAGCAAGACCGGAGAGCCGCACTATGGCAGCCATGCCTGGCCCTCAATTGCCTCGGCTATTCTCACCGTCGTGGACGACCGCCGTGTTGACGTCCTGCTCGACGAACTCCACCAGATGGACCTGGCAACACCCAAGTTGGGTCTGCGCGCCTTTGTCCTGCCCGTGGAGCGCACCATCTGATTGCTGCTGCAATCTCACAATGAATCATCAAGGCTTGCCTCTCCTGTCAGGGCAAGCCTTGCTTGATTAAAAAAAATACAGTACCTTTGCGACTCGATAATCATGAAAAGATTTCTGATCATACTGGCTCTACTGGCCGCGGTGATTAATATCGCTGTGGCACAGCCTAATATCCAGGATCGTCCCAAGCAGACCAACAAGGCCAAAAAGCAACGCGTGGAGCCCTCCTATGCTTGGAGGGTGAGCGAGCCGCTGGGCCTGCACTACCCTTCTACCATCGACACAATCCATTTGGACTATCACCGCACGATGGTGCCCTCGATGGTGAGCGACGCTTGGTTGACCACCGGCAACTACGGGGCTCCGGGTCAGAACCAGATTTTCTTCGAACGTCCCTTGACAAGCGAGTTCTTCTTTGAGGACGCCATCGAGGCGTGGATGCACAACACGGGCACGATGCGCTACTACAACACGCGCATCCCCATGACATTGCTCAGCCACTCGACCGGTGGCGACAAGTACAGCAACCTGGACCGCACCAAACTCGAATTCTCGGGCAATGTGAACCGCAAGACACAGGTGGGTGGCGGACTGGACTACATCTACAGCAAGGGCTCCTATGATGCGCAAGCCGACAAGGACTTCACGTGGCGCCTGTTCGGGTCGCACATGGGTGACCGCTACGAGTTGCAGACGTTCTTCAACCACTACAACTACACCACCAAGGAGAGCGGCGGTATCACCGATGACCGCTACATCACCGATCCCGCCGAGGTGCAAGGCGGCGAGACCAAGGTTGACAACAAGAGCATCCCCACCCTGCTGAGTGCTACTCACAACCACTTGGAGAGCAGCCAGTTGTATTTGAACCAGCGCTACAAGGTGGGTTTCTACCGTTACCGCCGCGACAGCATCACCGACACCATCATCGACCGCACCTATGTGCCGGTGACAAGTTTTATCTGGACCCTTGACTTCAAGCATGCCAAGCACCAGTTCCTAAACAAGTCCTCGATGGAAGACAAGAGTTTCTTTGACCACACTTATCTGGGCCTGGGCGGCACCGACGAAACGACAAGTTTCTGGCGATTGCGCAACACCTTGGGCGTGTCAATGCTCGAGGGCTTTAACAAGTATGCCAAATTCGGTTTCTCGGTCTATGGCACCCATGAGGTGAGACGTTACACCCAGGTTACCGACAGTGTCACCGGAACGACACTGACCGAGGGGCTGGAACCGGTTCCAGCCATTATACCCCACCGCACGACACAGAACCTGTTGTGGCTTGGTGGCCAGCTCACCAAACAACGCGGCTCGTTGCTGCGTTATAACGCCACGGCGCAATTCGGCGTGCTGGGCGAGGCGGCAGGTGAGATTGACCTGACGGGTGACGTGACAACCCGTTTCAGGATGCTGGGCGACACGGTGAGCATCAAGGGTTACGGCTATTTCAAGAACCTGGCGGTACCCTATCTGTTGAAGCAATTCGTCTCCAACCACTTCATTTGGGAGAACGACTTCAGCAAGACCAAACGCGTGCGCGTTGGCGGCGAGTTGGACATTCCTTTCTCATGGACCAACGTCAACGTGGGCTACGAGACTCTGACCGACTATATCTATTGGGACGCCAACGGCCTGCCGGCACAACACAGCGGTGCCATCCACGTGTTAAGCGCACGTTGGCATCAGGGTCTGCATTTCAAGGCATTCAACTGGGATAACAGCGTGACGCTGCAGACGAGCAGCAACAAGGAAGTGCTACCCTTACCCAAGTTCGCTATCTACAGCAACCTGTACGCCACCTTCACCATCGCCCATGTGTTGCATGTGCAAATGGGCGTTGATGGCAACTACTACACCAAGTACTATGCCCCCGTCTACAACCCCGCGACGATGACCTTCCACAGCCAGCAGGAGATGGAATGCGGCAATTTCGCCATCATGAACCTGTATGCCAACTTCAAGATGAAACAGGCACGCTTCTTTGTCGCCTGGACTCATTTCAACCAGAAAATCAAGAGCGGTGACGCCTATTTCGCCATGCCGCACTATCCCCTCAATCCCGCACGCCTGCAGCTTGGCGTCAGCGTCAACTTCGTCAACTAAAAAACTCACACCACGGGGGAGGTATCCCATCATGGCGTGAGTTCACGAAAAATGAAACAGGTGATATAATTTCTAATTTCTAATTCCTCATTTCTAATTTCTAATTCCTCATTGTTTACAGTCTTTCCTTTTCACTGGCGCCTGCACCGGTGCCCTTGTACTTGCTTTGGGCTGCATTGAACTTGTAGCGCACGGTGAATTCCACCTCACGGGCATCGCGGCGCTGGGTTTGGCACATCGTGCGCAATCCGTAGCGCAGTTTGTAGTGTTCCTGCGAGTCAAACAGATTGTGACCCGTCACCTGGATAGACAGGCGGTCGTTCAAGAAGGTTTTGGTGGCTCCGATGTCAAGCAGAAAGCCTGCCTTGGACAGGGTGACGTTCTGCATATCGCCACGGCTGGTGAAGTTGAAGCTGACGTTGGCTGTCAGGGTCGGCAGAATCTGAAAATTATTGTTGAACTGAACGAGGTAAAGGGGGGACTTGGGGGAGATGAAACCGTTGGGCGACGGTATCTTGATCCACTCCTTGATCATGCCCAAGGTGAGTGACGGCTGGTAGAAGTTGAAACGAGGCGAAAGGGTGAGCATTACGCGCATGGCATCCTCGTGATCCACATTTTCGTTGCTCATCAGGGTAGTGGCCTCGCTGCCGGGTATCTCATGAGCAACATTGACGATCACATCACGGTCATGCTTGTAACCCAGCATCAGGTTCACCCACTTGTACATGGCTATGAACGACACCTCGTTATTGATGGTGGGCTTGAGCAAGGGGTTGCCGCTGTCCCACGTGAAACGGTTGGCATAGGTGACACTGCCACGCAGCTGCCAGTAGCCGGGACGCTTGATTTTCATTGCATAGTTCAGCATCAGTTGCACATTGCCAGCCCGTGCCACCAGTCCCACACTGGGAAAGAAGTGGTGATAATTGCGGCTCTGTTCTGCCATACGCACGCCCTGGCTGTAGTAGTCGCTGGCAACGTTCTCGTTGCGCAGTCCTACCTTCAACTGGCCGAAAGGCAACGGGTGGCCGTATTCGGCAAAGAAGATATAGTTGTTCTCACGCTGCTCGGTAAAGGACGTGGGCACGACCTGCTCGGGATTGATGTAGTCATCGTTGCGGCGTGTGTGGTCAAACTCGGTGCCCACCTGCAGATTACCGCCCCACAATGGCCATGAGAGGACGAGTTTGGCCGCACACAACTGATTGCGAATCACGCTGGTGCTGGTCACCGTGCGGCTTTCCCATTCCTGGCTCACCTCGTCGTTCAGTTGGCTCTTGCGTTCCTTGTGGAAGACGTAGTCGGTGTTGAAGTCTATCGACGTTTTGCCCACCTTACCGTTATAGTAGGCATTGAGGGTGTGAGGCATATTGAACTTGGAATTCATGTGAATACCATTTTCCAGGTGGTCATAGAACTGGCCATTGGCGGTCACATCGGCCATGAAGGTGCCACGGGTGCGGTTCAAGAAAAACGCTTTGGTGTCATAGCGGAAGCCCATCGAGTGGTTGTCATTGAAGATATAGTTCACGCCCACCGAGGTGTAAATCGAGTTGTCGTGGCTCTTGATGTCGGAATGCTCGTTCATGCGCCATGTGGTGTCGGCCAGTACATCAAAGACGAAATCGTCATTCTCCAGGTACCTGTCATCGTTGTACCACACGCTGCCGAACACGTCCAGCCCTTTGTGGCGGTAGTTCCAGTTGAGGCCTAGCGCCAAGTCGGGACCCTCACCCAGGTAATATCTCGCTTGGGTGTCAAAACTGAAGCCCTCGCCCTGTGGGCGCTTGGTCTTGATGAGGATGACCGACTCGACCGTCGCATCATACTTGGCCCCGGGACTAGTAATCAGTTCCACACTCTGGATGTCCTCGCTGCTGATTTGGTCCAGTTCGGTCTGGTTTTGGAGTTTGCGGCCGTTGATGTAGATGAGCGGTGCGCCCTTGCCAAAGACCTCGATGCCGTCCTTCTTGCGCTGCACGCCCGGCAGATTCTCGAGCACGGCCTTGGCGGTGCCCACCTTGCTCAACAGGGTGTTCTCCACATCGCTCTTGAGACCCTCGGTGGTCAACTTGAATGCAGGGCGCTGGCCCTTAACCACGACTTCGCCCAGCATGGTTGTTTCGGGTTCCAGCACAATGGTGCCCAAGTCGCCGCCCACAGCATCCAGCACCCGCGTTTGGTAGCCCAGATAGGAAATCTTGATGATCGGGCGGGCGGCGTTACCTGTGAGGGTGAATGAGCCGTCGGTGCCAGTTGTCGTTCCGGCAACAAAGGCGCTGTCGCTACTGTTAAGCAGCACCACGTTAGCAAAGGGGACGGGTGCCTGTGTCTCGTCGACCACCCAGCCGGTAAACGTGTCGGCTGCGGCAGCCAACACCGCCAGCATCGCCATCATCATTGTGAAAAAGTATCTTCTCATTTGTCTATAGGTTTTATTGAGTTATCATCTTACCGGCAGCAAAACATCCTACCGTTTTCCCTATAGACACACACCAACGGGTGAAAAGTTGCAACGTTCAAGAGAAAACCTGCATTTTTCACCCTTTAGTGTATTAAAAAGAGCCGAGGCGGGGGGAACTGGCACGAGTGGGCGACAGGGTGGAGATACAAGCGACAGGGAGCATTTTGGGAGTTCTTGGATAATAATTTTGTGGTGTTAGAGTTTTTTGTGTAATTTTGTAGGCGTATTTTTAACGACTTCAAATATCATTATCAAACTAATCAAGCAATTCAATTATGGCTAAACTTTCAGAACGCAGCGTGAAGATGCCGGCATCGCCCATCCGTAAGCTTGCTCCGTTTGCCGCTGAAGCTAAAAAACGCGGTATCAAAGTGTATCATCTGAACATCGGTCAGCCCGACATCCACACCCCCGAGGAAGGTCTGGAAGCAATCAAGCACGTGGACCGCAAGGTGCTGGAATACTCGCCCTCGCAGGGCATTCCCAGCTATGTGGAGAAACTGGTGGGTTACTACAAGCGCTATAACATTGACCTGAGTGTTGACGACATCATCGTGACCTGCGGTGGCAGTGAGGCTGTACAGATGGCCTTCATGGTTTGCCTGAACCCTGGTGACGAAGTCATTATTCCCGAGCCCGCCTATGCCAACTATATGGGCTTTGCCTGTGAGACCGGTGCTGTGGTTCGCACCATCACCACCCACATCGAGGACGGCTTCGCACTGCCTCCCGTCGAGGAGTTTGAGAAGGTCATCAACGAGCGTACTCGCGCCATCATGATCTGCAACCCCAACAACCCGACCGGTACCCTCTACAGCCGCGAAGAGCTCATGCGCCTGCGCGACCTGGTGAAGAAATATGACCTGTACCTGTTCGCCGACGAGGTTTACCGTGAGTTCATCTACAGTGATGCTCCCTACACCAGCGCCATGCACCTCGAGGGTATCGAGAATAATGTCATCATGATCGACAGCGTGTCGAAGCGTTACAGCGAGTGCGGTATCCGCATCGGCGCCTTCATCACCCGCAACAAGGAAGTGCGTGCTGCCGCCATGAAATTGGCTCAGGCCCGTCTGAGTCCTCCCCTGCTCGGCCAGCTCGTTGCCGAAGCATCTCTCGATGCTCCGCAGGCCTACCACAAGGGTGTGTATGACGAGTACATCGCTCGCCGCAACTGCCTCGTCGAGGGTCTGAACAAAATCCCCGGCGTTTTCTGCCCGATGCCCATGGGAGCATTCTACACCGTTTCCCGTCTGCCGGTTGAGGACATCGACGACTTCTGCCGCTGGTGCCTTGAAGAGTTCAACTACGAGGGCGAGACTGTGATGATGGCTCCTGCCAGCGGTTTCTATGCCACTCCCGGCCTGGGCAAGAATGAAGTGCGCATGGCCTACGTGCTTAAAATCGAAGACCTGAAGCGTGCCCTCGTGGTGCTCGAGAAAGCCCTCGAGGCCTACAATGCAAGATAAGTAACAGTTAATAGTTAACAGTTGATAGTTGACTGTTTGACCTTTTTATGATTACTCACCGCCAGCCCGTTATTGACGGACTGGCGGTGTTGCAAGAATGGAGAGAAAAATGTATCTTTGCATTCCGAAAAAAGAATAAAACAATGATGAAGCAACAACAGCCCGCCAAGCGGGGACAAATGATACTCTATCTGATACTGCTCGCTGTAGTGGTGGGTTGCATGGTGGCCCTGAGCTTCTGTGACAAACCAGACATTGATGCCCAATCCAATCCCAGCGGCGGCGACACACTCGACATTGCCATCGAATACTCTCCCGTGACCTATTACACCTACAACGACACGCTGGGCGGCTACAACTACGACTTGTTGCGCATGATAGCCGACAGTGTGGAATGCCCCATGAAGTTCCATCCGATAGTGACACTCGAGAAAGCCCTGTCAGGACTTGAAGACGGACGATATGACGTGGTGGTGGCGCAATTCCCGATGACCGCTGTCGACACGTCACGATTTGCCTTCACCCAGCCCATCTATATCGACCAGCAGGTGCTGGTGCAACGCCGAGGCAGCCAAGCCATTCACTCCCAGCTTGAACTGGCGGGCGACACAGTGTGGGTGGTTAAGGGGTCTCCCATGATTCAGCGCATCGAGAGCCTTAGCCGTGAAATCGGCGACACCATCTATGTTCATGTGGATGAACTGTACGGCCCTGAGCAATTGATGATGATGGTCGCAGCCGGCGAAATCAAGTATGCCGTTGTCAACCGTTCCATCGCCCGCGCAATGGCATCCAACCTGCCCAACCTGGATCGTTCGGTCGCCATCAGCCTGTCGCAGTTCCAGTCGTGGATGGTGTCCAAGCATCGTCAGGGCCTGTGCGACAGCCTTGACATGTGGCACAATCAGGTGAAACGCGACACCGCAGCCTATCGGGGTCTGCAGCGTCGCTACTTTGGCGGCACATTCCCCACATTGGCACGATAATTGCAGTGTTGAGGTACATTTTACCCACATCACACAACAAATTAACACCTCTTCATTATGTTCTATAGGAAAAAACAAGAATCTGTCATCAAGGACTTTGAGCGATTCCTCAAAGACAACAATTGTACCTACACGGTGACCCAGGAGGAAGACTCCACAACTATCCCATTTGAGTTCCAAGCAGCACACTTCATCGCCTCAATCCGCAAGCAAGACGACTGCGTTGAGGTGACTTACCCCTCTATGTCCTGCGCTCCTCTGAACCAACTTCACCTGGTCCGCTCCAAATGCAACGAGCGCAACAACGGCAACATCCTGTTCAAGTATACTTACTCGATTGACCATAAGGACAACGAGATCAACGTGCACATGTCCTTCTTCAACAACCGTGTCACCAGCGAGAATATGGTTCACCAGTTGAAGGCCGCTTTCCACTTCCAACGCGAGTGGCAGCGTGACTATGACGAGGCCGTCTCCATCGCCAAGACCAGTGACAACTTTGACATGGAGAGCGAGCTTTACAAGCATGAGCGCGAGATGTTCATGCTGCGGCGCATGGAGCTGAAGCACCAATCCAATGCCAACGCCCGGGCCATCGCCACCGGCACCCAAGCGCTCACCTTGTGGCAGATGCTCGAGACCATCGCCCCGATTCCCGAAGCCAAGCTGCTGTTCATGACCGTGAACACCATGAACCACCAGCAACTGCTGAAGGACGAAGAGGCCATCCGCAACTTTGACCTGCGACACGCGCTTGTTGAGGGCCAAGGCAAGGGAGCCCACCTCACACGCGATTATGCCATCATCGACCTGCACTATAAGCAGGGTCATGACGAGAAGCCCATAACGGCCATCATCGCTATCACCGCCGAAGGCGAAGACAGCCATTCCATCTATAGCCGCGTGACCGTCACCCTGCCGCCACGCAATGCCAGCCGCATCAGCTCGTTGAGCAACGAGATGCGCTTTCCGCTCAGTACCAGTCTGCTCATCGCGCTTGACCGCAGCGATGACAAGCAGCGCCAGCAGGAGTTTGAGTACATGTGGACCGATGCCCAGCTCAAGGCGAGAAGGGGCGAGGAAGAACTGACCGAAGAGCAGGAGATGCTCAGCCAAGTAATGGCATCGGACGTGGCCTATAACCTGTATTGGGGCCAGCAATACTTCCACAACGGCCGTTACTATGAGGCCATCCTCCACCTGGAGAACATGTTCTACAGTTACCGCGGCAACTTCTTTGAGTTGAATGCCGATCAGAAGCGCACCGTCATGGAGACCGCCTACAAACTGGGGTTCTGCTACAACGAACTGGGCCTCTACAAGCAGGCTTTCTACTACCTGGACCTCATCGCCACCGACGGCAACATCAGGCACACGATGGAACTGGTCAACACCATGGCCAACAGTAAAGACCTGAGGTTATTCAACTACACCGAGGGTGTCATGGAAGAGGTGAAGCGTAACTTTAACATGGAGGAAGAGCTACCCGAGAACATCAGGCAGTTCATCAACTTCCTTCGCCGACGCCGCGGCTATGCCTTCATCGACTTCAACCAACTCGACCAAGCCGAGAAAATCTTCACCCAGATGCTTGACGAGGAGGAGAACGCCGACTATGCCATCAACGAGCTGGCCTACATCAAGAGACTGCGCCAGCAACGCGGTGAGCAACCCGATGTTGAGGACATCACCTCCGAAGGCAACGATGACCAGTCCAACACCAAGGGCAACAATGACCTGCCCTTCTGACACCGTCCCATCATTCACGCTAACCAACAATATTTTAAACTCTTCTAGCAATGAGACAACTTTTAGGCGTTATCTTGTTTGTCGCAATCGCTTGCGGCATCAACATTAACGGTGGTAATCTTCGTCAAAGTGCGGCTGCCAGCATTGAGGCTGCCGTCGACAGTATAGAGACCGAAGATCTATATTATGACTATGAGGAAGAGGATTCGGCCTTTGAATCACTCAACGACATCCGCTTTGCCGATTTCGAAGACAATGATTGGCTCGACAACTCTTACATCTGGGCAGTACGCCAATACCTGGATGACTTCAACTCAGGGAAAATCGAGGACGAGTCGCTGGAGCCTTATCGGGCTGTCACGAGAGGGAAATTTGTGATTGCTTCGACTGAGCCGGCCCTTTTGGGCGGCATGTTCATCATGTTCACGTTCATCGACCTGCCTGGTGACATTTTCTCGACCTGGGTATACAGTGATGTGGATGTGGACACAAGACAGGTGACCAACTACACGGTGAAAGGCATCCTGCATGAAGACTTCAAGTCGGGAATGACCAAAGAGGAGATTCTGAAAATCGTTGAGGAACATCCCGAGCTGAAACTCTTTTAACATCTTGACAAACAGCGGTACAGGCTCATTCAACAACGCCTCAAAAACAATCATTGGCCGAGAGAGAACAAATCTCGTTCGGCCAATGGTTTTATAATTGTTTGTGGTCTATTATTTCTTAGCGTGGAGGACAGTGCCGAAATAACGGGGAATGGGAGTCTCGTAGTATAACGCCTCGCCTGTCACCGGGTGATGGAATGCCAGGCGGAAAGCATGCAGACACATGCGGTTGCCCGGCTCGTCCTGGTGTCCATACTTGCCGTCGCCCACGACGGGATGACCGATGTCGGCCATATGGACACGAATCTGATTTTTGCGCCCTGTGAGCAAATGGAGGAACAAGAGTGAGCGTTGCTCGGCTTGCTCCACCAGTTCCCACTCGGTGGCGGCCCACTTGCCGCCGTCATCGACGGGACTGCTCACGACGACCATGCGGTCGGTGTCGTGCAGCCAACTCTCTACCCTGCCCGACGGCTCTTCCATGACACCATCGACCACTGCGACATAGCGACGGTCGATGATGGTGGCATGCCAGTCGGCCGTCATCTGCTGCTGCACATCGACGCTCTTGGCATAGACCATGAGGCCCGATGTGCGCACATCCAAGCGATGTACCACATGAGCAGTGCAGTGCTGGTGCGTCTCGACAAAATGACGGTCCAGCAGCGTCTTCATGTTCAGACTACCTGCGCCCACGGGCATCGACAGCACACCTTGTTGCTTATCGACTACAACGATCCAGCGATCCTCATACACGATTTTGTAGTATGGATTGTTGGCCGAAGAGGGGCGAGCATGACGGCGTATCTTCACGATACAGCCTTCATCAAGCGGATAATCCACATGGGTCTGCACGTGGCCATCCACGGTGACACCGCCGTGCGTAAGGATAGACTTGGCCTTGTTGCGGCTGATGCCGTCAAGACATTGCATGACAAAGTTGAGCAGCTTGTCGGGCTGTTTTACCTCACGGACGATGGCTTTGTCATCGTTGCGGGGCACTCGGTGGTCGTGGCGACGCGGCATTGTTGCAGTTAGGTGTTAGGAGTTTGAAATCAGTTAGTCAAAGATGTGGCGCAAACGAGAGAAAATGCGGTTCTTGTCACTATCACTGGGCTTGACGTGCTCACCGGCATTTTGCAGCGTGGTGATGGCCTCTTTCTCCTTGTCGTTGAGTTTCTCGGGCATGTAGACCATGACATTGATGAGCAGGTCACCCGTACCATAACGCTCGGGCGAGGGTAAGCCCTTGCCGCGCAAGCGCAGGATGCTACCGGGTTGGGTACCAGGCTTGATGGTGACACGCGCCTTGCCGTCAACGGTGGGAACCTCCACCTTGCCGCCAAGCACTGCCGTGGGAATGTCAAGCATGAGGTTATAAATGAGGTCGTTGCCGTCACGGGTGAGATGGGCGTCACGCACCTCCTCTATCACCACTAACAGGTCTCCGGGCACGCCGCCACCGGGGGCGTCATTGCCCTGACGAGCCATGCGCAGGGTCATGCCATCGGCCACACCGGCGGGAATGCTGATGTTCACCACGTCCTCCTTGCGCACAAGGCCCTTGCCGCTGCAGTGGGGGCAAGTCTCCTTGATGCGCTTGCCACTGCCTCCACAGGTGTGACAGACACTCTGGGACTGCATCGTGCCGAACATGGTGCGCTGCATGCGCACCTCGACACCCGACCCCTGGCAGGTGGGGCAAGTCTCCAGCGCTGTGCCATCCTTGGCGCCAGTGCCGTGACAATGATCACAGGATTTCATACGAGGGATGCGCAGTTTCTTTTCAGTGCCCTTGGCTATCTCACTGAGTGTCATCTTGACACGCACGCGTAGGTCGGTGCCTCGCTTCACGCGCTGAGCCTGACCGCCTCCGCCGCCAAAGATGTCACCGAAACCGCCAAAGCCACCGAAACCGCCAAACAGGTCGCCGAACTGACGTAGGATGTCCTCCATCGACATGCCGCCACCAAAGCCACCAGCACCCATTTGCTCGCCAGCAAAACCGTACTGGTCATAGCGCGCACGCTTATCCGGGTCGCTGAGCACATTATAAGCCTCGGCAGCTTCCTTGAATTTCTCCTCGGCAGCCTTCTTCTCGGCTTCGCTCTTGCCTTGCTGTTTATCGGGGTGGTACTGTATGGCGAGTTTGCGATAGGCCTTCTTCAGGTCATCGGCAGTGGCATTCTTATCGACGCCAAGCACCTCGTAGTAATCTCTCTTCTGAGCCATTTTATCGTTTAATCTCTCTAATCACTATTCATTAATCATTCATCAACGCTGATAGCGTTCCATCAGTTGCCCACAACCACCTTGGCATGGCGCAACACCTTGTCGTTGATCATATAACCCTTGATGGTCGTGTCAATGACTTTGCCCTTCATCGAAGGGTCAGGAGCAGGGAACATTGTCACTGCCTCGTGAACGTCAGTATCAAAATCCTTACCCGTAGAGTCGATAGCCGTTACATGCTGACTCTCAAGGTACTTCACAAACTTGCTGTAAATCAGTTCAACGCCTTCCTTGAGACTATCGAGGTCGCCTCCCTTGTTGATGGCGTCGAGTGCACGCTCCAAGTCATCAACAACGGGCAAGAGGTCACGCATGGCGCTCTCGGCTCCGTTCTTGATGAGGTCGGCTTTTTCCTTAATCGTGCGTTTGCGGAAATTATCAAAATCGGCCATCAGGAAAAGATATTCTTTCTTCTCATGCTCGACGGCTTCTTCAAGTTCAGCAATTCTGGTTGAAGGGTCGATAGCTTCGGTGGCATCAGCGGCCTCGTCTTTTTCGGCCTGCTGCTCGCAATTCATCGCCTCCTTGGCCTGCAATTCTTCCTGTTCAGCGGCTTCTGCCTCAATGTTTTGATTCTTTTTGTTCTTTTTTGACATATTGTTGTTGTGTTATTATTCTCTTTACCTTACCAATTCCTGCAAAAACCAGTCCAAGGCATCCTTGTCACAGATGAAGGACAAAGGTGGCGCAATCGGTAAAAGTGTCAGCCGCAGCTTCTGCCAGTTTGTCACTGTCGAAAATACCGAAAATGGTGGAGCCTGAACCAGACATGGCCGCATACTGCGCCCCGGCATCAATCAGTCGCGCCTTGATGAGCCACAACTGAGGCAAGACAGAGAATACGCTTGGTTCAAAATCATTGACCAACAAACCGTCCCAAGTCTCGACCGGCTGTGCGATTGTCTGCAACAGATTTGTCGTCGCCTTAGCAGGGACAACACGGCTATAGGCCGTACGGGTATCAACGCCAACAGGGGGCTTGACCAGTACCAGTATCTTGCCATCGAGTTTCACCTCAACAGGCGATAACACGTCACCGATACCTGTTGCCATCATGGGGCGGTTATAGATGAAAAAGGCGCAATCGGCACCCAACGTGGCTGCCAGCCTGGCTAACTCTTTATCGCTGATGTTCAAGTTGAACATCGTGTTGAGCATCATCAGCGCATGGGCGGCATCACTGGAGCCTCCACCAAGCCCGGCACCGTCAGGAATGTGCTTGTAGAGGTGCATCGCCACGGGCGGTAAAGTGTAACGCTCCTGCAAGAGGCGGTAGGCTTTCATCACCAGATTCTTCTCGGTCGGGCAGTCCACCCCGTTACCGTAGCATGTGAGTGACGGATCACCGTCGGTAGGAACAATCTCCAACACATCGGTGATTGGAATGGGGAAAAAGACGGACTCAATATTGTGGTAACCATCAGGCCGACGCTCCACAATATTCAAGCCCAGGTTGATTTTTGCGTTAGGGAAGGTTATCATGTCGTTATGTTTACAAGATGGGGCTCATCAGACGGATTACCGACTCCAGTGCCTTCTGGGTGAGTGGACGTTGTTTCCACTTGCCCAGGCTCACGCGGGAAGATTTCTGCAAGTCCGCTTCAAAGATGTCCTTCATCTTTGCGTTGTATGATTTACTGTAAATCAGCGCATTAAATTCAAAATTATGTTCAAAGCTGCGGAAATCAAAGTTGGTGGATCCTGTGGTGACAAACTCGTCATCGACGATAACCACCTTGGCGTGCATCATCCTTGCATCATAGAAGTAAATTTTCATTCCCGACAAGAGACACTCCTTGATGTAGGAATCGGTAGCCAAACGCAACATCACTGAGTCGGTCTTTTTGGGTATCATCAGACGCACGTCAACGCCTGACAGGGCTGCGCTCTGCAGCGCCTTGAGCAACGAGTCGCTGGGCAGAAAATAGGGCGTCTGGATATAGATGCAGCGCTTGGCCAGCGTGATAGCCTTAAAGAACACCAGCGAGATGTTGTTCCAGCGATTGGTGGGGCCGCTGCCAACCATCTGAACGAGGTAGTCGGCACTGGCGGGCGGCTCGCTATAATGCATCGTGGGCAGAGTGAGCAGCTTGCGCGTGGTGAAATTCCAGTCAATGGCAAATGAATACTCCATCGCTGCCACCGCTTCGCCACTGATGCGCAAATGGGTGTCGCGCCAAGGCTGCCACTTGCTGTCGCCGGTGACGTAGCGGTTGGCGATGTTCATGCCACCCACATACCCTATACTGCCATCAATGACCACAATCTTGCGGTGATTGCGCCAATTGATTCGGAAAGCGACATTGGTCAACGACACCTCAAGGAACGGATGTATCTCAACACCTGCCGCGCGCATCTTCTTGAGCACACGAGAAGGCATATAGAAAGAGCCCACGTAGTCATAGAGCACGCGCACCTGAACCCCCTCACGAGCCTTACGTATCAGCAGGTCAATCAGTTCGCTCCCCACTTCATCGTCCTCGATGATGAAATATTGCACATGGATATACTGGCGCGCCTGCTCAATGTCGCGCTTCATCGCCTCAAACTTGTCAAGGCCCTCGGTGAAGGTTTCAATGTCATTACCCTCGAACAGGTGAGGCTCGGTCAACTTATTGACCAGCGAGATGAGCTGAAGCGAGGTATCGCTCAAGTCATGGTTCAGCTTGACATTCTCGGAATAGTCATTCATGCGACGCAGCTCGCGCAGGTCAGAACGTGATATCAGTCTCATACCTCTCAGGCTGCGCCCGAAGATGAGGTAAATCACCAGTCCCAGCACGGGAAGCAAGATAAGCACGAGCACCCAGGCAATCGACTTCACAGGATTGCGGTTCTCACTCAGCACCACAACAATCACCGCCAACACAGTCAGCACATACAACGTCAAGAGGACGTTGTAGACGATGTCGGCATATGGAAACAACTCAGCGAGAATCATTCACCTCGGTTTTTAAACAATAACGGACGTGACACAGTCACGCCCATTTCATAATTTTCCAAGCACAAGGAGCCGCTATGCGCTCAAAACTCAACGCACCACCACCTTGCGCGACCACTGGGAACCGCATCTGACGATATAGAAGCCCTTGGGGACGTCCACCGTGACGCGTTGATCGGCGTTCACCCGAACCACCTTAACAAGCTGACCAGTGATGGAATAGACATTGAACGTGGCATCACTACTGCCTGCAGTGAAGACGATACGGCCCTCTGCCCCTTGAGCCGTCGGGCCCGTTGCCGTGGACTCGACACGTTGAGGGAAGAAGTTGTCAGGCATTGGGACGGCTTGAGTCATTCCCACTGCCAATAAGCAGACAACTATGTAAAGCACTCGTTTCATTTTACGTCTTCGCTATTATTCAGCCTGCAAAGGTACCACTTTCTGCCGAAACATCAAATAATTTGCCAGATTTCTGCCTATTAGACTCCTCAAAAACACAAAAGTTACATCACTTTTAACAGTTTAACATCAATTAAGTGATAGCCACCTGAACGTCAATGCTCGATATACCAACTTGACACACCACCGCCAAGCCACTTTGAATTCAATCTTTCAGTGACTTGGCGGCAGCACGGTTATTCGATATTCCCAGTGAATGAACCGGAAACGTTATCTACGGATTATCTGACCTATCTTGCTGGTCAGTTTTTCACCCAGAATATTGCGAGCCATCTGCTTGACAGAGCCAGCACTGTCGGCCAAAGCGGTCCTGAGCAACTTGATCGCATCACTCTCATCATCGGAATCGGTGAACACCTCCAAAATCATGGATTTATCGCCTGTCTGCGGGTTGAAAAAGCGGTCACACACCGCAAGATACTCCTCTTTGTTGCCAGCCGACATATACTCATATCCTAAATCCTGAGCATAATGCTTAATCAGTTCGGGTGACTTATTGCCAAAGTGACCTGCCGCAGCCATGAACTTGTCGCCATCAGCACCAAATTTAGAGGCCGGGTGGTCGGAATTGTGAAACTCTGTGCCACGTCCATTGTTAATGAGCATGATGCGCACGTTCTTTCCCACATGCCTGTTACCCAACACATTGAGGTCATAGAAAAACGCCAAATCTCCGACAATGGCAAAATACAATTTGTCAGGATTGACCAAAGAAGCGCCTATCAGCGTCGAGACATCACCATCGATGCCGAAACCGCCCACATTGCATGCGGTGTTCACCCCCTTGGGCAAGTCAAAATAGTTCCAGCAACGCAGTGAATTCAAGATACCCACATGCAGGGTTGAGCCTTCAGGGACCTTAGCGGCACTCTGTTGGGCAATCCAGACATTGGAGAATGGGAACTCGGGCAACGCTTCCAACGCTTTCTGTTGAAACTGGCGGCAAAGGTCCAAATAGCCAGTTTTCGGTTCCCCGCCGCTGGCATAATGACGGAAGAACGTGATTTCTTCCATCTCAAAGACATGGGTGAGGCGCTTGAACCTGTCCCTCAATTCACCGTCGGGATTAACGCGCCATAACTTATCGGCCACAACCGCATCCATCGAGTAATCACCACTCACCTCCCCGATGTGAATCATCAAGTTGGGGCGTATGGGCTCTTTTCCCCAGTTGAACTGTGAAGCCAACAATGCCGGATGAAACTCGTAGCGTCCATGATAACCGCTTGTCACGTCACAGAAAACCACCGAATCATGGGCAGCGCAGAAATCATCAACAGCCTGGGTCAATTCCTGGCTGAACGGCTGATGCGCACCTACAAAGATGGCAATCCGGCCCTCTTTGGGCAATTCGGGGAAGGTCTCGTGAGGCATGATACGACGTATCACGCGAGCCTTAGGCAATTCCTGCAATGAGAAGTCCTGATTATAACCGGTCTCGAGATTGATGTGTACCGGTCCACCACCATGACGACGCAGGGCAAGCAATGCTTTATTGGCCTTGATTTCACAATCCCAAGCCTCCTCATTGCTGCGCACCATGTTGAGCAGAATGCTCTCCACCACGGTATCGGCCTGCTGACATGAACGATCGATGACCTGCGGCACCAGGTGCCCCACCCTCATCGGATTCTGAGTTGATGTTACGGCAAGCACCGGCAATTTGCGATAATGAGCCTCGGTCAGCCCTGAAATATAGTTGCGTGATGCCGTTGCACCAGTGCAACTCAGCACGACGGGCTCTCCACTCTCGCTGGCGATGCCACAAGCCAGATAGGCTGCAGAGCGCTCATCCACCGATGAAAAGACCTTGAAAAACGGGTCACATTGCACACTAGCCACAAAATTAATGTTCGTTGTGCCAGGTGAGGCAATCACATAACGGATGCCATGGGCTTTGAGTAGTGAGACTAAAATCTGAACATTGCGTTCAGCAGAATAAAACTTATCCATAATCGGTTATTATTTCTTTTCACTTGCTTCAATGGCTACGCCACTGTCGCAAATCATGAATTATCTAAACTCTCGGTAAGTGGTTGAACCAATGTATCATGCAGCGTCCTTGAACAGACGTGAATTAATGAATGACCAGAGTATCTGTCGCACTTGATCAAGGATGACGGCAACGACAAACAATGCCACTATCAACAGCAACAGTGCACCCGAGAAATATAACAAGTCGTGTGAGAAAAAGATACCACGACAAAAGTCACGAATGCACCAAGAATTCACTAGGGTATCGGTGTGAATCAAGTAAACAGCAAAACTGGAAGCCGCTACAAAGTTGACGACCCTTGACTTGAAATTAAGTTTGGTGAAAAACAGACAAAAATATACTGACATGATCATCACCAACGGATTGTTATACCAGAACAGCAGGCTGTAATAGCGCCAAATGGCAGGAGCCACATAATAAGACAACACCAGCAAAGTCGGGGTCAATAAAGCAATCAAGAGATAAATTGTGGCATCCCATTTCTTGTCAAGCGTGAAGAACTTACCCCCATAAACCTTGATATATCTGGCTATCAAATAGATGACCATAAAATGCAGTAACGAATAGCCACCCATGAAATACAAGTAATCATGGGCCCAGCCCAGCAGGATATCCAGCAGCACAAACAAGCCTACTATCACCATAGCTTGCCGTTTGCCCGCATGCTCAATGAACAAATTCAAGATAGGTGACAGCAAATAAAGAGCGATATAGGCCGTTAAGAACCAGTGGACAAACACATTGAGGTGAGATATGAAACCCTGTAAGCCCTTCGGAGCGAATCCCGCTATGGCACAAATCAGATAAATCAACAGGTTATAGAAAAGTATCTGGAAGACGAGATTAGCGAAGCCTCTTACAGATGGCTTGATAGAGAACCATCCCGAAATGAAAACGAAGCAATTGACACAAATGATTGAGATAAATTCCACATAGTACTGGTAGGCTGCACGTACCATGTCGGTTGAGCACATCTTGGCAGTGGGACTTCCCAGGGCCCAGAAGTCGGTATGGGTAAGTACAACAAGCGCCATAGCGATGATGCGCAACAATTCCATGCCCGAGTGCCTATTCCTATTTGTTTTTATGAGTGCCATACAACCCTGTGACTAACTAACATGATGTCATCATTACCATTTGCCCCAACTTCGACACAATGATCATTATCGTTTCCATCTCGCATTGATGCTGTTGCCATTGTTGCAAGCAATAATCTGACCCGAGATGCTGCCCGCAGCGTCAGAAATGAGGAAGGCCGCCAGTTCAGCGACTTCTTCGGGCAGATAAATCCGCCCAATCTGATTAGAAGCGCTAATCAAATCATCATTGGGATCATATCCGGTCATTGCGGTTGCTGTGATTCCTGGAGCAATGGCATTCACTCTGATTTTATACCTGAGATAGGAATATGCCAGACCTTGAACAAAACTGTTTAACGCAGCCTTTGTGATGCCATAAGGGCGAACATCAGCTGTCTCACCTGACTCTGATGAGATGAACAAAATCTGCCCGCCAAAATCATGCTCTCTCAGATAATTTATATAGGCCTGAGTCAAGAAAAAAGGACCTCGCAGATTGGTCGAGACTTGTGCATCAAAGCCCTCGGGTGTCACAGTACGGAAAGTTTCGTGCAGAGAGATGCCCGCGTTATTCACCAGACAATCAACACCACCCAGCAGTTCTATCGCCTTATTGAGGAAATCAGTGAACGTCTCGACTTGTGTCACGTCAAGTTTCAATGCAAGACAACCCAGCTCTTTTGATATCGAGGCCAATTTCTCCTCATTACGGCCTGCAATGAGGACCTGTGCGCCCTCAGCAACAAAACGCTTGGCCATAGCTTGCCCAATTCCACCAGTTCCACCGGTGACAATAATGCGCTTGCCTTTCAGCTTATCGCTAGCCGACAAATAAGAAATATTGGCATATACTGGCGATTGCCTTAGTAAATCCTTGATTGTGCGAATTATTGACATGATTCTCAGTTAATTAAATACACAAACATATCGTGGCCGTAATGCCATCAATCTTATCAATACGTGTTAGTGAACATTCCGGAGCCGCCCGTAATCATCACCGTATCACCAACAATACTTGTACCGAGGTTGCTCACCAGGAAAACCGCCAAGTTTGCAATTTCTTCAGGTGTCTCGGCACGCTTCAAGGGATTGTTATAGGCCAAATTATCGGTATCCATGAACTTGGAAGCCATGGGCGTTACGGTCACACCGGGAGCCAGTCCATTAACAGTAATGCCACTCGGTGCCAGTTTCTCGGCAAAGCCTAACGTCATTCCGTTCATTGCCCTCTTTGATAGCTGATAAGGGCCCCACCCCGGCCTCATCGATGATGAAGAGCTGACATTCAGGATGTGACCTTCAATCTTGTGTTCAAGCATGTGCTTGGCTATCGTCTGTGACATGAAATAGGCTGCCTTGAGGTTGGTATTAAAGACCAGATCGAAATTCTCGGGCGTTTTCTCCAGCCAAGCCTCCTTATCAATAACACCTGCACTATTCACCAGAATATCTATCTTACGGTCCTTGATGTAGTCCGTAACTTTATTAATCAGATCGTGAGTATCGGTTAAATCCAGCAACAAATACTCGCAACCCAATTCTTGAGCGACCTTTTGAGCTTTTTGAGGGTCTCGGCCAACAATTGTGACAGTGGCACCGCAGGCAATCATTTTACGGGCTATTTCCAGGCCGATTCCACTCGTTCCGCCTGTAATAATAGCCTGTTTATTTTCCAGTATTTGGCCAAAGCCGACATCGTGAATAATCACAGGTGTCTTTTTGTGCCACTTTGAGTAATAAAAGGCTTTATTACTACCCACAAAATTCGATATCATCTGTTTTATCATTCCCATATCTAAAACTCTTATTGTCAAGCCTTTGTTTTTGTTTTACTGATGAATCCTTGAATCATGCCTTTTATCGCCTTTCGCTCATCCTGTTTCATGCCAATCCAATAGATGACCAAACCGCTCGAGGTGAAACTGATCAGGCAGACAAGGATAAATCTCAAGATGGATGAAGGCATCGTCAACATCAGGACCAACGGAGGGATGACCGCTATAACCAACACCACCAAACACTTGAGCAGCACGTCTTTGAGATACATCGACCAGGATATGTGAATCAAGTCCTTCACCAAATAGAAACGGACAAAAATCAGTCCAAAATAGACGGCGATGAAAATGATATATGACCATGCCGGTCCACCACCCAGTTCAAATGCAAGCCACGTGAGCGGAAATACCCAGAATCCACAAATAGTCATGATAATCTGGTATTTCTTAATCTTTCCTGTGGCGAACTGAGCTGTAACCAGCGTGTTACCCAGCACTGTGGTAATTGCCGACAAGAAAGTCAGCCTCACAAAGAGGACAGAATAATCAGGTACAGTCCCTAACCAGATTCTCAGCAATCTTTCAGCTTCAAATCCCAAAGGAATGGCAAATAGTATTGTCAAGAAAAATGAGAACTTTGCCCCCCTGCATACCAGCTGATGCATCTGCTGCAGGTGTCCTGCAGCATAAGTCTTGGTAATCTGCGGTTCAAGTGCCGTCATGAAATTAGTCACAAACTTGGTGGATATTGCATTCACCTGACCGGCAATGCCCCTGGCTGCATTCAACGTTACACCGAAGAAGATATTAACCAGCAGGTCAATGCCCTGGGTATTAAAAACCCATGCGCCCTCGCCAAAAAAGTTCCATCCAGCAAAACTTGTCAATTCCTTTAACATCGGAACATTGAAGACGAACTGGTATCTACACTCTTCAAACTTCCTGCGGCAATAAATCATATATATCGCTCGCACAATGATCGATGCGAATACTGCAAGAACGGCATAGGTCTTAAGTTTATCCATTGGCGAGAAATACAATGCGCCAACGACCGAGAGATTCAGAATCGCCTCAAAGATTGTCATATAAGCATAAACCGACATCTTCTCATGAGAAACGATAGCCGCGCTGTATGGAACATTGACTAAACTTATCATGAAGTTGATAATGCAACTCCACATAACCCAGTTTGCAGCGTCAAGTCTTCCATCAGGAATGTTCATCTTATTGTTCAAGAACCAAAATCCTAATGTGCTACCAACAAGCAAGATCACCAAAGCAATAAAAAGCTGAACATTGACTGAAGTGGAAAAAACCATTTTCAACTTTTTCATATCGCCTCGGCCAAGTTCAAAGGTCAAGTGACGACTGATGGACTTTGAGAGCGACTTGGTCAATATGCCCATCATCGAAATCACGCCTCCCACAGCGCTCCATACACCATAGTCGGCAACACCCAACGTCTGCAAAATCACCCTGCTCGTGTACAAACTGAGCAAGGTCATGAAAATCATGCGGATATAGAGCACCAGCGTATTTTTAGCAATGCGCTTATTGCTAAAAATCTCATTCTCGGGTGCCTTTTGCTTTTCGCTGGAAAGCTGATGATTTTCAGGCATTGGCTGATCCGTTGATTCTTTATTTATGTTAGAATCGTTGGGCATATGATAGTGATCTCAAATTCTTTACGAAACTTATCGATTATGTTTTAGAGAATTCCCTCAAGGTGGAGGCGATGAAGGCTCGCTTGCGGTCGTTGGGGGCGATGGTCCAGGTATCGACGATAGCCTGGGATTGACGGCGCAGGTCATCATCGCCAGTGGCTACAAACATGAATGCCAGTTGCCAAGCACGCTGGGTTTCGCTCTTGATTTTAGGCAGTAGGCGGCGGCAACGGTCGAGCCATCGACGTGCCGACTCTGAGTCCTGAAGGGCGACATAGCTCATGAGCATGAGCGTAGCATGCTGACTGGCAATATTGATTGTCGCTGGCGACAGTTGCTCAAAACGGCCCACAAAGACTGTCATTGCAGCAGCATCAGTGGTCGTGATACCTGTCGTGCCGTCGCTGCGGTTGCCTCCCTCGCGCAAGTGAGTCAGCGCCTGTAGTGCCCGTGGCAATTGGGCCTCGAACTTGCGGTAGGGATGCCGGTTGCCTTTGCCGAACTGCAGGATGCGGATGTACTGCGGGCTGATGTCGGGCGTGGCTACCAAGAAAACGTTGCCGATTGTCATCAGCACTTTACCGCCATTGCGTCCCTGGCTGCATTGCAACGTGCCGCACAAGCCGTCGAATTCGCCTCCGACGATCTGAACCTTGTCGCCTTCCTCCAGATCCACTATGTCGAAGGGATAGCACGGCAATTCGTTGGCATAGGCGTTAGCGATGGCCTTGAAAATGTCCATTTCACGATCGCTCAAGGTCATGAAGCGTTTGTCTTCAAGTTCGCGGTCGGGATGAGGCAAGAGCCACAACGAGGGCACCATGCTCTTGATTTCCAAGATATGGTTATAGGTGTCGCGCACAAAGATGTAATTGCCCAACAGCTTTTTGCGCCTCATTGCGGGTTTACCGAACAATGATGACTGCTCGACACAGGTGGGCAGGAAATACTCCACAGGGGGCTCGCCTCGACGTTCCCTCATGGCCGAGACTGCCGCCAGTTGTTTTTCCAGACTATCAATGCTGTCCCTGGCGCTGAGAATATACCATAACACGGCTATTGTGTCTTCCATCAAGATATTCTCTAAAACAAAGTCGTGACGAGGGGTTTATAACTCCTTATCACTCAGGATTTTAGTGTTGTATATATACCAACTTGGGAAAAAATGAGTTCATTTTTTCTGTATTACAATCTTCTGTCCCGCCATTGGCAGGACTGGTCTTATCGCAACAAAGGTAAAAACACTCCATGACATGGCAAAATATTTTAATGAAAATTTTCCCAAGTTGGCTAATTTTTCCCAAGTTCTAAGGGTTTCACTTGCATCGGGAACACTCCATGGATGACGATGGGTGCGAGATGGTATCTCGCAATACTGGAACGGCACGGACGACGGAGAGGATGGGTGCGAGATGATATCTCGCAATACAAGAACGGCAGGGACAACGGAGGGGGAGGGTGCGAGAGGGGATCTCGCAATACTGGAACGGCACGGATGACGGAAGGGGAGGGTGTTATCAACAGAAACCGCGCCAGAGGGGTCTCTGGCACGGTTTCAGAAAAGTTTCAATTCAGACAGGGGTTATCTCCACTGGCCGTTGAGTACAAAGGTAATCAAAGCTGTGGCATCCGAGATGTTCACCTCGCCATCTCCATTGCAGTCGCAAGCCTCAAGATTGATGCCTGTTTCATCCAGATAAGTCATGTAATTGATCAAATCAATGATATCAGAGATGTTCACCATGTTGTCACCATTGATATCGCCCTTCACGAAGTCACTCTGCTCCTTGAGCACCACTTCCTTGATGTTACTCCAACTGCTCTCGGTGCCGTTCACATAGAACGCTTTCACGCGATAGAGGTAAGCCGTGGCGGGTTGGAGTCCGGTTACGGTGTAGAACTTGTCGGGGGTGATACCCTCAATCAGGTGAATGTCCTCTTCGTCCACCTTGAGCGGTGCCCTGAACATGAAGGGTTCGGGATCCTCAATTTCACCACCGTAAATCTTGATGCTCTGGATTTCGGGGTAATTACCGCACTTGAATATAACGGGCGTATTCTCGGATACGTCAAACACTAACAGGTAGTTCTTGACCTCCCTGGCCAGCATCAGCGTGCGTGAGTCATCACCAACAGTTACCGTCAAGGTTGTGTTGGAAGACTGAGTGTAGGACATGGCCCTGACAATAACGCTCACCTTATTATATCCGGCCAAATCACAATTGGCAGTGATGAGAGAGTTGCGGGGAGCCGAAATGAATCCACCATCCAGATAGAACCTTGAACCCGAGAAGGTCCAGCCCTCAGGCAGGTAGTTGGCTACATCAGCAGAGTGGTCATTGTCGTCATCAGGCACATTGCTCCAGTCGGCTTCGGTAAGGAGGTTCACATCGGGCTTGGGCTTCACCTCAAGGGTGTAGCTGGTCACGTTCTCGACGGGAGTGGCGTCAGACCAATCGGCACGGAACGAGGTTGCGGTAATCGATTCCTGATCAACATCGAGCATCACAGGGCGATACAGTTCATAAACCGAGACACCCGACAGCGTGATTTCAAAGTCCTCAACACCCGAGGTGCTCACAATCACCTTAGCGGTGTACTCGCCCTCGGCCTTGGGAGAATAGGTTACATTGATGGTCTCGGTCAGTCTGTTGTCGCCATCAGGGGTCAACGTGGTGTGATCAATGCTGAACACGTTGTTCTCATCAACCAGTTGCAGGGTCACATTGCCCTCCAGGTTGCGGCCGGTGAGCTTGAACTGCGACGAAGCGGTCTGGTTCTTGAAGCACTCCATCGACAAGCTGGTGACATCAGTCTTGAGACGCGGGTTGGTCAACGGAGGCTGGATACCAATAACCATCTGCTGATACTGGTTGTATCCGTCGAAAGAGTTGAGGGCATAGTAGTCGTTGCCTTCTCCACTCCAACCGAAGTTGATATGATATCTGTTGGTGTTGGCATTATAACCATCCACATTGAAGGCATGGCCACCGCCAAACCAGCCACTCGAGATTGCACAGAAGACAATGGGACGACCCTCGGCAAGTTCCTCTTGCATCAGAGCGGCCCACTCAGCATCGGTGTACAGCGTGGTTCCGCCGCTGTAGGCGCTGGTCTTCTTCACCACGCGCACAGTTTCCTCGTCATAACCGAAGAGCTTGAAAGCATTAGCAATCAGGCTCACACTATCGGCATCGACACCACTACCGCCAGCTGAACTGGTACCATAGGCCATGTGCTCGGCCTGACCAATGTAGCGCATCAGGGTGGCAACAGCATTAGCCTGGGTTGAGTTATAACCGCTGACGTAATTGTCACGCATATTTTCCCAATCAAAGGTAACAGGAGGCAATGCATCAACATTCACATAAGTGGTTGAATAGTAACCCGTGCTCAATTCACATCTGTAGGCAGGTACTTCGGGAGTCTCAAAATCAGGATATTTCCAGTAATGGAAGACCATTGCAGCCGAGGTTGCGGGGCAACCCGTATAGCACTGGTAGCCATTAATCTTGCACTGGTTCCAGTAGGGAGCCTCCTGGTCCCAAAGGGCCGTCAGCAGCGGAGCAACACTCTCGATGCGAGCCGGAGCGTTCAGTGACGGAGTGGGCACCTTAAAGTCCTCGTGGGCCTGCAGGAACTCAATCTGCTCCTTCAACATATCGAACAAAGCCCTCATGTTGCAGGGGATGGTATTGATGTTCAAGGGATAATCGCCATAACCCAGAATCGGTTCTGCACGGTCATCACCAGCAACCATCACGTATCCATTTTGGGAATTGAAAATATAGAACACGGCACGATCGCCAAGCTTTGAGTTACGCTCGATGTGAACCAACTTCATTTCTCCAACGATGGGAGCACGCAACATACCTCTATCGGCATTCTGTTGTACAAACTGCTGTGCTTTGGCCTGAGCTGATGCCAAATCCACAGGTGCTGCCGACAACTGGATAGCAGCAAACAAGACAGTGACTAATAATAAAATTCTTCTCATAAATTATTGGTTATTAAGTGAATATTCTCTTAATTTTTTATTATTGATATCACATCAAACGCAATTGCAAGCAACAACCACGATTTAAAATGCGTGCAAAATTACACCAAATTCAGTAAATCTGCAATTTTTAATAGCTAAAAGATTGTAAAATTTAACCAAAAAAATGAGACCCATAAAATAGCCCAAATATACAAAAACAAATACCCCCATTGTGCCACGGCATTTCATCTCATCAAACAGCCATCACCGCCAAGAGACACCCTGCAGATAAAAACAACTGATTATTCTGTATCATCTGACAATCAGACATTTCAGGATAATCAGTTGTCTAAATAAATCGCTATTTATCAGTTGTTCAGCACGATGTTGATGAGGTCGATCGCATCCGAAATGTTGACAAGACATGAATAAAGGACTCGGGCACCTATGTTGTGCGCCCGAGTCCTTTACATATCAGTTTGAAAATTTCGTTTACAGCTTGTTCAGGACGATGGTAATCAGATCAATCGCGTCGGTGATATTGACCTCATCGTCACCGTTGACATTGGCGCAGGTAGCGCAGATGTCGCCGCCATCATTGAGGATGTAGCTGATCAACGTGATGGCATCCGAGATGTTCACGTCACCGTCATGGTTCACGTCACCCGGCTCATGGGTGTCGGGGGTGGGTCCGTTGTCAACCAAGGTGACCTGCTGAAGATTACTCCAGGAGCTCTCGGTGCCGTCGGTGTACAGGGTTTTCACCTTGTAGCGGAAAGTGCCACCCGCCAACAGGTTTTGCACCGTGTAGGACTTGTTGGTGATACCGGTGATGGTGCGATGTGTGTCATTGCCTTCCTCGCTAGCGCGCAACTTGGCCCCTTCCTCCTGGCCGGCATAGACCTGCATATTCAATAAGTAGGGATTACCGCTTTTGTTGGTAACCGTCACATTGTCAAGATCGGCACAGTCCAGAACAACCACATGCTGCGTGAATGTCCTGTTCGAGACGGTAATTTCCTCCTCGTCAACACTTGTTGAAACCGTGAAACTAGACGAGTTATAACCCGTCTTGGCTGTCAATATTACGGTTGCCTTCTTCTCATCGGCGAGATTATGGGTTAGCGTCGAGAAACTGAAGTTACCATTAATCGAGATGCAACCATCCTCGGCCCACAGGTCAGCGCCTGCAAAGGACCAGCCAGCAGGGAAATAATTGGCAGCATTAGCGGTTTCCGCCGAGAAACTTCCCGCTGCCACATTGCTCCAGTCGGCTTCTTCAAGGAGATAGTAACTGGGCTTCAGCTCCACATCAAGGGTGTAGCTGTCAACATTCTCGGCCGGAGTCTCGTCAATCCAGTCGGCACGGAACGATGTCAGGGTAATGGCACTTTCGGCGGCAGGTTGCATCACAGGGTCGGCGATAGCGATGTCGGCCGAGCCGTTCAAGGTAATCACCTTATCCTCGGCTCCGGGGCTGCTCAAAGTCACTGTTGCAGAATGATTTCCAACGGCATCGGGATTATAAGTCACGGTAATCCACTTGTAGTAACCGCACTCTTCAGGCGTTAAAGAGGCTGCATTAAGTGCAAACACACCAGCAGGATCGTTCAACGTCAAGGTAATGTCATCGGTGAGCAATTTACCCTTGACAGTGAAGGTGGCTGTGACGGCTTTACCGACACGCGACTGCAGATTCAGCTGACCTGGGTCAGCAATAATAGTCGGGCCCTGAGCAATCGACGGATAGATGTTCTTCACGATGCGCTGACCAAGGTGATAGTTTGCACCCTGGTTGGCGAATGCATTCAAGGCGAAATGGCCATTTCCGGTGCCGCTCCAGCCCCAATTGATATGGAACATACCATCCGAAGCCCTGTATCCATCGACATTGAAGGCATGACCCACATAGTTATTATTAGCGTTAACGTAATCAAAAGCACAGAACACCATCGGACGTCCAGCCTGGAGTTCCTCAAGTATCATGGCCGACCAATCCTCGTCGTTGATATAGGTCGTCTCCTCCCCTGTGTCGAAGTTAATCGTGCTCTTGTAGACAGGAACAGCATTCTGATATCCAAACATGTCACACGCCCTGGCGATGTCATCTTCCCAAGCATCACTGCCATTCACGGCATAATTCATCTCCTCGGCTTGACCGATATAACGCATCAGCTGGGCCACTGCTGTGGCATTGACACTTTCATACTGGCCAAACCTATAAGTGGGAAGCATATTGTTCCAGTCAAATGTTATCGAAGGTAATTCCTGAAGCGTAAAACTCCCGTTTCGGGTCGTGTAGCCGGGAACCACAGGCGTGGGGTCAGTAGGGAATTTCCAATGGTAAAATACTTGAGCCAGCGATGTACAGGCACAGCCCGTCATCGCATGCGTACCACCCGCACCCGGGCACTGGTTATAGTAGGGAGAACCTTGATCCCACATGGCTTCAAGCATCGGTTCAATGTCGACAGCGTCCCTTATCACGGGTTTGCTGACCTTCAGGTCGGGATGCGACATCAGAAAATCCATCTGTCGGCCATAATACTCCAGCCAGAAGCGCATGTTCGAGGGCATGCTTTCCAGGTCGTTGATGCAGCCTTCGCCATAGCCGAGAATCTCTTGGGCACGGTCATCAGCGGCAACAATGACAAAAGCGCCATCGCTGTTGAAGATATACAATGCGGGGGTATTGGATTCAGCCGTAGTCATCGTTACTCCCAACTTGACATTGCGTGCGGCGGGAGCCATAAATTTGCCGCGACTTACTTGGGCAGTCAAGAAACGTTGTGCTTTGGCCTGTGCAACCGACACATCAACGGGCGCGGCCCATGACTGCATGGACATCAGTGCCAATAAGGCAAGAAGTAAGATTTTTTTCATAACTTTTATAGTTTATTCAGGTGATTAATCGTGGTAAAACAACAATCGCTCAAAAGGTGAGTCATCAGGTTAAGAAACTGCCTGTCCCCAATTCTAAAAAAGGCTCAGGCGCCCATATTGTGCGTCTGAGCCTTTTCTGTGTCAGTTGGTGAACTTGGTTTACAGCTTGTTCAAGATGAAGTTGATGAGGTCAATTGCATCAGTGATATTGACTTCACTGTCACCATTGTAGTTAGCACAGGTGGTGCAGATGTCACCTTCGTCGTTGAGAATGTAGTTGATAAGGGCAATCGCATCGGTGATCGTTACCTCGTTGTCATGGTTCACGTCACCAGGTATATGCTCAACAACAGGCGCACCGCCCAGAGTCACTTGCTCGGTGTTGCTCCACTCGCTCTCAGTGCCGTCGGTGTAAATAGCCTTAACCTTGTACTGATAGGTACCACCAGCCAAGCCTTCCACGGTGTAGGACTTCACATTGAGTTCGGGGATAGTAGTCGTGTGGCCGTTAGCATCGGTTACCTCAAGCGTGTAGCTCTCAACGAGTTCAACGTTGGTGGTGTGGCGCCAGTCGGCACGGAACGATGATGCGGTGACAGCTTCCTCATTAGCAGGACGCATCACGGGAGCCACCTTCTCATTTGTACCGTTGGAGGTGCTGTAGAAGTAGATGTACAAAGGCTCTGCGCCTGGGCTGCTCAAGGTGAGGTAAGCATAGTGCATACCTGCATCATCGGTGGGATTATAAGTCACCGTGATGACCTTGTGATTAGCGGCGTCAAGCTCGCTCAAGGCGATGGCGTTAACGTCAACGGTGTGATAACCGTTCTCGTCGGTCAGGGTCACCGTGATATCACCGGTCAAGTCAAGACCGATCAGGTCAATCTTGGTGTTTACGCTCGAGCCGAGATTGGTTTCAGGCTGGTTGACAAGAGCGTGGGCAACAATGCGCGGGGGAAGAGCAACACCCTCGGGAGTAGGCTTCACACCGACAAACATCAGCTGGAAGTACTTATACACCGTGATACCGTAGCCGAAGGCATTGAACGCATACCAGCCATTCCTATCCTCGGACTGACCAAAGTTCACATGGTAAGTGTCGTTGGTGGAGTCATAGCCATCGACATTGAATGCGTGACCATAGAAACTGTCACCAGCAGAAGTCGCTGAGTAAGCGCAATACATCAGAGGACGACCCTCGATCAACTCGGTCTGCATCATGGTAGTCCACTCGTCATCGTTGAAGAGCTCGGTCATCGCCTTGTCATAATCGTTCTTGAGCACATAGTGGGCATCGGCATCATAACCGAAGAGCCTGAGGGCCATCAGCATCTGATCCTCGTCGGCACCACTCATCTGGGGATTATAGTCCATGAACAATGCCTGGCCGACATAGCGCATCAGGTTGGAAATGGCATCGCGCTCCTGTTCGGTCCAGTTCTCATTCTTGTAGCTGTTACGCATGTGATCCCAATCAAAGGTGTAAGCCGGCAGGGCATTCACATAGACACCCCTCTCACCGGTATAGGCGGGAAGAGCGGGCGAGCCAGCGGGATACTTCCAAAAGTTCATCACCTGAGACAAGGAAACTGCCGCACAACCCACCAGGCAAGTGCTGCCACCATCCTTCGGGCACAACCTGTTATAAGGCGACCTGCCGTTGTTGGAGCCCTGCTGCCATGTGGTTTGCAGCATCGGCGATACCGACTGGCCAAGGTTGGCGTTGCGGATATTGATCGGCTGGTTGGGATGAGCCAGGAAATAATCCATCTCGGCCTTGTACATGTCCAGGAAGAACTTCATGTTCTCGGGGACGTCATTCAGGTTTTCAATGGAGCCGTTACCATAAGCGAGGACATCGCGGGCACGGTCGTCACCAGACACGATAACGTAACCCTTGTCGGTGTTTACAATGAAGTAAGCAGCTTGATTGGAAACGGTCGAACTGTTCACCGTATGGGTGGTTTTTACTACAGGGGCTGAGGCCATGATGCGGCCATTAGTGGCCTGGGACATCAGGAAACGCTGGGCCTTCTGCTGGGCTGCCGCCAGATCCACATTGGCAGCCGAGAGTTGCAACGAGGCAAGCACGAGCGTTGCCAACAAAAAGATTTTTTTCATAATCATAAAGTTATAGTTAAGTAATTAAAAGTTATATGTCAAGTTAATTGATTAAGGTTAATTTATATTCATCAAACCAAAAGCCAAATTCAGATGCTTAATCTTCGGAACACTACCCCTCTTGAGGGAAACACATTCCTTGACCCTGCAAAAGTAGTGAAAAAACCATCATTATGCAAAATAAATCCCACAAAAACTGACTATCTGCCACGATTATAATGGAACAGAAACAAAAAACACCATTACATAAGCGTAATGGTGTATATCGTTATTCTTTATCTGCAGGTCAATTACAACCTGAAGTTGATGGGCATCACCACCCTTACGGGAACGGCATGATTGCCTACTTTACCCACACTCCAACGAGGCATCTTGCCGATGACGCGCACAGCCTCGCGGTTCAGGCTCTCGTCGTTAGCACCGCGAACAACACGCACATCGGTCACGCGGCCATCGGTGCCGACGATGAAACTGCACAGCACACGGCCCTCGATGCGACGTTGATAGGCATGGTAGGGATACTCACGCGTCTTATTGATAAAGTTGATCAAGCCACGCTCACCACCAGGGAATTGGGGTTGTATGTCCACGTAGTCAACTTCATAGACTTCGGTATAGGACTGCTTGGACATGGGATTGACAGTAGTGACGTGACGCACCTGTGCTGCCAAAGGCAACACCGCAATCAAAGCCAACAATGTCAATAATCCAAAGCGTAATTGTTTGAGCATAGGCTTATTAATTAGAGATTAACGTGTGAATTCCTGGCTGATTTCAACCATTCACTCGGCAAATATATAGTTACAATTGCAAACCTCAAAACGATTTAATTTATTTTTGTAAACAATTAGCATTGTTTCAGTCTTTTTGACTAAAACAAGCACAATTCAAAAAAAATGTAAATTTTTTCAATTATGGTTCAGGCACTTAGAATTCGGGAGGACAATTCAAGGTCATCACCGCCCCTGTGTAAGGATGGTTGAAAGTGATGGACTGGGCGTGCAACATGAGGCGACTTGCTACCTTGCCATAGAGTCGATCGCCCACGATGGGGCAGTTCAAGCCCATGGGATGGGAGGCATGGACACGCAACTGATGGGTGCGGCCTGTCAAGGGCTCAAACGCCACCCGAGTCACGTTGTCACGTCGTTCCAACACACGATAACGGGTCACGGCGGGTTTGCCATACTCAAGGTCCACACGCTGACGGGGACGATCATCGACATCGGGCCGCAGCGGCAGGTCGATAACGCCTTCATCATCAAGCACAATGCCGTCAAGCAAGGCTATGTAACATTTCCTGATGGTGTGGTTCTCAAATTGTTGTTGCAAGGCCTTGTGACTCGCCTTATCCTTGGCAAAGATGACAAGCCCCGATGTCTCCTGGTCCAAGCGGTGCACCACGATGGGCCCATGCGCCTCGGGGTGAGTTTCTTGGTAACGCGTCAATAGGCTGTCTTCCAGTAATTTGCCGGGCACAGTGAGCATTCCTGAAGGCTTGTTGAGGACCGTGAGCCATCGGTCATCATGGACAATGTCAAGCGTCATGTCTTCCATCGGTTGGCCTAAGGTATTCTCCTCCACGTCAAGGCCCTGGAGCATGAATTCAAGGATGGGCTTGCACTTGCTGCGGCAGGCGGGATAAAAGTGACCGTGATGCCTCACCTCGCCCACGGGCGATGCTCCCCACCAAAACTCGGCCATGCATACGGGACGCAAATCATGGATGAAGGCATAATTGAGCAACCGTGGGGCGCAGCATTCCCCCGCCCCTGCCGGTGGCAGCGTACCCAGCGGCTTGAACACCTCAACCAGATCAAGGCGCTCGCCACGCGCATTGCTCACGACAAAGAGCCTGAAGATCCTCTCCTGCAGCGAAATACTCATGGCCTTGCGACGTTCCTTCAGGCTGTCGATTGTGCGACGATAAGCAGCAATTTCATCGGCAATGGTCTGGAGCTCTGTATCGTGACGCTGACGGATGCGTTTCAGTTCAGCTTTCTCAAAGCGGCTCTGATTCAAGAGGGCTTCCTCTTCGGCGGCAGTGAGCGGTCCCACGTTGCGGCGCTCGTCACGTTGGCGCTTGTGAGTGGCCATGAGTGACTTGAAAGCGATGATTTCTTCGGTCATCTGCTGTCTTGCCGCTGCTTCACGCTGCATCATTCCAGCCAATTCGGGAGCATGCTCCATGCGCTCCACCTCATGATTGATGGCGGTAATCCGGGCCTCGCCCATCTTGAACTCGCCCTGAGGGTCCAGCAGGTCATAAACCGGTGGCACGAAGTAGTCATGCCTGACGCGGCCTGCCAGATTGCCGGAGAAAGCGGCGAGAAAGCCCAACTGCCCCTGTTCGTCATGTGCCACGAGCACGCCCAGCATCTTACCAGCGTTCATCTCATCGGCCCAATCGTCACGAGAAGCGACATAGCGCTGCACATGTTCGGCCGCCATCACCGCCAGCGGATGCGGTTCATAGCAGAACGGGCAGGTGAATTGTTGCGGTAGTGCCACTGCCGCCGCTTCATTACCCAACAGATGGAATTTGTCATTCATCACCACAAAATTACATCTTTTTTCAGCCATAATGGCCATTAGACACGAGAAATGCAGTATATTTGCAGATTAGAATCAATCTAATTGCAAATCATTATGAATTTACCGTCAGACCCTTTCATGAAGTCACAGCACATCAACATGATGCTCAAAGCCAACAACATGGACCTTGAGACATTGTGTGCCAGCGCTGGCATCAACATGATTACACTGCTCACCGAACTGGGCAGAGCCGGTATCTCGTATGATCCCATCCGACGACAATTCAACACTTAAGCATACGACAATGAAATTCATCTCGTGGAACGTGAACGGCTTGAGAGCCGTGGTGGGCAAGGGCTTTGGAGACATCTTCAAGGAACTCGATGCCGATTTCTTCTGCCTGCAGGAGACCAAGATGCAAGAGGGGCAGTTGGACCTTGAATTTGAAGGCTACCACTCCTACTGGAATTATGCCGAGAAGAAAGGCTACTCGGGAACGGCCATCTTCAGCCGCCACGAGCCGCTGAGCGTCACTCGCGGCATCGGCATTGAGGAGCATGACCACGAGGGGCGCGTCATCACCTTGGAGATGCCCGATTTCTACCTCGTGACCTGCTACACGCCCAACAGTCAGGACGGTCTGCGTCGCCTCGATTACCGCATGACATGGGAAGACGCCTTCCGCGACTATCTGTTGTCGCTGGACAAGAAGAAACCCGTCATCGTGTGCGGCGACCTCAACGTGGCCCATCAGGAGATTGACCTGAAGAATCCCAAGACCAACCGCAAGAATGCCGGCTTCACCGACGAGGAACGCGAGAAGATGACCACGCTGCTCGGCTCGGGCTTCACCGATACCTGGCGATTCTTCAACCCCGATGTGACCGATGTGTACTCGTGGTGGAGCTACCGTTTCAGGGCCCGCGAGAAGAACGCGGGGTGGCGCATCGACTATTTCCTGGTGAGTGACCGCTTGAGAGACCGACTGACCGACGCCAAAATCCACACCGGTATCTTCGGCAGCGACCATTGCCCAGTTGAAGTAGACATCGATTTCTAACTCAAGAAACTTGAGGATTAGTGATTAGAGATTAGAGAGAAACGATACAGTTAATCCAAGATATGGCACAGATTGAACAGAAGAAATATGACCTTGACCGCGTGGTCAGGCTGGTGTTGACCGTCATCAGCGTGGGAATCGGCGTGTGGCTCATCAACTACCTGAGCCCGGTACTCATGCCGTTTGTCGTGGGATTTATCCTCGCCTATATCATTGAGCCGTTGGTTGAATGGTTGCAACGCAAAGCGCGCATCAAATCACGCGGCATCGCCGTGGTACTTGCCCTGATTATTGTCATCGCGGTGATTGCGGGCTTGCTTTGGCTGGTTATCCCCTATCTGATTGACGAGTTTAGCACGATGTCCAAGCAGTTGGCGGCTTATGCACGCTCATCGTTCAACGTGCCTTATATCCCTGCCGAGGTCAATGACTTCTTCCAGCGTTATATCGACGTGGAGAAACTCAACGAAATCTTCTCCAAGCAACAATGGATGGACATCATCAACAAGGCGGCATCTGGAGCCTGGTCGGTGGTTGGTGGCACCATGAGTGTCATCTTCAGCATCGTGTCATGGTTCATCGTGCTGTTGTACATGTTCTTCATCCTGTTGGATTTCAATAAGTTGTCACGAGCTTTCAAGGCAGCTATTCCCTCCAAATACCGCCGCATGGCGTTGCGCATCTTCGGCGATGTTGCCGACACGATGAGCCGCTACTTCCGCGGTCAAGCCGCTGTGTCGTTCTTTGTGGGCGTGATTTTCGCCATCGAGTTCTATATCATCGGCCTGCCGATGGCGATTGCCTTCGGCCTGTTTGTGGGATTGCTCAACATGGTGCCTTATCTGCAGCTCATCTCCATCCCCATCGCCGCCTTCCTGTGCCTTGTGGCCACTGCTGCGACGGGCGGCAGTTTCTGGGTGATGTTCGGCTGGGTCATCTTGGCCTACATCATCTGCCAGATCATCCAGGACATGGTACTCATCCCCACCATCATGAAGAGCCAGATGGGCTTGAATCCCGCCATCATTTTCCTTTCTCTGTCGTTGTGGGTCTATGTGATGGGCTTCATCGGCTTGATTATCGGCCTGCCACTAACGACGCTTATCATATCCTACTACTGTGAGTTTGTGCTACATCAGCCCAATCCGTTACACAAGTCGGCCAAGAAGAAAAAGGACAACAATAAAGCACCTCTCACCCTGACATCTTCGTTCCTGAGCCAGTACGGCAACAAGAAAGAGTAAAAAAATTAGAAATTAGAAATGTGGAATGAGGAATTGGCATCCGCTTTCTTTTGACTGACATCTACTATTTGAAGTCTGAGGTATAGACTCATCATGTCCAAGACGTTGATTGTCATCACCGGGCCCACGGGAGTGGGCAAGACCGCGGCGGCCATCAGGCTGGCGCAGCATCTGCATTGCGATATCATCAACGCCGATTCCCGACAAATCTACCGCGGCATCCCCATCTGCACCGCCGCTCCCACTCCCGAGGAACTGGCCGCTGTCCACCATCACTTCGTGGCGTTCAAGGACCTGGAAGAGACCTATAATGCCGCCCAGTTTGAGAGCGATGTGATGGCCTTGCTGCCCTCGCTGTGGCAACAGGGTGACTATGCCGTGATGTGCGGCGGCTCGATGCTCTATGTCGACGCCGTGTGCCGCGGCATCGACCAGCTGCCCGACATCAGCCCCGAGGTGCGCGCCGCCGTCAAGCACAAGCTGCAACACGAGGGACTGGAAAGCCTGGTCAAGGAACTGGAACAGCTTGACCCGCAATATGCCGCTGTGATTGACCGCAAAAACACCAGCCGCGTGTGCCACGGCGTGGAAATTTGCCGCCAGGCTGGAGTGCCCTACTCCACCCTGCGCACCGGCACTGCCAAGCAACGCGATTTCAACATCATCAAACTGGCACTCACACTCGAGCGCGACGAGCTCTACCACCGCATCAACAGCCGCGTGGACCGCATGATTGACATGGGACTGGAAGAGGAAGCCCGCTCCGTCTATCACCTGCGTCACCTCAACTCACTCAACACCGTGGGCATGAAGGAGATGTTCGCCATCTTTGACGGCACGATGGACCGCCACACCGCCATCGAGCGGATGAAGAAGAACACCCGCGTCTATGCCAAGAAGCAACTCACCTGGTACCGCCGCGACCCCGACATCACCTGGGTCTCCCCCGATGAGGCCGTTACCACCGCCCTCAACAGCATTTGACCCGGAAGAACGCTCGTTCCCCCGGGCCAAATCATATGCTTTCTAAAAGAATCCTTTTACCGCCACTTATTGTGACAATACCATGTCAATAAGCGAATTGACGTCGGCAATGTTGACCTCGCTGTCTTCATTGACATCGGCAACGGGGAAGGCTTTGCCACTCAGAACCATATCGATGATGGCGTTGATGTCGGCGATATTCACCTCGCCGTCGCCGTTGACGTCACCCAGGGTGTCGGCATAGTACAGCACGATGTCATCAACATAGGTCGCTGCCGAACCGCCGCCAACCATGGCAAAGCGGAATTGTGCGGGCTTATCCGGAGACAGGTTCAACAACCACATGGCGGTGGTGACGCCCGACGCGGGCACGTCGGCAGCATTGAGGCCGTCGACAGTATTGGCCTTGATCCAAGTGGTGCCGCCGTCGGTCGAGTATTCCAACGTATATTTGGCCGTCGTGTTCGAATTGTTGAAGATGGTTGCCTGTCCCAAGATGAAGTTGTGATATAGCGGTTGGCTTGTGAACATGGTGCTGCCTTTCTTCAGCATCACGGAGTTATTGCCATTGCAGCGGTCTTCACCGGGGGCACGCACGCCGCCCTTGGTGAAACTCCATGTGGTGAAATTGCCTTGAACATTCTTGGCGCTGGTGCTGGTGTTGGCCTCCATGGACTCAAAGTCCTCAACAAGACGCTCACAGATGGGCAACACAAAAATCGGCACAGAGGATTCCTCATAGTCCATCGAGACGGGATTCATCGCCATCACGCGGGTGCCACTCTCGTCAAACAATGTCAGTTCGTAGCGTCCCCACTCGGCGGGTGCCGTGAGGCTCATCCGATAGGTATTATACGTCTGGCCCCGCAGTTCCACTTCACACAACTCGCTGGTGGCAACCTGTTCGGTCCCGTCCTTCAACAATGCCAGATAGACATTGCCCGTCGGTCCCTGCATACCTTCCCACCATGAGGGATAGTACATGGTCACGTCCACGTCGAAAGTCTGGTTGATCATGATGCCCGAAGGAACATCGATGTCATCAACGCTATAGGAGTTGGCCAGGAAGCAATCCCACAAATAAACCATATGATCACGGACAATCATCTTGACGTAACTGTCATGGCCGTTGAAGGCCTGCACCGGCTGGAAGCTGGCTCCGTCGTCAAGCGAGTAGTGCAACTTGATGCGATACTCGCCGTCCTCGAGCGATTCGGGCAATCGCAGGTTATAGTCAGAGCTGGAGTACCATCTCGCATCCAACTCATAACGATAGTCATATTGCTTGTGCAGCAATTCCTCTCCGTTCATGTTCCACACGCCCAGCGAAATCGGAAACATCGCGTAAAATATCGTGTCACCGTTGTACCTGATTTCATATCCGTCGGCCTTCAGCATATTGCCTTGGGCCACCAATTCCTCAAGTTGAATCGGCACGTCGTTGCCGAGCGGAACAGACTTGACGGTGGGGAACAACTGACCACGCATCGTCAGGAAATCAGGCACCTCAGCCCCTTTGTGTTCGGGAATAACGCCGAAGACGCAGTCTTGCATGAAATTGAATTTGTTAGAGCCGGGGTTCAGCACCGATGCCAGGAAATAGCCGTCGTAGTGGCCTCCCCAGCCCCAATTGACATGATAATAGCCGTCGGCATCAAAACCGTCGAACACAAAGGCATGCCCGCCATCTTCGTCAAAGCCGGTATAGATGATCGGGCGGCCAGCGCTCAATTCATCAACGAGGATGCGGTCCCACTCCTCGGCACTGAAAAAGTCGCGGGTAAGGAGATAGCTCCTGTCGCTGTAGCCGAAATAGCGCCGCAGCGACATCATGGCGGCTGACTCCTGGGCACCGCTACTGCTGCCGTAATCCATATCGACCGAAATGCCGACGTCGCTCATCAGCCTTGCCACAGCATCACATGACTCGGCACTGCTGTTGGCATCGTATCGGTCAAGCATCAGGTCCCAATGATAGACCGACTGGCTGAAGTCGGCACTGAGGTCGGTGGGGGTCTTCCCGTCCACGTTGCAGTGGTAGGAATGGCTGCCGCGGCCAACGGGCGGCCATTGGTGATAATTCATCACCTGGGCCGTGGCTGTGGCGACACAGCCTGTCACAGCACGCATGGTGGCGCCGTCGAAGGTGTAGGTGGGACAGTAGTTATTATAAGGCTCAGTCTGGTTCCACTGGGTCGTCATCAAGGGCCCCACAGGGGTCAACTGCTTGGCCGGACGGTAGGGCGTCGCATTGCGATGCGACTGCAGGTACTCAATCTGCCTGTCCAACGCATCCATCCAGCACTTCACAGCTGGCGGTAATTGTGCTACCGAGAAATCACCCGTCTCACCGTAACCCAGCACCTGGGGCAAGCGGTCGTCACCGGCCACGACGACAAATCCGCCGCTGCTGCCGCGGTCAAACACATAGAACCTTTCCTGCTTGGCCGTATAGGCCAGGCGCGTTGTCGCGGGACCGCCATGCGCTGCCAGACGTGTCTTGCCGGCGGCAAAGAACTGGTCGGCCACCTGGCGGGCTGTCGCCTCATCGACCCGGGCAGCGTTCAGATTGAGAACCGTTGCCACGGTGATAATGATAATGGTAAGTAATTGCTTCATGATTAATTATATGAGTTGATTGTTTTTAGCTTGCTTATTCGTGCTTTGAAGTCAGTCCAACAATTGCGAGATGGTGGCGGCCACACGGCGAGCGGTGGTGTAGTCGAGCGCGGCCTCGTTGGCTCCGGGGCGGCCCATATAGAGGGCTGGGTTGACGTACTGCATCGCGCTGGCTTGCGGCTCGCGTGCCGAGAAGTGAAACTCGTGCAGGCCCGTTGCCTCACGCAGCTCACGGATGTTCTGCTCGGTCACGCCGCTGCCGGCCATCAGGATGATGCGTCCTGCAGCCTGGCGGTTGAGCTTGGCGAGCAATTCAGCGCCCTGGATGGCCTTGGGCTGCTGCCCTGAGGTGAGGATACGGTCGAACCCCAGGTCGATGATGTCCTCCAGCGCCTGTTCAGGGTTTGCAGCGCGGTCAAAGGCGCGGTGGCAGGTCACGCTCATTCCTCGTGAGCAGTCCATCAGGTAACGGTTCTTCTCGACGTCGATGGTACCGTCGGCTCTCAGGCAACCGAACACGACGCCGTCTACGCCCAGTTCGCGACACACGGCGATATCGGCCGCCATGCGCTCCACCTCCAGGTCGCTGTAGAGGAAATCGCCTCCGCGGGGACGGATGATGACGTGCAGCCGCGTCGTGGTCAGCACACGCCGAGCGACCTTGATTTCACCGTAGCTGGGTGTTGTCCCACCCTCGGGGATGCCTGCACACAGCTCCACGCGGTCGGCGCCGCCCTGTTGTGCCGCCAGGCAGGATTCCACCCCGTTGGCACACACTTCCACCATGAACTCGTCTCGTCTCATCTCACTACAGTTTATTAAACCACAAAATTACTGATGATGGTTGATTTACACAACTGTTTCGGGATTTTTTCAGTCTTTGGGGCGGATTCAGCTTGCGCTGCCGCCACAAAAAAAGCCCACCTGGCGGGTGGGCTAATTCGTTTTCGGGGGTGGCGGTGTGATTCAATAACTGAACCGTCTGCCGTTCCACTTCAGCGTCTGCTGTGTCTTCGTACCGTTTTCATTCCAAGTTGTGACAACGATGTTCTTGCCCTTGCGGGGCAGGGCATAGCTTTTGTTATGATATGTCACGTCAAAGCCAGGAGGGTCACATCTTTCCATCCATTTCTGGGCATTATCATAGCGGTAGAAGGAAAATTCATCATACTGCCCAACTAACGGCTTGCCGTCACTGTAAGACGATCGACAGAGAGCAAAGAGCTTGTGCTTGCCATCAGACTCGTTCCAATAACACATCTCTACCCGTGAGAAATGTTGAGATTCTTCATATCTTAGCTCATAGAGCAAATAGCCGTTTTTCACATCAATGGTAAGTGTCTCGTTCTCGTCGAGCGGCAGTCCCTTGTCTTGGTTCAGGATAGCTTGTTTCAGCTTATCGATCAGATACATACCTTCTTGGCAGCACCCATCTTCCTCGTCGTCACAGGGAGTGCTCAAGTAGTCAAGATAAGCCCACGCAAAGTTCCTGATATTAGGCTTGGCGCCTTTATATTTCACACGGAAGGCAGGCTGTGCCACCAGCGCCAGGGCACAGCAGGCAATCAAAATGGTCAATGTTATTCTTTTCATCGTCTTGTAGTGATTAAGTGGTTAGGTCATATCAAAACAATTAACTCAGTATCAAGGCAATCAGCGCGTTTACATCGGCGATGTTCACCTCGCCATCACCGTTCACGTCGCCCAGGTTCATCACGTCGCCCGACAGGATCATGTCGATGAGCGCATTGATGTCGGCGATGTTGATTTCTCCGTCCAGGTTCACGTCACCCGTGGCAGGCTGTTCATCGGGCGGCATAGTGGCATATACAAGTTCCATGCCAGGAATCTGCAGACTGTACTGCTCATTGGCGGTAACGGGACTGTAGGTGATGTAGTAATAGACCAAATGCAGTGGGAAACTGCCCATGTCGGCAGCGTCACACACGTCGCTTACAGGAACGTCAACGGTAATCTCGTCCTGGCTATTGGCGGTGTCCTCAATCGGATACTCGGCCGTGACACGTTCGCCATAGGCCGTCTCGACCAGTATCTTCACCAGTTTGAGCTGCAAAGCCCCGGGGCGCAGACGCAGACGCAAGGTGTCGGGGATGCCCCACATCTGCACCGCCTTGCTGATTTTGATGTAAGGGTTACGCGAGGAAGCGCCCGTGAAATCAATCTGCAGGCCATTGCCCAGCGCCGTCACGACCCTGTCCTTGCCGCCGCTCTGGGCGATGGTCCACGTGGCGGGGTCGATGGGTGCGTTTTCCACCGTGGTGACACGGGCTCGGGGATTCTCGACCCTCACCAGCAGCGAGTCGGCCAGCAAGGGGTGACTTGAGCCCACAAAGGTCTGCCCGTCGTTGGCAGCAGTGATGATGCCCTGCCCGTCAACGGTGCAGACACTTTCATCTGACGAGGCCCAGGCCACTACCGAAGGGTCCACTTTATCCAAGCCGTAACCGCTGATGCCGTTGATATTGATGGCATAGGGATGGAAACGGTCGATCACCACGCTGTCGCTCACCAGTTGCCATTGTGCCTCCATGATGGTGACAGGTTGGGTGGTGGTGATGCCGTTATAAGTCGCATACAGGTTGCCAGTTGCAGGGGTGGCGACGGCGTGGAAATAACCCTCGTCGTCAAAGGTGCCCACCTCCGGGTCACACGTGAAGGTGCAGCCCTGCAGGTCGCGCGTTTTCAAGACGCCATACTGGTTATAGCCCCACATGTCGAACGACGTGGTCGCCGAAATCGACAGGTTGTAGCACCGCGGCTCAAAGCTGATGATGCCGATCTCGTCGTCCTCAGGAGCCACCGACACCAGCAGGCAGCCGTTGCCCACGGCACGCACTGGGCCATCACTGGGATGATTCAGCACCTCGTCGTTGACCACCATGCACGATGAGCCGCCACCGTCAAGATTAACGGCAGTCACGGCACCCAGGGCGTCAAAGATGCCCTTCATCTCCAATAGCGTCACGCCCACCGACGTCATGTGGCGGCCGTCGACGACAACAAAATACAGGCGCGTGCTGTCGGCATTGAAGCCCACGGCGGTGCGCGGATGACGCTCGGTCCAATCCTCCATGAACTGCCCGTTCTGCATGATGATGTGGTTGCTACCACCGATGAGTTGGTGGAGGTTCACGTCTTGCGGTCCATTGTTGAGCGTGAACCGGAAACTCACGTCAAGCACGTCGCCCACGGTCATCCACTCGACCTGGTTAGCATAAGTGCCCTTAAGCCACAAGATGGCCTTCCCATCGGGGATGGTCGTAGCGCCTTGAGCGTCAAAGATATCCTCAACCACACAATGCTCCAGACCATTGGCCAGCCAGCGGAATTCGCCCTCGGCAGGGCGCAACAGCACCATCTTGCCCGAGTTGGAGCCGTCATAGGTCACGGGACCGTAGCTACGCGTGAAGAGGAAGGACTGGTTGGCGGCGATGTTCTCATAGGCATACCGCATACGGTTCACCAGGTTCAAGGCGAAAGAGTGGTCACCGCTTGTCACACGCCCGGTGAACGTCAGTCGGTCGATAAAGGGGTGGCCATTATCGTCAAGCACGAGACAGGCACGATTGTGACCGCTGAGCACCAACTCATCGTTGCGCACCTGTCCGCTGAGGGGGAGCCCCACCTCGTTGGTGGGGGAGGTCATGAAGAAGTCGCCATTGACCGCTGCTACCACCTCATGTCCCGGACGGGTGTTGCGAGTCGCCATATTGACCGGTGTCTCGCATGCCACGGCCTTCTCGCCTCCCAGGCAGGTCTCCATCACGATATAGGGGTTGGTCAAGTCCATCTCGGTCACGCTCACCTTGAGTGGCAAAGCCGGGATGTCAAATTTGGCAGCGGTCACGCCCGGTCCCACGAGATGCGGGAACACGAGCGTGTCCACTTCGTAAGCCTTGTCACCAATTACCCACTGGTCACGGGCATTGCCGCCCAAGGTTCCCAGCAGCAAAATGGCGCTCAGGCAAAAGAGGTATTGAAGGGTTCTCATGTGCTCAGAATCAAGTCGATGAGGGCATTGACATCGGCAATGTTCACCTCACCGTCCCCGTTGACATCGCCCCTGGCAGTGGTATTGCCCGAGAGAATCATGTCGATCAAGGCGTTGACGTCGGCAATGTTCACCTCATCGTCCCAGTTGACGTCGCCGGGCTTGCCGGGATCGGGATCACCGCCTGCATCCACATTACGACCAATCTTATAGACGGCCATGCCGTTATAAGCCTTGAAGGTCAGCAGGGTGACCTCCTCAAAGCCCTCGTCATCGACACCGTATTCCACCGCGAAGCAGTGCACACGCAGGCCGCTGTCGTTGACCTTGCCGAGGCTGTCGGCAGGAATCTTCCAGTACTTGGTCATGCCGCCCAGCGACATGCCGTCGCCCAGCTCGCAGATGTTGGCCTGGCAGCCGTGGCCGTTGCCGTTCATGTCGGCATTGACGTAGACGAAGAAATTGCGGTCCTCGAGCTTGAACTCGATGCAGCCGTTGGGCTGGGACTGGGGCCACAAGGTGGGGTCAGTGTCCTCGAACGAGTCAATGACCGAGCCCGAGAAGTCGTAAATCACCGGAGCGGTGTCGAAGCAGTCGATGTAGAACATCTCGCCGCTGTAGCGCGACTCCTCGTCGGGGCCCTCGATCATCTTGATGACCGGTGCCAGCGAGAAGCCCGTCTTGGTCTCGGGATAGAAGTTGATGACGTCCATGTAGGGGTCACCATCGAAGCCGCCTTCCCAGTCACCGCCCTGGTCGGCATGCATGCGGTACAGGGTGGGGAAACCCGGGTCGGCCGTGGAGCCCGACACGGTCATGATGTTGCACTCGGCCTGCTCCAGGGTGATGTCGCCCATGACATCCAGGTAGTCGGTGCGCTGGGGAGCGTCGCCCTTGTCAAGCTCAACTACCAAGGTGAGTTCGCCGGTCTCGGTATCCACCAGATAGACAGGCACATACTGCTGGGCGGTGCTCGTCATGGGGGCCACCCAGATGTGGTGGAAATTGTCCTTGCCGATGCTGGCTACGCCCAGGAAACGGCCGTAGGGCTGACCGTCGAGGTAGAGGGGCAAATCCTCAAGCTGGGTGCCGTCGGCTGCCGAGAAACGGTGGATAACAGACTGCGAAATGGTGTCGGTGCCCTGAATGACAGCGAGCTCCTCGCTGCGTGCCACATAGATGATGCCTTGGTCCATCGTCGCAGTTCGGGCGCGCTGGTTGCAGATGACATTGTTGGTGTAGTCCGTGCCGCTGTGCACACGGTCAAAGATCCATTTGTTGACGATTTTGATGCCGTTCACCGGCTCATAGGTCTGTCCGTCGGTAACCGCCACAGCGCTGAAGGCGGCGAACAGAGTGATGAGAAGAAGTAAAAATTTTTTCATTGTCTATCAGTTATTATTAAGAGAGTTGTTGATTGGAAAAACGTTGCGGATTGACGTCGATGTGGTTTTTCACTACGTACAATCCGCAACGGCATGTTATCGAGTTTTCCTGACGGAAAAACGGAGTTAATGACTCAGAATCATGTCGATCAAGGCGTTGACATCGGCAATGTTCACCTCGCTGTCGCCGTTCACGTCGCCCTTGGCAGTGGTAACGCCCGAGAGAATCATGTCGATCAAGGCGTTGACGTCGGCAATGTTCACCTCGCCGTCGCCATTCACGTCACCGGGCTTGCCGGGATCGGGATCGTCGTCCGTCACGCCAGGGCCGATCTTGTAAACGGCCATGCCATTGTAGCACTTGAAGATGAAGAGGGTGATCTCCTCGTTGCCCTCGGCATCGGTGCCATACTCCACATTCATGCTCTGGACGCGCGTGCCACCGTCGCTCACGGTTCCCAAGGCGTCGGGAACCATCCAGTAGCGCTGCATGCCGCCCAACGACATGCCCTCGCCCAACTCGCAGATGTAAACCTGACAGGCCTTGTTGATGTTGGTGGTCTCGTCATAGCCGGTATACTGGGCTGCCACATAGACGATGAAGTTGCGGCCATCGAGGGTGAATTCGCACACGCCATTGGCGCCCACGTCCATCGGCCAGAAGGCCGGATCCACGTTCTCGAAGTTGTCCACCATCGTACCCGTCTCGTCATAGAGGATGGGCGACGACTGGAAACCGTCGATATAGAACAGCGAGCCGCTGAAATCATCTTCTCCGTTAAGCACCATCTTGGCAACGGGAGCATAGCCCCACTGGGTCACCGTCTCGGGGTAGAAATCGAGGATGGCGAGGTAGGGGTCGCCGTCAAAGCCACCTTCCCAATCTTCGCCCTGCTCGGCATGCCAGCGATAGATGTACTCCGAACTGGCGCCCACCGTCATGATGTTGCACTCGGCCTGCTCGCGCGTGATGTCGCCCATCACGTCGATGTAGTCACAGCGCTGGAGGGCGTCACCCTTGTCAAGTTCGCCCATCAGGGTGAGTTCGCCGGTCTCCTTGTCAACCAGATAAACCGAGTGCTGTGAAGCCAACTCACTGGAATAGGGAGACATGTAAAGATTACCAAAGTTGTCAATGCCCACGGTGTTACTGCTAAGCACGGCACCGCCATAGATGTTGCCATCGAGCGTCAAGGGTAATTCCTTGATTAGTTGGCCCGTCGCGGCATCAATCTTGTAGATGACACTCTGGGACAGGGTGTCGGTGCCCTGAATCACCGTGTTGGCATTGGAACGGGCAATGTAGATAAAGCCGTCCTTCATCACCGCAGTACGCGCACTCGTGTTGCAGTAGGGCTGGTTGGACCACACATCAGGTGTGTGGACGCGGTCCTGAATCCACACGTTCTTGATGCCGATGCCATTGACGCGCTCATAGGCCACACCATCGGTCACGGCCCATGCGCTGACAAACGCCGTTGACAGCATCAATGCAAAGAGTAGAAATTTTTTCATAATCTGCTGGTTTTTAATTGGTTATATTTATTTTGTTGTTTTACTATCCATTAACCTAGCAAAGTAACAAAAAAAATCTCTATACTCAAAATCCAACTCGCCTTTTTATCACAAAAAAACCGCAAGTCTATCACTCCCTTTAACCTCTAACCATTAACCTTTAACCAGTGGGTCCCTTTAAACTTTGGATTTCTAGTTAGAAGTCAGAATAATCCCGATGAGTGAGTTCACATCGGCTATAGTGACCTCGCCGTCGCCATTGATGTCGGCAGTGCGCTCGTTGCTTCCTGCCAAGACAAATTCAATCAAAGCGTTGACATCGGCAATCGTCACCTCGCCGTCGCCGTTAAGGTCACCGGGGCCCGTTTCAGGGACATAATCAAATTGCCTGTCCATCCACATGATGCGCCTGACGAGCCACTGCTTGAGATAGGCAATCTCATCGGCAAAACTCGTGGAAATGTAATAATTGGGCCACACATAGATTCCCCAAGTGGGATAAGCGCGGCTGTTGCGATACTCAGCGCCGCCGGCAGTGAGCACCGTGGCCAGCGAGTCAACCGTGGCCATCAGCCTGTCGATGCGCAGGTTGGACTGCCGGTACTGCGCCCACCGCTGCTTGAGGTGCCAACGGTAGTAAAGGTCTTGATTGAGCTTGTACCACCACACGGGCACCATGTTGGTCGAGGGGCGAGGCGGCAGCAGGTCGTTGATTTCATAGACCCAGGTGTCGGTGCGGTAACCTTCCATGTAATCGGCATTGCCATAGGCGAAATTCATGTCCCAGATGGCCATCTTGAAGCGTGGGTCAACGCTGTCACGCCGCTTGTAAAATTTCGCGCTCAGGCGGTAGGCATCGGCATTGTGCCCGATTTCCATCGCCAGCTGGTAGTCAATAAACGACATCTCGTCGATATAGAGGCACTCGTGCGTCTCCGGGTCGCGGAAAGTGAATTTCGTGAGCGTATGCTCCATCACGTCGATGCGGTCTTGGATATATGCCAGCTGCGCCGGCGTCAAGTCCTCGTAGTCAGGGATTTTGTACTGATAGTAGGTATAGACGTTCTCGATGCTGCGCCCGTCACTGTAAACCGCCCAGTAGTTGGACCTGTAGCACGGCCCCTCGTTGCGGTCCACCTCCATGAGGTAACCGCCCGTGAGTTCATCGCCATCCTCACCCGGATCCCCCAGATTGAGGCGGTAGCGCCCCTTGGAAACGACCTCGGTGAGGACAAAGACGCCATAATAGATGCCATTGTACATCACCTCGCAAAAGCGCCCCTGGGGCACATATTCCATCCATGGCCTGGAAATCTCAAAGGCCAGAACGTCACGCAACATGCTCTTGTCGTTGTAGGGCGCCAGCAAGGCCCATTTATTGTCCCGGGGCATCCCCAGAATGGAAACGCGCTGCCAAGAGCCGCCGTCCTCCAACGGACGATTCAAGGGGCGGAAGGAATAAGGTTTCTTGGCACTGTAGTCATAGGACGAGTTGCCACGGTAAGACAGGCCGATGTAGCCCTCATAGTCAATGTTCTGGCCGGGATGGGCCACGGTGTCGGCATAGTTGAGCCGCCCGGGGCCGTTGTCGATGATTTTCATCCGGGCGGTAATCTTCTCATCGCGTTGCACGGTGCCCTCGACTGTGAGCCAAACGATGGGGAGATTGGTCGACGTGAGTTTCACGTGCTTGTGAATCGGTTCGCCCACAACCTGTGCTCCGGCAAGGAAACACCCTGCCAGCACCACAGCCATTGTCAAGAGCATGAACCGTTTCATCATCATTTTTTCAGTTCTGAATAGGCACTCACGTTAGATGTTAGACCTTAGACGTCAGACTTTAGACGTTAGACACTAGATGTTAGATGTTTGACACTTACTTCATTTCCCACCTACGGGGGTGGGTAAAAGCCTTTCTCTATTGACACCGCTACAGGATGATGTCGATGAGGGCATTGACGTCGGCAATGTTCACCTCACCGTCCCCGTTGACATCGGCCTGGGGATTGTTGGCCGTTTTACCGATCAATATAAGGTCTACCAAGGCGTTGACATCGGCAATATTGACCTCGCTGTCGCCATTGACATCGCCAGGCGGAATCGGTTTGGGGTCCGGTTTCAACTGTTCGTCCATCCATGCGATGCGCTCCCTGATCCAGCTTTTCATATAGGCAATCTCATCGGCAAAACTTGACGCGATGTAGTAGTTGGGCCACACATATTCTCCCCACTTGGGATAGGCCAGGCTGTTGCGGTATTCGGCACCGCCCACCGTCAGCAACGTGGCAATCGAGTCGATGGTCGCCTCCCAACGCTCGTCACTCAGGTTGCTGCTACGATACTGGGCCCAGCGTTCTTTAAGCGCCGTCACATATTTGGGGTCGGTGTTGAGCCTGTACCACCAGAAGGGCACCAGGTAAATTTCGGCTTTACTTATCAAGAGGTCATTATTCTGATAAATCCAATCGGTAGTTTTCCACCCTTGGCAGTAATTCGCGTTGCCGTAACACAGGTTCATGTCCCACAGCGCCAGTTTGAAACGCGGGTCAACGCTGTCACGGGTTTTGTAGATTTTACAGCTCAATCGGTATCCGTCGACGTTGTGCCCCAATTCCTGGGCCAGCTGATAGTCGATGAACGACATCTCGTCAAGGTAGTTGCGGTATCCCAGCTCGGGGTCAAGGTAATCATCTGAGGCCAGAGCCGACTCCATGCGGTAGATGCTGTACCTGATGTAATCGTTCTGGTCGGTTGTCAGTTCCTCGTAGTCGGGAAACTTGTACTGGAAACTAATCATTCGGGTCTTGATCTGCCGCCCGTCGCTGCGTACCGGGTAAAAACTGGAGGCAAAATAGGATTCTTCCTTGCGGTCCACCTCCAGGAGGTAGCCGCCCGTAAGGGCATCCCCTCCATTGCCCGGATCAGGCAGGTTGAGGCGGTGCTTGCCCTGCGACACCTGCTCTGTCAGGATGAAGACGCCATAATAGACGTTGTCCACCAAGACCTCACAATAGCGGCCGTCGGGCGTGTATTCCATCCATGGGCGCGCCATCTCAAAGGCAAACATGTCACGCATCAGGCTCTTGTCGGCATAGGGGGCGAGCAAAATCCACTTGCTGTCCTTTCCCATACCCAACAAAGAAACTTTCTGCCATTCACCACCAGCCTCCAGAGGGCGGTCAATCGGTCTGAAGGAATAAGGCTTCTTGGCGCTGTAGGTATAGGAGGTGTTACCACGGTACCTGATGCCCACATAGCCTTGATAGTCGATATGCTGGCCCGGATGGGCCACGGTATCCTTGTAATTGAAGCGGCCGTCCCCATTGTGAATGATGGTCATGCGTGCCGTGACTCGGTCATTGGTATTCACGACCGCGCCATTCAGATTGATGAACACAATGGGCAGATTAGTCGAGTCCAACTTCACACCTTGATTGATTGGTCGATACATGGGCCCGTCTTGTGCATGGATAGCGCTCGTGACGAGCAGCAACAGCAACAATATGTAGATACGTTTCATCCGAGACTGCAAAAATAACAATTTTACCTCATTTTTCATCTCTTTCGAGGAAAAATAGCAACTCGATTTACCTAAAACTCGTTGTAACCGAGAGCCGAAAAAAGTGGCCGCGGACAATCCGCGACCACTTCACATGAATGTGGTATTTCCTCACCTATCAGTTAAGAATCATGTCGATGAGGGCATTGACGTCAGCGATGCCCACCTCACCGTCATGATTGACATCGGCACGGCGGTTACCACCTTCGCTAGCCAAGATAATGGCTATCAAGGCATTAACATCGGCGACGGTAACCTCGTTGTCGGCATTCACATCGCCCTCAATCACCTCTTGATAGACAAACGAGCGGACGTCGTTATAGTCGGTATACTGCACCGTGGTGCCTGTAGCGAGCGTGCGGTAGGCATAACGGGCCCTCACATAATAGGTCTTGCCGCCCACCAGTTTTCCCGAGCCCTTGATGGTGCCCAATACCGGAGTCTCGAAGGTGCCCTCGAGCGTGCCGTTGTAGGTCGAGCGTGCCGGGAAGGTATCAGAGTTGCTGATTTGCACCCTCAACGATCCCGCGCCCTCGACAGGCTCAAAACGCACCACGTCGGTGGAATAGAGCACCGTGTCGTCCTCGGTCGGGAACAGAAAAACGGGTACGGGAGGTATCACCTCGATGGTCGTGAACGACGAGACAGGGGTGACCACCGTTGCACCGCCATAGGTCGCCGTCACGCGCACATAATAGGGCGTGGCGCCGGCCAACCGATACTTGGGCACGGCCCATTGCGGCGAAGTAAGCCTTACTGTGTCGGGGTTGTTCATCGATGAGGTGGTGGAAAGTTCCAGCAGATAGGAAGTGCCCGGCGCGCCAGCCGTCCACGTGATGACAGGTGTCAACTCAACCGAGGTGGCAGCCAGGGCCGGTGACGTGACACGCATCTGCCCCAGCGTGAACTGTCTCAATTCACTGGCATTGTCCCACTGGTTGAGGCCGCGTGCCACCACGCGCCACCAGTAGGTGCCTGCCGTCAGGCAAGGGATGCTCGGCAAGGGGCAACTCATGGAATCCACCTCCACTTGGGAAACCAGAGAATCCATACTGTCGTCGGCATAAACCTGCACCATATAGGTCGCAGCATCGCCGCTCCATTGCAGGAAGGACAGTTCAGGGACCTCGGCGCCATGCTCGGGGAACACCAATTCGGGCTTCGTCGCCTGAGTGGGCACTACCCCGGGAGTCACGGGAGCATACTCGTTCTCCCAACGGTCGAGAATGGTCACGGCGTAGCGATAGCCTTCACGTTTGGCGGCAGGCAGCGCATAAGAGGCATCGTAACTGACGCCATCAATGTACTTCGCCTGACAATGGAAATCCCTGTCTTCTACCCCATCGGGGATGGTATAGATGACGTAGCGCACGTTGGGGATGCTGTCCCAGGTGAGCACGCCATCATTGCAGGCCAGATTGACCACCGTCTGATAATTTTGGTCGGGCTTGAGCCAGGCCGGAGCGGGATTCAGCGCCACCGTCGGGTAGAGGCTGTCCTTGAGCCACGTGCGCAGCTGCCGCACCTTGCCGTCGATGACTTCCTTCTTGTTGCGCCACGTGCCGTAGCGGAAGTAAACCATGCCGGGATTGCCGCCAGCGGCCATCGCCTCGCGCATGACGCGTCCCTGCTTGACAAACTCGGCCAGCGTCCAGCCTTCCTCATCGGGAATCCACTGGCTGATGAAGATGTGACGGTTGAAACGTGCAGCCATCTTGCCCCACCAGGTGGTGACACCGGTGAAGGTGCCCGTTGTCTTCCAATAGACTTGAGGCGCCAAGAAGTCGATGGTGCCGCGCGTCACCCAGGCCATGGGGTCGCTGTAGATCTGGTTATACTGCCAGTCACTGCCCACGGGACAAGGCTCAACGCCATACTTGTCGGCAACAGCCTGGGATGTGCAGGCCACACCCGCCGGACCGATGCCGAAGCGCACCCACGGCTTGGTCGTCTTGACCATGTCGTTGACGTCCTTGACCATCTGGTTGACGTTCTCGCGCCGCCAGTCGCCCTGCGACATGGTGCCGCCGGCCGCCTTGTAGGCGTTATACAGGTCGGCATCGAGCGAGAACGACGGATTGTCCTGGTTATAGAAATAGTCGTCAAACACCAGTCCGTCGACGTCATACTTGACCAAGATATCCTTGCACACATCCACCACACGCTGGCGCACCTCGGGAATTCCGGGGTTCAGCACCGTCTCATAGCTGGTGGTCAACAGCCACTCGGGATGAGTGTAAATGTAGTCCAGTTCGCTATCTCCCCACAAGTTGTCGCCATGTCCATAGCGATAAGGATTCACCCAAGCATAGACTTCGATGCCTCGCTTGTGGGCTTCCTGAACGAGGTACTCCAGGGGGTCAAATCCCGGTGCCACACCGCGCTTGCCCGAAACGTAACTGGACCACGGCTCATAGGCCGAGTTGTACATCGCGTCACACATTGCCCTGACGTGGTAATAGACCACATTGATGTGGTTGACGCGCATCGTGTCGAGCATTTTGCGGCAGGCATTCTGCACGATGGGCGCATTGCTCGTCGTCACGGCGCCGCTGGGCCAGTCGTTGAGGTAGGCCGTCATCCAGATGCCACGCTGCTCACGCTTGGGGGCGACATCGGCAGCCATGACAAAACTGGCGACCATCGCCGCCAGTAATGCTATCAGAATTAATCTTTTTTTCATTGCGTCAAATTGGACTAATCAGACAAATTGGGCCAATGAGCAAAACACCTTAGAACAGGTTCGTCAGGCGCGGATTGATGCACACGCCCAGGATCTTGTCCTTGTTGCCGTTGAAGTTGTAGACCTTGCCATCGGCGGGGTTGAAGTAGTACAAGCCCGTGGTGTAGGTCTTCTCGGTCGTGGCAGCACGGAAGCCGAAATAGACGTAGTGGGTCTGGGCATCCACAGCCATCTGGGTCGTATAAACGCCCTCGGCATCGGTCGTGTTGATGGGATCGGCCTCCATGGTGATGAAGTTGACATACTTGTCGTAGGTCACCGTGGCGTTCTCGGCCGGGATGGCATACTGGGTGAAACCAACGCCAGGCGTGGTGCCCTTGGTCATCCACACATACAGGTAGCCCAGCTCCTCATCAAGGGTAAAGCCACGCGGCTGGGTGGTCTCGAGCACGATGGGATGCGGAACGGGCACACCGGTACCGGTCTTGCCGATATCGCTTGCACGGAAGCGGTAAATGCCGTTACCCGAATAGTTCTTAGACCACCAGAACATGCCCGTCTTGTCAAGGTAGAGTCCCGTGTGGATGGCACCATAGGCGATGCCCTGTCCATAGTAACTCAACTGGTTGTTGACCACGAAGTAACCAGCCGTGCTGGTGTAGTTGGTCTGCTCGGTCTCACCGCGCGTGGTCAGCGGAATGCGGCGCACTCCAGTGTTACGGTCGGTGTAGTAGAGGTAGGTGCCGTCGGTACAACCCTGGAAGGGGTCATTGAAGGCGGGACCGCCCACATTGGTAATCATCACATTGGTGGTCTGGCCATCGGCGCTCATAACGGTAATCTTGCCGTCGCCCAGGTTACCGGCCTCGTCATTGATGTAATAGTACTGCTTGCCGCAGTCCAGGATATAGACGTTGTCCTGCTCAATGACATCGGTCTCGGTCACCGTCTTCTCGGTAGCGAACACCAGTGTGGTGGGCATATTGCCCGAGCTCACACCCATGTCAAACGGCAGGTTCTTGGTGCCTGCGGGCAACTGGCTCAGGTCGACAAGTTTTACAGCCTTGATATTGCCGCCCTGGGTCGCATAATAGAGTGTGGGGGCAGGAATTGAGGAACCCACCTGCACGTTAACATAGCTGTCCTCCAGACGGCGGTTCTCGCCATCGATGTCAAACCACGTCTGCAGTGTGATCTTCTGCGAACCGATGTTGCTGAAAGTCAACTTGCCGGGGTTGTCAATTGATCCATCGTCGTGGCTGTAGCCCTCAAAGGTTGCAATCAGGTTACCCTGCGCGTCGCGTGTGCCTTCGGGGAAGGTCCACAAATACTTGCACTTGAGGTTTTCGGGATTAGGCAACTCGATGTCCAGACTCACGTTCACGTCATTGATGACCACAGGGGTAGCACTTTGCTCAGCGACGCTCAACACGGGAGCGATGTCATAGATGAGCAGTGGATAAGTGCGACTGCCCACGCCATCAATGGTGAGCGTCACCTGATAGATACCCGCCTTGGCATACTTGTGGGACGGATTCATTTCGGTCGAGGTCGTGCCATCACCGAAGTCCCATGACGCCTGGCCCGACTTGGAAGAGGTGTTGGTAAACTCTACCGTCGATACCACATAGAAGTCCAGACCATAGCGGGCATCGTCCACCCGATAGGTGAAGTCCACATCCTTGGTGGGGAAGTTGCCGTAATCGGGAGTCTTGTCGATACACGACACGGCCATCAACGCCATCATGAAAATGAATGCTATTTTATTGAATGTCTTCATATTCTTAAAGTTTTAAGTTTTTAGTCCTTAGTTTTTAGTCTTTAGTTTGTCGGCGGATGCCAACTCTAAACTCTAAACCTTAAACTCTAAACTCTAATTAAGTGTCACTTCTTTGTTATCGGTAGTCACTCCCACTTTCCCATCGGTGTCATACACGCGGAACTCGGGTAGCAAGGAATACTTGCGGCTGAAGTTCACCGTGTAGGCCTTGTCGGCGGTGTTATAGATCCACGAGGTGAAGGGGATGGTCTCAAGCATGCTCTTGAAATAAGGCATGTACTGGCGGCGCACCGTGGTGATCTTGCCACCCGTGTCATCGCTGTAACGCGAGAATAGCCAGAAGGCCGACTTGTACACCGGCTGCACGTTGACCCCCGAGGGGGCTGCGCTCGCATCGGCAATCTCATGATAGACCGCCGAACCGTCTTCGGCCACAGTGATGTAGTAGTAGTGGTCCACCTCATCGGTCGTGTACCAGGCATTGGACTTGTCGTCGGTCGTCGTGTCGGTCGGGAAATCAATGTTATACTGCCCGTTGAGTTGCTGGAACAACTCGATGGGGAAGTTGTACTTGATATAGACGTTGCGCAGGTCATTGTAGTAAGTGCTGTCCTTGGTGAGCGCATTGATCATGTAGGCCTTGAACTCGTCCTGGAACGTCGAGGGATAGTAACTGTCGAACTTCTCCTGGTCCCACTGCTCGGGATTCACCCAGCTCACGGGAGCCAAGGTGCGCGAGGTGGGGAAGCTGTCGGTCAGCACATACTCATAACCATCCCACTCTGCCTTGCTGTGAGGATAGGTGGCCACCATCTGGCTGGAGCGCACCGTGTCGGTCAAGGAGTAGTTCTTGGTGTAAGCCAGCGATGTGGTCAACTTGCTGGTTGCCGTTGCTACCTGCTCACGCTTGATGAGGCACCACACCTCGCTGTGGTCGATGGCCTTCTCGCTGGTGGTGTAGTATTTGCCCTTGAAGGTGGCATAATTGCCAGCCTTGACCAACGTTGAACCTTGTTCCCAGTCCACGGTGGGCAACACCTGGCCGAGTTCGCCATTATCGGCAAACGGGTCATGAATCGCACACGAGGTCGTGAGCAATGCCACCAAGGCTATCAGTCCATATATTTTATATCGTTTCATAATCTTCTTGTTTACTTTATAAGGTCCTTAAGGTCCTTAAGGTTTTTAAAGTCCTTAAGGTCATTATTCTTCGGTTAACGAGGTGACTTCGCCATAGTTGTGGGCCCAGATCATGGGTACTTGCAGCCACTTGTAATTCTTGTAGGCGCCCAGACGCTCGAGTTCCTGACGGTTGTACTTCTCCTCGGTCTCGGTGTCGTAGTTGAGGCGCTGAATCCAAGTGTTCTCCTTCTGTTCCTCAGTCAAGCCGTCAATCCAGTAAGCCGCATACAGGTTGTAGGGCCTGCGCAGGGTGGGATAGACGATTTCCTGATTGTCGCCGATGCCGTAGTGGTTGCGGTTGTTACTGTAGTGGTAACGGCGCATGTCGGTCCACTGCTCGGGTTGCAGGTACATCGCGATGTACTTCTGCTGCATGAGGTCGCTCAACGAGAATTCGCTGGGATTGAAGAACCAGTGCTTGTTGCCACGGTCGGTCACCTTGTGGACGGCCACGTTCTTGCCCTTGTAATAGTCCTCATTGTCGAGGAAGGCAGCAATCTGGCCATCCCAGTACTCAGCAGGCTGGAAACCTGGCTTGCCGCCAGCTACCGAATTGCCGGGATACTTGTTGTCGGTGTTCGCGTTGTAGTTCTCGTTAGGATAGATACGCAGGAACGCGTCGAGGTGACGCTGGATGTTCCACTTGGTGGCCTCCTTGGCCAGTGCACAAGCCTCGGTCTTGTTACCCATCCAGTAGAGTGCCTCGGCCTTGATGAAGTAGAGTTCCTCCATCGTGAAGATGGGGTTGTAGGCATCGGCGGCACCGGCATAGGCGCCCATGTAGAGGTTGGGATAATTGGCAATCTTGTAGGAGGTTCCCATACCGATGTTGTTCTCCAGATAACGCATCTTGATGCGCTCACTGGCCACCGACGGGCTAGCAGGTCCCGTGCGTGCAATCATCAGCAGACCGCAGCGCGGGTCGTTGGCAAAGCCGTCATGAGCACCCTCGGCATTGAACATACCGCAAGTCATCTCGTTGTCGGGCTTGCTGATACCCAGCAGGTCGACCATGAAGAACTTGCTCGGGATGGCGCTACCCAAGAGGTTGCCGCGCGACTCCCAAGAGTTGATAACGGGCTGGGCAACGCTCCACACAGCATTCTGTGTACCCGTGCCACCATCCCAGTAGTAACGGGGCTCGTTACCGAACCACGGCTCACGGTTGCCCTGATAGTCAAACACGTCACCCTTGCGCCACTGGTTGATGGCAGCGTCGGCAGCGTCAATAATCTTCTGGCACATCGCCGGGCTGCGGTCCACGTTGGGGATGTTGCGCAACAACAGGCGAGCCTTGACGGCATACACGAGGCCTTTCCACTTCTCCAGGTCACCGCCATAGACGCGATCTTCCTTGGCCGTGATGGGCTGGTTGTCGGGGTTGTTGACAATCGCGGGATCCTCATACATGCTGATGAGGTCTTCACATTCCTGCATCATCCAGGCATAAATCGAAGCCTGAGTGTCATAGGTCGGCGCGATGCTCAAATAGGCCTCGCTACGGGGAATATCGCCAAAGGCATCGGTTGTCAACTGGGTGGACATCAGCTTGATGGTGCGCCCTATCAGCTCATAGTTGGGCGAGTTGATAGCCTTGGAATTCTCCACCAGATTGAGGGTGTTCTTGCCGATGTCATAGAAGTGACGGCGCCACATCGGGTGGCGGTTCATCGTCAGCATCTCCCACTCACACTTGTAGCTGTAAGCGCCCACCGAACTTTTACCGCCGGTGGTGAGCATCTGTGAGAAGTAGGCGTAGTATTCACTATGGTCATAGACAATCTGCTGAGCATAGAAGATAATCACAGGCAGACCGTCTTGGGCATCAATAACATGGGCCCTGTCGGGATTGACATTGTCGTTGAGGACATCGTTGCAACCCACCGACAGCAGGCCAACCAGCATCAATAATGCTAAATACTTAATCTTTTTCATATCCGTCGGCCTTTTAGAATGTTACTTTAAGTGAGAAATTATAACTGCGTGTGCTGGGCACATTGTAGTTATCGATACCGGCACTACCAGTACCACCACCGGTGCCTGCCAGCACAGCAGGATCGTTGCCGCGGTACTTGGTCAACAGCAGCAGGTTGCGACCGGTCGCGGTCAGCGTCAAGCCCTTGACAGGCCATGTGCGCTTGAAGTGCTTGCCGATGTCGTAGCTCAGCGTCACATAGCTCAAGCGGATGTAGGAACCGTCCTCAATAAAGTTGGACGACACTGTCGCATAATAGGTATTGATAAAGTAGGAGTCAAGCACAATGGGTGTGGTGTTCTTGACATAGGTTACTGCTCCGTCGGCACCCGTCACAGCCTGCACACCATTGATGATGTACTCGCGGTTGCGGTACTTGTCATACAGGCTGCTCATGCCGTTGGTAATCTGGCTGCGGCCCGTGACGTTGACCACGTCACCGCCCTTGCGGCCGTCGAACAGGAAGGACAGACTTGCGTTCTTGTAACGCAATGTGCTGCCGATACCCAGCAGCCAGTCGGGCTCGCGGTTACCGATGTAGAGGCCCTTAGCGCTATCGATGATGGGATAACCGTTCTCGTCGCAGATGATGTTACCGTCCGGGTCACGCACGTAGTCCTTACCCGAAATACCCGTCGAGGATTCATGCAATCGGGCAACGGGGAAGATGTCACCATACTGAGTACCTTGAATCTCGGTAATGTCGTTGGGCAGGTAGAGCACCTTGCTGCGGTTGAACGAGAAGTTGGCAAAAGCGCTCCACGAGAAATCGGTCGCCTTGATGAGGTCCTGGTTCAACGAAATCTCCATACCGTGGTTCTTCAGACTACCCTCGTTGCGGGTCTGAAGGATAGTACCGGAAGCGGGCGACACGCGCACACTCACAATCTGGTTATCGACGGTTGTCGAGTAGTAAGCGATGTCCAGACGGGTCCAGTTGTGGAAGAAGCGCAGGTCGGCGCCAATCTCCCACGACTTGGTCATCTCAGGCTCCAGGTCAATGGCGCGTGACGTGGTGGGATCCACACCATAGCCACCATCGGGGAAGAGGGTCCACTGCTTGTAGGTGTCGGTGAACAGGTAGCGGGGACTATCCTTACCCACCTTGGCCCAGTTGCCACGCAACTTGCCGTAGCTGAACCAATCGTTGGTCAGATGGAACAGCTCGCTGAAGATGACACCTGCAGTGATCGAAGGATAGAAGTAGTTGGTCTTGGATGCCTGCCTGAAGGCCGACGAACCGTCCATACGGCCCGTAACCGACAACTGTGCCATACCCTTGTAATCAAAGCGCAGCTCGCCGAAGTGGCCATACTTGTTATACTTTGAGTGATACAATGTTGGATGGTTGCTGATGAGCAGGTCACCATTGGTGAAATCGGTATTGTTAAAGCTGTAGAACTCACCGCCTAACTGGAAATGCTCATTATAAATCGAGGATTCCAGACCATTGGTTTCCTTGAATTCCAAACCATAGAGTGCACTGATGGTATAGTCCTCGGCAAAGGTATGCTGGTAGGTGGCCAAGAACTGCATGTTTAACAAGGCTCCGCGTGAGGGTTGGAAACTGTAAGAGCCATACTTTGACTGCATGTCGCTGAGTTTGGTCTGCACATCCTCGGCAGTGGGATCCACCAGATCACCGTCATAGAGGCGGGGAACTGTGTAGGAGTCATACATCGAGTAGCTCTTGTCATAGCCCATCTTACCCGTGAACACCAGGTTCTTAATCGGCTCGTAACTGATTTGTCCGTTAATGATGAAACGGTTGCCTTCGGTCTCGCTCCAGTCCATGTAACGGCCAAAGTAAGGCGACACGGCACCGTTGATACGCTCGGTGTCGAGCAGGTTCTCCCAGTGGTCATAGTAAGCCCACCAGTTGACATGACCCTCAAGGGTGCGGTAATTGCTCATGTCCTTGTTGATACCCCAGTTGTAGATGGTGGACATCGAGTTGCCGAAACCGCGAGACTTGCGGTTCATGAAGTTGGCGCTCAATTGAATCGTCACCTTGTTGCTGGGTTTGTAGGTTCCCTTGATCAGGGCATTCACCTGCTTGCGGAAATCCTTGGGAACGATACCCTGGTTATCGGTATAGGAAATGGAGGCATAGGAGGAGAATTTCTCGGTACCGCCACTCACGCTCACGTCATACTTCTGCAGGATACCAGTCTTGAGGAAGTCCTTCAAGTTGTTGTAGTAGGTGTCGTTTTCACCCATATAGGGGCCCCAGCCACCGCTGCCCATGTTCTCTTTATACATGCCCTTGGCACCAGGAATGAACGTGCTCTGTATTCTGGGCAGGCGGGCAGGCGTGTTCACCTCCAGCGTTGCCGATGCCGTCACATTGACCTCACCGGCCTGGCCGCCGCTCTTGGTGGTGATCATGATGACACCGTTGGCACCTTCCTGACCGTAGAGCGCCGATGCGGCTGCACCTTTCAACACCGTGATGTTCTCAATGTCGTTGGGGTTCATATCGGCCAGCGTCGAGGCACCGCCACGGATGGCCATACCATCAACAATCATCAGCGGCTCATTGCTCTGGGAGTTGTTCATCGACGAGATGGCGCGGATGATGACCTGGGTCGAGGAGTTTGGCGAGCTACCGCCGGTGCTCACCTGGAGACCGGCAATCTTGCCTTGCAACGAGTTGGCGAAGTTGGTGGAACCGCCAGCGGTCACCTGTTCCTCGTCAAGGGACTGAACAGCGAAGTTCAGTTTCTTCTTCTCCTGGGTCTGGCCCATGGCGGTCACCACGACCTCACCCAGCATCTGAGCATTCTCGTCAAGCGAGATGTTGACCACGGTCTGACCCGGGCCAATCTTCACGCTCTTGGGATTCATGCCCACGTAGCTCACGTCGAGCACGTCGCCGTCGTTTGCCTCAATCGAGAAACGGCCGTCGAAGTCGGTCGCCGTGCCGCGCGATGTGCCGTGCACCTTGACCGTCGCGCCGATGATCGGCTCGCCGTCGCTCGACTGCGTCACCACGCCCGTCACCACACGGGCCAGTCCCGGCAGCGACAAGAGGCTCAACAGCAGTAGCAGTAGTAACTGTTTTCTCATTTTAAATTGGGTTTATTGATTAGGTAATATTTATTTCCAATTAAGGATATGTAATGAACTACAAATTTACACATTAGTTTTAAAATGTGAAATACATTGCCCGTTTTTAACACTCAAAATCCAATAATTTTATATTTAACAACATTTTTTCAGCTATTTTTACAGTTTAAGCCTAAGATATTTACCTCCTTGCGGATCAGTCGAACTATCCTCGTGCCCTCGGCATTGAACATCTGACAGGTGGCGAGGGTCTCGTCACTCTCGATATGGTTGAGCACCGGGATGGTCTCAACAGAGAAAATTTAACTCCATAATCTCGCGGTTTTAGTTTCCGCAAAATTATGGAGCTGTGCCTATTGAGCAAAAGACAAGGAAAATCAGTCAGGATAGTTTTTTTGATACTCTTTTAATGGCCCTTCGCTATCTGGTGGAAAAAGCGTTGAAAAAATACGATCTGACTCCTCCACTGTTATTTTGCGTTCATTAAAACCTGCTCCGGCATGGCAGCCATCAAAGAAATCCGCTTCTACAAAATGAAATGGCAAAGGTCGCGTTACAATCTCTAAGCTAATTTCTACCCCCATTCCATAGGAGCTGAGTTCAGATTCATCATCCATAGAGGTAAGCGACATTTGCTTCATCATCATTGCGAAACCTGCAGCATAGGACTCATAATTGGCAGGCACTCCATTTTGGCTTTTACCTGTCATTTCATAAATATATTCTTGTAATCCCGGCTGAAGTCCTTTCATTACACCATAACCAGTATAGAACTTGCAATTTTCCTCTTCTGGGATAGTATCCGAAACTTTAGCCAGACTATTCATGTATTCCATAATACTGATAGTGTCTTGGGGTAGTGTCAACTCGTGATTGGCAACTTTCATCAAGCCATCATAGATACAATCGTATGGAATAGGTTCTTCTTGGTAATGAGTTCCATCAATGAGGAATACACCTTGCATCATCCCTAAGGCAAAAGAAATATTCTTAATGGAATCCTGAGAATACTTCATGAAGGGTAAATTTTCTTTAAATCCCCTAATAACCTCAGCTAACTCGGCCTCGCTTAACTCATTTCCTGGAAAAATGGAGTCCGGGCTTTCCTTAATCGAACGAATAATAACGTCCCCTAAAGCATAAGAAGCCGAGTCAAATTCTGCTACTTCAGCATCTGCAATCATGCCGAAGCAAAGAAGAAAAATGATTGAAAAGATGTGTCTCATAATACGTTCCTTGTTTTGTTGCAAAGATACAACTATTTCCTATTAATTGTATTCGGAATCTGAACCATTATTATTTAATACTTTCTCGGCAACAAATGTTTATCCATAGAACGATTCCAAATTGTTTTAGATTGACATTGTTCCAATTAACAACATCTGGTTAGTCTTTCTTATCATCACCTCCACAAGAAGAGGATGTGTATGACCAATTTGCTATTCAGCAAAATGACCTATACGCTCAAATTAACGATAAATGTCGCAGGAGGAGGTTTGAAGCGGTTTGAGCGTGAATCGCTTACCTTATCTGCTCGGGCGGGATAAGGCTGTAGTCGTACATCACTTCGGAGTGATTGTCGCGGATTAGTTTGCGCGCGAGCAGATTTCCCGTAGCCTTGTCGACGGTTTCCCGGTAGATGCGTGAGAGGCGGTAATACTTGCCGTCGTCCTCAAGGTGGAAGTGGTGGTCTTCTTCGGTGAGACGATAGAAGTGGAGCGATTCGACTGTGGTGCGCAGCTCGGCGCGAAGCGTGTCGCCTTCGGTCCATATGCACAGTTGCATCGGCTGGTCGGTGTCGTTGCGGAAACGCAGGTCGAGGAAATTCCAGTTGACCGACGTGCCGCTACTGAAAGGCACATGTCGGCCGTCGGGATCGGGCGCAAGCGCGTCGGAGTGGTAATGCCGCTCGGTGATGGTGAGCGAACTATGGAGGGCGAGCAGGTGGAGCGTGTTGGCAAGATTGCACAAGCCTCCGCCCACACCTGCCACGAGGTGCCCGTTGACGAGTACGCGCCCTTCGGTGTAGCCGTTGCGCTTCGACGTTTTCCCGACTATGTGCCAAAACGAGAATGTCTCTTGCGGCCAGACGACAAGACCGTTTATTTTGCTGCAAGCCAGCCGTATATTATCTGCCTTGTTTAGCTGCAGCGCGGCGTCGATGCCCGGTCCTCGCTTAATCATGTTGTTGCTCGTGGAATAGACCACCACGGGCAACTTCGCTTCTTGGCGGCGTACGGCGAAACGCTCGTGGCTCAAGTAATTTTTCACGTGGCGCTTGATAATTTCCTTGTGCAGCGAGATTGCGTAGGTGAGCGGACTGATTTCGCAGAATAGTTTTCGCTTTGCCATAGAGGATTGATGCGTTAATTGATGGCCTCCGTCTTTACAAGTTCAAAGACCAGATACGAACTATATTCCCGCATGAAGCTGTTGGCGAGGGCATAGTCGAATGATGTGAGCCTTGGTCGCCACGATTCGGGGATTTTGTGAATCGGCAGCATCGCCACGCCGAAAGAGCGGCGCAGTGCGAATTTGCCTGACGCGAGCGATTTCACTTCGGAAGTGGAGAGCTGTGTCGCGCCATGCCATGTGGCCTGATTGTGGCGCAACAACCGACGTCGGGGGCTCGACGGAATATCGAATATGAGGCGACCGCCGGACTTGAGCACTCGCCACACTTCATCGACAATCAACCCGATGGTGGGCATGTCGAGGTGCATCATCAGGTGAAAGCAATAGACCACGTCGAAGAAGCCGTCGGCATAGCCGGTGTCGGTGGCCGACGCGAGTCGGAACTCCACTTCGGGGTGGCGTTGTCGCGCACGCGTCATCATTTCGTCGCTCGCGTCGAGGGCGTGTGTGGCATAGCCCGTCAGTCGGCCGGTACCGCAGGCCAACTCAAGGCGATGCTCATCGCTGCCGGTGTCAATAAGTGTGTCCAAGATGCGGCGCTCCTGAACGTCGATAAACCGGCCGTAGCTATTGCTGAAACGCGACTCGTCGTAGGTAGGCGCTATGCGGTTGTAATAATCTACTACTTGGTTATAGGCCATAGTTTCAATATTTCTGCAAAGATAAAGTATTTCTATCGTATCGACAAATGATGTCAGTTTTTTTGGTCATTTTGCCCGTTATCGGCAATTCGCGCTGCTCAACCAGAGCCGCGATACGAGTCGGTGTTGTACTGCAGCCCGCTGCCGTAGCACACCTCAGCATTGAACATCTGGCAGGTGGCGAGGGTTTGGCAAAGGTTTGCTTTCCGCACACCGCCACTGAGTGGCGACTATTGCTGCAAACTTTGTCGAACTAAAGGGTCGTCACTCTCGATGAGGTTGATGATGTGGTACGGCATGTTGTTATCGCTCCCCCATGGGATGTAGGACAGCGATTTGTCGATGATCGTCGGCACGATGTCCACGTCTTCCTTGAACACTTTGCCACTATCCACTTGAAACGCCGCCGAAGCGTTCAAGTTGGGGATGGTTTCTACACTATTAAAATTTAACTCCATAATTCTGCGATTTTCTTACCGCAAAATTATGGAGTTGTGCTTGGTCTGTAAAAGACAGAGAATATATCACGAAGATTTCTTCATTTCACTTGCAATCCAGATAACCCATTCATCAATATTGTCGGTTAGTTTTGTTGGATATGGCAACGCTATACGTATGTCGGGGGCGATACCAGCCGTTCCTAAATTTTTCCCTTGAAAATAAGAAAGATTTCCGCAGGTCGGATAATAGAACCATATTTTACTATTTGGAAGCATTGCACCCAATTGGTTACCTGTTTCATTCGCCCCCCAAGTATTATCTTTACCATATATCTTTGTTCGTTCCGGATTGCAATAACGCTTTACAACTGTCACCAAAGTTTCTGCCGAACTTCCGGTTGATTTGTCAACAATAATAGCGGCTCGATGCGGAAGTTCAAAGTGTGGCATCTCCTTATCATCCTCCTCATCATCATCATCATTTGTTGGCACAAACTCATCGCTCGTTGTTTCACATTTGGTGATGAACGATGTAAGCCACTCGTTGTCGGGATGGTTCGTTTGTTGGCGTTTGAAAAAATCAAGATTTGTCTTTGTGTTTCTGAACCAAATCGTATCTGGACTCACATTTTCCTTGTCAACCAATAATGGCACTACGGGCATCCATATTTCGTCGCTTCCCCCAGTGTTGCCTCTCACGTCAATTATCAGATTGTCACAGCCGGAGTTGAGATATTGTTCTACGGCTTTGGCTACCCACTCAAACGTAGGGTCTTTACCTTCGCACGAGGGTACACGGATTAACCAAGTATTTGTGTCAACCATACAAGAAACGGCTTTTGGAGCATACTCGAACAACTCGCGATAGCGAATGTGACTTTTGGGAAAATACACGTCCCAAAACATGGGGATGTCAACATGGTAGTGACCGTCAAACTTATCAAAGAACCAAAACGCATATTCACAAGCCGCTTGCTCAATCCCTATTTTCCCTTTCTTAAGGTTGCTCCGAATGGCAGACTTCATGCGTTTATACTCCTTGTTAAACCCATTATTGATAATATGTGGATAAGCCACATAATTTTCTTCCGTTGTTGACACAAGAAAATCAAAGTCTGCTACATTGATTTTTACGCTATCAGTTGGGTAGCCCAAAAGACTTTGACAAGTAATGACTATAAATAGTAGTGTGATTAGATGTTTCATAATCTTGAATATTTTTTGCGCTGCAAAAATACAACTATCATATGTATAATAGACGCACACTTTAGGGTGAATGTTGCATTTTGAGCCAAAAATAATTATAAGAACACTTCCAGGCCGTTGATCTCGAAGATGCAGCAGATGCGGGCCTGGCGTATCTGGTGCGAATCGAGCAGCTTGAACTGTTGGGCGCCCTGGTAGAAGTTGTAGCGCAGCGGGATGCAGTTGCGCCAGCACTGGATATCCCCGCTCTTGGTCCAGAGCTTCAGGTCAACCGGGTCGCCGGCCTTGAGCATCCTGCGAAGGGTGCTGATGTGGATACTTTGTGCCATAGGTCTATTGGAATGATGGGTCAAACTGCTCAGTGAAGATGCGGTCGTGATCCACTGACAGGTAGTCTGTCGGCAGATACGTCCGCCTGTCTTGGTACTGATAGGTGAACTTCACGGTGTTGAGTTCACCGTCCGCGTCGCTGATCTCGCAGGTCGGCTCGGTGATGAGCACAATCGGCATGCCTTGCGGAGTGTAGCCCTGCGAGAAGTCGGTGCGCTTGGTCGCCATGTGCACATCATGCGATATAGAACAAGAGTGACCGTGATTCCATACTATGGTTCCCTTTGCAATGCTATCACTATAGCGGCAAAAAGAGCCTGGATTTCTCCAGGCTCTCTGATTAAGTCTTATTGCCTATTTGCTGTTACTTGAAGAGGCAGGTCGTCACGCTCTCATGGCCCAGGTAGAATGCCTTGGCCTTGATGACCTTGGGTTGCGACTTGACGGGCACGGGGGCCGTCCAGCGGGGAGAATCGATAGTCGGTTCGCTGCCATCGAGGGTATAGGTCACCATCTCGTCGGGGTACTGGGTGTTGATGAACAGTTTGCCGCCTTCGAGTTTGATACCCGGAGGTCCCACACGGAAGTTAAAGCCCAAGCGATGCAACAGGGGCAGTTCACGGGTGCCTATTTTCAAGTTATACTGGTGACGGGCCTCGTTATAGGCCTTGTCATCGGTCAAATCCAGGCTCCACTCGGGAACGGCGGTCCAGGCTCTCTCGCTCACACCCATCATCTTGGGTAACAACAGGTACTGCACTTCATCAAAGTTGCGCAACGTCTCGCCCCACAATTGAGCTTGCACACCGATGATGTTCTCGGGCTTATCCAGCTTCACCTTGCCGTCACCAGCAGTGGTGATGTTGATGGGAGTGCCGTCGACATTAGTGCGCGCCGTGGCATAGATTTTGGCGGGCAGAGCGCTCCACGCGTCAAACTCGTCCACCTTGCCACCCCAGTGCAAACCCTGTTCATCCTGATGCCAGCTATAGGCCATGTCCATATAGAAATTGGTCACATTGGACAGGATGACGGGATAACCGTCATTGGCCAGTCGGTAGGGCACGTCGGCACGTGAGCCCACGGTGCTCCAGGCATTCACACCAGCCACACGAGGCGTCATCACAGCATTGAAGGCCTGATCGTGATTCAAGGCCACCTCCTGCCAACCCTCGATGCGAATCTTGCGGGCTTCAAGCAGAGCGCTGATGCGCTTGATGTAGTACTCACTCACCTCGTGCTGGGTCTTAAGACCCTCGCGCTGCATGAGCGCCTGCACATCAGGACTCTTGGACCACGCGTTATTGGGCACCTCGTCACCGCCAAGATGGACGACTTCAAGCTTCAGCCCAGCCTCCTTGTACATGAGCTGCAACTCGGCCACGACGCGGTCGATAAAACGGTAGACGTCGTCGCTGGCGACATTGAGCACATTGTCATGATAGTTCTGAGCCGAGGTGTAAACGCTCTCGTTCTTGTCGTCCCACAGGCGGAACTGCTCGGCCGTGGGATTGTTGATCGCACGATTCTTCATTGCCACGATAGCGGCACGCGCGTGTCCTGGGGTCTCGATCTCGGGGATGATGCGGATGCCTTTCTTCCAAGCGTAACGCAACAAATCGATGAACTCGGCACGGGTGAAATAACCGTTGGCACATTGCGACAGGTCATCGGGGTTGCCGTTGCCGTCGAATATCTGTGCCAGAAAACCCTTCTCGTCGAGGGTGGCGCCGCGGCGTGCGGCCACTTGAGTCAGCTCGGGAAATCCGGGAATCTCCAATCGCCAACCTTCATCGTCGGCAAAATGGAACTGGATAGTGTTGATCTTGTAGTAGGCCAGCAGATCTATTGTGCGCTTGAAATCGGTGGGGTTGATGACATAGTTACGGGCGATGTCGAGCATCATGCCACGGTAACCGAAGTCGGGCCAGTCGATGACGAAGCAGTTCTGCAAGCGGTTGCCCTTGCTATGGTCCAGTGCCGCGATAAGCGTCTTCACGCCGTTCATCAAAGCGGCCTGGGTGACGCCCAAGATGGTGATTTTGCCATCATGGACACGCAGACTGTAGTACTCGCGGTTATCACTCATCTTCTTGTCCAGCAGCAGTTGGATAACAGTACCCTGTCCGCTGGAGTTATAGATGCCACGTTTCTCCAATTCGCTGGTCAACAAACCCTTGGCACGACGGTAGCCGCCCCATTGGAACCACTTGCCCGTCTTGATGGTCACGAGGTTGCCCACTTGAGTGTAGCCGCCCTCGATAGCCACCTGCTTGGGAGTGGGGAAAATGTCATAGTCATTGCCCGTGTAACCGTCACCGAAGCCGTTGATGGCCTCGTTGAAGCTGTACATGTAGTTGCCGTCGGGATAGGACTTGTGGTCACGCCACTGACCAGGTTGGTCAAGCGGCGAGCGGTTGATGTTCACGGCAATGGGATGAGCCATGTCACCGCCCATCACCACATGACCTCCTGCGGGCCGATAGTTCTTGTTGATGAGCGCACCACCCATCACCACATCAATCACCAGCGAGTCGCCGGCAGCCAGCGTCTTGTAATTGGCATTGGGTTTCATGCGGTAATAGGTTGTGGAAATTTCTTCCACATCCACCGGACAGCCGGCCGGCAAAGTCACCGAACGTGAGAATTGGTTGAAGAAAAACTGCCAGTCATCAGCCAAGGGCTGCTTTGACACATTCTTGATGACAAAGCGAGAACTGTAGTTGTTTGAAGCTGCGTTGTTTTGCCCCATCTGCCAATTCACGGCAATGGGCGCCTGGGCGCTCAATGCCAATGCAGATATGGCCAGCATCAGTGTTGTCGATAATAATCTGATTACCTTCATTGTTATATGTCGTTTTGTTTAATGATCTGATTCAACAGGTTGTCACAGGAGTCTTCCAGCAGGTCAAGCACGAGTTCAAAACCCTCGCTGCCCTCATAATAAGGGTCAGGCACATGGTCATAATGAGGATACTGGCGGATGTAGTCGCCCATCATCACCACCTTGTCCTGCTGTTCCAGGGTCATGGCACGGCTACGCAAGTCATCCACGTTAGCGGCGTCCATACCGACGATAAGGTCAAAATCCTCAAAATCAGCGCCCTGCACACAGCGAGCACGATGAGTCAACTCATAGCCGCGAGGTCGGGCATGCACCCTCATTCGCTTGTCGGGCAAGTCGCCGATGTGCCAACCGCCCAGTCCGGCCGAGTCGATGAAAAAGCGCTCTGTAAGTCCCCTTTCATCAACCATACGTTGCATCACCGCTTGGGCCGCCGGTGACCGGCAGATGTTACCCAGACAGACGAAAAGCACATTGTATTTCCCGTTTCTCGTCATTTTGAAGGTGCAATATTACAAAAAAACACCGAAAAATGACACTTCAAGATGTGGTTTTTTCGTTTTTTATGTGTAACTTTGCCTTTTGAAACAAGAAACTACCTTTTATTTAGATGAACCTGAACATCTTGCGCCTGTTACCGCTGCTATTGATGATGTGCCTCGTCCTGGCAAGCACAACGTCATGCGGGAGTTGTAACAGGGGAGAGCAACAAGATACCACAGCGTGGGACTACAAGGCACCACCGGCCATGCCCGTCAACCGCAGCATCAGCGGTGACAGCATTCAGCAGGTCGATGATGCCAATGTCCACCACCTGCCCACCTACATCGAGCAACGACCGCTCCAAGAAATCTTCAACGACATTAATCCCGTGCAACTGGAGGCTGCTGAGAAAAACGGCTTCAAACCCGTATCAAGACTCAGCGACGCCTATCGCATCGACAAGCCTCTCATCAGGATTTACTCCTGTGACGCCTATATGCTCGATGAACTGAAGGCCTCGGTGCCCTATCTGGTCCCCAAGGCTGCCCAGTTGCTCAAGGAAATCGGTTACGCCTTCCAGGACACTATCAAGAGTCGTGGAGGCAAGGCCTACCGCATCAAGGTGACCAGCGTGACGCGCACCGACTACAGCGTGTCCAAACTCATGCGCCACAACCGCGCGGCCACCGAGAATTCGTGTCATCGCTACGGCACCACGTTCGATATCAGTTGGGTGAAATTTGACTGCATGGACCCGAGCATGATTGTCTCGCTGGAGGACTTGAAGAACATCCTGGCCGAAGTCGTCCTGGATTTCAAGCGCCAGGGACGATGCTACGCCATCTTTGAGCGCAAGTCGGGTTGCCTGCACATTACAGTAAGATAAAACAAGATACGTTAAAACCTATAACAACCAATCCAATGACCTTACAACAGACGATAGCCGAGTACCTGAAATATACAGGTCAAAAAGGCTTAGACATCAGCGCCGCACTCATCGACTGCGACGGCGTACTCTATGATTCAATGAAGTACCATACCCAAGCCTGGGTAAAACTCATGAAGAAGAACGGCATCAAGTGCACCCGTGACGAGTTCTACGAACTGGAAGGTATGACGGGCAGCGAAATCATTAAGATGAAATTCAAACAGGGTGCCGGCAAGAACATCACCGACGACGAGGCCCGCGCATTGTATGGCGTGAAGACCCGCTACTTCACCGAACTGGGCGAAGCCCCCGTGATGCCCGGCGCCAAGCGCGTGCTTGAGACACTCAAGGATGCCGGCGTGGAGCGCGTGCTGGTCACCGGTTCGCAGCAGGACGTACTGCTGGAGCGCATCGAGAAGGATTTCCCCGGACTCTTCGGCGAAGTGAAAGTCACGGGACATGACGTGCGCAAGGGCAAGCCCAACCCCGAACCATTCTTGAAAGGCATGGCCAAGTCAGAGAAAAAGCCCAACCAGTGCATCGTCATCGAGAACGCGCCCCTGGGTGTGCAGGCAGCTCATGCCGCCGGTTGCTTCACCATCGGTGTCACTACCGGTCCTATCCCCGAGAAAGACCTGTACAAGGCCGGTGCCGACCTCGTTTACAAGAACATGGACGAGTTGGCTGCCGCATTGCCCTCGCTACTCGTGGCGTTGTCTCTCGTCAAAGGATAAACTTTTTTATCTGCGAATTACGCGAATTATACGAATTAGCATCTTCTTTCTTAATTTGTATAATTCGCGTAATTCGTAGTTCAATTGAATGCGAATGGGACAGAACCTCATTTTTACCAACGATGTTGCGGGTGCCCTCCAGCGGTTGACCGCTGCCGATAGCCACAACATGACCGTGTTAGTCGCCGATGTCAATACGGCCCGCTTTGCTTTGGGGCATGGACGCCTCATCGTCATTCCCGATGGTGACACGGGCAAGTCGCTGGAGACCGTGTGCCGCATGTGGGACGAGATGGAGCGCATGGGTGTGACACGCCAGTCGCTGGTCGTCAACCTGGGGGGCGGCATGGTATGTGACTTGGGAGGATTTGCCGCGGCAACGTTCAAGCGCGGCGTGAGGTTCATCAATGTGCCCACCACCCTATTGGGCGCTGTCGATGCTGCCGTGGGCGGCAAAACGGGATTCAACTATCATGGCCTGAAAAACGAAATCGGCGCCTTTGCACCCGCCAGCGACGTGATCATCTCGACCTGCTTTTTTGACACATTGCCCTTGACGGAGATGAAGTCGGGCTTTGCCGAGGTGCTCAAGCATGCGATGCTCAGCGACCGCAGCGAATTCCTGCGCCTGCTGGACCATGATTTCACTGCGCCCATCAACCATGACGATTTGCTGGAGAGGCTACGCCGTTCGGTCCAAGTCAAGGTGGATATCGTTGCCCGAGACCCTAAGGAACAAGGCGAGCGCAAGGCCCTCAACCTGGGACATACCGTGGGCCATGCCTTTGAGAGCCTGGCGATGAAACGCGGCAAGCCCGTGCCTCACGGCTATGCCGTAGCCTGGGGGCTGGTCACCGAAGCCGTCCTCTCCCATCTACTGCTCAAGTTCCCCAGCGAGGACGTGCATCTGCTGGGTAACTTTGTTCGCGACAATTACCGTGATTTCCCCTTTACCTGTGACGACTATGACGAGTTGCTTGACCTCATGCGCCACGACAAGAAAAGCCGCGACGGCGAAATCACCTGTACCCTGTTGACCGCCATCGGCGACTACCACATCGACCAGACCGTCACTCCCGACGACGTCATCACAGCCCTCGACATCCTGCGCGACCACCTCGGCATGTAAAGACTCCTCTATTTCCAGTGCCAAAGACGGGAAACGGCGTGCGTGATTGTGCGCAGGTGAAGGTCTTTGCCCAGGACGACCAGCATCACGGCGAAGAGGATGAAGAGGATGCCGACAATCAGGCGCGGCGTGAGTACTTCACCGAAGACCACCACACCGATAGTCACTGCCGTGAGCGGTTCCAACGCGCCCAAAATTGCAGTCGGCGTGGCGCCCACATGATGCACCGCAACAATCATGAACACGAGCGACAGGATGGTGGGCACGATGCTCAGCCACACGGCAAATGACCACGCACGGGCCGACGGCAAGGCATGCAGATACAACTCGGGCGATGTGAAGGAATAGAGTATCAGCGTGATTTCACACACCAGCATAGCATAGAACGTGACCTTGAACGACGACATCTTGATGCTCGACTGATTGACCACGATGATATAGATGGCATAGGCCAGGGAGGAGAGAATACACAGGATAATGCCCACGGCACTCAGCGAAGCACCCGTCTCACCCTTGTAGAGCAGACCGATACCCACAAGCGACATAGCTATGGCTATGACCGTCATGGCCGTGACACGTTCCTTGAAAAACATTGCCATAATCACCGCCACCATCACTGGATAGACAAACAGGATGGTCGAGGCGATACCGGCGTCCATAAAGTGGAAACTCTGATAATAGGTGATGCTCGATGCGGCAAAGAGGATGCCCAATGAAAACAGCACCTTGAACTCGTGGCGTGTGACCTTGAAATTCTCGCGCTTGATGAGCATCACTATGGCCAGTATAATCACCGCCAGACCAAAACGGTGAGCCAATACTGTTGCAGTATTGACACCTTCTTCATAGAGCGGCAGCGCACCGAACGGGTTCGTGCCATAGCACACAGCCGACAAGATGGCACACAGAATGCCAATGGACTTTGACTTTTTCATTTGTATTAAGATTTAAAGCAATTGTTGATGACTAGCGCTTGAAGCGGCTCATCTCATACAGGGCGGGCAATGCTTGGCCATTAGCACTGTTGAACAAGCCTCGGTTCAAACCCCAACCGCTGCCCTCAAAGCGTGTGCCGTAGAGGCTCTCCTCGGGATACCACCAGAACAGGCCAGTCACATTATCATGCTTATTTAACTCGTTGACCAATTGAGCGGTAAACTCACGTTGTCCCTCGATAGTTCCAGGCAGACAATTAGAGAAATCCTCCTCGCCACGATTCACGCCGTCATGCAGGTAGTAATAGGCCGCCTCGACAATCATCACGGGTTTGTCAGGAAAACGCTCCGCCAACCGGTCAAGCGTCAGACCCAAGTTGGGAATCGTGCCGTGCCACATGGGATAATAGCTCAAGCCGATGATATCGTAGTCCACACCAGCGGCCGCCAAGCGGTCATAATAGTTCTGAGTCATCTCCCAAACGCCGGCTTTCTCGGTGTGGATGATGATGCCGGCATCAGGGCAGACCTCGCGGCACGCCTTGCAACCGGCCTTGAGCAGAGGGGTGAACTCGTCCCAGTTGTCGGGCGACATCGGGTCAACGCGCCCCACAGGCCAATCCATGCCGAAGGTGATCTCGTTACCCACCTGAATGGTTTTAGGCGCCACACCAGCGGCTTTCAGAGTCAGCAGGCAGTGGCGGGTATAGTGGTAGATGCTGTCGGCCAACACGTTTGCCGACAGGCCTTCCCAGCGCTTGGGCGTGAATTGCTTGGCGGGGTCGGCCCAAGTATCGCTGTAGTGGAAATCCAGCATCACCTCAAAACCACGGGCCCTGATTGTCTTGCACAGGTCGACGACATAGTCCAAATCCTGGCAGACGCCTTGGTCATGATGCTGGCCTGGTGCATTCTGCGGATCCACAAACAGGCGTACGCGCATCATGTTCCACCTCTGCTGCTTGAACAAGTCATAGGAGTCCACAGTAACACCACACGAATCCTTGTAAATCACACCATTACGGGCATTGGAGGTCATCATCGAGATGTCCCCGCCCAGCCATGATTGCGCCCCAGCCGATAGCACTGCCGCCAACACAACCATCAATAAAATCACACGCCTTTTCATCTCCATATATCTCTCTATCAGTTTTATTCGTTGAAAATTAAAAAAGTGCCGATAATCCATAAGACTATCAGCACTCTCTTGCGTTGTCGGGGTGACTAGATTCGAACTAGCGACCCCACGCCCCCCAGACGCGTACTCTAACCGGACTGAGCTACACCCCGAACGCACTTGCCGAAACGCAATTGTTTCGTAAAGCGGTGCAAAGGTAATACCGATTTATATACTGACCAAATTTTTGAGCGACTTTTTTTACCACAAAAATGACAACCAGACCATAAACTACTGAAAACCAATAAAATAATAGAGACGCAAAATTTTGCGTCTCTACATTGTCCCAATTCAGTAAAAAAGGGATTTTCGGTGGATGCTTTTACTCAGCCTTGCCGTCGCTGCCAAGCACTTCAATGATTTTGTGCTTGTAGAGCTTGGTCATCTCGTCGCGAGCGGGACCACAGTACTTGCGGGGGTCAAACTCACCGGGCTTCTCAACGAACACCTTGCGAACGGCAGCGGTGAAGGCCAGACGGCTGTCGCTGTCGATGTTGATCTTGCAAACGGCGCTCTTAGCGGCCTTGCGCAGCTGGTCCTCGGGGATACCTACGGCATCGGGCAGGTTGCCGCCATGGGTGTTGATGATGTCAACATACTCCTGGGGAACGCTTGATGAGCCGTGCAGCACGATGGGGAAGCCGGGGAGTCTCTTCTCTACTTCCTCGAGCACGTCAAATGCCAGGGGAGGAGGAACGAGCTTGCCGGTCTGCGGGTCACGGGTGCACTGTTCGGGTTTGAACTTGTAAGCGCCGTGGCTGGTACCGATGCTGATGGCCAACGAGTCACAACCGGTGCGAGTGGCAAAGTCAATCACCTCCTCGGGCTTGGTGTAGTGCGATTCCTCGGCTACCACGTCATCCTCAACGCCGGCGAGCACGCCGAGCTCAGCCTCAACGGTCACATCATACTGGTGAGCATAGTCCACGACCTTCTTGGTCAGGGCGATGTTCTCCTCGTAGGGGAGCGACGAACCGTCGATCATTACCGACGAGAAACCGAAATCAACGCATGACTTGCACAGTTCAAAGGTGTCACCATGGTCCAAATGGAGGCAAATCTGGGGATGTTCCCAGCCCAACTCCTTGGCATACTCTACAGCGCCCTCGGCCATGTAACGCAGCAGCGTCTGGTTGGCATACTTGCGGGCACCGCTGGAAACCTGCAGGATAACAGGCGACTTAGTCTCGGCGCAAGCCTTGATGATAGCCTGTAACTGTTCCATGTTGTTGAAGTTGAATGCGGGAATGGCATAGCCGCCATCGACTGCCTTAGCGAACATCTCGCGGGTGTTCACGAGACCTAAATCCTTGTAATTTACCATAATTCAGAAATAATAATTTTGGGTCAAAACGATGTTACGTTATTTGCCGCAAAGGTAAGGCATTTTTGCGGTCTCACAAAGCCCACAGAGGATTATTTTTTCAACAATCATTCCATGGGTATTAAACATCCTGCAACCTGTAATTCTCAAAATACTGCTGAAAGCGGTAAATTGATGCACAATTTCCAACAAATAGATGTTTTTCTTTGAAGGTTTCTGATTTTTTGTTATTTTTGCGACATATAATTACTCAATGTGTTTCAGGAAGTATTTAATACGGTTATATACTAACTTTTAAAAGATTAAGGCTTTATGAAGAAATTTTTACTGATTGCTGCTATGGCAGCACTGGCCCTCGGTGCTAGCGCCGATGGCTACAAAATTGAGAAAGTGTGGGAGCTCCAGAATCCCAAGGCTATCATCGGCTTGGATCGTCTGGAAATCCGCCAAGGCTTCGGTATGGATGGCAAGTTCTATGTGAACTCCAAAAAGAACACGAATGACACAGTTGACGGAGTTGTTACTTATTGGGAACCCACCATCTATGAGATTGACGAGAATGGTTTGACCGGTAAGACCTTCCCTGGTGGCAATAACTGCGGTCTCACCCGTGACGATGCCGGCAACCTCATTGTCAGCTTGTCCCAATTCCCCACCGCTACTTGGGCAGGAGGCCTTAGAGTCATTGACCCCGCGACCGGCAATTACGTTGACCATAGCATCCCCCCCGGTGCAGCCATCATTGGCCGTTGCGACTTCCTCGGCTTTGCCAAAGGCAACATGATGGAAGATGGCGAAATCTGGTTAACTGGTGGAACTCAGGGCACTCAATTCTCGCATATCGCTATCTCTGGCGGTGAAGCTAGTGAAGAAGACAGCTATTACATGGTAGGTAGCGGCGTTACAGCTTCGACCAGCACGGTGATCAACCCCTACACCGACCTCAACGGTGATGATGTGCTACTCTATGTTACCCGCAACGACAATCCCAAGAAGTTGACCTATGCCGACGACCAATACACCACGAGTACCATAGCCCTGCCTGCCGGCAAAAGCAACACCAATGGCATGTTCCCGTTTGTATGGGATGGTAAGGAGTTGTTGATCTACTCTATTCTTAACGATGCCAACGCTCACTACATGGACGGTTTTGCTATTGCTGAGGCTGGTGCCGAAGCTCCAATCGTAAGCGTTCCCTGCACAACAGCAACCACCAATGGATTCCAGGGCAACTGGCTGAATGCTGAGGTGGATGCCAATGGCGTTACCATTTATCAATACTTCCCCGGCAACGATGCAGGCCACTTCACCGTATGGCGCCTGACCAAGGACGAGCCCGTAATTCCTAATGTTTATATGCTGGGCGGCAACGTGGACACCTGGGCTCCCAACGAGGGCACCCAGATGGCCTATGATGAGGAGAACAAGATCTACACCCTTAACTTCACCTTCGATGGCCGTTACGCCGGTTATAATTACTTCGGCTTCACCAACGAGCTCGCCGAGAACAACGACCAGGGTGGTTGGGACTATATCGCCCCCTTCCGCTTCGGTGCTGTTTCCGAGGGTGACTTTGATGTGACCGAAGAGCAGCTCAACAAGGACCTGAGCCTCACCTATGAGAACGGTCAGGCCTTCAAGATTCCCGGCGGTGAGTATAACATGAAGCTCAACCTCGAGAATATGACCCTCTATATCGAGAAGGTGGGTCCCGAGGTTCTGAGGGGTGACGCTAATGAAGATCATGAAGTGAACATCAGCGACGCTATCTTGATGATCAGTGCCATCCTCAATAGCGACTTCAGCGGCATCAATTTTGCAAACTCTGACGTCAACGATGATAATGAGATCAACATCACCGATGCCATCAAGCTGATCAACTATGTATTGAATGAATCATGGGGCGAATAAGCGTTCCTCTTGATTAACAGATACAGTATTACGGCAGGGAAGCTCAACGACTGGGCTTCCCTGTTTATTCATCGATGGCCAGTATCAGTTTTGTTGAATAATCAGGTTTTCATGGACACTTTATTGCCATTACCAATAAAATACGTTACCTTTGCACTCACATTTATCCGCATTGTATAACAAACTAAATATACCGAGCCGTGTCAGCAATCAACAAGTGGCGCATAGAAGATAGCGCCGAACTCTACAACATCGGAGGCTGGGGCCTCAAGTACTTCTCCATTAACGAGAACGGCCACGTCACCGTCACGCCCAAGAGCAGTTGTGTGCCCGTGGACCTGGCCGACGTGATGGACGAGTTGCATTCCCGCAAGGTGACAGCTCCCGTGCTGTTGCGTTTCCCCGACATCCTGGATAACCGTATCGACAAGATTTCCAGCTGCTTCAAGAAAGCCGCCAAGGAATATGAGTACCAGGGTGCCAACTTCATCGTCTATCCCATCAAGGTAAACCAGATGAGGCAGGTTGTGGAGGAAATCATCGGGCATGGCAAGAAATTCAACATCGGCCTGGAAGCCGGCAGCAAGCCTGAACTGCATGCCGTGCTGGCCAGCAACATGACCGACCTGAACGCCAACCCGGTCATCATCTGTAACGGTTACAAGGACGAGGGATATGTCGAGCTGGCACTGCTGGCCCAGAAGATGGGACGCCGCATCTTTGTCGTGGTGGAAAAACTCAGCGAGCTGGAACTCATCGACCGTGTTGCCGAGCGTCTCCACATCAGACCCAACATCGGTTTCCGCATCAAGCTCTCCAGCAGCGGCAGCGGCAAATGGGAAGAGAGTGGCGGCGACAGCAGCAAGTTCGGCTTGAACACCAGCGAGTTGTTCAGCGCCATCGACTATCTGCACGAGCACAAGCTGGAGGACTGCCTCAAGCTCATCCACTTCCACATCGGTAGCCAAATCACCAAAATACGCCGCATCAAGAACGCCCTGCGTGAGGCGGCCCAATTCTATGTCCAGCTCGCCAAACTGGGCTTCGACGTGGAATATGTCGACATCGGCGGCGGTCTGGGTGTGGACTATGACGGCACGCGCTCCAGCGGCAGCAGCCACTCGATGAACTACAGCATTCAGGAGTATGTCAACGACGCTGTTTACACCCTGGTCGACGCCAGCAACAAGAACGGGCTCAAGCATCCTAACATCATCACCGAGAGCGGTCGCTCATTGACGGCCCACCACTCGGTGCTCGTCGTTGATGTGCTCGAGACCACTTCGCTACCCGAGTGGGACGACAAGGTGGATATCGTGAGCGAGGAAGACAACGAGCTGGTGCGTGACATGTACGAGATCTGGGACAAAATCAATCAGGCACGCCTGCTCGAGGACTGGCATGACGCTTTGCAGATACGAGACGAGGCCCTGGACCGTTTCTCACTGGGTCTCATTGACTTGCGCACCCGCGCGATGGTGGAGAAACTCTTCTGGTCGATTGCACGCGACGTTGACGGCATCGTCCGCAACATGAAGCATGCCCCCGACGAGTTGCGCTCGGTGAGCCGCATGCTGCCCGACAAATACTTCTGCAACTTCTCCCTGTTCCAGTCGCTGCCCGATGCCTGGGCCATCGACCAAGTGTTCCCCGTGATGCCCATCGACCGGCTCACCGAACGCCCCACCCGCTACGCTACGCTGCAGGACATGACCTGTGACAGCGACGGCAAGCTCAACAACTTCATCTCGGCTCAGGGCATCGCCCATTCGCTGCCTGTCCACAAGCTCAAGGCCCATCAGCACTACTACCTGGGCATCTTCCTCGTGGGCGCCTATCAAGAGATTCTGGGTGATATGCACAACCTGTTCGGCGACACCAATGCGGTGCACATCAACGTCTTCAAGGACCATTATGAGATTGACCAGGTGATTGACGGTGAGACCGTTGCCGAGGTGCTTGACTATGTTGAGTTCAACCCCAAGCAGCTGGTGCGCAACGTGGAGACCTGGGTGAGCGAGTCCATCCGTTCGGGCAAGATCACCGGTGATGAGGGCAACGAGTTTGTCCGCAACTTCCGTAGCGGCCTCTACGGCTACACTTATTTGGAGAAATAATTATCTGGATAATCTAGATGGCCTGGAAAATCTAGAGCCGCAATGCGTTACTTCATGAAATTGGGTTATCGGGGCGCAGCCTACCACGGATGGCAGGTGCAGCCCCATGACACCTCGGTACAGCAAGTCATCGAGGAAGCGATGGCCACGCTGCTGCGCGTGGCCACGCCCGTGACGGGTGCTGGCCGCACCGATGCCGGGGTAAATGCCCGACTGATGGCGGCTCATTTTGATACCGAGCAGCCCATCAACGACATTAACCGCCTGGTTCACAGCCTCAACGCCCTGTTGCCAGCCGACATCGCCATCTACGGCATCACGCCCGTGCATGACGAGGCCCATGCCCGATTTGACGCCACAAGTCGCACCTACAAGTACTTCGCCGTCACCCGCAAGGACCCGTTCCGCTACCCCTTGAGCTGGAAATGTGCGTCCGACCTTGACTTCGAACTGATGAATGAAGCAGCCGCCCACCTGTTGGACTACACCGACTTCACATCCTTCTCCAAGCTGCACACCGACGTCAAGACCAATAACTGCCGCATCACCCATGCCCAATGGTCACAAGAGGATGACCAATGGGTGTTCACGATTACCGCCGACCGTTTCCTGCGCAACATGGTGCGAGCCATCGTCGGCACCCTCGTCGAGGTGGGCCGCCACAAGATGACCGTGGACGAGTTCTGCCAAGTCATCGAACGCAAGGACCGCTGCGCCGCCGGCACTTCAATGCCCGGCCACGCGCTCTTCCTGTGGGACATCACTTACCCCTACCCCATCTAGTTGGATGAATACGTTTTTAACAGAATCCAATAATCATATTTAATCATCTCAAAAACAGACAGTCATGATGAAAACGAAATCACTTACCACATTATTGGCAGCAATCATAACGCTGCTTGCCTTGAGCGTACCCACAATGGCCCATCATCCGCAGGGCGACTGTGACGCACCTGCCGAGTCTAATTTCATTGCCTGTGCTGCACCTGCCGCTGCCAGCAGTACCGACGACTACGAGAGACTGAGTGGAAATATTGGTCCCTATGCAATCACCATGTTCCTGACCTATGACAGGTGGAAAATAGGAGACTTCATCGGTTATTACTACTATAACACGAATCCAAACAACAAGTTCAAACTGAAGTTAGCGAGCATGGAGACCATCAACATCCATGGGTCAATGTATGTCGTGCTGAAAGAATACACTAAGTCAGGAAAAAATTCCGGCACTTTCAAGGGTCAGTATGAATGCAGGGGTTGCTCCTACGTTGGCACCTTCACCAACAGCAAGGGCAAGAAATTTCACTTTGATCTGGGGTAAAACCGCTATTTTCCGGTCCTGGTCAGCGTCATTCTTGGTTGCCGTGTCATCATCATGACGCGGTGATATAACCATGCTATCGCACGGGAAATCAACCAAATTTTCATCATTAATTTGCTCAATTTCCCGCCTGCAGGGCGGTTATATTCCTTTATGTTGATGGTTTTAGATTTGAATCCATTTGGCAAATAATCAAGAAAAAATCTATTCAAGCGCTTGCGGGTTCGGGGAAAAGTATTACCTTTGCACCCGCATTAGTGCCCACGGGGCTCAAGAAAGTGCTGGAAGATGAAGCCCAGCCGCCTCAGGGACAGTCATTTAAACTACAAGATTTAACAAATGTACGCTATTGTAGAGATTCAGGGACAACAGTTCCGTGTCGAGACCGGCAAGAAGTTGTATGTCCATTATCTCGGCGACGAGCGCAAGGAAGGCGACTCTGTAGAGTTTGACCGCGTCCTGCTCGTGGATGCCGACGGTGCCGTTAAGGTTGGCGCACCTACCGTCGAAGGTGCAAAGGTTGTTTGCGAGGTAAAGGCTCCCCTCGTGAAAGGTGAACACATCATCGTTTTCAAGAAGAAACGTCGCAAAGGCTATCGCCGTCTGAACGGTCATCGCCAGCAGTTCACTCAGCTTGAGATTAAAGAAGTCATTGCTTAATTAACCATTTAAAAATCACTACTCTAGATTATGGCACATAAAAAAGGTGTCGGCAGTTCAAAGAACGGCCGCGAGAGCGAAAGCAAACGCCTCGGCGTGAAGATTTTTGGTGGTCAGTTTGCCAAGGCCGGTAACATCATCCGCCGTCAGCGCGGTACCCAGCACCGTCCTGGCAAGAACGT
>JAFYYI010000087.1 GCA_017557665.1 Muribaculaceae bacterium | reverse complement strand
CGTTCATCCTGAGCCAGGATCAAACTCTTCGTTGTTGTATTATCGTTTTTCTCTTTTGCAAGAATCAAATGAAAACGCAACGGCGATGATGCCCGGTGCCCGGCCCGCTCGACCCGCGCCCCCAACATGAGGACGGGGCGGCTCGGATTTGCTGTGCTCGTATTCTCTACCTGTTTTCGGAATCTTGACGTGGACTCGGCGGTTTCCCTTCCTTGTCTCTGCACTGTCAATTTTCCTCATTGCAAACATTTCAATGAACTCAGGCTTCCCGGCCCGGACCCTCCGAAAAAGGCGTCAAAAAAATCGCTCACGCAATTTACCATATTGTGAGCCGAAAAGCGTTGCAAAATTACAACCGATTTTAATACTGACCAAATATTTTGGGGACTTTTTTTCAAAAAAAATCAGCGATTTTTCTTAAACCGCTGATTATCTAAATATTACATTTTTAAAAATTTTTCTCACTATTTCTCATAGCGGGATTTTCGGTCCAAATCAGGCATTCACCTGCACTTTAATGCCCGCGTCACGGAAGCGCTGGGCAATTCTCTCCAGTTCTTCCTTGGAGACCTTCTCGAGGTCCTCGGCCGGGGTCTTGCGGTCGATGCTGTAGAGCATCACCTCGCGAGGCTTGATCTCCAGGTAGGCACTCAACAGCGCATCCAGTTCCTCGTCGGTGGTGTTATCGAAGTGCTTACCGTTATAGTTGCCACGAATCATGATGGTCTGGACAACACATTGCCCACTGAACCTCTTGAGGTCGGCAATGACACCCTCGGGCAAACAGTTGGGCGAGACGGGCTGGTTGATGGCACGGAAGGTGTGAGGAAATGCGCTGTCCAATTTCAGGATGTTATTGTCCACCTTGAGCAAAGCCTGGATGACGGCGGGTTTTCCGGCCATAGTCGAGTTGCTGAGCACCGACACCTTGGCATTGGGGAAATACTCGGTGCGCAAGCGCAGCACATCCTCCACCACCTTCTTGAACTCGGGGTGCAAAGTGGGTTCTCCGTTACCCGAGAAGGTGATGACGTCAAGCGTCTGTCCCTGCTCCTTCATTTCCTCCAGCTTGCGCTTGAGCTGCTTCTTCACCGATTCACGTGTCGGCACGCCGTCCTTACCGGGGCCCTGCGCATTGAAGCCGGCCTCGCAATAGACGCAGTCAAAAGAACAGATCTTACCATCGTTAGGCATGAGGTTAATGCCGAGGGACATGCCCAGCCTGCGGCTGTGGATAGGCCCATATATCGTTGAATTGAAAATTACCGTTTGCATGATATTCAGTTGTCAAATATTAATCGTTTGTCAAATTACACATTATATTTAATATATAGAGGTCTCACATGAGGTTGAGTTGCTGGAGGATGTCGGTGACATCGATATGTGAAAGCGTTCGCCGCTGCTGCAACGCGTCGGCAAAGTGGTCCATCGCCTTGCGCACGCGAGAATCGGCAAACAGACGCATCATGTTGTCGAAGGCCTCATCAAAGATGGGCTTCACCTCGTCACGCTCGAGCTGGCAATAGTCCCGCCCGTCATCACACGCGACATCGAACAACTGATCGCGCAAGTGCTGGTCGGCGCGCTCGTTGTCGAGCACCATGCGGCGACACAGGGCATTAGCAATGGCAAGGCCCACCGTGATGCGGTAGTGGCCCAGGATGTATTGCCATGCTCCACGAGGCGACAAGCGCGGATTCCCCGCAAAGAAAAACTCAGGTGTGAACTGAATGCAGCCAGGTCCCTCACCGTCGAGGGTGATGGCGGTGAACAGGTCGGCAGCATCAAACACCGACAGGCCCAAGGCCATGCCAGCCACGCCATAGCTCTTATCCAGCTCGTCACGATATTTCATGATTCTCTTTTCTGCCATATCTCATCATTTGCGGCCAAAGTCGGCAGGTATTTCCCCCCACTCTGCTGTGTTCCACTTCAACAACGGGTTAGTCCAGGTGTGTGTGGCGAGCCATCGTTCAGCCCGTGCCACAATCTCAAACAAGCGTGCATTGGCCTCGGTGCGGGCTACCTTGGTGCGGCACTGCTTGTTCCTCACCCACGCCAATGCCGTCTTGCTGTCGCTGTAGATGGCGGTTTTGTCATTACCTTGGTTGTGAAAAAGCGCCAATGCATGAACGATGGCAAGGAACTCACCGATGTTGTTGGTCGCATCGGGGAAAGGGCCCTGATGAAACAGTTCCACACCTGTGGGCACGTCCACGCCACGGTACTCCATGAGCCCGGGATTACCCGAGCAGGCCCCGTCAACGGCTATGCTGTCGTGAACAATATCGGGAATCGCGTCATAGTTGACCACCTCACGCGGCGCACGGGCGATGGCCCTGAGGATGTCCATCTCACCGGGGTCGTTGCGAAAAGCCTCGACCGCTTCCTGCTGCGAGTTGAACGCCTTGTAGCGGGCTCCGGGATACCCCTTCACCCGCAACTCGCATTCTGCCCACGAGTCACAGATGCCAGGCTCCGTACCCTGCCACACGACATACCATTTGCGCCTCTCGCTTGCCATACTACTGCATTGTTCTACTGAAACGACAAAATTACATCATTTTTCCCAAATCAGCAAAATCGCGAAATAAAAGAGTCCTCGTAATTACCAACCATTAGTTAACTCAAGTTAAAAAAGACGGGTGTGCAAGGGATTGTCTCTCGAATCTTGTACCTTTGTGAAAAACAAAACTTGATTAAAACCAAAACTAAAACAATCGATTATGCAGACATTTAATGCAAAGGAAGTGAAGGACCAAGTCGTCCAGTGGATCAGGGACTGGTTCGAGGAAAACGGCAAGGGTTGCAATGCCGTTATCGGAATTTCGGGCGGTAAGGACAGCAGCGTCGTGGCTGGATTGTGTGTCGAGGCCCTCGGCAAGGACCGCGTCATCGGCGTGACGATGCCTAACGGCGTACAGAAAGACATCAACGACAGCATGCGCATCATCAACCACCTGGGCATCCGCTACTGCAACGTGAACATCGGAGATACTTATAACACGCTGATGGCCAATGTGAAAGAGCAACTGAAAACGCTGGACACCGAGGTATCTGACCAGACAGTCATCAATATGCCTCCAAGGCTGAGAATGACCACCCTGTATGCCGTGTCACAGTCATTGAACGGTCGCGTGGCCAACACCTGCAACCTCTCGGAAGACTGGGTGGGCTACTCGACGCGCTATGGCGACGCAGCAGGCGATTTCTCCCCTCTCGGCGGTCTGACCGTCCGTGAGGTCATCGCTATAGGCAAGGAACTGGGTCTTCCCATTGACCTGGTTGAAAAGACGCCGTCCGACGGCCTCTGCGGCAAGACCGATGAGGATAACCTCGGCTTCACCTATGCCGCCCTTGACCATTACATCCGCACGGGTGAATGCGACGATCCGAAGGTCAAAACCCTCATCGACGACAAGCACGTCAAGAACCTCTTCAAACTCAAGCCGATACCTCACTTCGAGTATAACCCAGACAAATAAAACCACCAATTTGCGTTGCGCCCGACACGTAACAAAGGGTATAGAATAATGAACAGAACAAAATTCCTGATTGCCGCATTAGCCGTATTAGCAATGATATCTTGCTCAAATTCAAATCAGTCGCTATGCCCTGACGAGAACCACCCGCACATGATAGACCTAGGCCTGCCCAATGGCACAAAATGGGCCTGCTGCAATGTGGGAGCGCCGGCACCCGAGCAATATGGAGGCTTCTATGCCTGGGGAGAGACCGAAGTCAAATCAGTTTATGACGAAAAGCATTACAGTCATGGAGAATTATCCAACCAGATTCCCCAAAGTATGGGCAACATTACCAGCTCGAAGTATGATGCAGCCAGCGAAAAGCAAGGATCATCATGGCAGATGCCATCATCAGAACAATGGCAAGAGTTAATTGACTATTGTAATTGGAAATGGACTACATACCAAGGACATCATGGATATAAAGTCACAGGCCCTAATGGCAACATCATCTTTCTCCCGGCATGTGGGGAAAAGTATAACCACGACGAACGGCCACATCAAGATGAAAGAGGAGCCTACTGGGCCAGCAATCTTAATGGCAAAGGAGAACCCTATTACTTAAAGTTTCATGATGCTTCCAGATGGGTAGAACACACCTATGAGTTTAGCCCAGGATTCAGTATCAGGGCCATTGCTAGTCAAGGCAATTAAGATATCAGGAAAAACGTTGTTCAATCAGCAAGGCGGCGAGGCGGCGGGCGGTGTGCTCTGTCGCCTCGGCTGTTTCTATGTTGGTGGAATCAAATTGCAGGTGGGATTGGGCATAATAAGGAGCCCGAATGGCCAGTTCTGCCTTGACCAGAGGCAGCACTTCGTTGGCAGGGAGGTTGTTGATTTTTGGGCGCTTGCACTTTTGCTCCGGCATGAGCAGGCGCGCGGTGATGCGCTCGGGACTAGTGGTGAGCCAGACGGTGATGCCCGCCGCATTCATTATCGACATGTTGTGTCCGTGGCATGGTGTTCCGCCGCCACAGCCGACGATGACATCGGTCATCGCCGCCACTTCCTGCAGGGCCTCAGTTTCCAATTCGCGAAAACAAGCCTCTCCCCTGTTTTCAAAAATTTCAACTACCGACATGCCACATCGCTGCTCGATGAACTCGTCGAGGTCGATAAACCTCAACTGCATCTGCCGTGCCAACACCTCGCCCAGCGTGGTCTTGCCGCAGCCCATATAACCAATGAGAAAAACAGGTTTCATCACAACCAGCCTGCCTCGCGGTACCATGCGATGGACTCGCGGATGCCCTCGCGCAGGGAATACTTAGGGTTGAAATCAAAGTCGCGACTCGCGTCGCTGGTGTCGCACTGCCAGTTGCGCTGCTTGAGAATCTTGAACTTGTCGCGGTTGAGTGTGCTGGGCTTCATCGTCATCTTGCCTATCCATTCAGCGACACGGCACACCACCTTAACCAGCCACAACGGACAGGTCACAGGAATGACAAGCTTTTTCCCCAACTCCTCACACACAATCTTGCGGAACTCCTGCTGTGTATAGGCATGATTCTCGCTGATGAAGTAAGCCTTATGGAGAGGTCCCTTTTCCAGGGCATCCAACACACCCTTCACCAGGTCCTTGACATAGATGAATGTGAGCATCTGCTTGTCGAAGCCCACGCTGAAGTCAAAGCCGCGCTTGATGCTCTTGATCATCAGGTAATAGTCTTTCTCGTGCGGGCCATAGACACCAGTACAACGGAAGATGGTATAAGGGAAGCCTTCAACACTCTTCAGGTAAGTCTCACCCTTGAGTTTCGACACGCCATAGAACGTGTTGGGCATGGGCACGTCATTGGGCAAAATCGGTTTGTAGCCTTTCTCGTCACCAGGTCCCATGACGCTCAGGCTGCTCATCATCAGGAAGACATCTGGCGTCATCCCTGTTGCCTGCAGGGCATCGACCAGCGTGCGCAGGTAGCCGTAATTGACGCGCTCGAAGTCCAGGTAGTTGGTGCTCTTGGTCACGCCCAGGTTGTGGACGATGTAGTCCCAGCGTCCCCACTCGCCCATTTTGTCGCGCAGGGTATCCTCCAGGCGGTCCTGGTCTTCATAATCCAGTTCAATGAAGTGGATGCGCTTGTCTTGCAGGAACTCACGGCTGGTGGTGGAGCGCACGGCGGCCCAAGTGTCATAACCACGCTTGAGAGCCTCCTCGACGAGGAAGCCGCCGATGAATCCGCCAGCACCGGTAATCAGGATGCTTTTCATTGATTGTTGTCAGAAACTTGAGATTGCAGTTTAGCACGTGCCATCGCCAGCTTGGTGCCCTTGGTATTGTGCTCGGCATTATATTCCACCGCATCAATCACGTGCTGGGCGATATACTCGGGCTTGATGTTTTTCAAGCAGGGATAGTCACCATATTTACAGGGCTTGTCACCAGTAATGGAGCAAGGACGACAGTCCATATCAAGCTGGATATCATCCTCCTGAATCTGGTTATAACCCAGATAACCACATGCCGGGCTCGTCGGTCCCCAGACGGTCATGGCTTGCAGGTCGACCAGCGACGCCAGGTGCATATTGGCCGACTCCATGGTAAGCATCAAGTCACACTTGCCCAACAGAGCATACTCATCGATGAAACTGTGCTTCACCTCGGCCATAGAAATCACGTTCTTGTACTTGCGCGCGATGGGCCGCAGGGCAATTTTCTCGGGCTTACCGCCACCCATGAGGAAAATCCTGTAATTCTCGCGTTTACACAACTCGGCAATAACCTGTTCCATCAGTTCCAGCGGATAGGCTTTCTGACGATGTGATGAGAACGGCGAAATGGCTATCCATCGCTGGCCTTCCTCCTTCTCGAGCACAATGGGACTCTTGGGCCAATCACGACCGTCATAGAGGTGGGTGAAATCATCAGGAGCCACAAACCCCAATTGCCTGAACACGTTACGATATCGTTCATGGATGGACGTCACCGGCTCTTTGGTCCTGTGGTTGACAAGTGCCCTGCGCTTGGGTTTTTCCCTGTCCAGGCGTGCCACCAAGGCACCACGCAGCCTCATATAGGCATCGATAATCCACGTGCCGGAAACATTATGCAAATCGGCCACCGCGTCAATGTCATACATCTTGTACAACTTCGCCGACAACTTGAGCAACCCGAACAGGCCACTGTGATTCTCATTGACATCAAAGTCCACCACCTTGAGGTTGGCAGGTCTGTCATGGAACATCGAAGCGGGCCACTTCTTGGTCAACATGATGAATCGGGTGTCAGGATTAGCCTTGCACACGGGATACAACACCGGAATCGTCATCGCCACGTTTCCCAGTACCGACAACCGCATGACAAGCACATTGCGAAATTGTTTATTCTTCTTAGCCATATAGCGCAAGCCTTTCGTTATTCGTTTGGCAAAGATACAGATTCTCTGTGAGATATACAAGGAGACATCCTAAAAATCAACGAAATGCCGATTTTCAAGTAGTGAGGGGTCTTCACCAAACAAGGTGTATCGATTCAACCCTCCAATAGACCGACGATGTGATTGACGATGCGCTCGGGAGTGATGCCGCGCATGCAGGGGTAGTTGCCGAAGCGGCAGTCCCGCTCGCCATAGATGGAGCACGGCCGGCAGTCCATGTCGAGCTGGATGTCATCCTCGGCTCGCTGCCCATAGCCCTTGAATCCGCATTCGGGCGACGTAGTTCCCCAGATGGTCACCGCCTTGAGCCCTACCAACGAAGCGAGGTGCATGTTTGCCGAGTCCATTGTGAGCATGAGATCGCATCTTGACAGCAACGCATATTCATCGGTGAACCCGTGTTTGATTTCGGCCATCGACAGGACATGGTTGTTACCACGGGCTATCTTGCGCAGTGCCACTTTCTCCTCCTTGCCTCCACCCATGAGGAAAACCTGATAATTCTCGCGCTGACTCAAGCGTTTCACCACCTCCTGCATCAGTTCAAGCGGATATTCCTTACCTGGATGAGCCGAGAACGGCGAGACAGCAATCCACCGCTGTCCGGACCTCTTTTCAGGAACCAGCGAGCTGGCGGGCAGCGGCTTCCCATCATAGAGGCGCGTGAAGGCATCCTTAGCCTCCAGTCCCAAGCGGCTGAGCACTTGACGGTACCTCTCGATAGTCGGTGTCACTGGCTGGGTGGACTTGTGATTGATGAGGGCCTTGCGACGAGAACGTTCCTTGTCAAGTCGTGCCACAGGGACGCCGCGCAACCGCATGCAACAGCCAATGATACGTGAGCGCAGGACGTTGTGCAAGTCGGCTACAGCATCAATGTCATATTGACGATATAACTGCCTGGCGAGCTTCATCATGCCCCAAAGGCCCTTGTAGTCCTTAGTGTCGATGCCCACGACCATCAGGTTCTCGGGACGGTCATGAAACATCGATGCGGGCCATTTCTTGGTCAGCATGACAAAACGCGTGTCGGGGTTAGCACGGCACACGGGATAGACCACAGGTATCGTCATCGCCACGTCGCCCAGGGCCGAGAGACGCACCAGGAGTACATTGCGGTGACAAGGGTCACTTTTTGCCATACAACACAGGGTTGGTTTCGGGATCGTTATACATCTTCATCTGACGATAGACCTTCATGAACTTGCGGCCAGCGGCGATATCGTCAAGCAGCTGGTCGATAGAGGTCGTGAGGTCAACGCGTTGCTCCAGCAGCACAGCGAGTTTTGCCTCGCAATTGGCAATGTGAGTTGCATCGGCGTCGGTGCGCTCGGTCTGCTCACGCATGTGCCATATTTTCAACGCCAATATCGACAGACGGTCAATGGCCCACGCAGGGCTCTCGGTGTTCAGGGTGGCATCAGGCAGAACAGCCACTCCAGCGTAAAGCTGACGGAAGTAAGTGTCGATTTCCTCTACCAGGTCGGTGCGGTCCTGATTGCTGTGGTCGATACGGCGCTTGAGGGCTAATGCGTCAACAGGGTCGATGTCCTCGTCACGGATAATGTCCTCGAGGTGCCACTGCACGGCATCAATCCAGTTCTTGCGAGCCAGCCTGTTTTCGATAGAGCCCGCCTCAAACGGGTTCTTGAACTCGGCATCCACATCATCGGTGACGTGGTAAAGCCTTACTATCTGGTCGAATATTTCGTTACAACTCTGAGCAAAAGTCATATTCATTGAGTGTTATGGTTCTTGATTCTTTGAAGGTCGTTAATGACATTAAAGTCTTCTTTAAACTAATGCCAATTCCTTGCCGTTAGACACGCTCGCCCTTCAGGGTCGCGCTCGAGGCGCTCAGGACACGGCACATCACTTTGTCACCGGGTTTCTCGCCATTGGCGGGAAAGACGATGACCTTATTCTGCTGGGTGCGGCCGAACATGTCGTCACGGCTGCGCTTGCTGTAGCCCTCGACCAGCACCTCGAAGGTCTTGCCCACATCATTGCGGTTGCTGCACAGCGACAGCTCGTTCTGCAGGGCTATCATGCGGTTGAGGCGGTCAATTTTCACGTCCTCGGGAACGTTGTCGGGCAGATTCTTGGCAGCAAAGGTGCCGGGACGCTCGCTGTACTTGAACATGAATGACGAGTCAAACCCCACCTCGCGCATCAGCGACAGGGTCTCCTGGAAATCCTCCTCGGTCTCGTCGTGGAAGCCCGTGAACATATCCGTCGAAATGCCACAATCGGGCATTGCTGTGCGGATGCGGGCGATACGGTCCAAGTACCACTCGCGGGTATATTTGCGGTTCATCAATTTCAGCACCTTATTGCTGCCACTCTGCACGGGCAGGTGGATGTGGTTGCAGATGTTGTCATAGCGGGCCATCGTGTCGATGATGGCGTCGCTCAGGTCCTCGGGGTTGCTGGTGGTGAAGCGCACGCGCATATCGGGAGCGGCCTCGGCCACCATCGCCAACAGGCGAGCCAAATCCACGGAATCACTGCCATACTCGGGCTTGTAGAGGTAGGAATTGACGTTCTGGCCCAACAAGGTAACCTCCTTAAAGCCACGTGCCTCCAAATCGGCCAACTCATTGAGGATGCTCTGCGGCTCACGGCTACGCTCGCGTCCACGGGTATAGGGCACGATGCAGTAGGTGCAGAAGTTGTTACAGCCCCTCATGATGCTGATAAAGCCGCTCACCTTGCTGCCAGCCACACGCGACGGGATGATGTCACGGTAGGTTTCGGTGGTGGACAACTCGGTATTGATGGCCTTCTCGCCACGCTCGGCGAGGACAATGAGCGATGGCAACTCCAGATAGGCGTCAGGGCCTGCCACCAGGTCCACGCCGTGCTCGTTGATGAGCACCTCTTTCATGCGCTCGGCCATACACCCGATGATGCCGATGATGAGTCGGCGCTGGCGCTTGTGGCGCAAGGCGTTCAACTGGTTCAGGCGTGAGAAGATGCGCTGCTCGGCATTGTCGCGCACCGAGCACGTGTTAATGAAAATCGCATCGGCTTCATCAATGGTCTCGCAGGTTTCGTAACCCGCCATTTTCATCACCGTGGCGACCACCTCGCTATCGGCCACATTCATCTGGCAGCCGTAAGTCTCCAGCAGCAGCCTTTTGGGCGCATCGCCCTGAGCGTCATATTTCAATTGCATTGCCATGTCATGTTCAATTAAGACCACAAAGGTACACATTTTCTTACACACCCACAAAACCACAGTCACTGGAAAGGATTCATTCCTTTTTTTTGATAGTTAAATAAAAAAACACTACCTTTGTGTTTTAATACTAAGGTAAAAAAGATGAAGACGGAATTAAAGACCATCATTAAGTTCCATCAGGTGCCGTTCAGGTATTACCGCCCTGAGAACGAAATTGAACTGGCGTCGCTCACTCGATATGAGAAAATCAACACCACGGTCATGGAGAGTGCCGATGAGGGAGCACGCGAGGCCGCCCTCGATGCTGCTCAAGTCATCAACCGCTGCGTGGAGGAGAAGGGACGATGCGTTATCGGCTTCGGGTCGGGTCGCTATGCGCTCAAAGTCTACGATGAGTTGGTCAAACTCTACTTTGCCGACAAGGTGAGCTTTGCCGGTGTTGTCGCTTTTAACCTGAGCGAAGTGGGCCATGGCGGCGATGATGGCGGTCAAAGTATCCAGTCACGGCTCCAGGAGCACCTCTATGCCAAAGTTGACATTGAACCCGAGCGCATCCACGCCATCAGACGCCCTGCCGACAACGAGAACGTGCACAGCCTGTGCAAGGCCTATGAGCGCGAGATTATCGATGCCGGAGGGCTGGACCTGGTGCTGTGTGACCTCAACAACGATGGCAGCATTGCCTATAATGAACCGGGGTCGGCACGCAGCAGTGCCTGTCGCCTGATGCTGCTGGGCAACGAATCCCGCACACGCATCGCCGAGGCTTTCCAGACCGAGACGGCTCCCAAGACCGCCGTCACACTGGGCATCGGCAATATCCTGAGCGCCGGTAAAATCATCTGTGTGGCACTGGAGGAAGACAGCGCCGAAGCCCTGTACAACACCATCGAGGGTAAGATGTCCGACCTTGTTCCCGCCTCGTTCCTACAGGTTCACAGCGATGTGAGAATCATCGCCGATCTGGATGCAGCATCGCGTCTCACGCGCATCAGCTATCCGTGGAAGGTGACCTCTTGTGAATGGAATGACCACCTGATCAGGCGAGCCATCGTCTGGTTGTGCGAACAGACGGGAAAGCCTATCCTCAAACTCACCAACAAGGATTACAACGACTACGGCTTGAGCGAGCTGGTGGCACTCTATAACTCGGCCTACAATGTCAACATCAAGATTTTCAACGACCTGCAGCACACCATCACCGGCTGGCCCGGCGGTAAACCGAACGCCGACGACACCCATCGCCCGGAACGTGAAAAGCCTTACCCCAAACGTGTGCTGGTGTTCAGTCCTCACCCCGATGATGCCGTGGTGTCGATGGGCGGTACGGTGCGGCGCCTGGTGCAGCAGGGCCATGAAGTGAACATCGCTTTCCAGACCGACGGGGATGTCGCCGTCAGCGATGAAGACCTGCTGCGCAACATCCTACTGGCCGAACGCGTCATGCATCACTACCAGCCTGATGCCCAATATCCGTTCATCGAAGAGCTAAAAAAACGTGTCATCGAACGCTCAGCAAGCGACGAAGACGTGGCCCTGCGCTACTTCAAGGGCTCCATCCTGGTCAGTGAAGCCTACATGGCATGCCGCCAGATGGGAGTTCCACGAGAGAACCTTTATGACCTGTGCATGCCGTTCTATACCGAAGACCCCCATGGTCAAGGCAAACTCACCGATGCCGATGTCACCGAAATCCAGGAACTCATCGCCCGAATCAAGCCTCACCAGATTTTCATCGACAATGACCTGGTTGACCCCAACAATACCCACCTGCGCGCCACCAGTGCCGTGCTTCACGCGTTGAACAACCTGAAAAACGAGGACTACATGCGCGACTGCCGCGTGTGGATGTACCGTGGACAGTGGGGCCAATGGGACGTGGACCACGTGGAGATGGCCGTGCCCATGAGCCCCGAGGAGTTCAGTGACAAGCGTGATGCCATCCTCAAGTTCCAGTCACAGATTCATGACGCGCCGTTCCGCACCAGTGCCGACGGCAAACTGTCGTGGCAACGCTCCATCGAGCGAAACCGCAACCTGGCAGAGGTCTACCAGCGGTTGGGACTGGCCACCTATGAAGCCATCGAGGCTTTCGTCCAATACCGTTTCAGGGACGACGACACGGCTGAATAAAAATAATTAGAGGTCTGTCCTTCTCGCAGGGCAAGACCTCTAAACTTTAAATGCTATTAACTTAAACCCGTCAGGCTCCTGTCACTGCACGCGGCAGTGTCATCAACTCGGGAGCGAGATCGATACTGTATTCCCCACCACGGGCGCCAGTGATGATGTATCGCTTGGCCAATTCCTTGTCGGTAATGACATTGCGGATACAGCGGTTGGCTCTGGAAATCATCTGATTGAGTGACTCGCCAAGCGGATCACACAAATTGTTGACCGACTCTTCCACCTTGCTCTCATTAGCGCCGGGCTTCACCAGGCTGTAGATATCAATAATCTCGTCGCGATATTCATCGATGTTCTTGAGGATAATGCCACGGCCCGACTGCACACGGTGTTTCATGAACAAGATGTAGAGCGTGCGGCACATGGCCGGCATCTTGATTTCCATCTCGTCATACTCGGGCAACACGATTTTCATATCTCCATTGACCAAAACATGTCCGGGAGTGGTACCAAGAAGCACCTTGCCCTCGAGCATCATGGTCATCACTTGCTGGGGGTCCTGATGATACTTGGCGATAAAGGCGACGATACGAGCCCTAAGGTCTCTCACATCGCGCTCATATTCGGAATTAATCCTCTCAAACTCACGGACTTCCTCGACCTCAATGTCAACCGTTTCGGGCTCAAGTTCGAACTGCGCCCGACTCGTGGGAGCAGCGACATCCAATGATTCGGCACCAAGCGATGCGTCTTCATAGTAGTCTTTATATGAAACTTCATCAGCAATAATGGATTTCTCTTGCTGATAACGAATTTGATCCTCTTCTTCCCTGATAATGAGTTCATCATCGTCGACCTCCTGCTCTCGCTTGCGGAGCTTTCTGCCCAGTTTCTTGAGGCGCTTGCCGAGAGACGGCTTTTCGTCTTTGTCCTCGCAGGATTCTGAGGAGGGACTCGGCTTTTCCCGCTTTATACTGAAACTCTCGCGGCCCCTGCCGATGGGAAGTTCGACACGGGTGTGATCCTGCGCCATATCGAAATCGGGCAGTACGATGTTTTCCATGACATCGCTGAATGGGGTTGAGGATGTCGATGCCCCCCACTTGCCCTCGGGCAGCGCGTTGCGGTCGTTGTAGTCTTCCTCGTTGATGATGACATCACCCTCGCTGTCATCCATCACGTCCTCCAAGCAGTCGCTGAAGGCATGCACAGCAGCCAACAATGAATAACTGTCGCTACGGCCATACTTGTTGAGATGCAGCTGCACGGTGGCATACTTGCCGATGTTGCCCACGTTGAATCGTCGGGCAACGATGAGCGTGTGGTCAAGGCCCCAGGTCTCGACCCACTCCAGCGAGAGCGGGCGAATCATGGGCTCAATCATTGTGGCAAACCAGCGCAGGTTACGAGTCTGCTTTGGATTACCGATGACGTAGATAATACCGTATTTCAGGTCTTGAGTAATAGCTGTTGGCATGGTGAGGCGGGTTTAAAGTAATATTAAAAAATACAGCAAGAATCATGCCAATTGGGCCCCACCGAAAAGGTGAGGCCCAATTGGCAGCAATCATAGCATGAGTCAAACAAAGAAATCTTCCTCGTTGGTCTCGATGATGCGCTTTTTGCGTTCCTCCACCGATAAGCAAGGATCAGCCATTAGGTTGCTCATCTTACTCATCCATCCGCTGCGCGACTTGCGCTCCTTTGCAAACATGGCCTGGGTGCCTTCTTCTGTCTTGTCAAACTGCAGATGGTGGTCAATGTGGAGCGAATAGGCGACCTGCTTCACGTCATGGTCGGCACCGATGTAGGTGAACTGCCAGCCCTGCTCTTTGTAACTGTCGATGAGCGACTTGAGGGCCGTGAGCGAGAACTCGCGAGAAGCGTTTTCATAGCCGTCGGTGATGACAGTCACCAGCGCCAGCGAGTTGTCGTCTTCTTTGGCCTTGAGGGCATGAACACGGGTGATGGTCGTGCCCACAGCATCATACAGGGGGGTCATGCAACAGGGACGGTAGTCCTTGTCGGTGAGGGGTTTGACCTCGGCAACTGGTACGTTGTCATAGATGGTCTTCATCTCGCAGCCGCAGAAGGCGACGAGGGTCACGATGTGTTTCTGGTCGGGATTCTTTTCCTGGGCACTCTTGATGGAGCCGATGGTCTCGTTAACGCCATCGACGGCTTGACGGGCGATATTGGTCATGGAGCCGCTCTTGTCAAGGATAATCACGTTGTAAACATTAATCGGAGTCTTCATAACAGAAAAATTTTAATTGATAATAAATGCTTATTGTCGGGGCATGTTTCCCGATGACATTGCAAAGGTATAACCCTTTTTCCCACACCCGATTTTCCTGCAAGGTTGCCGTTTTTTGGGCATGAAAAACTCGAAAAACGAAAAATCTCGTGACCGACCACATGAATCTGAAAAGTTTTTAGTACTTTTGTAGGTTAATACTATTGCAACGACTTAAATGAAAGTCAAAATCCATCACGAGGGCGAGAACATCCTGTTGATGTTGTTCTTGATCATAGCGGCGAGCGGCGTGCTGGCCTATCGCTTTTTTGACTATAAGCCTGTGGCTTGGGTGCTGATTGGACTTATGGCGGCGCTGTTCCTGCTGGTGCTCAACTTCTTCAGGTTGCCGCGACGACACTTCAAGGGTGATAACAGCGACGGCACTGCGGTGGTATCGAGTGTCGATGGCACAGTGGTGGCGCTCGAGGAAGTATATGAGGACGAGTGCCTCCATCGCAACTGCATCCAGCTCTCGGTGTTCATGACCGTGTTCAACGTGCATGCCAACTGGGTGCCCGTCAAGGGTGAGGTGACCTACTACAAGCACCACTCGGGACGTTTCCTGGCTGCCAACCTGCCCAAGTCGAGCAGCGACAATGAGCGTTCGTCCATCGTTATCCGTACCGCCACGGGCGAGGACATCCTCGTGCGACAGATTGCCGGTGCCGTGGCAAGACGCATCGTCACCTATGTGGAGCAGGGAGAGACGGTCGACGTAAACGACTTCATCGGCTTCATCAAGTTCGGTTCACGCGTGGACATTTTCCTGCCGCTGGACACCGAAATCAAGGTAAAACTCGGCGACCGCACCTGGGGCGGCGAGACCCTCGTGGCACGACTCAGCAACAAAAAGAAAGAATCATGAAAGCCATCCGCAACAATATCCCCAATGCCATCACCTCGCTGAACCTGCTGTTCGGCTGCATGGCCTGCATCGCTGCTTTCCACTGCTATGACGCGATGTGCGGCACCGCGCTCAAAGGCTATCAATGGGCCTTCATCATCATCGCGTTGGCAGCGTTCGCCGATTTCTGCGATGGTTTGGTGGCACGGCTCCTCCATGCCGTGAGCAACATTGGCGCGGAATTGGATTCCCTCGCCGATCTGGTGAGTTTCGGCCTCGCTCCCGCTTTGGTGCTTTATAACATGATGCTGGGGCATGGTGCAGGGCACTGGGCTCTGGTGACTTTACTATTGCCCGTTTTCGGAGCTTTGCGGTTGGCACGTTTTAACGTGGATACCAATCAAACAACCACTTTTACCGGCCTGCCCATCCCGGCCAACGCCATCTTCTGGATTGGTTTCACGGCATGGTATGTGATGCACCCTGTTCCCATGTGGCTGGTGCTGGCGCTCATCGTGGCGCTGTCGCTATTGATGGTGTGCAACCTGCGCATGTTCTCCCTCAAGATGCACAACCTCTCGTCGCTCAAGCAAAATTGGGCACAGTATTTGCAGATAGTGGCTACAGTGGCATTTGTCATTGTGATGGGCCTGCCAGGACTTGCAGCCACCATTGCACTCTACGTGCTGCTGTCCATCATTAAAAGAGAAAAATAAATGAGTTTCTTCGGTTTCATATTGCTGATCCTGCTGCTGATGGTGCTTGTCCCGGTCATCAAGGGATGGCTGTATATGCAGAATGTGAAGCGCAAGATCAACGAGTCGTTCCGCGGTCGCCAGCAACATGAGCGTCCGCGTCGTGACGATGACGAAGACGATGACGAAGACGATGACGAAGAATACACCTCGACCGGCGAGCGCAAGAAATACACCAGCGGCGAGGGTGAGTATGCCGACTTCGAGGAAGTCTCCGGCACCATCATCGAGGAGACCGACTCGGATGGCGACACTCGCATCATTGTAGAAGAACAGGTCATCGACGCCGAATACGAAGAAATTCACTAAAAACACTGAAATACCATTAGACCGCTGCGGATTTGAGGTCCACAGCGGTCTAATCTTTAACCTTTAATCTCTAACCCTTAACCTTCCATTTTTCCTCATGGAAAATGGAATTCTCACAGTTTCAGGTCATCCTCATTCTTGGGTTGAGGGGGATAATCGATGGTGTAGTGCAGGCCACGGGATTCCTTGCGGTCCTTGGCTTGGCGCGTGATGAGGTAAGCCACATTGATGATGTTACGCAGCTCGCAGATGCGGCGTGACACCTTGCTGGTCTTGAACAGGCGCTCGGTCTCCTCATAGAGGATATCCAAGCGGTTCCAGGCACGGTCAAGACGCAAATTGCTGCGCACGATTCCCACATAGGTAGACATAATCTCACCCACCTCTTTCTCACTCTGACTGATGAGCACCATCTCCTCGGGGTGAGTGGTGCCAGCGTCGTCCCAAGCAGGGATATCCTCGCGCCAACTGTACTCATTCAAATGTTCAATGGCATGCTTGGCAGCAGCGTCGGCATACACTACAGCCTCAATGAGTGAATTGCTGGCCAAGCGGTTACCACCGTGTAAACCTGTGCATGAACACTCGCCAACGGCATACAAGCGCTTAATGCTCGAGCAGGCGTTCAAATCAACCTTGATTCCACCACACATATAGTGAGCCGCCGGAACCACAGGAATGTACTCCTTGGTGATGTCAATACCCAAATCCAGGCAGTGTTTGTAGATATTGGGGAAATGATGCTTGGTCTCTTCAGGGTCCTTGTGGGTCACATCAAGGAAGACGTGGTCTTCACCTCGCTGCTTCATCTCGTTATCAATGGCGCGAGCCACCACATCGCGCGGTGCCAGCGACAAGCGCGGATCGTACTTCTGCATGAATTCCTCACCTGCCAGATTGCGCAACACGCCGCCATAACCACGCATCGCCTCGGTAATGAGGAACGCGGGGCGGTCTCCGGGGTGATAGAGCGTCGTGGGATGGAATTGCACGAATTCCATATCCTGTACTGTTCCCTTGGCACGATAGACCATGGCAATGCCGTCACCTGTTGCCACCAGAGGGTTCGACGTGGACTGATAAACCGTACCCACTCCTCCTGTTGCCATCAACGTCACACGCGACAGGAAGGTATCCACCTCGCCCGTATCCTGATTGAGAACGTAGGCACCATAGCACTCGATGCCCGGCGTGCGGCGCGTCACAATTTTTCCCAAGTGGTGCTGCGTCAGGATTTCCACGGCAAAGTGGTCTTCAAACACGTCGATGTTGGGATTGTTCTTGATGGTCTCGATGAGCGACACCTGGATTTCATGACCCGTGTTGTCGGCATGATGCAGGATGCGGAACTCACTGTGACCTCCCTCGCGGTGCAAGTCAAATTCGCCTTTCTCGTTTTTGTCAAAATCCACGCCCCAATTCACCAGTTCCTGAATCTGGGCAGGTGCCTCGGTGACAACCTTCTTCACGGCCTCGGGGTCGTTGAGCCAGTCACCAGCCACCATCGTGTCGTGGATATGTTTGTCAAAGTTATCCACCTCCAGGTTGGTTACCGTGGCGACACCACCCTGAGCGAGGTCGGTGTTGGCCTCTTCCATCTTGGATTTACACACGAGGGCCACAGTGCCCGTCTTTGCCACTTTGAGGGCAAAGCTCATTCCGGCCACACCCGAGCCGATGATGAGATAATCATATTTGCGTACCATAGTTTTTCGATTTTATTTGTCATTCCAGATGTTCTAGACTATCTGGATTATCTGGTAACCACTATTCTTTCTCGCCGTAGAGCAGGTCGCCGCAATCACCCAGACCGGGCACGATATAGCTGTGCTCGTTGAGCTCGTCGTCGATGTCACAGGTCCACAGCGTGGTCTTGTCATCAGGCAGATGCTGGCGCACGACCTCGATAGCCTTGGGGGTAGCCACGACGCTGGCAACATGGATGTGTGCCGGATGACCCTTGGTTGCCAGTGCCTGGTAGGCCAATTCCATCGACGAACCGGTGGCAAGCATCGGATCCACAATGATCAGCGTCTTGTCGTCGAGGCGGGGGCTGGCGATATACTCAATGTGAACGACAAAGTCATCGGTCTTGGGGAAGTATTTCCTGTAGGCCGACACAAAGGCATTCTCGGCTCCGTCAAAGAAGTTCAGGAAGCCTTCGTGGAAGGGCAGTCCGGCGCGCAGAAGGGTGGCAAGCACCACGTGATCGTTCAGCACATTGCATTGTTTCACGCCCAGAGGGGTCTCGACGCCCACAGTTTGATACTGGAGTCTCTTTGAAATCTCATAGGCCATGATTTGACCCAGACGCTGAATGTTGGCACGGAAGCGCAGGCGCTCCTGTTGCAAATCCTTGTTGCGTATTTCGCTCATGAATTGTCCCACCAGCGAATTGTTTTCACACAGGTTGATAATCTCCATTTTGTCTTTAAGTTTATCGTTCAAGGTTGCAGGACAATCTTGATTGCCCGTGTCCTTGAACTTGATGATCTATTGATGATTGGTTAAGTATTCTTTTAACAGGCGTTGAGCGTTCTCTTTATCGAGCGTGAGTTGGCGTTTGAGTTCTTCAAGTCCGCACATCTTGAATTCCAGACGCAGGAAGCTGATGAACTCCAGTGTGATGTCTTCGCCATAGATGTCCTCGTCAAAGTCGAACAGATTGACCTCGATACTCAACTGGGTGCCGTTGTTCAGCGTGGGACGACGGCCGATGTTGGCCATGCCCTGCAACTGGCGGCCGGCAACATAAGCCAGCACGGCATAAGCGCCATTGTGAGGCAACAGCATGGCAGGCGGTATTTCTCCCACGTTGGCGGTGGGGAATCCCAGGCCGCGGCCGTTGTGGAAACCGTGCACCACCTTGCCTTTCAGCGCAAAGGGTCGCCCCATGCAGTGCATGGCATCAACCACCCTGCCGGCAGCGATGAGGCCGCGAATGATGGTGGAACTCACAGGCGCGTATTGCCCCAGATATTCCGGCGCCTTAATCACCTGCACGCCCAATTGATGGCCATGACGGCAGTAGTCCTCAAAGGTTTCACCCTTGTTGTGACCGAAGCGGTGGTTGTAACCCGTCACGAGCACCTCCATGCCGTAGCGGTCACGCAACATCTCGATGAATTGTGCCGAATCCAGGTTCGACAACTCGGGGGTGAAATCCAAGGGCAGTAGCAAGTCGGGGCCGAGGGCCTCAATCTGTTTGAGGCGGTCCTCAGGCGGCATGATGAGCCTGAAGGATGAATCGGGGTGCAGCACTTGACGCGGATGCTTCAGGAAGGTGATGACCAGGGATTGCTTGCCCAACTCTGAGGCCTGGCTATTGAGAAAATTAACCAGCAAGGCATGTCCACGATGAACACCGTCAAACATACCGATTGTAGCGACTGTGCTGCCCGCAGGCAGGCGGTCGGTTTCGCTCAATATCTTCATGCTGGTTGTCAGTTACTGGTTATCGGTCATCAGTGACCATAAGGTCTTTAGAAACGATTCCTCACTTGTTGATGTGCTCCTTGAGGATGCGCATGGTGTCGTTGCACACGCGGATAAACATCTCGCGGTTCTTCAGCATCGTAGACGTCTTCACCTGTTTGTCGGCACCCGAGAACAGGTAACCGGTGTCCCTGCTCTCCAGAGCGCGGAAGGTGGGCTCCACGCCAGCCTCAGGGCTGGGGATGTTGCGGCTCAGGTAGTCGGGCACACGGTCCATCCATCGCGCCATGGCCAGGGCGCCGCTCTTCAACAGGCCCGGGTTGACGCAGTTCACCGACACGCGGCGCGTCTTCATGATGCTCGACATGTATATCGAGAACAGCGTGAGCGCCAGTTTGCTCTGGGCATAGGCGCCCCACGGCGTGAAGTGGGAGACAGCGGGGAATTCATAGGGTAGTGACACGAAGCGGCGTGACACGCTCGTCGACAGGATGATGTGGCCACCCTCGATGATAAGCGGGTACACCTGCATCGACAGCAGCACGGTGCTCAGGTAGTTCACCTGCACGGCATGCTCAAAGCCATCCGGGGAAATCTCGCTGCGGCGTGGTAGCAGGCCGGCATTATTGATGAGCGCCGCAACAGGGCGGTTCAGCGCACGCAGGCGTTTAACGAAGTCATTGACCAGCTCAAAAGAGTTGAGATCCAGCTGCAGACAGGTGATGTCCTTGTTGCGTGTCACCTTGCGCAACTGTGTGGCATAATTCTCGGCCTTCTCTATATCGCGGCTAGCCAACAACACGGCCTTGCCCTGTTCAGCAAGCTTGCGGGTAATCACACTACCCATGCTGTCGGTGGAACCTGTGACGATATATAACGGCTTCTCCTGTTCAGCCATCAGTTTGTCGTTATCGGTCATCATATCGTTTTTAGTTTTAGGGTTCATTTGTTTCTAACCTGCAAAGATACTCAAACTCTACAATAAATCACCTCATATTGCCATAAAAAATGGACTATTTTTCATTTCGTGCTCGTTAAAACAATCTCACTGAGACTACGAAATCCAGATTAAACTGTTAAACCTTATACAAATAACAGTCTAAATGTATAGGGCAAGTGTTTTGCCTTCAACCCTAATAACGCCATTTCAGCCAGGATTGACTTGCAACGCATGGAGGTTCCTCAAGAGAAAATCCATGTGATGACCAGCCAAGGCAGTTATCTGGCTGGAGACACCATCTGGCCGCGCGCCTGGGTAGTGGATGCGGCAACTCACCAGCCGGTTAATGCCAGCGAGGCCCACAACACCACCCATATCGTCACCATCGAGGGTGTCGGCAATGACGGCACACTTTTCCGCACCACCCATCAAGTGACCAAACGCTAATCTCTCGATTGACAAACAATCATTCTCAAATTGTCCAAAAGTCGCTTTTCTAAGATAATTGTCTTATCTTTGCCGAAGAAAAACATGATTCTTTATGGCAGATAAGAAGAAAAGAAAGAAATGGCCTTGGCTGGTATTGGGAATCCTGGCCCTGTTGATTGCAATAGCGGCATGGTATATGCGTCCGCCATCCAACACGATTCCCACGGCCAGTCGCGGCACACTGGAACGATTCCCGCAGTTCAAGTCACAGTTTGTCCCGGCAAGGGATGTCGTCGTCTGGCTGCCCGAGAGCTACCAAACGGGCGACTCGTGCGACGTGCTCTATATGCACGACGGCAACATGCTGTTCGATGCCACCACGACGTGGAACCGTCAGGAATGGCGCGTCGATGAGGTGATGGACAGCCTCATCCATGCCAGAAAAATCAGGCCATGTATCGTCGTGGGCATCTATAACACCGATGACCGCCTCACCGAGTATTTCCCTGCCAAAACGTCGCTACACGTTGGCGAAGCCTTCCGCAAGAAAACTAAAATCGACAAGCTCACCGGCGATGCCTATATACAATTCATTATCAAGGAGTTGAAGCCATTCATCGACGAGCGCTACAAGCCCTTGACCAGCCGTGAGCATACCTTCATGATGGGTTCCAGCATGGGCGGCTTGATTTCGCTCTATGCCCTGTGTGAATACCCACAGGTGTTTGGCGGCGTGGCCTGCCTCTCGTCTCACCTGTCGATGGCACATTTGCCTGATGGCTTTAAAGGCGATGCGTGGGCCACAGGCTTTCGCGACTATGTGGATCAACAACTGCCCGAGGTCAACGGCAGCCTCATCTACATGGATCACGGCACAGAGGATTTTGACGCCGACTATGGCCCTTATCAGGAACGGCTCGACAGCGTCATTATCGCCAAAGGCTGGGACAAGGAGCACTACACGAGCCTCATCTTTGATGGAGATGGCCATAACGAGACCTGCTGGGCCAAGCGCCTTGACAAACCACTTTTATTCTTGCTTGGGAAATAATACCGAAAAAACATGGACAGATATATCACAGTTATCGGAGGCGTGAACATGGACATCGCGGCGGCATTGACAGCACCGTTTGTCCCTGCCGACTCGGTGCCTGGACAAGTGACCCTTGGCTGCGGCGGTGTGGCACGCAACATCGCCCACAACCTGCAGCTGATGGGGCATCATGTGAAATTTGTGAGCGCGTTTGGCGGTGAGACCTTCGGCGAGATGTGCTGGCGAGAATGCCAAGCCATCGGGCTGGATTTGTCGTTGAGCGAGCGTTGCGAAGGTATGCGTAACGGCCTGTACCTGTGTGTAAATGACTTGACCGGCGATATGATTGCCGCTGTGGCCGACACCGACATCATCGGCTGCATCACACCGGCCTTCATCGAGGCCCGCATCACCGATATCAATCGCTCGGCGCTTGTGGTGGCCGACACCAATATCTCGAGCGAAACCCTCCTGTATCTCATCGACCACTGTGCGGCTCCATTAATTATCGATGCCGTGAGCACCGCCAAGGCGACCCGCGTCATCGAGGCGCTGCGGCAGAGCCGAGCCAAACGCTTGCACGCCCTGAAACTCAATCAGCAGGAAGCACAGGCAGTGACCCATTGTGATACCGCCAAGGCTGCCGCCGAGTACCTCACGGCAATGGGTGTCGAGGAAGTCTATATCACGCTGGGCAGCGATGGGGTATATTGCAGTGACGGCTCAAGGCATGAGCATTTCAATGCCATTCCCACAAGAGTCATCAACACCACTGGGGCTGGTGATGCCTTCATCGCCGGTGTGGCACATGCCCAATTGCTCCAGACGCCTTTCCCCGCCTGCACCTTGACGGGTCTCAAGGCCGCCCACGCCACCCTTCTCTCCCTCCAGACCGTCAACCCCGACATCAATAATTATTTATAATAGAATAACAATCCAGAACATCCAGATAGTCTAGATGATCTGGAACAACCGAAAATAGAAATAAAATGAACAAGTACCTTTCCATCTCACCCGAAGTGCAGCAGGCACTCGACGAGGGTCGTCCCGTGGTCGCCCTCGAGTCCACCATCATCTCACACGGCATGCCCTACCCCCAAAATGTGGAGACGGCATTAAAGGTCGAGCAGACCATCCGTGACAACGGTGCCGTGCCAGCCACCATCGCCATCATCGGCGGCAAACTGAAGGCCGGCTGCACCCCCGACGAAATCGAATACCTGGGCCACAAAGGCCAAGCGGTGACCAAGGCGTCGCGCCGAGACCTGCCCGTGCTCATCGCCCGTGGCGAGGATGGTGCCACCACCGTGACCACGACGATGATCATCGCTGCCATGGCCGGCATCAAGGTGTTTGCCACCGGCGGCATCGGCGGTGTGCATCGTGGGGCCGAGATCACGATGGACATCAGTGCCGACCTCGAGGAACTGGCTATGACTCCTGTGATGGTCATCTGTGCAGGGGCCAAGTCCATCCTTGACCTGGGACTCACCCTGGAATACCTCGAGACCAAGGGTGTGCCCGTCATCGGTTATGGCACCGAGGAACTCCCTGCCTTCTACACGCGACACAGCGGCTTCAAGGTGGACTACCGCATCGACAGCCCCGAGGACCTCGCTGCTGCCTTCCTCGCCAAAATGGATATGGGCCTACAGGGCGGCATGCTCGTCACCAACCCCATCCCCGAAGAGTACTCCATGCCGGCCGATGTCATCAACCGTGCCATTGACGAAGCCATCGCCGAGGCTAACAACCTGGGCATTCGCGGCAAGGAAACTACACCATTCCTCCTCGCCAAGGTCAAAGACCTCACCGGTGGCGACAGCCTGGCCAGCAATATCCAGCTGGTACTCAACAACGCCCGTTTGGCCGCCCGCACCGCAGCTGCGCTAACAGCCCTTGCCTCGCACTACACTCTCGTTAATTAACACAAATTCTTTATGATACAACCCACCACCCTTCGTTAATGAATTTTTACACTCTTGTTAAAAATTTGTAAAAACCACAAGGGGTGTTCAATATAGCGCATATTGTGACTAATTTTGCATTTTAATAGAGAATAGAATTAATCTCACTTTATTATTCACACTATAAACTTTTAAAAACATTTTTGTTATGAAGAAATTCTTTACACTGATTGCTGTTGCCGTTCTGGCATTTGCCGCTCAGGCCAACGAACTGACCGTTGGTGAAGGTCTGTCTTATTCCAACGTGAACCCCATCTGTGGCCTTTATGCCGACACCGAGGGTTGCTTGACCCAGACCGTTTATCCTGCAACCATGCTCACCGACATGGCAGGCGACGAAATCACTGCTGTTACTTTCTACACCCTGAACTGGTATTACGAGACCTATGGTGGCTATACCAGTTCTGATGAGACTGATTTCATCAACTTTGACGGTGCCAAGTTCCAGTTGGCTCTCATGGAGATTGACGAGAACGGTTTCACCGAGACTGTTGCTTTTGTTGGTGCTACCGCTGGTTGCTACCTGCGTTCCCGAGTTCGGTGACACAGAGGTTACATTTGTTCTGGACCAGCCCTTCGCTTACACTGGCAAGAGCCTGGTCGTTGAGGTAACCTGCATCGAGACCGAGGGTGACTGGGGTCAGACCTACTTCTTCGGTTCTGCCGCAGACGACAATTGCAGTTACTACTACATTCCCGGTGGTGGTCAGGATGGTGCCGATGCTATTGGCATCTCCGTGCACATGCCCATGGCTACCTTCACCTATCAGGAGGCCGTTCAGCCCCAGTACACTGCCATTGCTCCCAAAGTGACCATCGCCACCAACGACGCCGACGTAGTTGTTGAGGGTATCATCGAGGGCAGCGCTGCCGACTACGGCACCGTAACTCTGTTCACCGTTGACGAGGAAGGTGTTCGCCACGAGGTAGAGAATCCCGAGAGCTTCGCCCGCGAGGCTGAGGACTATGTAGTAACCGTAATTGCCGTTGCTACCTATGAGAATGGTGAGGTTGTTGAGAGCGAGCCCGTTGCTGTAACCGTTTCCAAGAAGCAGGAGAATCCCACCAGCATCGACGAGATGAACGCCGGCAAGACCGTTGCTAACGTACGCTACTTCAACATGGCTGGTCAGGAGATGACCCAGGCTAACGGCATGACCATCGTCGTTACCACCTACACCGACGGCACCACCAACGCTGTTAAGGTGATCAAGTAATCATTTAGGCTTTAGGCCTTAGGTCTATTGCAGAAGAATTGTAGAGACGCAAGTTTCGCGTCTCTACTTTTTTTTGCGGCAATGAAGACACAAGATTTTGCGTCACAACATTACCGACAGGATGGATATGACAAAGTTTTTCTTAAAAAAAGTCAATAATCAAAGATTATTGTTTACTTTTGCAGGTTGAAAACTTGAACAAACCAGACGAGATGATTCCACTTCATTTTCGCGAGGTGTCGCCAAGTTGATTGAAACCACAAGAAGTACTAAACCAAACGATTAAAAAACAGATACGATGATCAGATGTCAACATTGCGGACACGAAGTGCCCGAGGGTTCAGTTTTTTGTAACCACTGCGGCTACCGGATGAATAATCAAGTCACTTGCAGTTATTGCCACCAACCGATGCCGTCAACATCGGTGTTTTGCCCCCATTGCGGTAAAGCCATCGAAGATGCGATGAATACCGCCACCCAAGAGGGCCAGGCTACCGAGGAGGCTCGTCCTCAGGCACCCAAAGGGAGGACTTACAACGAACAGCGACAGGAGAGACAGCAGCAGGCCGCAAGACGGCAAGCCAACGCATGGGAAAAGCCCAAGCCTGTCGAGCCAGATGACGATGATGATGACGACAATGGTGGCGGAGGACGTTCAAACTACAACCGCAACCTCATCATCGGCATTGTGGCAGCGGTGATTCTCATCGCGTTGTTGAGCATGTTGAGACACTGCAACAACCAGGAGAATGACCGCCTCCAGGAACGCGCTGACAGTGCTGCCATCGCTGCCGACAATAGCCAAGACCCGATGGCGGTCTTCAGTGCCGAGCTGAGCCGCAATGGCATGACCCAAGACAAGGCCTACACGGGCTGCGCAGTAAAGTTCACCGATGGTGACAAGCCTGAGCGCATCGTCGGCGTCACCTACAAGGATGACACCGACCGTCCTTTCATCAAGGTTTACACCCTCACACGAGACGGTGCTCAATGGAAGACCGAGTTGACCCAAACCAAATACTTTGATGGACGTAACATCACCATGGACAACTCGTCGCTGATGGCCGACAACCTGAACATTCCGCGACAAGTAACCGATAACGGCAAGCAGTACCTCTACTTCGGTTTCCTCAACCACCTGAAAGGTGCCGGCGAGGGAAGCAACGGACGCGTCACGCTCTGCTTGTATGACGTTGACGGGAAAAACCTGACGACCCTCACCTATGACGGAACAATCCGCGCCCGCACCGACGGCCGACAGTATGTTTACTGCCGCGGTCCCCTCGAGAGCATTAATACCAGTGAGCGTCGTTTCCTGCAACAGGAGGCAGCCCGCATCGGCGCCATCCACGTAGCCACCCAGGAAGAGATTGACGCCGAGGAGGAAGCCAAGGCCAAAGAAGAGGAAGAGAAATCCCTCGAGGGCGAGGAGAACGCCGACGCCAAGTGGGACCACGATAATGCCGATAACATGGACAAGCTCAAAGAGGGTGAGGAAGTGAAGATGAAGCCCACCCAGTATGACAAGCCCATCATCAACATGAAGGAAATCAAGGAAAAGCTCGAGAATGACCGTTACCTGGTATTCCTGGACACCAAAGGCTCGGTTGTGGGCTTCAACAAGAGCACGCGCAAGTATTTCACCATCTATGCCGGCAAGAACGGTTCGGCATCGGGAATCAGCTTCAGTGGCGACAACACCGTCCACATCAAGACGCCTAACGGGTCCATCAACTACGACCTAGTTCATGACAAGGCCAAGAGCGGCAATTGATCAATAGAGGCATGAATCCCGAGAAACGATATTATTTCTGGTTCTTCATCAAGCTCGACCTCATCCTGGTGGCGCTGCTCGCCCTATTGTGGTGGCTCAATAATGTCGTTTTTTCGTAGACGTTAGATGTTAGACTTCAGACATTAGACGTTAGACTTCAGACATTAGACGTTAGACGTCAGACGTTAGGTGGATGCAACTAGGGACTAAAAACTAGGGACTAGGGACTAAAAACCAGAAACTAAAAAAATAAAATACTCAATATGGTTGAAATCAAAGAAATCCAACCCACCAAGGGCAACCTGCTCAAGTTTGTCCATTTCCCCATCGATGTGCTGTACCGCGACAGCGAGTACTTTGTCCCGCCACTGGTGATGGACGAATTGAACACGCTCAGGCCCGACAAGAACCCGGCCTTTGACTTCTGCGAGGCCGTGTATTACCTGGCCTACCGCGACGGCAAGATTGTGGGCCGCGTCGCCGGCATCATCAACCATGTGGTCAATGAGCGCAGCAACAAGAAGGAGGTCCGCTTCAGCTACATCGACTTCATCGACGACGCCGAAGTCGTTGACGCGCTCATCGAGGCTGTGACCCGTTGGGGCAAAAGCAAGGGGATGGAGCACCTCACCGGCCCGTTGAGTTTCACCGACATGGACCCCGAGGGCATGCTCGTCGAGGGTTTCGACCGTGTGGGCACCAGCGGAGGCATCTACAACTATCCTTATTATCCCAAGCACATGGAACGCCTGGGATTTGTCAAGGATGCCGACTGGATTGAGATGCTCATCACCATCCCAAAGGAGATTCCCGAAAAGATGGACCGCATTTCCAACCTAGTGGCCGAGCGCTACAACCTGACGACCATCAAGTACACCGACCGCAAACAACTCGTCAACGACTACGGTGATGCCATCTTCAAACTGATTAACGTGGCCTATGACGATATCTTCGGCTATTCGCCCCTGTCCGACAAGCAGATCAAGCACTACATCAAGATGTACCTGCCGTTCCTGCCATTGAATGACCTCGCCATGGCCATCAACAAGGACACGCGTGAACTCATCGCCGTGGGCATCTCCATTCCCTCGATGGCCAGGGCGCTCATAAAGAACCGCGGACGCCTGTTCCCCATGGGATGGAAACCGTTGCTGCATGCCTTTAAGCACAACGATGTGGTGGACCTGATGCTCATCGCCGTCAAACCCGAGTTCCAGAACAAGGGTGTGAACTCGTTGTTGTTCACCGACCTCATCCCCTGCTTCAACGAGAACGGCTACAAGTATGCCGAGAGCAACCGCGAGTTGGAACTCAACACCAAGGTGCTCAAGCAGTGGGAATACTTCGAGCGTGACCAGCACAAGCGCCGCCGCGCCTACACCAAGGAAATTTAATCACAGAAATCCAAACCATCTAGATTATCTAGACTATCTAGAAAAAACCAATAAAACAACATGAACGATAAAATTCAAGTAATCAGCAAATACGCCCTTGAAGGGCTGGAGACACAGGCACTGCGTGAAACCGCACTTGCCGCCAAACAGACACTGGAAAGCGGCAGCGGCGCAGGCAATGACTTCCTGGGATGGCTCCACCTGCCCAGCAGCATCGACGAACAGCAGTTCCAAGCCATCGAGCAGAGCGCGGCTCAACTGCGCCAGGAGTGTGAGTATGTCATCAGCATCGGCATCGGCGGCAGCTACCTGGGCGGTAAGGCTGTCATCGAGGCCTTGAGCGACCACTTCGCAGCCTACAAGCAGACCAACGGACCCAAAGTCCTGTTTGCCGGCAGCAACATCGGCGAGGACTACCTGTTCGACATGATGGACCTGGTGCGCGGCCACAAGTTCGGCATCATCGTCATCTCCAAGTCTGGCACCACGACCGAGCCCGCCATCGCCTTCCGTCTCTTCAAGGAGATGCTTGAAAAGCAGGAGGGCAAGGAGTTTGCCAGCCGCAACATCATCGCCATCACCGATGCACGCCGTGGTGCCCTGCGTGGCCTGGCCACCCAGGAGGGTTACACCTCCTTTGTCATCCCCGACAACGTGGGCGGCCGTTTCTCGGTGCTCACACCCGTGGGCCTGTTGCCCATCGCCGTGGCCGGATTTGACATCCGCGCCCTCGTGGCCGGTGCCGTCGAGATGGAACAGCAGGGCGACGAGCAGGTGCTCAACTATGCCATTGCACGCAATGCCTTGTATCAGCAGGGCAAGAAGATAGAGATTCTCGCCAACTTCACCCCACGCCTGCACTTCCTGGCCGAGTGGTGGAAACAGCTCTACGGCGAGAGCGAGGGCAAGGGCCACAAGGGAATCTTCCCCGCCAGCGTGGACTTCACCACCGACCTGCACAGCATGGGACAGATGATCCAGGACGGCGAGCGCACCATCTTTGAGACGGTGCTCAGCGTGGGCGACCAGCAGCACGAGGTCATCATCCCCAGCGATGACGAGGACCTCGACGGCCTGAACTACATTGCCGGCAAGAACGTGGACTACGTGAACAAGATGGCCGAACTGGGAACCCGACTCGCCCACATCGACGGCGGCGTGCCCAACCTGCTCATCACCATCCCCGCCATGACCGAGCGCTTCGTGGGACAGCTCATCTACTTCTTTGAGAAGGCCTGCGGTGTGAGCGGCTATATGCTGAGCGTGAACCCCTTCGACCAGCCTGGTGTCGAGGCTTACAAGAAGAACATGTTCGCCCTGCTCGAGAAACCCGGCCACGAGGAGGCCACAGCAGCCATCAAAGCAAGACTCAAACACTAAAAGAATAATAAAAAATGGGAAAACAATAAATACAACAATAACAATGGCATCCGCATTATATCATTGAGTTACAAGCCGGATAGTTTTGTATTTATTGTACTTATTGTTTTCCTTATGAACTTAAAACTAAAACAATGATTTATCCGATTCTTTCGGCCGAGGAAGCCGCCGAATTTGTACAAAATGGCTTCACCGTGGGCGTTTCGGGCTTCACTTCACCCGGTTGCCCTCAAGCAGTGCCTGTTGCCATCGCCGAGCGCGCCAAGCGCGAGCATGAGGCAGGCCGTGAGTTCAAGATCAACCTGTTCTCCGGCGCATCCACCAGCGACCACATCGATGGTGAGTTGACCCGTGCCGACGCCTTGAACTTCCGCACCCCCTACCAGTCACATCCCGACATGCGCAAGGCCATCAACGCCAATGTCATCCACTATAACGACCGCCACCTCAGCGAGCTGGCTCAGGAGTTCCGCTATGGCTTCTACGGCAAGATGGACATTGCCATCGTTGAGGCTCAGAGCATCACCGACGACGGCGAACTCGTGCTGGGCACCTCGATGGGCAACACCGCCACCTGGCTCAAGATGGCCGACAAGGTGATTGTCGAGGTCAATGACCAGATTCCCGAGACCATCCGCGGCATGCACGACGTCTACACGCCCGTAGACCCGCCTTACCGTCGCGAGATTCCCATCTACACACCTCACGACCGCGTGGGCACTCCCACCGCCCATGTTGACCCCAAGAAGGTCCTCGGTGTTGTCAAGACATCGTTGCCCATCAGCAAGGAGGGTGCCTTCACCCCCGTCGATGAGGTGACCGCAGCCATCGGCCGCAACGTGTGCGCCTTCCTCGTTAACGAGCTCAAGGCCGGCCGCATCCCCAAGGAGTTCCTGCCCCTGCAGAGTGGTGTGGGCAACATCGCCAACGCCGTGCTCGATGCCCTCGACAAGAGCGACGATATTCCCCCGTTCGAGATGTACACCGAGGTCATTCAGGACAGCGTCCTTGAGCTGCTCGAAAGCGGCAAGTGCAAGTTTGCCAGCACCTGCTCGATGACCTTCTCCAGCGGCGCCATGATGGAGTTCTTTGAGAAGGGCGAGGCCCTGCACAGCAAGGTGCTCATGCGTCCCAGCGAGATCAGCAACAACCCCGAGGTGGTTCGCCGTCTGGGCGTCATCACGATGAACACCGCCATCGAGGCCGACATCTATGGCCACATCAACTCGACCCACGTCAGCGGTACGCGCCTGATGAACGGTGTCGGCGGCTCGGGCGACTTCACCCGCAACGCCTACATCAGCATCTTCCTGTGCCCGTCGATCAAGAAGGACGACTGCATCAGCACCATCGTGCCCATGGTTTCCTATCCTGACCACAACCCCCACTCGGTGGACATCATCATCACCGACCAGGGTATCGCCGACCTGCGTGGCAAGGATCCCGTGCAGAGCGCTCACGAAATCATCGAGAAGGCCGCTCATCCCGTTTATCGTCCCCTGCTGCGTGAATACCTCACGCTCGCCAAGAAGGGCCACGTGATGATGAACCCCGACATCGCCTTCGCCTTCCACAGCACCCTGATGCACGACGGCGACATGCGCAAGACCGACTACGCCAAGTTCATGAAATAAGGCGTTAGGCTTTAGCTATTAGGCTTTAGGTCTTTCATTCGCGACAGGCGTTAGGTGCCTTTCGCACGACATCATTTAAAACAAGAAATACAAGAACAACAACTCCCGGGTTGTACATCTTGTATTTCTTGTTTTTTCTACATATTGGTTCCCCCTTGCCTCATGTCCAAGGAGGAACCACGGGATTCACAGAAGTGATGTTCCGCAAGTTTGTATGAAAAAGACTTTACTGTTCTATTTGTTCTTCACGGGACGTATCGACATGTGATAGGCACGAAGATCATCAATGAACATAGGTTTCATGTCACCTTGCGCTGACTTGAAATAGAAATCCCAAGCGGTAGCGACATCACTGCTAATCCCATAACCACGAGTCTCGGCTGTAGCTGGTGTCGGGCATATGGTTGACGTCCAATAATAACCTGACTCATTGACACCATAAGGCCCCGTGTGGAAACGGTTATAGGGCTGGCTCAAGTCGTCACCGTAGGATCCTGCGAGTGGCATGATGATACTATTACCATTTGGGCCAATGACCTCATACCACTTGATATCTCCTCGCGATTGCAGCTTCCACTGGCATTTTTCGCATAATTCTTTGGCTTCATCATAAGTCGGCATTCGCCACCCGTCTCCCCAGTTCATGGCCACGATATCCAATGTGGTGCCACTGATATCGGCTGGTGGATTTTTGCCACCGTAATTATCTGTATTCCAGGTGTATGCGTTGTTTTTCCAGCCAATGCCGTCTGCCGACCACAGCTTGCCAGTAGGATCGCCCCATGCATAACGAACACCATAGCCTTCAACTGTCTTTGCCCCCAAGTTGCAGTTGGCCCACATCACAGACAAACCGAGGTCCACTTGAGCCAAAATCTCAGGCTTCTCAATTTTATCAGTAGGCTTGGGATCAGGTTCAACATCAACACTCCAAAAGTTGTAGGTTCTCAAGGTATAACCGTCATGTGCTTGACCATCCACCATCTTGCTGCGGATAATCTTTACAATACAGACAGTAATCCCTTTCTTTTCGGCATAGGCTGTAGCATAACCATTATAGATGCTGTCACACACTTTCATTGCAGCAGCATCATTGACTTGGCGACTGTTCTGCTCTGATGTCGCTGCCGCAAGCGCCTTTTTCATATTGACGATGGTTTTGGAGAGAACCTCATTTTTGCCGTCGGACATCGTTCCCTGGCTCTCATCTTCTTCCTCGTGGAGTTGCAATTCAACTTGGGATTGTATGGTCATATAATAACTATATGCTCCACCTGGTTCATCCTCTTTGTTCTCACATGACATGGACATCAACAGCATAGCGGAGATGAGCCATATTAAATTCTTGTAATTCTTCATCATTTTATCGGTTATTTTGGGTTATTAATATCTTGGTAAGTAACACTGTACACGACAGAATTGGCCATCGTGATATCTTCTATTTCTTTAGACTTCTTTTACAAAAACGGTTTAATTACCCCCCCGATTTAACTTTCGTTAACTATTTTTCGTGAGAATGAAACAGATTGCGTATGCGCAGAAAAACGAAAAAGCGGAAAAAAATAGGTGACGGCTTTCCCCTTTGTTGTAATTTTGTGGCTTGAAACGTCGATGTCAAGTGGCGTTTCAATCTTTTTTTCATGAAAACCAATAGCGATAACGTTAATCATAAGGACTTGCGGGCGCATGGGGCGATGCTGCTGGCCATGGTGCTGTTCGGGCTGATGGCGACGTTCTCCAAGGACGTGCTCACCCATGGCGGCATCACCGGGCCGCAACTGGTGGCGTTCCGCGTCATCGGGGCGGCTATCATCTTTTGGTTGGGGTCGATCATTGTGCCGCAGCAGCGCATCGAGCCACGGGATTTCATCAAGATTGCAGGTGCCGGCTTCTTCGGCTTCGCCTTGGCCCAGGGCGGCTACATCGTGGGTCTGAGTTTCACCTCGCCCATCAATGCCACCATCGAGCTGACCACGATGCCCATCTTCACGCTCATCCTGTCGTCCATCCTACTGCACGAGCGCATCACACCCCGGCGGGCGCTTGGCATCATCTTGGGCTTCACGGGAGCCGTACTGCTGATCACACGCACCACGACAGGCGACGGGCGGCCAACAGATTTTCGCGGTGACCTGCTCATTCTAGTCTCCCAGGTGGGTTATGCCTTCTACTTGACGAACTACTCACGGGTCATCCGCAAGTATGACGCTTTCACGTTCAACAAGTGGACCTTTACTTTTGCCAGCCTGTTCATCTTGCCCTTCACCCTACCCCACATCATGCAGATCGACTGGCCGGCGATGAGCGCCCGAACGGCGAGTGAGATTATCTACATCGTGGCCGGAGCGACCTTCTTCACCTTCCTGCTGGTGGTGTTCGCCCAGCGGCGCTTGCTGCCCACCACGGTGAGCGTCTATAACTACGTCCAGCCCTTTGTCGCTGTCGTCGCCAGCATGGCCATGGGCCTGGCTACGCCGCAATGGATGCACGCCGTGGCCGCCGCCCTCATCTTCACCGGCGTCTGGCTCGTCGTCAACGCCCGCCACCCACACTCATAAAATACGCACCCATTCGCACCAACCACGGATTTAAATCATCTGTGACCGGTTAAAAACATCGAAGATGTCAGCGGTTCGAAGAACCGATTTCAATGAGAAAGACCATGCAAGAACCTCGTAGAGGTTCGCAGCTTGGTCCCCAAACGGGATGGGAACGTGCCTCGAAGAGGAACTTAATAATTCCCTGGCATTATGCTATTTCATGCAGACGAAACACCCGGAGGGTGTCATTTGAGTAACCGTGGGTACCTGCTAACGAAACGAGTGTAGCGAGTGAAGTGACAGGCACCCACGGCGCCGCAATCCGTACATATCGTCGCTGGAGGCGACCCCATTACCCATAATCATCAAGGGGGTCGCCTTCAGCGACATTCTTTTGTATGGCCTTACCCGTGGTGATGCTGACCATCTCGCTCCGCTCGATTGCCAGCATTACCACGGGTTACTCAAATGCTCGCCCGTCGGGCGAGAAAAGCCCTATAATAAGTTCTAATGCTGATTGATACGCATAGTTTATTATCAGTCAATGAATTATAGCAATCAAATAGATTTTCACAGTACATCATTGGATTGAAATACATTTTTTTGACTTCTCGGCCGTTAGGCCGATTAAAACTGAGTCAAATGGAGTCTTGCGGCGCCCAGTGGAGAGAACGAAAAATATACCGCCCTGCGCGCGGGAAATTGATAATTGAATCACTTCCCGTACGCAAGGCGGTAATCCTATCGGTTTTCACACAGCGGCGTTACTGGATGCCGTAGAGGGCTCCGTAATTGCCGTTCTGGATGTCCTGAATCAGTTGCGGGTTGGATATTAACTGGTAACCACCATAGAGCGTAGCCGCCAGGCCTATTGCGAGGGTGATGTAGAACCACATCTTGGCCGATGCAGCCTTCTTGTCACCGCCGGCGTTATCACCCTTGGTATAGCACGTCTTGGAACCCCAAGCGTTGAAAATGGCAATACCACCCGGAATCAAGCCAAAGATGTTGGCGCCACAGCACAGACATGATACCACAGTGGCGATGATGGATTCCATCAGCCACGTCTTGGGCATCACCTGACGCTGCTGAGGCGCGGTAGGACCACCCTGAGGGAAGTTAACAGGCTGGTTTGTCGTGGGACCCGGGTTATAGGGCGTCGTGGGAGTGGTGGGCTGTTGAGGCATCGGCATTTGGGGTATCGGCGGCAATGGCATCTGTCCGCCAACGGGAGGCATTTGAGGCATCTGCATGTCGATACCTCCGGTTCCCGTCACGTCAACAGGATTTCCTGTCAGCAACGCCATCAACTCGGGCACCTGGCTTGCCGAGGTCCAGTTGGGCATTCCTTCACCCCAAACGAGTGAGTTGACTGTCAAACCGTGTGCCAGCAGTTCTTTGGGTTCAAAAGGCCCTGCCGGCTGGCCGTTTTCTGCAATGTAGTATCTCATAATCTTATTTTTTGGGTCACAATTTAGAAAGAAAACAATAAATACAACAAATACAAATTTATCCTCTGATAATCATGCGGATGCCTTTGCATTCATTGTATTTATTGTTGTTAGATTCCTGTCCCTCGCGGGTTAGTCACTGCACTTGGCACAGATGAACTCGCGGTTGAGACGCGAGATGTTGCTCAGCTTGATGTTCTTGGGGCACTCGGCGGCACAGGCACCGGTGTTGGTGCAGTTACCGAAGCCCAGTTCATCCATCTTGGCGAGCATGGCCTTCACGCGGCGCTTGGCCTCGGCACGGCCCTGGGGCAGCAAAGCGAACTGGCTCACCTTGGCGCTGAGGAACAGCATGGCCGAACCGTTCTTGCAGGCTGCTACACAGGCACCGCAACCGATGCAGGTTGCGCTGTCCATGGCCTCGTCGGCGGCCTCCTTGCTGATGGGGATGGCGTTGGCATCCTGGGCACCGCCGGTCTGGAAGCTCACGTAACCGCCGGCCTGCTGAATCTGGTCAAAGGCGTTGCGGTTCACCATCAAATCCTTGATTACGGGGAAGGCTGCCGAGCGCCAAGGCTCAACGGTGATGGTGTCACCGTCGTGGAAGCGGCGCATGTAGAGCTGGCAGGTCGTGGCACCCGTGGCAGGACCGTGGGGATGTCCGTTGACATAGAGCGAGCACATACCGCAGATACCCTCGCGGCAGTCGTGGTCAAAGGCAACAGGCTCCTCACCCTTCTCGATGAGTTGCTCGTTGAGGATGTCCATCATCTCCAAGAATGAGGTATCGGTGGGGATGTCGCGCATCTCGTAGGTCTCAAAGCGGCCCTCGGAATGGGCGTCCTGCTGACGCCAAACCTTAAGTTTGAAGCTTATACTAGTATCCATTGTATTCGATGAATTTTAAAGGGTGGTTGATTATGACTTGTAGTTACGCGTCTGGACCTTGATGGCCTCATAGTGGAGCGGCTCCTTGATGAGCGTGGGTGCGGTCTCATCGTCTCCGTTGTACTTCCAGCAGGCGACATAGAAGAAGTTCTCGTCGTCGCGCTTGGCCTCGCCTTCCTCGGTCTGATGCTCCTCGCGGAAGTGACCGCCGCAGCTCTCGTGACGGTTCAAGGCATCATAGGCGATCAGCTCACCCATGGTGATGAAGTCACGCAGGCGGAAGGCCTTGTCCAACTCAATGTTCATGCCCTCTTGGGTGCCGGGGATGAACAGGTTGGTCTCAAATTCCTTGCGCAGCTCTTTGAGTTTCTTCAATGCGGTCTCAAGGCTCTCCTTGGTGCGCGCCATGCCCACATAGTCCCACATCACGTTACCCAGCTCCTTGTGGATGCTGTCAACCGAACGCTTGCCGTGGATGCTCATCAGCTTGTCGAGGTTAGCCTGTACCTTCTTCTCGGCAGCTTCAAACTCGGGAGTGTCGGTCGAGAAGTGAGGCACGGTAATCTGGTCGCTCAGGTAGTTCTGGATGGTGTAAGGCAGCACGAAGTAGCCGTCAGCCAGACCCTGCATCAGAGCCGATGCACCCAGGCGGTTAGCGCCGTGGTCGCTGAAGTTGCACTCGCCGATGGCGAACAGACCCTTGATGCTGGTCTGCAACTCATAGTCAACCCAGATACCGCCCATCGTGTAGTGGATAGCGGGATAAATCATCATCGGGTTGTAGTACTTCACACCGTCGATCTCGTTGGCGAGCTCACCGGGGTTAACGTCGGTGATCTCCTCATACATGTCGAACAGGTTGCCGTAGCGCTGACGAATCACGTCGATGCCCAGGCGGTTGATGGCCTCGCTGAAGTCCAGGAACACGGCCTTGCCGGTGTTGTTCACACCGAAGCCCTTGTCGCAACGCTCCTTGGCGGCGCGGCTGGCCACGTCACGGGGCACGAGGTTACCGAAGGCGGGATAGCGGCGCTCCAGATAGTAGTCACGCTCCTCCTCGGGGATGTCACTGCCCTTGATCTGACCTGCCTGCAACTTCTTGGCGTCCTCGATATTCTTGGGCACCCAGATGCGGCCGTCGTTACGCAGCGACTCACTCATCAGCGTCAGCTTGGACTGCTTGTCACCATGCACGGGGATGCAGGTGGGGTGAATCTGAACGTAGGCGGGGTTAGCGAAGTAAGCGCCGTGGCGATAGCAAGCCATGGCAGCCGAGCAGTTGCAACCCATAGCGTTGGTGCTCAGGAAGTAGGTGTTACCGTAACCGCCGGTGGCGATAACCACGGCATGAGCGGCAAAGCGCTCCAGTTTACCGGTCACCAGGTTCTTGGCGATGATACCGCGGGCACGGCCATCGATGATGACCACGTCATGCATCTCGTAGCGGTTGTAGCTCTTCACCTTGCCCTCATGAATCATGCGGTTCAGGCTCGAGTAGGCACCGAGCAGCAGCTGCTGACCGGTCTGACCCTTGGCGTAGAACGTGCGGCTCACCTGAGCGCCACCGAAGGAGCGGTTGGCCAGCAGGCCACCATACTCACGGGCAAAGGGAACACCCTGTGCCACGCACTGGTCAATGATATTGTTGGACACCTCGGCCAGGCGATACACGTTGGCCTCGCGGGCACGGTAGTCACCACCCTTGACGGTGTCATAGAACAAGCGATAAACCGAGTCACCGTCGTTCTGATAGTTCTTGGCTGCGTTGATACCACCCTGTGCGGCAATCGAGTGAGCGCGGCGGGGAGAATCCTGGATGCAGAAGTTCAGCACGTTAAAGCCCATCTCGCCGAGCGTGGCGGCTGCCGACGCACCTGCCAGACCGGTACCCACGACGATGATGTCGAGGCGACGCTTGTTGGCGGGATTGACGAGTTTCTGGTGTGCCTTATAGTTGGTCCATTTCTCAGCGATGGGTCCCTCGGGAATCTTGGAATCGATGGGCTGAGCGTTGATTTTAGTTTCTTCCATTTGTGTTACAAATTTTAAAAGGTTAATACTCAGCGATTAGAAGGCAAAGAACCAGGTAAAGTAGCAAGCCTCTACAGCAAAGAGGATAAACACGACGGTGGCCCAGCACTTTGAGATGCACTGCCAGCGCTTGATCCACTTGTCATTGGCGGTGCCCAGCGTCTGGAAGGCACTCCAGAAACCGTGGCTGATGTGGAACCACAGGGCGGCGAACCAAACCAGGTAGACGGGCAGAACCCACCACTGGCTGAAGGTGGCCTTGAGGTAGAAAGAGCCATTCATCACGTGCTCACCCATCATCTCGGGCAACTGCATTTTGGCCCAGAACTGAGTGAGGTGAAGAACCATGACACCTAAAACGATGATACCCAGCACAAGCATGTTCTGTGAAGCCCACTCCACTTCCTTGGGCTTGGCAGTAACAGCATAGCGGTTATTGCCGCGTGCCTTGCGGTTCTGGAAAGTGATAATGAAGGCGAGGATGATGTGAATCGCAAAGCCAGCGGCCAGCACTAGGGTACCGGCAATGGCATACCAATTGGCACCGAGGAACTCGCAGATGGCGTCATAAGCATCAAAGCTAATGAGGGCCACCGCGTTCATCAGCGCATGGAATGTGACAAATAGGACAAGGAAGAGGCCGGTTACCGACATCAGCACCTTGCGTCCTACAGATGAATTAGTTAACCACATAAAAATTGATGATTTTAGAGTTATTAATTGATTGATTGTTCTTTAATATCTACAATATCCTGCAAAGATAATAAAATTTTTCAGTATTCCTATCAACAGCAACAAGTTTTCCCCTAAAAAAGCATGAAACAAGGCCGGCCAAAATACCACGAAAGTATCTTGGCCGGCCTTGTGATTCCGAAAATCCTTAATCGTTGAGGATGAGCATGGCGTCGCCGTAGGCACCGAAGCGGTACTTCTCGTCGATGGCCACCTGATAGGCATCCATCGTCTGCTTGTACCCGCCGAAGGCTGCCTGGGCCATCAACATGATGGAGTAAGGCATGTGGAAGTTGGTCACCAGCGCGTCGCAGGTGGTGCACTCGTAGGGCGGGAACAAGAACTTGTTGCTCCAGCCGCCATAGGGCTTGATGTGGCCGTTCATGCCCACACAGGTCTCAAAGGCCCTCAACACCGACGTGCCGATGGCGCACACCTTGTTGCCGTCATCACGCAGGCGGTTGACCTTCTCGGCCAACTCGACGCTGACGTCCATCTCCTCGCTGTCCATGCGGTGCTTGCTCAGGTCCTCGACATCAATGTCGCGGTAGCTGCCCAGACTGATGTGCATGGTGATGAAATCGCGGTCAATGTCACGGATCTCCATGCGACGCAACAACTCGCGCGAGAAGTGAAGACCTGCGGCAGGAGCCACCACGGCACCCTCCTTGCTGGCAAAGATGGTCTGGTAACGCTCCTCGTCCTCGGGCTCGGCATCACGCTCGATGTAATAAGGCAGCGGCGTGTTGCCCAGGTTGTACAGGTCCTTCTTGAACTGGTCATGGTCACCGTCATAGAGGAAGCGCAGCGTGCGGCCTCGCGAGGTCGTGTTGTCTATCACCTCGGCAACCATCGAGTCGTCAAGGCCAAAGTAAAGTTTGTTGCCAATGCGGATTTTGCGGGCAGGTTCCACAAGCACGTCCCACAGCTTGTTGTTGGGGTTGAGCTCGCGCAGCAGGAAGACCTCGATGCGGGCACCGGTCTTTTCCTTGTTGCCGAACAACTTGGCCGGGAACACCTGGGTGTCGTTGAAGACAAACAGGTCATGCGGATTGAAATATTCGAGAATCTCCTTGAACACGCGGTGCTCAATCTCGTTGCTCTGCTTGTGCAGCACCATCAGGCGCGACTCGTCACGCACTTGAGCGGGATGTGAGGCAATGAGTTCCTCGGGCATCCGGGTATTAAATTCTGAAAGTTTCATAATCTATCAGTTTTTTATGTTCTTTATCTGGATAATCTAGATGTTCTAGATACTCTAGAATTTGTTGTTCACTTAATCTGTGACGTGCGCTTGGGTGGAACGTCACAGCGTTGCTTGGCTTGCTTGCGGGCCTGGCGCTCGGCCTTCTGCTGCGCGGCACGTTCGCGGTTCTCGATGCGCTCACGCTCCAGGCGCTCGGCAGCGGCCTGTTCGGGTGAAACATAGGTCTCACCGTCAAGTTTCTCGACCAATTGTTCCAGGGTGAGGCACTTGTCGATGGTGACGTCACCCACACGCGTGCGGCGCAGTCCTGTCAGGTGGGCACCGCTACCCAATGCGGCTCCGATGTCACGTGCCAGAGCACGGATGTAGGTACCCTTGCTGCACACCACGCGCAACTGCAACGTGGGCTGCTCGGGCAAGCCGCATTGCAGCACCTCAATCTCGTCGATGACCAGCGTCTTGGGACGTATTTCCACGTCCTGACCTTTGCGTGCCAGCTTATAGGCCGGCTTGCCATCCACCTTGCAGGCCGAGAACGACGGCGGCACCTGCTCGATGCTGCCCGTGAACTGCTCCTGCAGCACGCGGTCAATGAGGGTGCGGTCGATGTGTTGCCACTCGTAGGTGGCATCGACCTCGGTCTCCAGATCAAAACTCGGCGTCGTTGCACCCAGCCTCAAGTCGGCGATGTATTCCTTCACGCCTGCCTGCAACTCGTCGATGCGTTTGGTGGCATGTCCGGTGCACAGGATCAGCACACCGGTGGCCAGCGGATCAAGTGTTCCCGCATGACCCACTTTGACCTGACGCGTTTTCAGGTGGGTACGCAACACGGCGCGCACCTTCTTGACCGCGGTGAACGAGGTCATCCTCAACGGCTTGTCAATGCAGAATATTTCGCCTTCTATCGGGTTGAGCATTATTTTAAATTTCTAGTCCTTAGACCCTAGTTTTTTAGTCCTTGGTTGCTAAACACCCAAACACTTACATGGCAGGGGCAGGCATCAGCTGTGACAGGGCGATGGCCACGATAGCCGCGAAGATACAGTAGATGCCGAACCACACCAGTTTGCCTTTCTTGACGATATTGATCATCCACTTGCAGGCCAAACAGCCCGAAACAAATGCTGCGATGAAACCCACCACCAGCGGCAAGGCTTCAAGGCTACCAAAGGCCTCCTCGCCCTTGACCATCTTGAGGGTGTCCAGCAGGGCCTCGCCCAGGATGGGCGGGATAACCATCAGGAACGAGAACTGAGCCAGCGACTCCTTCTTGTTACCCAGCATCAGGCCCGTGGCGATAGTACTGCCCGAGCGCGAGAGGCCGGGCATCACGGCACACGCCTGGGCGATACCGATAATCAGTGCATCCTTCCACGAGATTCTCTCCTTTTGCCGCGGCTTGGCATAATAGGAGAAGATGAGCAACGCGGCGGTCACCAGCAGCATGATGCCCACAATCAGCAGACCGCTGCCGAAGATTTCCTCCACCTTGTCCTTGAAGAACACACCCACGATACCGATAGGAATCATCGACACGAGGATATTGAGGAAATATTTCGTCTCCTCGTTCATCTTGAACTTGAACAGACCTTTTAATATCCACGCGATTTCGCTCCACAGGACAACAAAGGTGCTCAACACCGTAGCCACATGAACCAGCACGGTGAATGCCAGATTGTCCTCGCCATTCAACCCGAACAGGTAACTGCCGATGGCAAGGTGGCCACTACTGCTCACGGGTAAATACTCGGTCAGACCCTGGACAATGCCCAGAATCAACGCTTCCAGCCAATCCATGTCAATTATTCGTTATCGTCGTGTTTGTCGTCTTTCTTGCGATAGATGATGGCAAAAGCCATGAGCACAAAGCCCAAAAAAGCGATAATCGGGCCCGTGGTCACACGGCTGCTTTCAAACAGGTTCTTGTTGAACGTGTCACCCACATTGGCATCACCCGTCATCAGACAGAAACCGATGATAATCAACAACAGGCAAATGCCCATGAGGATGAAGTTAAACTTTGTCAGCGGGTATGACACTTTGCCCTTCTCAACGGGCTTGTTCTCATTTTGTTTCTTTTCTTTTGTTGCCATTTTATTGATGTATTCTAATCTTATGCGAGGTATAGCGCAGGGCATAGTCCCGCAATTTGGTGCAAAATTACAACACCAAGAGGCCTTTGTCAAGACTTTCGCTCCGTTTTTTTCAATTACTCACGTGATTAAAGCCCCAAACAGCAAAAAAAATTATTCAAACCAAATAATTTAATTTGAATAATTTAAAAATGAATAATCAGATTTTTTTAAGCTGTCTCGAAGGCTTCGGCGACCAATTTCAGGTTGTCGATGATGTCGATGTGCTGGGGGCATTGGGCCTCGCACTGGCCACACTCCAGGCATTCGCTGGCCTTGCCGTGGTTCTTGCCTAGGAGATCATAGTATAGCTTGCAGTTGCCCTTTTGCAGAGGGAACTGTTGCAACATATTGTAGAGGTTGAAATACTCGGGGATGGAAATCTCCTGTGGGCACCCTTCGGTGCAGTAGTGGCAGGCGGTGCAGGGCACAGCAATCGAGTCGCGAATGACCTCGGTGGCACGGGCGATGATGGCTTGTTCTTCATCGTTGAGCGGCTGGAAATCCTGCATATAGCTGGTGTTATCTTCCAGCTGCTCCATGTTGCTCATACCGCTGAGCACCATGTACACGTTGGGCAACGACGCACAATAGCGGATGGCCCAAGAGGCAGGGCTGGCCTCGGCATTGTAATCCTTGAACAGTTGCTCCACCGCCTCGGGGACACGGGCCAGAGAACCGCCCTTTACAGGTTCCATAACGATGACGGGTTTACCGTGCTGTGTGCACAGGTCATAGCAGGTCCGCGCTTCAATGGCAGGGCTTTCCCAATCCAGATAGTTAATCTGCAACTGCACAAAGTCCACCTCGGGATGTTTATCCAGAATCTCGGCCAGTAACGATGAGTCATCATGGAACGAAAAACCGATGTTGCGAATGCGCCCTTCGGCTTTCTTGCGGGCGATAAAGCCCCAGCCGTCCATGCGGTCCATCACCTCGACGCGCTCGTGGTTGAGGGCATGCAGCCAATAGTAGTCGAAATAGTCCACGCCGCAACGCTCCAGTTGCTCGTTGAAGATACGCTCCAGGTCGCCTTCCTCATTGATGGCCCACACGGGCAGCTTGCTGGTCACGGTAAAAGCCTCACGCGGATAACGCTTGACAACAGCCTCGCGCAGGGCCTCCTCGCTCTTGCCGCCATGGTAGGGATAAGCGGTGTCAAAGTAGGTGAAGCCGCGCTCGATAAAGCGGTCGGCCATTTCCTTCAACTTCTCGATATCAATACTCGTCTGGTCATCAGGATTGACCAGCGGCAGTCGCATCAGTCCGAATCCAAGCTTTTTCATATTTTATCAGTTGTTTTTAGGGTCTTTATAATCCTTGATACTTTAAGGGTTATAAAGAGCCATTACTTAATATTCAAGTCGGTAAAGCGCTTCACTCCGCGCAGGTAGTGGGCGGTGATGATATTCACGCGCTCCTCAGGCAACTGTTTCAAGAGATTGACAGTGGGTTGCGAGGTGTAATTCTTACGCATCTTGCGGAAGTCGCGATGGGCGCGCACGATAGCACGGGCATCGCCGAAGTGGAATTTGGCCAACGCCATGCCAAAGGCCAGGGTGTCCATCAGACGACGCACAAGCAGCAATTTCTTGCCCTCCTGCAGGGGCAGGTTCTTGTGCAGCAGCAACAGGTTGTTGCGGAAATTCAGGTAAGTTTTGCGTGGGTTGCCATACGCCAGACTGCCACCGCCCAAGTGGTAGATATGGCTCGAGGGCACCATCGCCAGGTCGTAGCCGGCAAGACGGATGCGCCAGCACAGGTCAATTTCCTCCATGTGGGCAAAGAAGTCTGTGTCCAGCCCCCCGACGTCCTGATACAACTGGCTGCGCACCATCAGGCATGCGCCACTTGCCCAAAATACACTCTTGGGGCCGTCGTCATACTGGCCGTGGTCATCCTCGACATATTCAAAAACACGCCCTCGGCAATAGGGATAGCCGTGGCAATCAATGTAACCACCAGCCGCACCGGCATATTCAAACATCTGCTTGCCGTCCTCACGGTCCTTCAGCAACTTGGGCATCAGGGCGCCAGCATCGGGATGGGCTTCCATATAATCCAGCAAGGGATTGAGCCACCCTTGCGGTGTGCGCACGTCGCTGTTGAGCAGCACGGTATAGGGATACATCGTCTGCCCGATAGCCAGGTTATAACCCCCGGCGAAACCGTGGTTCTTATCAAACTTGAGAACCTGCACATGCGGAAACTCCTGTTCCAGCACCTGCAGGCTCTCGTCGGTGCTGCCGTTATCGGCGACAATGACATCGGCAATAGCAGCATCGGTGCCCTCGATGACCGTAGGCAGATAACGGCGCAACAACTTGGCACCGTTCCAGTTCAATATGATGACAGCAACCTGTTTCATTCGTTTTAAGTTTCTAGTCCCTATTTTCTAGTTTCTAGTCCCCGGTTTATTGTTACACGATCTGGGCATCGACGCTCAGGTCATCGTTAAGTGTCAATAGTTTCACATTCACAATCTGGTTGGCCAGACTCATGTCGGGCGCCACATTGACGCGGATGTAGTTGTCGGTGAAGCCATGCATCATGCCCTTACCACGACCATGCTCCAGCAGCACTGGGCGTACTGTTCCCAAGTAGCGGCGCGTGAACTCGGCCTGTTTTTTGTCGCTCAGGGCAATCATGCGCGCGGCTCGCGCCTGCTTATCCTGCTGAGTGACAATATAGGGGATGCGAAGGGCCATCGTGCCTGGACGTTCGCTGTAGGGGAAGACATGCAGATGCTGCACCTCGAGACCCGCAATGAAGTTGTAACTGTCCTCAAACAGTTCGGGGGTCTCACCTCGTGTGCCCACCATCACATCAACACCGATGAAACAGTCGGGCATCAACTGGCGACACCGCGCAACTTTGTCGGCAAACAGTTGACGGTCGTAGTGACGACGCATCAACTTCAGGATGGGGTCGCTGCCACTCTGCAAGGGAATGTGGAAATGCGGCATGAACGCCCGTGACTGGGCGCACCAGTCAATGATCTCATCGGTGAGCAGGTCGGGCTCTATCGACGAGATGCGGTAACGCTCGATGCCCTCAATGTCGTCAAGCGCTTTGAGCAGGTCAAGAAACTGCTCGCCTGTATTCTTGCCGAAGTCACCGATGTTCACGCCCGTGATGACGATTTCCTTGCCTCCTTCGGCAGCCACTTCACGGGCTTGAGCGGTAAGGTCGGCGATGGTTCCGCTGCGGCTACGGCCACGGGCGGCGGGAATGGTGCAATAGCTGCACCAATAGTCGCAACCGTCCTGCACCTTGAGCCAATAGCGTGTGCGGTCACCTCGGTCACACGAGGGAGAAAAGGTACGTATATCCAACGACGGCGTCACCTCCAAACGTTGCTGGCGGTCTTCAAACCAACGGATCACATACTGTGCGATTTCAGCCTTGTGTTCGCTGCCCAAGACGATGTCCACACCGGGAATCTCGGCGATTTCCTTGCCTTGTAGCTGGGCATAGCATCCCGTGACCACCATCAGGGCATCAGGGTACTGACGTATGAGGTGACGGATGTGCTGTCGGCACTTGCTGTCGGCCAGGGCAGTCACACTGCAGGTGTTCACGACACACACGTCAGGCTCCTCTCCCCTGGCCACAGGCACGATGCCATGCTCGGCCAGCAGCGATTGCATGGTAGCTGTTTCCGAGAAGTTGAGTTTGCAGCCCAGCGTCTCGAGCTTTACCCTATGAAGGGGTTGGTTGCTCATCTGCGTCGACCCTTATTGGACTTACCAGGTCTGTTTGGCCTCTTAGATCTTGAGGCTGTCTTGGAAGCCCGTGCTTCTTTAGCCTGACGGCGGGTGGTGTTGCCACGGGAACCGCGCTGTTGACGGCGCGATGCACTGCCCCCCTCATACTGCATGCGCTGCCGTTCGTCGCGCGACAGACGGTCGCTGGTACTGCGGCTGTTCTGCTCGGTGATGGGTTCACGGTCAATGCGATGAGTGTTGGCAGGATTCTCATCATCCACGAGAACAAAGTCGAGCTGTTTCTTGATGAGGTCAGCGCGAGCCACCTGGATGGTGATGTCGTCGCCCAAGCGATAGACACGGCCGCGGCGACGGCCACGGATGCAGTAGTTCTTCTCGTCGAACTCGTAGAAGTCGTCATCCAGACCACGGATGCCCACAAGACCCTCGCAATGGGTCTCGTCAAGCTCCACATACAAACCCCACTCGGTCACGCCCGAGATGTGCCCCTTGAAGACACCTCCCAAACGCTGGCCCATGAACTCGACTTCCTTATACTTGATGGATGCTCGCTCGGCATTGGCTGCAAGCTGCTCCTGAGCGCTCATGTGCTTACACTGGTCCTCGAGTTTGACGGGGTCCACACTCTTGCCCCCAGCGGCATACACGTCAAGCAGGCGGTGCACCGTCAAGTCGGGATAGCGGCGGATGGGTGAGGTAAAGTGGGTATAGTAGTCAAAGGCCAGACCATAGTGGCCAATGTTGGTAGCGCTGTAAATGGCCTTGGCCATTGAGCGGATGGCGAGGATGGACAGCATCTCCTCCTCGGGTTTTCCCTTGGCCTGTTCAAGCATCTTGTTGATGGACTTGTTGATATCACGGCCAGAGCCCTTGGTGCGTACCTTGTAGCCGAAGTGGGCCGCGATATCAGCAAAGTTCTGCAGTTTGTCGAGGTCAGGCTGGTCATGGACACGATAGACAAAACTCTTGGCGGTCTTGTTCTTGGGCACCTTGCCGATGTGCTCGGCCACTTTGCAGTTGGCCAGCAGCATGAACTCTTCAATGAGTTTGTTGGCATCCTGCGCCACATGCACGTGGACGGCGGTCGGCTTGCCCTGCTCGTCTATCTCAAACTTGATTTCTTCGCGGTTGAAGGAAACCGAGCCACCCTCATCAAAACGACGACGACGCAACTGCTTGGCCATCTCGTTGAGCACGGCAAGCTCTTCGGCGAGGTCGCCCTTACCGGTCTCCAGAATGTGCTGTGCCTCCTCATAGGAGAAACGCCTGTTGCTACGGGTCACCGTGTGGCAGATCTTGTACTTTTTCACCTTGGCCTCGGCATCCATCTCCATGATGACCGAGTGGGTGAGTTTGTCCTCATCGGGACGCAACGAGCAGATGAAGTTACAGAGTTTCTCGGGCAGCATGGGTACGGTGCGGTCCACCAGATAGACCGAAGTGGCGCGCTCATAGGCCTCTTTGTCAATGATACTGCCAGGGGTGACGTAGTGGCTCACGTCGGCGATGTGGACACCGATTTCCCAGTTGCCGTTCTTGAGTTTCTCGATGGAGAGCGCGTCGTCAAAGTCCTTGGCATCGGCGGGGTCGATGGTGAACGTGGTCACGTCGCGCATGTCACGACGCTTGGCAATCTCCTCGGGTGTGATGCCCGGCTCCAAGGCCTCGGCGGCCTCGGTGACATTCTCGGGGTATTTGTACGGCAGGCCGAATTCAGCGAGGATGGCGTGAATTTCGGCATTGTTTTCACCGGCCACACCCAGCACGTCAACCACTTCGCCGATGGGCGAATTGGCATCCTCGGGCCAGTCTACAATCTTGGCCACGACCTTGTCGCCAGTCCTGCCGCCAGCCAGCTTATCCAGGGGGATGAAGATGTCGGTGGCCAGGAACTTGCTGTCAATGGCGAGTTGGGCAAAGTACTTCATCACCTGCAGCGTACCGACGAAGACCTGTTCCTTGCGTTCCAGGATTTTCACCACCTCGGCCTCTGGCTCCATGCCATGGCGCGCGGCGCTGATGTGCACCAGCACGCGGTCACCGTTCAAGGCGTGCATCGAGTTGCGCTCGGCAACCATGATAGGCAGGCCGTCGTCGCTAGCGGTGTCAACACTGTTCTTGCCGTTGCTGCGACGGATGAAAATGCCCTCGGCAACCGAGGAGCGGTTCACCGCCTTGTAACTGCCGGGACCTGACTGCGTCAAGAAACCATCAATGGCTAGCTGTTCCAAAATCTCAACAATCAGCGTGCGACGCTTGGGGGTGTTAGCGCCCACAGCTGCCGACACCTGTTTGTAGTTAAAGGACGATTCGCCCTGCTCATTAAAGAAATTGATAACTCGGTCGTGGTATTCACGACGCTCCTGCTTCAACGATTGTAATCCGCCTTTTCTTGCCATATCTTGTTAAGTTTGTTTCCGATTCTTTTTAGACAATACTACTAAAAAGGCAAAGATAGTGATTTTTATTGAATGAAACGGCAATCACAGCCCCTTTTCGCATTTTTTAAAGAAAAACACTTTTTAAGTTAAATCTAAAAAACTGGAACCGAAAAGTGAAAACTTTTTCTTAACTTTGCAGCCACTTTACTCCTAACAACTTGTGTATGCCACATGCCATAAAGGCTGAAGTGCTGCCAAAATCATAAAGATAGCGATGGATTTTACCAGAATACGCAAAACGACAAATATACCACTACGCCTCTTTGTTGCAGTAATGCTGTTGGTGCTCCTGCCCATAGCAACTGCATCTGCACAGCAGCAAACCGACATCAACAAGCCCACCCGGGAGCGCGTGAAATCGGGTGACAAGAACAAGAAAGACAAAAAGACCGCCGACAGCAAGAAAGATGCCAAGTCGACGGCCTCTGCCACAACAACCAACACCAACAAAAAGAACAATCAGCCTGCCGCCAGCACCAAGACTGACGACAAGAAATCCTCTGCCACCACCACAAAACCCGAAGAGAAGAAAGACAACAAACCGGCCACCACAAAACCCGAGGAGAAAAAAGATAACAAACCGGCCGCCAATAATACACAAACCACCGATAGTAAGTCCCAACTCTCAACTGCCAGCTCCAACTATAACGGCCTTGATGTTTCCAAGCATCAGGGTGTCATCAACTGGGATTTGGTTAAAAAAGACCAAAAGATTCAATATGTCTTCATCAAAGCTACCGAAGGCAGCAATGTGGTTGACCAGAAGTATCGGGCTAACATCCAAGGTGCGCGCAGGGTCGGCATTAAGGTCGGCAGCTACCACTACCTGACCGAGAAGTCGAGTGTGACAACCCAGTTCCAGAACTTTGCCCGCAACGTCCTGCGTGAAGAACAGGACCTGCTCCCGGTAATCGACGTTGAGGTCTGCAAGCTGTGGACCGCACAACAGTTGAGGGACAGCCTCAAGGTGTTTGCCAACATGGTAGAGGACTACTACGGCTGCAAACCCGTCATCTATACCTACGAGAGTTTTTACAAGAATATCCTGGGAAGGGCTTTTGCCGACTATCCCATCTTCATCGCCAAGTACTGCAGAACGCCCGAAGGACGCCCCAACGTCAACGTGAACTGGATTCTGTGGCAATACAGCGAGAGCGGACGAGTTAACGGTATCTCGACCTATGTGGACCTGAGCCGTTTCAACAAGGGACGTTCCATCAACGATATCCTGTACCGTCCACCCAAAGGCAAGCCAAAAATCAGCGTCAAGGACGCCGTAGACCGCAATAAGCCTAAACCCGCGACCGCCAACATGACGGAACAAGGCAAGACCAAGGAGCAACCCAAGCAGTCCGAAAAGCAAAGACAAGAAAACGAGAAAAAGGCCGCTCGCCAGAAACAGACCGAAGAGCGCAACAAGAAAATGGCTGCTGACAACGAGAGAGCAAAAGCCGAAAAGGCCAAAGCTGACAAAGCCAAGGCTGACAAAGCCAAAGCCGATCGTGAAAAGGCCGAGAAAGCTAAAGCTGACAAAGCTAAGGCCGAAAAGGAAAAAGCTGCAAAGGCTAAAGCCGAACGCGAGAAAGCCGAAAAGGCCAGGGCCGAAAAAGCCAAGGCCGAAGCCGAAGCTAAAGCCAAGCGCAAAGCCGAAGCCAAGAAAGCCCGCGAAGCCAAGGCTAAACAGAATCAGAGCAGAACCAACAAATCGGCCAGCCTGCTCAACAGATCCTCCTCTGACCTGTCGAAGTCACAACGCAACGACAGCATCCGAAACGCTAAAAACCAAGGCCGCAAAATCAACAAAAGTTCGGCCGACAATGACTGACAGATACCTTCACATACAACGCTTCACAAGACCATTGCTGGCCATCATGGTGGCAATGGCCTTGTTGTGTGGATGTCGACAAAACGGACAGACTGGTACCAACAATCGACAGGTAATGCCTCGCAACAAGGAAGCCAAGTATGACGGTATCGACATTTCCAGCCATCAGAGCTACATCGACTGGGAAAAGGTGAGCAGCGACAAGGATATCCGCTTTGTCTATATCAAGGCCACCGAGGGAGGCACCTACCGCTCGCCGCACTACGCCCATAACATCACACAGGCCCGACGCAACGGTTTGCTCGTCGGCAGCTATCACTATGTGACATCCACGGCAACTATCGACGAGCAGTTCGAGAACTTTTCCAAGTATGCCCTCAAGTCGGTACAGGACCTCATCCCTATGCTCGATGTCGAGGTGCGAGGCGATTGGTCACGCAGCCAGCTCATCGACAGCCTGGACTACTTCTGCCAACTCGTTGAGGCCCACTATGGGGTTCAGCCCATGATTTACAGCACGATGGGGTTCTATAACAAAAACCTTGCTCCACACTTCAACAACTATCGGCTCTACATCGGGCGTTACTCCAACACGGAACCTGAAATCGACTGGGAGGGTGAATACACCATCTGGCAATACAGCGAATCGGGCATCATTCCAGGCATTGACGCCTACGTTGACCTGTGCCGCTACCGCGATGACGGCTGGCTTGACGAAATTATGTTGCCAAAATAGCTGACCGGATCTGATGGTCCTTTCTAAATACTAACCTCTAAAGACTGAACTTGCCACATGACTCTTATCGATGTTCTGATCCTGCTGATTGTACTGGGTGGCCTGGTATTGGGATACCGCAAAGGGCTGATCGGTCAACTCTCATCGCTCATTTCCTGGGTTGTTGCTCTGGTGCTCTGCTATTGCTGCGGCGACCTGGTCAAGGACATTTTCTTGGCTTTCGTGCCCAGTGCTGCACAATGGCCACTTTCCAGCATCACGGTAAAGACCGTTTCGCTGGCGTTTGCCTTCATCATCGTGATGGTGATCATCAGACTGGTGATGCGACTCTTCAAGGGGGCTGTCGAAACGGTAAGACTGGGCTTTCTTGACAAAGCGGGCGGTGCGCTGCTCTTCATGTTCAAGTATGCCTTCATACTTAGCATCGCGTTGAATCTGCTGTATGCCATCAATCCCGACATGAGCACCTTTGGCACCAAGCACATGCTCAATAACAAGCCGTACGAATTCACGCTCGACCTGATGCCTCGCATCCTAGGCAGCGACAAGATGCCCAGCGATTCACTCAAGCTCTATCGCGACCTCATCGAACCTGTTCCTGTTGAACCATGAACCTGCAACTCACAGCACCCGAGAACGTTACCGCGACAATCGCGTTGCCTTCGTCCAAAAGCATCACCAACAGGGCATTGCTCATCGCTGCCCTCTGCCATGATGAGCCGCTGGTGACGCGGGCCGCCTTGTGTGACGATACTGCCGTAATGATGGAGGTTTTGAGTGGGTCGGGTGGTGAAATCAACGTGGGTGCCGCAGGCACAGCAATGCGCTTCCTGACCGCTTTCTTTGCCACACGCGAGGGTATGACGGTCATCCTTGACGGCGTGGAACGCATGCGCCAGCGGCCTATCGGCGTGCTGGTCAATGCCCTCCGATTGCTGGGCGCAAGCATCGACTACTTGGGAGAGGAAGGTTATCCGCCGTTGCGCGTCACGGGCACAACGATGCACGGGGGCGACGTGGTGATGGATGGCAGTGTGAGTTCACAGTTCATCTCTGCAGTGATGATGATACTTCCCGCTGTGGGAGGCGGCACTATCCGCCTCATCGGTGACATCGTATCGATGCCCTACATCAACATGACCGCAGCTGTGATGACCGACATGGGTGCTGACGTGGAAATCAACGGTGACAGCATTACCGTCGGCAACGGCTACACGGGCAACGACATCATCGTTGAGACCGACTGGAGCGCCGCCGCGCCATGGTATGCGCTCGCCGCCCTATTGCCACAAGCCCACATCACCCTAGAGGGATTGACGGCCGACAGCATCCAGGGCGACGCCCATTTGGTGGAACTTGGCAGCAAACTTGGCATTGCCTCACGATTTGATGCCCAAGGGGTGACGCTCGACACGAGTCATTTCATCGGTTGCTGCTGCTCCTGCTTTGCCGACATGACCGCAACACCCGACCTCATCCCCTCATGGACCGTGCTGCTGTGCCTCCTGGAACGCTCCTTCCGCATCACAGGCACTCGTACTCTACGCTTCAAGGAAAGCGACCGCATCGAGGCGCTGCGCGACGAACTGGCCAAATTGGGATACCGACTGAAGATTGAGAGCGATGATGCCATCTCGTGGTATGGCGAACGGACACCCGTGGGGCCACTGCCACCCGTCATCGACACCCACGGTGACCACCGTTTGGCGATGGCCTTTGCCCCTGCTGCAGTGCGTTTCCCCGGTATAGTCATCAACGATGCCGACGTGGTGACCAAGTCCTACCCCTCATTCTGGCGGCATCTTGAGCGATGCGGCTTTGTCATTAAGCAATTGGCACAATAAATGCAATAACGACATGAAAATGAGAACAAGACGCATTATCATAATGATGGTATCGGCATTACTCGCATTGAATGTAGCAGCGCTAAGCGCACGTGAAAGCATCGTCGTCATCAGCGACATCCACTTGCTCAGCCCAGAGCTGATCACACCGGGTGCCGCCATTGACCGCACCGACGCGAGTGACACCAAAATGATGGCTCAGAGCGATGAAATCATGGCGACCATCACCGACAGTATCATCGCAATTAAACCGGCCATCGTGCTGCTTACCGGAGACTTGACTTACAATGGTGAGCGAGCCAGTCATGAGCGCATGGCTTCTCACCTGAGCCGCATGGCACAACACGGCATCCACTCGCTGGTCATTCCTGGTAACCATGACTGCAACAACCCCAACGCACGACAGTTTGACGGCGACAACACACTACCTGCCGCCACCATCACCCGTGACGAGTTTGCACAGATTTACAACGATTACGGCTACGGCAAAGGCAGCAAGCGCGACCCGGCTTCTCTCAGTTATTGCATTGAACCCATCAAGGGAATCGTCATCATCGGCATCGACAGCAACATGGACGAGCACAACAAACTCAAAAGCCGTGGCGACAGCACCGACAAGTATTTCAACGCCGGGCGCATCAAAGCCGAGACGCTGCAATGGGTCATCGAGCAAGCCACCGATGCCAAAGCACAGGGCAAGCAGGTCATCGCCATGATGCACCATCACCTGGTGCCCCACTTCGACCACCAAGAGCACTTGCTGACCAACTATATCGTCAAGGATTATAACGATTGCGCGCAACAGCTCATGGATGCAGGCATCCACACCATCTTCACGGGACACCTGCATGTGACCGATGCCGCCACATTATATAATAGTGAACACACCGACAGCATCGTCGAGGTAGCAACAGGATCGGCCATCTGCTACCCCTTCGCTATCAGGACAGCGACCATTGATCCTCAACACCACACGATGAACATCAACACGCGCTGGCTCGATGCCACAACAAGTTGCGCATCGTTGCGCGAGCAAGGGCGAGCTCGCATCATCCAGGCAACACCAGGCTTGATGGCCATGCTGTCTAACAAGGCCTGGAGTCGATTGGGCGGCAATATGAACCGCCTCAAGGCGATGCTCGAAATGGGCGGTGGCACCGTTCACCTGCCCGAAACGCCTCAACAAGCGACACAATTGGCCTTGCGCCACTTGAGCGAGGTATTCAGCCGCGCCATGCTCGCCGTGGTTGAGGGCAACGAGCAGGAAAAGGATGTCGAGGACATCATCTCACAAGGCAAACAGGGCATACGCTCCATCATCGAGGAAATATCTCCTGATCAAGCCGATAACCTGTGGGATTTCTTCGAGGAAAATGTCTATCCCCGTCTGGAGCCCCTGCTGCGCAGTATTCTCGAGGACCGCAATGCCGTCGACACGCCCAACGAATCCCACACCGACGACCTGCACCTCACCGTCACACTGTAACTCATTTCGTTCGCTCATCTTCTTTCCGGGATTAGTGCACCAAGCAAGCGTGTATCAATATTTTAGCCGTTTCCTTTGTAGGTCTTCATTTTTTTCTTACATTTGCGAAAAAATGACCGCCAAGGTTACCCAATGTGTCTTGATAAACTCCACGCATTATGAGCGACATTATTTCAACACCGATCGTCAAAATGGCTGTCATCAGCGACTTGCACGTGATGGCACCTGAACTGCTTGTCAACGACGGCAAAGCCTTTCAGGAGTACTTGAACCGCGACCGCAAGATGTTGCGCGAGAGCCTAGAAATCCTGCAGACACTCGTTGATGACATCATCGACATGAAACCGCAGCTCACGCTCGTCACCGGCGACCTTACCAAGGACGGCGAACGCTTGAGCCACGAGTTGGTGGCGGCACAGTTGCAACGCCTCGTTGATGCCGGCGTCCAAGTGCTTGTCGTTCCCGGCAACCACGACATCAACAACCCCGATGCCAAAGTCTATGACGGTGATACGGCCACTCCAGCCGACACCATCACCCGGGCCGAGTTTGCCAAGATATACAGGAATATGGGATATGACGAGCTGTCGCAACGCGATCCCGACACCCTAAGCTACCGACGTGACATCACCGATCGACTGACTATCCTTGCCATCGACGCTTGCATGGACAGGCTCAACACCTTTGTCGCGCATGGTGATGCCCGCGACCATTGCAAGACCAGCGGCCGCCTGGAACCGTCGTCCCAACAGTGGCTCGTGAATCAAACCGCTCAAGCGTCGGCCCTGGGACGCCGGGTCATTGCCATGATGCATCACCACCTGGCTCCACACTTCCACATGGAGGACACCCTTGCAGCCCCTTATATGGTTGAAGACGCGCGACAGCTGTGTCAACGTCTCGTGGAGGCCGGCGTTCACGTCATTTTCACCGGGCACCTCCACGTTAGCGACATCAGCCAGACGAGTTCACACCAGGGAGAAATGGTAGAAATCGCTACCGCGGCAGCGGTAGGATACCCCTGCCAGTGGCGCATGGCCACCTGTAACACCAGTGCCGGCAAGATGCAGCTGCGCAGCATCACGTTGAACAGCCTGCCGTCCGACGATCAATTCGCGGAACGCGCACGAGAGACTTTCAAGAACTGCATTCCAAGCATGACACGAGGCGTGCTCAACCGCTACTGGCCCGAAATCAGCGGAGCTATCGCCAACTATCGTGACAAGCACTCGTTCATGATGCGTTTCGTAAAACTGCCTGACACTCCTGATGCCATCGCCGACTTGTTGCTCAAGCATCTGCAGGAGCCCGTCACAGGGGCCTACATCGCCTTTGCCGAAGGCAATGAGGGCAGCAGCGACAATCAGCACCTCGTCGAAGAACTCATTGATGGCACAGACCGCGTCGTGAGCGAGACGGTGACAGGCATTCTGCGACCCTTCGCCAAGGCGGCCTTGAGATTGCGCATCTACAACATTGCACGACTGGTGCTGCGCAGTATTCTCGAGGACCGAAATGAAATCGGCACCAAGCACGAGACCATCATCAACGACCATACAGCCATCATCAACCTATAGAAGGAATATCCATCACCACACCAACAGCAGCGGTTGCGATTTTTCACAAAATCACAACCGCTCATTCATCTTTTTAGAGTATGAGAAAATTTACTTTTATCGAATCAATATACTTAAATTCGCTGCAAATATAAAGATTATTTTTCATAAAAGCAAACACATTTTCGCAAAAATATTTCTATTCCAACACATAAAACCGATAAAGTACAATATCCTGTATTATAATTCACAATTACTTGATTGAAACAGTACGCTGGCCGATATACAAATCGCAAGTCATCACAGTTCCACTCCCCAGAACTACTCACACCATTAAGTATCAATCGGCCATTTTCAGGCTTCTGTTTCATCCATTGAGCATACTTTTCTTTTCAAATAGTAGAAAATATTAAGAAATTTTTACTGAAATGAATAGTTTTGATATCATTTTGTTCATTTTATTGCCAATTTGTTTGGTTTAGTTGCATTTCCTATCTATTTTTGCAACTACGTTATAATTAGCAAATTATCAAAAACGTGATATTATGAGTGCCCCCAAAATTGAACTGACTTCCAGAGAAAAGGAAGTACTTGAATTGCTGTCAACAGGGTATAACAGCAAAGAAATCGGAGAAAAAATTTTCATCTCCTCTAACACTGTGGAGTATCATCGCAAGCAATTGTTGCGTAAAACCAACTCTCGCAACGTGGCTGAACTTATCGGTAAAGCTTACCGTACCGGCCTGTTAAAAATCAACGATTAGCTTCAAGTAAAGAAACATCAAGGGCTGTACCCGTTTTCATGGGTATGGCTCTTTTTTTTGACCCATAGGCTTTTGTCCAGGTTCAAGATAAACTATAGTGTTTTTGAAACACAATTTAAGGATTATTTATGTAGCGGTGTCGGCTAAAATTAGTAATTTTGCGCTACATTTTTTTGGTCGGGACGGTTTGGTGCCCGACGTGCGGCATAATCATTGTAATAATGATGGACTTTTTGGAGACATATCACCTGCAGGGACTTGTGCTCGGATTGTGCTCGTTCCTGATTATTGGCATCTTCCATCCCATCGTCATCAAGGGAGAGTACCACTATGGACAAAGCTTCAAGTGGGTCTTTCTGGTGGCCGGAATCGGACTGTGCATCGGGTCATTATTGGTCGATAGTGTCATGCTGTCGGCACTGATGGGCGTCGGGGCTTTCTCGTGCTTCTGGGGCATCAAGGAGATGGGCGATCAGCAGGAACGTGTACGCAAAGGCTGGTTCCCGCGTAACCCCAAGCGCACCTATCCGTGGGACGAAGACAGGCAGAAGCCGGATAATAAAAAATAGTAGTCAAGAATCAGTGACGGTAATCAAGTTGACAACGGTATTGCTGGTGCTGTTTAGCACAGCGGTGTGTGCTGCTCACAACGTGAGCGGCACTATCACCTGTGACGGTCAAGGTATCGCCGGTGTCGCTGTCAGCGATGGCTATGAAGTGGTGCTCACCGATTATAACGGCCATTACGAGATGTCAAGCAATAAGAAGAACGGCTACGTTTTCTACACCCTGCCCGGCGGCTACGAACCCATGCTGGCCGATGGCTTCAATCCCCAATTTTGGGCACAGCTTGACACCGACGACAGCAGCGTCAACGAGACGCATGACTTTGAATTGCGGCGTGTGGATAACGATCGCCACACGGTCATCTTTGCCGCCGACACCCATCTGGCACGGCGCTGCAGCGACCGGGCCTACTTTAAGAAAGGCTTAATTGCCTGCCTGAACAACGAGAAAGACCAGGCTGGCGATGGCCCCATCTACTCGGTCCTGCTTGGAGACCTCACCTGGGACGTGTTCTGGACACAAAATGACTACAACTTGGGGGACTTCATGGCCGACATGAAACACTTCAACTACCCCATGACGCTGTGGCCCGTCATCGGTAACCATGACCACGATCCCAGCGTGCCAGCCGGCAACAACACCGACCAGCAGGCAGCTGGACCGTGGCGCGACATCGTGTGCCCCAACTACTACAGTTTCAACCTGGGGCAGGTACACTATGTCGTTCTCGACGACATCCTGTACCTTAACATCGCCTATGACGGCGAGGACTATAGCGAAGGCGTCGCCGGCAGCCGCAACTACAGGGGCACCATCACCACCGAACAAATCCAATGGCTGCGCAAGGACTTGGCACTCGTGGATTACAACACGCCGGTCGTGGTCTGCCTTCACATCCCTGCTTGGAGCATCAATGCCAACTTCAGTAGCAGCCCGCGTTTGGACAACACCACCACGCTGTGTTCGTTGCTCAACAAGTATAAGGAGGCCCACATCATGAGTGGTCACAACCACTGCAACTACACCGTGCATCCCACATCATTCCCTCATGTGACCGAGCACAACATCGACGCCACAAGCGGCTCACTGTGGCAGAGTGCCATCCTTACCGGCCACCACATCTGCCATGACGGCAGTCCCGCCGGCTACCTGCGTTGGACGGCCAACGGCGACAACCTGCGATGGTCCTTCAAGCCCATCCACGAGGGAGAGAGCCAGATGCGCGTGTATGACATGAACACCGTGCGTGACTTCTATCAAAGCAACACCTCGATGCGCGCGATTCTCAACGAGACGCCCACGCGGGAAGACTATGCCGACATCGACGACAACATGTTGATGGTGAACGTGTATGCCTATGACCCGAAGTGGCAGGTGACCATCTGCGAGGGAGACAGTATCCTGCCGTGTGAACGCGTTTACGCCGAGGACCCGTTCCACACCTTGGCCTATGATGTCGCCTGCTACAGCACCTATGGCTACTGCAGTTCCTACTATACCACAAGCCCCACCACCCACTTGTTCAGGGCCCGCGCGGCCACTGCGACCGAGCCTGTCACCGTGCGTATAGTTGACAACTTCGGCAACATTTATCTCCACACCATCTCCCGACCTCACAAGTACAACCTTGACATGGAGAACAAGGAGAGGGCTCTCGTTGCCGGTGACGTGAACACCGACGATGAAATCAACATCGCCGACGTCAACGCTGCCATTGATTACCTCCTTGGGGCGAGACAAGGCTTATGCCCGGTTATCGCCGACTGCAACGCCGATGGTGAGGTTTCCATCGCCGATATTAACAAGATTATAGACTTAATTCTCAGATAACAGATGATGCGAATAGATATATTGACCGTGATGCCCGACGCGCTCGAGTCCCCGTTGCACACTTCCATCCTGCAACGTGCACAGGACAAGGGACTCGTCGAAATCCATGTCCACAACCTGCGCGACTGGAGCCTGCGCAAGCACCGCAAGGTGGATGACTACCCCTTCGGTGGCGAGGCCGGCATGGTGATGCAGATAGAGCCCGTGTGGCGCTGCATGGAAGAGCTGAAGAGCCAGCGCGACTACGACGAGATCATCTTCACCTCCCCCGACGGCGAACAGCTTGACCAACCCATGGCCAATGCCCTGTCACTCAAGGAGAACATCATGATACTGTGCGGACATTACAAGGGTGTGGACTACCGCATCCGCGAGCACTTGATCACCCGCGAAATCACCATCGGCGACTATGTCCTCACCGGTGGCGAACTGCCTGCAGCGGTCATCGCCGACGCCGTGGTGCGGCTGCTGCCCGGAGCCATCGGTGACGAGCAGAGTGCTCTGAGCGACTCCTTTCAGGACGGGCTCATCGAGGCTCCCGTCTATACGCGTCCCGAGGTGTTCAACGGCTGGCGCGTTCCCGAAATCCTGCTGAGCGGCCACCAGGCCAAAATCGCCGAGTGGAAGATGCAGATGTCGCTGGAGCGCACCCGCCGCCTGCGCCCCAACCTCCTGAAAGATTCATAATCCCATCTATAAACTGAAAATTCTCAACTTTAAACTGAAATATGGCACTTTTCAATTTTCAACGACCCAAGTGGATACCGCGGTGGCTCAACATCCCACTGCTCATTTTCGTGGCCTTCGTCGTCCTGCTCGTCTTCTTCGGCGAGAACAGTTTCCGCAGCAACATCGAGTACCGCAGCCAAATCAACGACCTCAAGAGTCAGATTAAGAACCTTGAGGACTCGGCAGCGATGTATGATGCCAAAGCCAACGAGTTGAATACCGACAACGAGTCTCTCGAGCGCCTCGTGCGTGAGAAGTACGGCATGAAACGCATTAACGAGGATGTATTCATTACCGACATCCCCTGAAACACCCTGGTAACATGACATCAGAAAAAAGAACATCAATAGCGAACGTGCTGGTAATCATCGGCCTGTTGCTCATGCTGGTCATGGCCATCCTGCCACTGATTAACTCCCAGTTTGAGAGGGCAGAGTGGGTGATCTGGACCTATACTGCCGGAGCGCTCGCCGTGTTGGCAGCGCGTCTCATCGGCTATGACAACTCCGGCTCGCTGCGTTTCAAGCGGCTGCAGCACATCCTCATCCTCAGCGCCCTTCTCTATTGCGCCAGCGGCTCGGTGAAATTTATCGAAGGGATGCAAAAGAACTGGCTGGCATTGCTCTTTGCAGGACTTGTTGTTCAGCTGTATGCCACATGGATGATTGACAGGGAAGTTAAGAAAAACGAAAAATAACCTCAACCAGGCCCTTTAGCTTTGTAATTACTCAATTTTTAGTAATTTTGCGCTTTTAATGAAAGGCAATCTCACCATAGATAACGGAAACACCTCAGTCAAGGTGGCTTTCTTCATCGGCGCCCAAGTGGTGGCGACCAACCGTTTCCTGCGCCGCAACGTGCGCCTGCTGGAACGTTTTATCAGCACCTACAAACCCGACACCGCCATTGTGTGCAGCACAGCATCGAGTGCCTCGAGCCAGCGCATTGAGCAAATGGTCGAACAACGATGCCGACGGACGGCGCATCTCACTCACGAGACGCCGCTGCCCATTCGTCTGGGCTATAGCACTCCGGCCACTTTAGGCAGAGACCGCATTGCGACAGCGGTTGGAGCATGGACCATCGCTCAACGCCTCGATAACGCCTGCGATGTCCTGATTATCGACGCCGGCACCGCCATCACCTATGACCTGGTGGCTGCCGATGGCTGCTTCGTCGGCGGAAACATCGCCCCGGGTATGGCTCTGCGATTCAAGTCCCTGCACGAGCACACGGGACGCCTGCCGCTTGTTGATTCTGAGGGAGACACTCCGGTTGTGGGCTACGACACCTTGACGGCTATCCGCAGCGGTGTGATGCTGGGACTGCTGGGAGAAATCAAGTCCTATATTGCCGACCTGCGACTCTCCCACCCCAACCTGATGATTTTCATCACCGGCGGCGACGGCAAGATGCTGCATTCACGTCTGGGCGACGAGAGCATCATTTACAACGAACACCTTGCGGCTGAAGGTCTCAACCGCATCCTTTTATACAACAAAGCCAATGAGAATCTCTAAGAAGATAACATTATTGACGCTTGCCATGGCGCTGGGATGCGGCATGGCACTGGCTCAAACCACGACAACGCCCTATTCCAAGATGGGCTACGGTATGCTCAACGACAACGTGTCAAGCATACAGCGCTCGATGGGCGGCGTGGGTTATGCCATGAAGGGCGGACGCATCATCAACGTGATGAACCCCGCCTCATATTCCAATGTGGACTCCCTCACCTTCCTCTGGGACGTGGGCATCGACTTGACCAACCTCTGGAGCAAGGAAAACGACAAAAAGGGATACAGCTTCGGCGGTGGGCTGGACTATCTGACGGGCCACTTCAAGGTTGCCAAGGGCCTCGGCATGGCATTCGGACTGCTGCCCTACTCTTCGGTAGGATATGCCTATGGCGGAACCATCGACGGTGGCAACGAGTCACGCGCCGGCAGTGGCGGACTCAACCAGCTGTTTCTCGGTGTGGGCTATGAGCCCGTCAAGAACCTGAGTGCCGGTGTGAACGTTGCCTATCTCTTCGGCACGACATCCAACACGACGCTGATTGTCTCCACTTCGTCCAGCTACTTCTCACGCACCATGAGAGTGCGCGACTGGAACTTGCAGGCCGGACTTCAGTACAGCCTCTCACTCAACAAGGGTCATGACGTGATTACCCTGGGTGCCACCTACCAGCCCAAGAAATCCTTCCACGGCAACACGTGGGGCACCAAGTTCGACAGCCAGGACAACAAAATCGACACCATCGGCTACACGTCCATGAGCGGCAACTATGAGCAACCCGCGTCCATCGGTGCCGGCTTGAGCTACACGCTCGACCGCAGAATCACCATCGAGGCCGACTACACCTACCAGAAATGGAGCAAAGCCAAATATCTGTCAATCAACGGATTTGAGCCACAGACGATGCAGTTTGATGACCGATGGAAAATCGCTGCCGGTCTGCAGTACACACCCAACCGCCGCGGCTCCTACTTCGGTGGCATGGCATTCCGTGCTGGTGCGTTCTACAATCATGACTATCTGAATTACAACGGCAACAACGTGCGTGACTTCGGTGCCAGCGTCGGTATCGGATTCCCCGCGTTGGCAGGCGACAGGACCACGGTCAATCTGGGATTTGAATGGCGCCACCGCACCTCCAGCCCCGTGAAGCTCATTACCGAGAACTACTTCAACATCACCCTGGGTGTGAACTTCAACGAATCCTGGTTCTGGAAGAGCCGCATCCGTTAATCTGTCGACCTTGAGACACCTGCCCTACATAGCGATTGCCCTCATCATCGCGATGGCCTTCGGCTCCTGTAAGGACGACGGCACCAGCGTGGTCAGTCATTCCACCGACCCCGAGAAGGTGCCCACCATGTCCACCACCGATGTGCAGACGGTAATCAGTGATTCGGGGCACACGCGTTACCGCATCGAGGCACCCTTGTGGAACATGTTTGAAGAGGCCAAGCATCCACACTGGACATTCCCCAAGGGGGTCACCTGTGAGGAATTGGACAACAACTACCAGACGACGTCGACACTCAAGTGTGACTCGGCTTACTTCGACAAGATGAACTCGCTGTGGACGCTCACCGGCAACGTGCACATCACCAATCCCGCGGGCGATGTCGTCCTCACCGACCAGTTGATGTGGGACCAGCAGCAGCACAAGCTCTTCAGCGACGCCTTCATCCACATCGAGAAACAGGGACGCATCATCGAGGGTTACGGTTATGAGTCCAACGAACGCTTGACAACCTACGAACTGCGCCAGGTCGAGGCCATCTTCCCCATCGACGAGAAACGCATGCCACATCCGGGTAGCGGCAATCCCGCGCCGGCACCGGTGCAATAGCGGCTATACAGCCAACTTTTCAGTTAACAACAATAATAGAGATACAAGACACTTTGGACCCTAGTTATTCATCACCGCTGATTATCGCGCTCATCGCGCTGCTGTGCTCGGCTTTTTTCTCGGGCATGGAAATCGCCTTTGTGACTTCCAACAAGGTGCGGGCCGAGATAGAGATGGCACGCGGCGGCATTATCAACAGGATTCTCAACATCTATTACAGTCATCGCGAGATGTTCATCTCGACGCTGATCATCGGCAACAACATCGCCAATATCATTTATTCCATGGCGATGGCCATGCTGTTGACCCAGCCCTTGAAGCAGTACTTCGCCATCAGCAACCAAGCCTTGCTGCTGCTCATCCAGACGCTCATCGCCACCTTGATCATCCTCATCTTCGGCGAGTTCGTCCCCAAGACCATCTTCCGCATCAATCCCAACGCATCCCTGCGCACGGCATCGATTCCGCTGTTCATGGTCTATTGCATCCTCTACCCTATCTCGTTGTTCACCGAGTGGCTCTCGGCAATACTGATGAGACTCTTCGGCATCAAGATCGACACCACACGCATGCGCCTGCTCACCGTCGACGAGCTCGACGCCTATCTGCAGGAAAACATCGACAAGCGCGAGGACGAGAACAAGACCGTGGAACGCGAGGTCAAAATCTTTGAGAACGCGCTTGACTTCAGTGACACCAGGTTACGCGACTGTATGGTGCCGCGCAACGAGATTGTCGCCGTCGATGTCGAGGACACCACACGCGACGACCTGGTGAAACTCTTCACCCGCTCAGGCCTGTCCAAGATTGTCGTGTATAAAGAAAACATCGACGACGTCATCGGCTTCATCCAGGTGAGCGAACTCTTTGTCACCAACGTGGACTGGAAGACGCGCGTCAAGCCCGTCCTGTTCGCCCCCGAGACCTTGCTGGCACGCAAGATGATGCAGCAGCTGATGGACGAGAAACGCTCCATGGCCATCGTTCTCGATGAGTTCGGCGGCACCAGTGGAATGGTCACTCTGGAGGACCTGGTAGAGGAAATCTTCGGTGAAATCGAGGACGAGCACGACCGCAACCAGCTCATCGCACGTCAATTGAATGACTCGAGCTACCAATTCTCGGGCCGTATGGAGATTGAGGAAATCAACGAGCGCTTCCACCTTGACATCCCCGAGAGCGACGACTATCAGACCCTCGCCGGTTATCTGCTGGCCGAGGAAGAGGCCATCCCCAACGTGGGCGACATCATTGACTTGCCTCCTTACCGTTTCACCATCGAACGCAAAACCGCGGCACGCATCGAGCTGATACGTGTCGACATCATTGACCAGGACGAGAAAAAGTAAACCCAACAGGTTCCAAACTGGCCAAAAAGTCAAAAAATTAAAGCTATTGATGAAAAAACAGAAAAATTATTTGCAGGATTAAAAACATTTGCACTATCTTTGCACCGCATTTCGCCCGAAATGCGACATGGTGTGTTAGTTCAGTTGGTTAGAATACCTGCCTGTCACGCAGGGGGTCGCGTGTTCGAGTCACGTACACACCGCCAAAAAGAGATGTTCCGTCATGGGGCATCTCTTTTTGTGTTGATAAACTTGAAAAAAACACACCGAAAAATAGTCCTATTTCGTTAACATTCATTATCTTTGCAACATCTCTCATGAAGTATTGTTCAAATTAACCAAATCAACATAACAATATATAGTTATTAACCCTTTATTATTTTCAGCTTTATGAAGAAATTTTTATGCTTACTTTTTGCAGCCATGCTATTGCCCATGGCAATGCAAGCCCAATTGATTGGGGACCAAAACATCAAGGTACAGAAAGCGCCTTTCGCGCTAAAAACATTCCAGCATCGTCTGAATGCTCCAGCCCGTGCCAACCTGGGTGAAAACCAGCTGATCATGGGTCACTACGACACCGACGACCTCGCAAGCTCGGATGAAGGTCTGGGTATTACTGGTCTTCCTGGCAACCAACGCCTTGGCACCATCCTCACGCCCGATGAGTTGGCAATCTTCCAGGGTGGCAAGATTGTCAAGTTCCGCGTCGGTTTGGCTAATGCAACAAGCATTTCGAATGTTTTCGTCGCAGTAGTTAGTGCCAATGGCGCAATCGGCACGCTGAAGACCTGGTCATGCAGCTCCAATGCTTTGGGATGGAACGAGATTGAACTGGAAACGCCCTATGATATCAATCTTGAGAACAATCAGAGCCTGTTAATCGGTTTTGAGTATCGCCAGACCAGCAGCAACTATCCCATCTCGGCAGTTAACGTCGGTGAGATTCATCCCACCTACCTGTACTACCAGAACCGCTGGCAGGACGTTGGATTATCCGACTACGGTAACTTGAGTGTACAGTGCGTGGTAGAGAGTGATTTCTTCCCTGATTACAAGATCTCGGCCAGCAAGCTCACCACCAACAATTACATCAAGCTGGGCGAAGACATTCCTTTCGTCTTCAGCACCAGAAACGCAGGTGTTGCCAGCGAAGAGATTGCTGCCGGCGATTGCACCTATGACGTGTTAATCGACGGTGAATACGTGACCACCATCAGCAATCCTGCCCCCTTCGGCAGAAACGGCATTGACATCGAGTACGCCATTCCTTCAACAGGTATGGAACCTGGCAAGCACAACCTGAAAGTTGTTGTTAATTCGCTCTTTGGTGAGCCTGTCGAGAATCCCGCATCTACCAGCTGCGACTTCATCCTCTTTGTGAACAGCTTTGACCGTCAGATGCACCTGGTTGAGGAATTAACCTCCAACTCCTGCACCTATTGCCCGCTTGGCGCCGGCATGCTCAAGGCGCTCATGAATATGCGCGACGACATCGCTATGGTAGCCATCCACGGCAACCAGAGTTCAGTTGACCCCTGCAACACCGCACAATGTGACACGTTGCAGAACTACATGGGCTTGACTGGTTGGCCCTCGGCAGCATTCGACCGTTCAGTGGGTTGGGAGGATGAATCGACACTTGCCAATGGTATCGGTTACTATGAGCAATACCATCAGGAGGTCGCTTCAGCTGTTAGCAACTTCCTCGACTTTGTGGCTGAAGCAACACCCAGCTTCGCAACGGTTAACATCAACAGTACCCTGGATCCCGAAACCCGCAACGCCGTCATCACCATCGATGGTGATATCACCTCCGACTTTGACCTCATGATGGGTGAGGACGCTAAGTTGTCGGTATTCCTTACCGAGGACAGCATCGTTTACCGCCAGTTGAATCTGGGCACATGGGAGTCCAATTATGTGCACAACCATGTCTTCCGCAAAGCACTCGGTTCGGTAATGGGTGTGAAACTCAACAAGGTTGATGGTGACAAGTATACCAACACCTTCGAGATTAATATTCCTTCAAGCTGGAATACCGACAAGATGGAGATTGTTGCCTTCATCAGCAGGCCTCTTGCCAATGGCGCAACCGGCGTATACACCGACATGTATGTCAACCAGGCCAACATGCGCAAACTCGGCGAGTTTGACGTGTCTGAACTCATTCGTGGCGACGTGAACGGTGACGGCGCAGTGAACATCAGCGACGCGACGATGTTAATCTCGGCGATCTCCAATGCCACAACCGATAGCCTCGAGAATGCCGACATCAATAATGATAACGATGTGAACATCTCTGATGTCATCATGCTCATCAACTACATTCTGAATGAATCATGGGGCGATGAATAATATCGTGACAACAAGTCCATAAAAAAAGCCGGAGCAAGCATGAAGATGCTTGCTCCAGTTTTTTATCCGTACGGATGTGTGTGTTATCAATGTGTCGGGGTACCTGGATTCGAACCAGGGACCTCCTGCTCCCAAAGCAGGCGCGCTAACCGGACTGCGCTACACCCCGTCACACACGTTTTGCGGTTTTTAGCGGCGCAAAGGTACACTATTTTTTAGACATGACAAGCCAAATTGAGTGATTTTCATCATTTTTTGACCTTAGCACGTTCAATTGTGGCAAGAATGTAGTAACTTTGTATGTTTTAAACGACAATAACATCTAAAAACATATCAATACCAATTTTTACAATGTATAGAACCAAGACTAACGGCGAACTTCGTCTGGCCAACGTAGGCGAAGTCGTGACTCTGGCAGGTTGGGTACAGCGCACCCGCAAGATGGGTGGCATGACCTTTGTGGACCTGCGTGACCGCTATGGCATCACCCAAATCGTGTTTAACAACGAGGTTGACGCCGACCTCTGTGAGCAAGCCAACCATCTGGGACGTGAATTCGTTATCCAGGTCGTGGGAACAGTGGCCGAGCGCTCGAGCAAGAACCCCAACATGCCCACCGGCGACATCGAAATCATCGCCAGCAAGCTCAACATCTTGAGCGAGAGCACTACACCGCCCTTCACCATCGAGGACAACACCGACGGCGGTGATGACCTGAGGATGAAATATCGCTATCTGGACCTCAGACGCAATGCCGTGCGCCGCAACCTGGAGTTGCGCCACGATATGGCCATCCTCATCCGCAACTACCTTGACGATCAGGGATTCCTTGAGGTGGAGACTCCCATCCTCATCGGTTCCACACCCGAGGGCGCACGTGATTTCATCGTGCCCTCACGCATGAATCCCGGCCAGTTCTATGCCTTGCCCCAGAGTCCTCAGACCCTGAAGCAGTTGCTGATGGTGGCCGGATTTGACCGCTACTTCCAGATTGCCAAGTGCTTCCGCGACGAGGACTTGCGCGCCGACCGTCAGCCCGAGTTCACACAGATTGACTGCGAGATGAGCTTTGTTGACCAGGAGGATGTCATCGACGTTTTCGAGGGACTGGCACGCCACCTGTTCAAGAAGGTGCGCAATGTTGACCTTCCCGAGAAGCTCGACCAGATGACCTGGCACGACGCCATGCGCCTCTACGGCAGCGACAAGCCCGACCGTCGCTTCGGCATGACTTTTGTCGAGGTCGATGACGTGCTCAAGGGCACCGGCACCTTCCCCGTGTTCAACGAGGCCAACTACATCGGTGCCATCTGCGCTCCCGGTTGCGCCGACTACACGCGCAAGCAGCTCGATGGACTGGTGGACTTCGTGAAGCGTCCCCAAGTTGGTGCCAAGGGCTTGGTCTATGTCAAGTTCAACACCGACGGAACGGTCAAGAGCAGCATCGACAAGTTCTACGAGCCCGCCGTTTGGCAGCAGCTCAAGGAGAAGATGGGTGCTAACGACGGTGACCTCGTGCTCATCATGAGCGGCGACAACGCCAACAAGACACGCGTGCAGCTCTGCTCCCTGCGTCTGGAGATGGGTGAGCGTCTTGGTCTCAGGGACAAGAACAAGTTTGAGTGCCTGTGGATCATCGACTTCCCCCTGTTTGAGTGGAGCGACGAGGAACAGCGACTGATGGCCACCCACCACCCGTTCACCATGCCCAACCCCGACGACATTCCCTTGCTCGACGAGCACCCCGAGCGCGTTCGCGCCAAAGCTTATGACTTCGTCTGCAACGGCATCGAGGTCGGTGGCGGCAGCCTGCGTATCCACGACGGCAAGCTCCAGGCCAAGATGTTTGACATCCTGGGCTTCACCCCCGAGCGGGCTATGGCACAGTTCGGCTTCCTCATCAACGCGTTCAAGTTTGGTGCACCTCCCCACGCTGGTCTCGCATTCGGTTTCGACCGCTTCGTCTCCATCATGGCAGGGCTCGACAGCATCCGCGACTGCATTGCCTTCCCCAAGAACAACAGTGGCCGCGACGTCATGCTCGACGCACCCAGCCCCGTTGACCAGAGCCAGCTCGACGAGCTCTACATCGACGTGGACCGCGAGCGCCTCAAAGCCGAGAACAAGATTTAATAGTACTGTTAGCTCCCATCACTAGAGAATCTAGAGTATTTAGATCATCTAGACTATCTAGAACGTCTAGTTCATCTAGTTTCTCTAGTCCACCGGAGCCAATCAACCACTAGACTCATGATCATCCGAGAAATCACCGACGCCATTGAGCAATATGCCCCCTTGCGACTGCAAGAGGAGTGGGACAACGCCGGCATCCAGGTGGGTGACCCCGAAGCCGAGGTCACTGGTGTGCTCCTGTGCACCGATGCCACCGAGGTCGTTGTCGCCGAGGCGATTGAGCGAGGCTTCAACCTCGTCATTGCCCATCATCCGCTCATCTTCCGCGGACTCAAGAAAATCATGGGCCGCACGCCTGTAGAGCGCACGGTGGCAATGGCCATCAAGAACGACGTCACCATCTACAGCGCCCACACCAACATGGACAGCGCCTGGCAAGGGGTCTCCTTCCGCATGGCTCAAAAAATCGGGCTGACCAACGTCAGTTTCCTCGACGGCAACGAGGTGACGCCCTATGGCGACAACGATTGCCCGACGGCTGGCTGCGGTGTCATCGGCGACATCCAGCCGATGACGGCACGGGAGGTATTGAAGCGCGTCAAAGCCGCCTTCGAGGTTGGCGCGGTGCGCTACAGTGGCGATGGTGACACGATGGTCTCCCGAGTGGCTCTGTGCGGCGGCGCAGGTGGATTCCTGCTCGACAAGTCGGTCGAGATGGGAGCTCAACTCTATGTCACCGCCGACATGCGATACCACGATTTCCTGGATAACAGCCAGCGCATCGTCACCGCCGACATCGGCCACTACGAGAGTGAGCATTTCACAAAAGAGATTTTTTTAGAGATTATTCAGAAAAAAAATCCTACCTTTGCAGTCGCTTTTGCGAACAACGAAACGAACCAAGTCAATTATTTATAATAAGCTCACAGCAATCAGTCGGTAGCTGACTGGGTACCACCCGTGAATAGCTAAAGGCTGATAGCGAACAGCTAAAAGTAACAAATTTATGGCTACACAAAAGAAAGAACTCACTGTTGAAGAGAAACTCAAAGCGCTTTACGACCTGCAGCAGAAGCTCTCAGAGATTGACGCCATCAAGACCCTGAGAGGTGAGTTGCCACAGGAGGTGCAAGACCTTGAAGATGAAATCGCCGGTCTTCACACACGCGTGAGCAAGTATGAGGATGAGATTGCCATCCAGAAGGAGGAAATCCTGCGCCACCGTCAGGACAAGGAGCAGTCCGAGGCACTTATCGACAAGTACACGGCCGACCAAGACAACGTGCGCAACAACCGTGAGTATGACTACCTGACCAAGGAGATCGAGTACCAGACCCTTAACATCGAGCTGGCCGAGAAAAAGATGAACGAGGCTGCCCGCAAGGCTGAGACCTTGCAGGTCGAAATCGAGAAGGCCAAGGAGATGTACACCGACCGTGAGCACGCGTTGGAGGAGAAGAAGAGCGAACTCAACGAGATTGTCTCCGAGAACAAGCAGAAGGAGGAGACCCTGCGCGAGAAGGCTAAAAAGCAGGAAAACAAAATCGAAGAGAGGCTCTTGACCGCTTTCAAGCGCATCCGCAAGAACACCCGCAACGGTCTCGGTATCGTCGTCGTGCAGCGCAACGCCTGCGGTGGTTGCTTTAACCGCATCCCCGCACAGCGCCAGATGGAGATCAAGATGCATAAGAAGATCATCGTCTGTGAGTACTGCGGACGCATCCTCATCGACCCCGAGCTGGTAGGCATCGCCCCAACAGAGGCCAAAAACAAATAATTCTGCCCCGAACCGAGGCAGAAGGTTGGGCGTTCAGGACCCAGAGACCCCAAGCGGTCTTAGTATCGGGATTCCTGCCTCAACAAGACACCGCAATGGCAGCGCGCCCCATGTGGCACATTGCCATTGCGCTTTTTATTACCCCCGATGGCCGGGGACACCCGTCACCCACACCAATCGTGTTAATAACTTTTTTCTTGAAAAAATTGCGGTGGTGTGACGGGAAAACAGTAACTTTGTTGTCGGCCTTGTCGCTCCAGGCAACAAGGAGAAATCAACTTGACATTGAGCATTTTATCATACCACTGACATGAACGGAGGAGGAAAATTATACTTCAAGTACGGCACCATGGGGTCGGCCAAGACCGCCCTGCTGCTCACTCAAGCCTACAACTTTGAGGAGCGCGGCATGCAATACCTGTGCATGAAACCCATCATCGACGACCGCGAGAACGACAACGTCATCCGCTCACGCATCGGCATCGAGCGCAAGTGTTCATGGATTTACCCCGAGAGCGACCTCTATGAGATGCTCAAGCAGATGTTCGAGAAGACCCTCGTCGTCAAGGACTGGGTGCTCATCGATGAGGCACAGTTCCTGTCGGCTCAGCAGATTGACCAGCTCGCGCGCATCGTCGATGACTATGGCGTGAATGTCGTGTGCTACGGACTCAGGACCGACTTCCAGTCTCACCTCTTTGAAGGCTCACGCCGATTGATGGAACTTGCCGACACCATCGAGGAAATCAAGTCCACCTGCTCCTGCGGGCGCAAGACCATCATCAACGCACGCATCGACAGCTCCGGCAACATCGTCACCGACGGCAACCAGGTCGAAATCGGTGGCGACGACAAATACGTGTCGCTGTGCCGCCGATGCTGGCGCAACCGCCGCATCGAGAGCACAAACCGCAACACCATCAAGTTTGAGGACGAGTGATTACTTCTTCTTGGGATCGAAGAAGAGATGCAGCAGCCAGCTGACAATCGTCATGGCGATACTGAAGGCGATGGCCCAACCGATGCCGTCCACAACAAAGTGATTATCAGGCACCAGCCAAGCACATAACAGCACCATCAACCCGTTGATGACAAAGGTGAACAGGCCAAGCGTCAGGATGTTGATGGGCAAGGCCACAAATTTAACCAGCGGCCTGATGCAGGAATTCACAAACCCCAGCACCACAGCGATAATTATAGCCCACCACCACGGTTCTACCGTCACACCGCTAAACGTGTAGGCGGTAATCCACACCGCCAGTGACGAAATAATTAATCTTGTGATCATTGATTCTCTCTATATTATATATAATGTATCTCTATATTGACGCATCGGTCGTTTGCACCCCCTAAAGGTACACATTTTTTTAATACAAAGGCTAATTAATTCATCAATTCACCAAATTCAAGAAATTTTTCAGTAATTTTGCAGCCGCATCAGATGACGTTTATTATGACCGAAAAATCAAGAAAACTTCTCAATTTAGCCAAGGACTATGTGATGATCACATTTGGTCTGTTCTGCTATGCTTTTGGATTCACCGCGTTCATCCTTCCCGAGGAAATCGTGATCGGCAGTGTATCGGGTCTTTCTTCACTCCTCCATTACTGGCTTGGATGGAATGTGGCAGCGACCTACTATATCATCAACATCATCCTGCTGGCTATCGCCTTCCACAGCGTCGGCAAGCAGTTTGTGCTGCGTACAATCATCGGAGCATCCATCGCCACATTCTTCATGGCGGTGTTGCAGCCACAGTTCCCAGCACCCATCATCGAGCAACAGACATTCATGAACGTCATCCTGGGTGCCGTGTTGTGCGGACTGGGACTTGGCATCGTTTTCACCCATAACGGCAGCACCGGCGGCACCGACATCATCGCCGCCATGGTGGCCAAGTACAGCACTATCTCCTTTGGCCGAACGATGATGTACTGCGATGTGCTCATCATCTGCTCATCCTACCTGCTGTTCCACTCCATCGACAAGATTGTGTACGGTCTCATCTTCATGGTCATCTACTCGGTGGCTGCCGACCGTGTCATCAACAACACGCGGCAGAGTGTACAGTTCATGATCATCAGCAAGAAGTGGAAGGAAATAGCCGACAATATCATTCAGGAGGCGCACCGCGGATGCACCATCCTCGATGGAACCGGTTGGTACACCAAGGCTGCGGTCAAAATCGTCATGGTCATGTGCCGCAAGCACGAGAGTGTACACATCTTCCGCATCATCAAGGAAACCGACCGCGAGGCCATCATTACCCAGAGCAATGTCAACGGTGTTTACGGGTTCGGTTTTGACGAACTCAAGGTGAGAATCCACAACAAGAAAAACAAAGTCACCGAGGAAGAAACCAAGGCGATTGATTACTGAAAACAGTAATCATAGCCTTCTTAAAAAAATCAAGTTTTAAGGCTTTTTTTATAACAAAACACCTTTTTTAGGGCACGAGACGTTATTTTTCGTGCCTAATTTTGCATATTATAAAAATAATTTATATTTTTGCATGCTTTCTTTTTCTGAGGTTATGAAAATCCTGGATTTTAAGCACATAATTTAATCATCTATATCATTAACATCAAACATGAGAAAATTTACAATTCTAGCAGCACTTGTGCTTGCTATTGCAGCGACCGCTGCCCCTATCACGCCTGAAGTGGCCCAGAAAGCGGCGAGTCAATTCTTGCAGCAACACCGACCAAATGTCACAGTGAAAGCGACACCTGTCAACTTCACTCCCCGCATGATGGCCAATGGTCAGCAATCGACCATGCAGACTAACTATTTTGTGTTCAACACTGTCAATGACAAGGGATTTGTCATCGTCTCGGGTGATGACAGGACCATCCCGATTCTGGGATTTACCGACAATGGGCATTTTGACCCCAACAACGTCCCGGCCAACATGAAGGCTTGGTTCGAGAGCTACAATGAGCAGATTGCCATGCTGGACCAGCTGGGAATCACTGGCGAGAACCTGAATGCTCCCCGCCCCACCCGCAACAGCATCTCCCCGTTGATCACCACTCACTGGGACCAGGCCGCTCCCTACTGGAACCGCTGCCCCGAGTTCATGGACATTGACGAGAATGGAGACACCGTGGGCGAGTTAGCCTACACTGGATGCGTAGCCACTGCGATGGCTCAGGTCATGAACTTCTACAGGTTCCCGCTGAGCTGCTCACAGACTATACCCTCCTACCAGGTCGTCTATTACATGAACGAGGAATATGGTCTTTTTGATACCGATCCCTTGTACCCCATGTATTTCGACTGGGATAACATGAAAGATCGTTACACCGGAGCCGAAACCGACGCCGAGAAAGATGCCGTTGCTTGGCTCATGCTTTATGCCGGTTGTGCTGCCCACATGCAGTACGGTATCAACGCTTCCAGCACCAGCGACCCCTATATCCCCACAGCGTTGAACGAGTATTTCAACTACGATGCCAAGTTGGTCTACCGAAGTGACTACGAACAAGGCGACTGGGAAGAGATGATTTACCAGGAACTGGCAGCAGGACGTCCCATGATTTACAACGGTCGTGCCGGTAGCGGTGGTGGACACTCCTTCGTCTGCGACGGTTATGCCTACGGTGACTACTTCCACATCAACTGGGGTTGGGGTGGCATCGGTGACGGATACTTTGTCCTCTCGGTGATGAACCCCTATGCCGGTGGCGTGGGCGCTGCACACAGCATGGAAGGTTATAACATTGACCAGACCGCCATCATCGGCATCGAACCCGGATACAGCGGCATACCCGAAGAAGTGGACCACCGCCTCACCGTCTGGAACATGTACTACACGGGAACCCGCACTTTTGAGCGCGGCGACGACGGCAACTTCAAGCTCAACAAGAACCGCCGCATCAAGGTGACGGCCGAAGACCATATCGACGATGGCACTAAGTACCTGCGCGGTATCGCCCTCTATGACAGCAACAACAACTTCGTGGAACTTATCGCCCAGACGTATTATGGCGCCAACTATCTGTCAGTAACCGACAGCTGGCCCGAGGCACAAAGTTCCGTAACCTATCCCTTCGGAAAGGGCATCACCAGCGGTACCTACAAAATCGTTCCCGTCAGCTCCATTCCCGCCAGCAACGTGTGGGATCCCATGATTGAAAGCGACCGTTACTACGTTGAGGCCACCTTCAACGGCAATTGGGTCACCTTCACCGACCATCCCATCGTGGACCTCCAGTCCACCAAGTTTGAATTCACCGGCGGCGAGAAGGTGGGAACTGCCGAGCAGTGCCACGTGACCGTCAAGAACAACAGCGCCGACCGCTACAGCGGCAAGCTTTACCTCTTTGTGGACAATGAGGCCTTCGACGAGTACAGTGAGTACACTACTGTCATCGAAGCCGAGATTCCCGCTGGTGGCACTAAGGTGGTGACCTTCAACTTCACCCCGAAGAACCCTGGCACCAAGAGCGCCCACCTGTCAACCCTCTACGACACCTGGTCACCTTCGATTCCCGGAACGGGTAGCGTGAGCATCGCCGACAATGCCATGGTGCCCATGAACCTGACGGTTGACATCAACGCCCTCGGCGCCGACGAGAACATGATTGTCTATGACAGCTTCATCCGTTTCAAGGTCGACGTCACCAACCATGCTGACGGTGATTACACCCGTTACCTGCTGGCGCCCATCTTCATCGTCGACGAGAACAACCACGGCACGATGATCAGCTATCAGAACGTGTCGGTCAACATCCCCGCAGGTGAGACCCAGACCTTCTATTTCGACTTTGACAACCTGGCATTCGGTTCACGTTATGCCCTCAACATCTACGGACGCAACGAGAACGACTCCACCAAGAACCTCGTGCCTCCCGGAGGCTCCAAGTACTATACCATGGAGCGCGGTATGGTGGTTTGGGACGGTCAAGGCAACCGCACCGGCTACAAGCCCTATAACGGCATCCGAGTACCCGAGAATGCCGCAGCTGTCAGCCTCATGGATCTCAACCTCACCTCTTTGATTCCCAACGAGAATCCCAACACGCTGTTCTTCATCGGCAGCAGTTCCAAGTATATCCCTGCTGGACTTGAAGCCAAAAACGTGATTCAGAATAATGTCGCCCAGCGCGATGTCGTGCTACAGCACGGATATGACTTCTACACGCCCTACCGCTTCACGGCCGAGAACATCAGCTTCGAGCGCAAGTTCAACAAGGGTCGCCATGCCGGTGAGAATGGCGGATGGAACACCATGGTACTGCCCTTCGCCGCAACCAGTGTGACTGCTGATGGCGCACCCATCGATTGGATGCACAGCAAGACCGACGCCAAGGGCCTGTGGGTCTGCAACTTCAATGAGGAGGAAGATACCGACGACGACGCCAGATTAGTTGCTGAATATGTTGGTAATAAGCTTGAAGCCAATGTGCCTTACTTTGTGGCTCCCTACGACGGCGCTAACGGCACCGACATGCGAGACAAAACGTTTGTATTCAGTGCTAACAACGTGACCGTCAAGCCCAATCCCAGTGCCATTACCAGCGGCACCCACCACATGGTCATCGGTGAATTCTTCAAGCACAATATCGAGGATGCTTACTTCATGAACTCGACTGGCAGCCACTTTGTGAAGTCGTCAAGGGGTGTGGTGAATGCGTTCGAGGTCTATGCCGACGATGTGAAGACCAGCGACGCCTCCCAACTGCAGATTTTCCTTGACGAGATTGCCGAGGAAGCACCCAACCACCAGATCGGTGACGTGAACATGGACGGCTTCATCAACATCAGTGACGCCTCAATGCTCATCAACTATATCCTTAACAGTGAGGCTGAGAACTTCGACAGCAATGCTGCAGACTTCAACGAGGATGGTACGATTAGCATCTCGGATGCTATCGCACTCATCAGCTACATCCTCAATCAATAAGGATCACTGACTGATCTTTCATCATCCACAATAGCGAGGGCGCGTCTGGATTCAGACGCGCCCTCGTTTATATGATATCATGACCCTGCGGGCTCCTATGTCAGGCCCTCGGCCATCAGCGGCCGGACAACGTGAACCGTGGGCGGGAATAGCAGCGGTCGATGAGTTCCGAGCAGCGGTAGGTGAGGATATGCATGCCGTCGTAATAGCTCTCCAGGTCATTAACCAGTTCGTTGTCCCAACTGAAATCATTGACATGTTCCTCACCCATGATTTCACACAACAATGCGTGGTCCAGCGGCAACAAGCCCTGGGTGCGGAATCGTGGCGGCACAATCACCAGATAATCCACATGATATTCCTGCAACATAGCGGCGATTTCACGCAAGAGCTTCTCGGCATCGGGCCCGATGCTCAACGGCATGGGATTGGGAAGCGGTTGCATATTGACCAGCCAGGGCATTTGTTCGTAGTAAGCCCTTGGGTTGCTCAAGATGATGGAATCCAGCTTGGAGCTGGAGTCCTCGTTGGTCAACTCGTCGTGACCGCCGCTGGGCACGGTCTGCATCTTGCCGTCGGCCACCAGTTTGTCGGCCACTAGCGAGGGGAAGAAGTTGTACACGAACATGTCTGGATCACGGAAGGCATTGAAGTGTACGCGCTGGAAATCCAGCCATGTGATATCGGGCGACACGTCATAGTGCGGCACATAGGGCAATTCCTCATACCGCGTGGGACGACGATACATCTCTTCCTCCATCACCAGCAGTGCGTGAGCCACCGGAACATGGTGGTCAAACAGGTAGCGCAACTCGTCACGGATGCCCACCAGCGGCTCGGCGCCTGCGGTGAAGTGATACACCCTTGCACTGTCGGGCAGATGTTTCTTCCAGGCAGCAGCCGTAAAATTGGACGACAACGAAGAGCCGAAGATGAACGAGTTATAGTGCATCGAGTCGTTATAGTGCTTGAAACCCTCGATGGCGACATAGCGTTTGTTGGGGATGCGCTCCAGCGTGTCGCCCGCTTGCACCGACACGCCATTATAGGGATGAACTACCCTGAACGGGTCCATGATGAGATACAAGGCGACATAGGCTATCACCGGTGTCAATGCCAGCAATGTGCGCAAAACAAATTTTTTGAATCCCTGCTGTTTCATCACTCTCAACACTAGAACTGGAAATAAATAAACTGCATGTCACGGTCAAGGCCGATAATGGAGATGCCTATCAACAGCGCCCAATAGATGAGCCAGCGCACCGCCGTGGGGAACGGCAAGTGCTCCAGCGGGAACTCGTGCTTGCGCCCCAGCCATTCGATGATAAAGAACGGCACGATGTAGTACAAGGGCTGCCCGAAGACCGGACGCAGCGTCCACGAGGTGTTCAGCACCACGTCACAGATCTCGTTCAAGTGCACCAGGTTGTTGGCGCGGAACGAGATGCTGGCCAAGGCAAAAATGACGAATGTCAACAAACATCGAGGGATGTCGCGGTTGCTGGGGTCACGTGTCATCTTCTTGCGTGGCAGGAAGACAAAGGGCACGATCAGCAGGCCATTGAGCACACCCCAGATGACAAATGTCCAGTCGGCACCGTGCCACAAGCCCGAAAGCGTGAACAGCACCATGACATTGAAGGCCGTGCGCCAACGCCCGTAGCGTGAGCCGCCCATCGGGAAATAGACATAGTAGCGGAACCACAGAATCAACGAGATGTGCCACCGCTGCCACAGTTCCTTCATGTTGCGTGAGAAGAACGGGTAGCGGAAGTTAGGCTGCAGCTTGATGTTCAGCAGTCTCGCAGAACCGATGGCAATATCGCTGTAACCCGAGAAGTCGGCATAAATCTGGATGACAAAGAGCATCGATGCCCATACCATGCTCCAGGCCGAATAATGGTAGGGATTATACAACAGCTGGTCGACATAATAGCCGATGCTGTCGGCGACTATCACTTTCTTGGCCAAGCCCCACAGGATCTGGCGCATACCTATCACCGCGTTGCCGTAGTCAAACGTCTTCTTGCGCAGGAATTGCGGCAACAGGTTGGAAGCGCGCTCGATGGGGCCGGCCACCAACTGCGGGAAGAAGGCGATAAAGACACAGAAGGCCACGGCGTCCCGTGTGGGCTTGACGTCTCCGCGATACACGTCGATGGTGTAACTGATGGCCTGGAAGGTGTAGAACGAGATACCCACCGGCAGCAGGATGTGAAGGGTCGGCCAGTCGGGATTGACGCCGAACAAGCCCAACAAGTCCACCAGGCTGTCGCGCAGGAAGTTCAGATACTTGAATACCGCCAGAATGCCCAAATTGAGTACCACGTTAAACGCCACCCACAATTTGTCATGCCTGGAACGGTCACCACGCATCACCATGGCTGTGCCATAGGTGCTTAACGACGTGAGCATGATCAGGCCCAGCATACGCCAGTCCCACCAGCCATAGAAGACGTAGCTGGCTATAAGCAGGAACAGGTTCTGCCATTTGAGATGGTTGCGCAACCCCCAGTAGCAAAAGAACACCAGAGGCAGGAACAGAGCGTATGTGTAAGTATCAAACTGCATTAATTAAGATGCAAAATTAGTCAAAAAGCCTGTATCACGTTGCTCATCAGCGCCATTTTTCATCGCTCCTCTTATCATGCTAGAACTGGAAATAGATGAATTGCATATCGGTGTCCAGACTGGCCAGCGAAATGCCCACGAGCAAGCCCCAATAGATAATCCACCGCAACACGCGCGGGAACCGCATCTGCTGTAACGGGAACTCCTGGCGACGACCCAGCCACTCGATGACAAAGAAGGGCACGATGTAATACAGAGCCTCCAGGAATTCGGGCCATTCACCCCAGCGGCCGTGAACAATGACATCACATATCTGGCCCAAATGGCCGATGCCGTTGGCCCGGAAAGCGATGAACACCATCGCAAAGAGGAAGAACGTCAACAAGCAACGGGACAAGTCAACCAGCGACGCATGGTCGCTCAACTTCTTGCGAGGCATGAACACAAAGGGCAACAATAACAGGCCGTTAACGGTACCCCAGATGACAAATGTCCAGTCAGCACCGTGCCACAGTCCTGACAAGGCGAACACGATCATCGTGTTCAATGCCGTGCGCCACTGACCGCGACGGGAACCGCCCAACGGGAAATAGACATAATGCCTGAACCAGGTCATCAACGAGATGTGCCACCGCTGCCACAACTCCTTCATGTTGCGTGAGAAGAAGGGATAACGGAAGTTGGCTTTGAGTCTGATGTTCAGCAGTCGCGCCGAACCGATAGCGATGTCGCTGTAACCCGAGAAGTCGGCATAAATCTGAACGGCAAACAGGATGCCGGCCCAAATCATGCTCGTCGACGAGTAGTAATAGGGATTATTCAGCAACTGGTCCACATAGGTGCCCATCGTGTCGGCGATGATGACCTTTTTACCCAAGCCCCACAGGATCTGACGCATACCCACCACAGCGTTGTCATAGTCAAACGATTTATTGCGCAGGAATTGCGGCAACAGGTTGGTAGCTCGCTCGATGGGGCCAGCCACAAGCTGGGGAAAGAATGCAATGAACACGCTGAAAGCCACCGCGTTGCGTGTAGCTTTGATATCTCCGCGATACACATCAATCGTGTAACTGATGGCCTGGAAAGTGTAGAACGAAATACCCACGGGCAGCAGGATGTTCAGAGTGGGCCAGTCGGGGTTGACACCGAACAGGTTGAGCAGATGCACAAAACTGTCCCTCAAGAAGTTCAGATACTTGAAGACACACAGGATGCCCAGATTCAGCACGATATTGGCTGCCGCCCACAATTTGTCACCCCGAGAGCGATTGCCTTTCATCATCAATGCACTGCCCCAAGTGGTCACGGTTGTGAGCATGATCAGGCTCAACATGCGCCAGTCCCACCAGCCATAGAACACATAACTGGCAACCAGCAGAAACAGGTTCTGCCACTTGAGATGGTTGCGCAACCCCCAGTAGATGAAAAACACCAGGGGAAGGAACAGAGCATATGTATAGGTGTCAAATTGCATGACTTGAGTTCGCCAAGAATCGGCAAAGGTAGTAAATAGTTTTCAGTTTTCGGGGGTTCTGGGGCTTTTTATTGTATCAGCGCCTATTCTTCAAGCCCGAAAAGCGACAATCTGCCAGCACCAGGGCAAAAGGCACGATTATTGCTTGTTTCATGGTCATGTTTATCTACACCTATACCGAAACCGAAGGAACCGAGTCGCAGCGTGTGGCCGAAAGCATCGACCACATCCTGAAACCCGCTTTCGGCGACAGACCCTCGGCTAACGGCCATCAGAGCACGGGACCTCGCCTCAGCGCAAGGATGCTCCAGGAATATGAGGCTGCTCACGACCAACTCATCAACGGCATCATCACCAGCGACATGGTTCAGCTGGTGGAAATGGACAATTACGGCATCGGGCTGAATGTGAAAGCCCCATGCGGACTGACATTATGTCATGCAGTCCAAGGCTCCAATGTGAGAGCACGCATCGATATCGACGAGTTGCATTACCACCAGCAATGGAGCGGCGCTCCCATGGAGGTCATCGACCGCAGCCGCGTCATCGAGGCTTCACAGATTTTCCTGGATCACGCCGCCGAGTGGAAAGAACAGCTCACCGCCGCTTTCAAGGCCGACAGCAAGGGTGTCAAGATGCGCAACATGACGCTGAACAACATCGATGCCTACCTGAAGCGATACTTCGATGGCACGGGCATCTCCTATTATGTTGACAAGCGTCATGCCGACGGACACAAGACCCGTCTGCTTGTCTATCTGAACCGATACAAGACCCTCGACCTGCCCATCCCGCACGACGACTTCATCAACCACCTCGACCTGGTCAAGCCCTACATGCAGGAGTTTGCCTACATGGCCCGTGACGGACGGTTTACCGTACGCGGCGAGGTGCGTGACGACTGGCAGCAGGCGAAGCTAGCAGCCAACGCCGACAAGGAGGACGATGTGCCACAGCACGGCATCAAGGGATGGCTCCACCGGCTGTTCGACGGCAACAACGACAAGCCAGCCAAGGAATCCCCCAAAACTGCCTTACAACAACAGATTGACACCTACTTCGAGGGCACGAAATGGCAATACCACCTCACCGAGGATGAAGAGGACGGGCGCCAAGAACTGCACATCCGCCTCACGCGCGGCAAGTCCATGATCATCAACCTCGGCCACGAGGCCGACATCAAGGCGCGCATCGATCACGATATCGCCTACATTTCCCGGCTGGTGGAGCTCGCCAAGCTGTTCCCCTACCGCCTCACCGGCCCCCGCAAGAAGGTCGAATGGATCACCGCTTCCAAGGAATAGAAACCACCCTCCGCCCCCCTCTAGAAGATTTAGATAGTCTAGAACATCCAACCCGCGCGGATGCCAACTAGAAACTAGGGACTAAGGACTAAGGACTAACAACTAAAAACTAAAATAATGGCAATCACCATCAACACCGGCGACCTCAAGACAATTCTCGAGACCACGCCATCGACACAGAACATCCTGCTCGTGGGAAAACACGGCATCGGCAAGAGTGAAATCATCACACGTCACTTCGAGGACCAGGGCATCCCCGTCATCGCCCTCTTCCTGGGACAGATGAGTGACCCGGGCGACCTCATCGGCCTGCCCAACAAGGACGAAGCAACCGGCAAGACCGAGTTCATGCCGCCCTACTGGTTCCCCATGGACGACAAGCCAGTGGTGCTCTTCCTCGACGAGATGAACCGCGCGCGCCCCGAAATCCTGCAATCGGTCATGGACCTGTCACTCAACCGCAAACTGGCGGGACGCTCGTTGCCCCCTGGCAGTCGCGTCATCGCTGCAGTGAACGACGGCGAGGAGTATCAGTTGACCGACCTCGACCCGGCGCTCGTGTCGCGCTTCAACGTCTATTTCTTCTCGCCCACGGTCGGCGAATGGCTCTTCTGGGCCAAGCAGCACGACGTGGACCAACGTGTCATCAACTTCATCGAGGAGCACCCCGACGAGCTGGAGAAGAACGTGGACATCAACAAGGGCACCTTCGACAAGACACCCGACCGCCGTGCCTGGGTGCGCGTCTCGGGTCTGCTCAAGGCCAGTAGCAACATCACCGACATGAACCGGCTGGCCAAGATGATCACTGGTGTCATCGGTGCCCGCTCGGCATCGATGTTCATTCAGTCGCTCAACCAGTCGCGCATGCTCACCGCCCGTGAGGTACTCGCCGACTTCACCGCCTGCCAGCACGAGCTCGCCAGCTACACCATGCCCCAGATGGCCATCATTAACGAGGGCATCTACCAGGTACTCGAGCTCGGCATGGACAAGAAGGCCGTGGAGACCGTCGGGAATAACCTGGTGCGCTACATCAAGTGGATGCTCAACAACGGGCGCCAGGAGGCGATTGCCCACTTCGCATCATTCTTCGAGAACGCCACCTACCCCAACGCCAACGCGTTCATCATGATGGACTGCCGCGAGGCGCTGCAATTGATTAACCAGATGATCAACGACCTATGACCGTCGGCGACCGCATAAAAACCATCTCTCAGGACTGGTTCCTCACCGAGCCGCTCATCTTCTCGGTGTTCTGCACCCATGCCCTCAAGCGCAACGACAACATGGGTTGCGACATGCGCTGTGGCAAGGGGCTCATCGAGTACAACCCTGAGCGGCTGGAGCACTTCGATGACAACCAGCTGGCACTCAGGCTAAAAGCCGAGGTGGTTCGCATCATCCTCAAGCATCCTTATCAGCGCCAACCCTACAACCCGCGGCGCGACGTGATGCGCATGTCGAGCGACCTGACGTTGTGCGACAACCTGGAGGGCATGGATACCATCGGGCTGGAACCGCCCCATGTATTCGACATCCCTCGCGACCAGGCTTTTGAGCAGTACTATTCGCTCATGGCAGGGCAGGTGCTGCAACTCGAGCAGGATGCCGACGGAAACGGCATCCCCATCGCCAGCGACATGCTGGGCGATGCCGAGGGCAGCCAGCTGACTGATGACCTGCTGGAGGCCGACGCCGGGGCATCGCTCTGGGAAGAAGACGAGCTGATGACCGAGAAAGTCAACCACGAGATCGAGACAGCACAGCGCAGCAACCAGTGGGGCTCACTTGGAGGTGACCTTAAAGCCCTCATCGAGAGCACCTTGGTGAGCAAGCAGAACTTCCGCGCCATCCTCAGTCAGTTCCGCGCCAGCATCCTGAGCACCAAGCGTCACCTGACGCGCATGCGCCCCAACCGCCGCTACGGCTTTGACGCCATGGGCAGCCAGTATGCCTACAGCACGCGCCTGCTTGTTGCCGTCGACGTCAGCGGCAGTGTCCCCGACGAGGACATCCGCAAATTCCTCGCCGTCATCAACCGTTTCTTCAAGCAGGGCATCGAGCAGATCGAGGTCATCGAGTTCGACAGCGACATCACCACCGAGAAGCCCATGCTGCTCAAGCAGGCATCCAACGGCATCCGCGTCATCGGGCGCGGCGGCACTAACTTCCAGCCTGCCATCGACTTCTACTACGAGCACGAGGAGTATGACGGACTCGTCTTCCTCACCGACGGCTATGCCCCGGTCCCCAAGGTACCCGACGACAAGCGCCACAAGCCCCTGGCATGGATACTCACCGCCCAAGGGGGCAACGAAGACAACCTCAAGCCCCTCGGCCCCGTCGTCCGCATCACCGGCCTGTAAGAAACTCTCCCCTGGTATAGAATCAAACAACAAAAACAACTCTATACAACATCAACAACTGTTTGAAAAAAATGGTTGTTGATGTTCTTTTTTGGGCGCGCCAAAAGCAAAACACCCCATTCTTGCACTTTTGAGGGGCATATTCCCTCATTAAGACACCTGCCTTGCAGATGTTTGTCCCATTTCCCGCACATTAACCCTACCTTTGCAACAGACATATTTTATTCTTAACAAAAACATAAAACTTATGAAACACAAACATCTTTACTCAATTTTAATGGTTGCGTTATACATGGCTTTTGGCAACACAGCGGCCCAATCCATCTTCGTCAACAACCGCAATGGCAGCAAGGATGCGCCTGTCAAGCCCAACATTGACATGACCAAGTATGACAAGCGCAGCCTCAAAAACGGCAACGAGGTTTTTACCCCCAAGCAGAACATTTTCACCAAGAAATTCAACGCAGGCGAAGCCGACCTTGTCAATGTCACTTTCCTTTTGAGTTATGACGCATCGGTCATGTCGCCATGGGGCATAGTCAGAGTTATAGGCGATAATATCTCTGATGATTTAAGGATGGATTATGACTGGGAAAATGATTCTTACCGATTGACCTATCAACTGCCAGTCGGAACCTATGATTTCCATTCAAGTGCTGCCCATATGAATCGCGGCTTTATTTTTAATGTAAAGGAACTTGTTCAAATCAGCAACGACACCACCATCACATTTGATTTTGCCGAATCCAACATTCAATATGGCTTCAAAACCTTTAAGCCCAATGGTGAAGAGGCAACCATAAATTTAGTACAAATAAACCCTGATACTAAGGGCCTTGACGTTATCTCATCTGGCAATTCGTTATATTTTGCCGACGTTATTTCGCTTATCCTCAAGGGCTACGGATATGTTGCGAAATATGTTGCTCTTGCCGAATATCAATATGTTGACCAGAATAACTTTGCAACCATTTTCCTCAACAATGTAAGCGATCGCTATAAACTAGTATCAGAGAGGGTTTTAGGAGATAACGATGGCACATACATAGTTAAGTATGAATCTAGAGAAATGAGTGAGCCTTTGCTCCAGAACAACCCCGACAACTTTGTACTGTATCAGGAGCAGTTCACTTCTATCGGTAACGATTTCGAGGGTTTAAGCCAAAGCATTTCCACCATCGAAATGCTTGACAACAAGAACAGTGGCGGCTTGAGTGGTGGCAACCTGACCATATCCACTCCTGTTACGAGCATATATGTTGACCCCAACCGTAAAGACGGTGACGAACCCAGCAAATTTGACATCATGGTTCTGCCCACATTTACTGATAATGTATCAGAACCTGTGGTAGTTCTTGAACATGATTTTGATTTGGAAACTTTCGAGGAAATTGAGTATCTCGACACTATCCAATTATATCGCACGGTAACTGGCCTTCCTGTCCTGATTAACAATGACGGAAGCATGGAATATGTCAATACCGGCCACGATGCCTATGGCAATTATTATTTCCATATTCCCGTGGGCGGCGGTGATATCATGGAGTACCCTGGCCATCCCCAGTTCTCGTTCACGCCTGAATACAAGGCGCTTGCCTTTGGCTCAAATAGCCCGATTTGTTCGGTAATGGCTCAAAACATTGTTTATGAAGGTGTATTCAAATTTTCTTTGATCTCGCCTTGCTATATCGGTCGTTATGGCGAGATTATTGGCGGATATTATACCGCTGACATCCGCTACAATGGTGAGACCATCAGCAATAATTGCATGACCATTGAACAGGATATGTATGAATTTGCCAACCTGGGTAAACCCGATGGCGTGTTTACTGCTCATTTCGAGAATAACAACGCCGTGGTTGACGGCTTGCAGGGCAAGAATGTCACCGACGTTTACTACGACCAACGCCAAGTTGACTGGACCGCACCCACCCTGCAGATGCTGACGTTCAAGGACCGTCAAGGCAGGATTACCGACCGCTTTGATGCCGCCGACGAAGGCATCATCGAATTTGCCGGTGGCGACTTTAGTTTCACAGTTGAAGGCCGCAAACATTGGTTCGACTGTCAGGAGCAGACCGTAGAGGTATCCTATTCGCCCTATTGCGCCAACCAATGGCTTGCACTTGAGGTGGATGAGATTCCCAGTGAGTTCTTTATGCCTGGATTCGGCTACTTTTATCGCGGCGCGCTCAATGATGTGACCAGTCCCAGTGCAAACGGATGGTATGACCTGAGAATCAAGTTAACCGACCTCTCGGGCAACTGGCAGGAGCAGGTTGTCTCGCCCGCATTCCGCATCGGCGACGGCAGCCCCACTTGCATTGATGTGGTGACCAGCAACGATGCCACCGAGGTAGCCCGCTACACCATCGACGGCCGTGCCATCAGCGCACCCCAGGCCGGCGTAAACATCGTCATGATGAGCGATGGCACCGTCAAGAAAGTTTTCGTGAAATAATATTCGTTTCTGCATAAATTAGAGAAGTGCTGGCCCCAAAAGGTCGGCACTTTTCTTTATGTATCGTAGGGCAATTTTTGGAGATATCGGTTGTAGTGTGTAACTTTGTAGCATCACTAAACCAACAATTCATATGAATATCAAGCGATACCTCATCATACTACTGGGGGCAATTAGCGCTTTGACCGGCTTTGCCCGCGCCACCGACGACAAGACTCTTAAGCGGTTTTACAATTTCACACCCAAGGAGTTTAATAGCCAACTAAATTACTATATTGAATACAATCATATTGACAGCGCCATGCTGTGCGCCAATATCCAAGCCAGCAAATATGGCAAGGGAAATCTCACGCCACAGGAAATTGAGGCCTGCTGTGTCGCATTCAGGTATATGGGCCTGCAGAATCTAATTTGTTTTTACAACTACCAACTCGCTGCTGAAAACCTGCTGAAAGCCGAACAAATCGCCAACAAATATCAATTCAAATCACGGGCCCAGATTGCAAACGATAAAGCCGTACTGGCCGCCATGCAAAACGACCTGGAAAACAACTTTGCCTTCAATCGGGATGTACTGGAAAGTTTCGTCAAAGCATCCTACCTATCGATAGAGATAATAAAACAACACAATACTGAAATCGACAGGATGGCTTTGGAAACCACCACACTAAACCCGTTGTATCTTGCCCTCAAGTTTGACAAAGCAACCGAGGTGACCGAAGTCGTCAAGGCATACCGTGAGGCCGAGCAACGACAAGGTGCTTGCGGCAATGTTGCCGCAGTGATGTGCGATGCCGTGGATTTTTACAATGCCGGTGACTACGACAAGGCATTAGAAACATTGCAGACTCCATTAACCCACCCAAAGTTTCTCAACGACAAGGACTTCATCCAAATGAAATATATGCTCATAGTTTCGCAGTATGCCGTGTTGGTAAAAAGTGGCAAGCGGGCCGAGGCATTGAATCTGATGATGCAACAGGAACAGTCCTTTCGGGAACAGGGGATGACCTTTGAGCTGTTAGAAGCGTTGTGGCTTATCAAGCAACACTACCAAGCGGACGGCAACAAGGCGATGGCCGACAAATATGCCCTGCAGTACTACATCACCAAGGACGAATTTATCAACAAGAGCCATGCGGGCAAGATAGACCAGGCGAAACTGAATCTGGAACTGGAGCAGACGCGCGAGCGCATCAGCGACATGAGGCATCACTACCAGATGCAGACCGTCATGCTATGGAGCACCATCATCATCGCTTTGCTGGCACTAGCCCTGTTGGGCATACTGTGGGTGAACTACCGCAGAACCAAGCGCACCAACCGTCTGCTGTATGAGAAGAACATCGCCCTGCTCAACGAGGGCAAGGAACTTCGCCTCACTGCCAAACCCACACCCGTTGCTGAACATGCCAACGCACCCGACCAAGATAGGCCCAGCCAAGCCGACCGCGACCTGATGGACAAAATCACGGCAGTGCTGGAGTCGTCGCCCGAGGTCTATGGCGAGGATTTCTCACGCCAGCGCCTCGCCGAACTGGTTGACAGCAACGTCAAATATGTGTCTCGTGCCATCAATGCATGCAAGCAGTGCAACTTTTATATGCTGCTCAACGAGTACCGCATCAAGGAAGCTTGTCGCCGCCTGATGGACACCGAGGGTTACGGCAGTTATTCCCTTGAGGGAATCGCAAACAGCGTGGGGTACAAATCTCGCAGCAATTTTGCCGCCGTGTTCAAAAACATCGTGGGACTCACCCCCTCGGCATTCCAAAAACTCTGCCGCAAACAAGGCACCGCCCCCACCCACCCCGAGACAGTAGTCTAGTCTATCCTGCAATTCCAGCCCATCCAGCCAGTCATTTTTTGCGCCAGCCAACTAAAAACTAGGGACTAGGGACTAGGGACTGACAACTTTTTTGTATCTTTGCAGGTTAAAACACCTGAAATTATGAAGAAAGACGACGACGAACTGGAAGGCAAGGAGCAGCAAGAGCCTGCCGAGGACAACGCACAAGACGGCACCAACACCCCCGAAAACGGCAACGCCGACGGCGGTGGCGATGGTGACGGCGGCGAGCCACAGGCCCATTCCTCCTACCAGGTGCCTAAAGATAAGAAACTGCAGTTGAGCGGCATGTACGAGAACTGGTTTCTCGACTATGCCTCCTACGTCATTCTCGAGCGTGCCGTGCCTCACATCGAGGACGGTTTCAAGCCCGTGCAACGACGCATCATGCATGCCATGAAGGAGGCCGATGACGGCCATTTCAACAAGGTGGCCAACATCGTGGGACTCACCATGCAGTACCACCCCCACGGTGATGCTTCGATCTACAGCGCATTGGTGCAACTAGGTCAGAAAGAGCTACTTATCGATACCCAAGGTAACTGGGGAAATATCCTCACGGGCGATGGTGCGGCAGCCGGACGTTACATCGAGGCACGCTTGAGCGAGTTCGCCCTGGACTCTGTCTACAACCCCAAAGTCACCGACTGGGGACTGTCCTATGACGGCCGCAAGCGTGAGCCACTCACGCTGCCCGCCAAGTTCCCCCTGCTGCTGACGCAAGGCGCCGAAGGCATCGCCGTCGGCCTGTCGTGTAAAATCCTACCCCACAACTTCAACGAGGTCTGCGACGCGGCCATCAGCTACCTGCGCGGCGAGGAGTTCCATCTCTACCCCGACTTCCAGACGGGCGGTTACATCGACGTGGGACACTATAACGACGGTGAGCGCGGCGGCTACGTGCGCGTCCGTGCCAAGATAGAAAAACTCGACAACAAGACGCTGCTGGTCAAGGATGTGCCCTACGGCAAGACCACAGGCACCGTTATCGAGTCCATTCTCAAGGCCGGAGAGCGCGGTAAGATAAAAATCCGCAAGGTCGAGGACAACACCAGCGCCACGGCCGAAATCATCGTCTCGTTGCAGGCGGGCACGAGCAGCGACATCGCCATCGATGCCCTGTATGCCTTCACCGACTGCGAAATCTCCATCTGGCCCAACTGCTGCGTCATCAAGGACCAGAAACCGCAGTTCCTCACCGTGAGCGACGTGCTGCGCTACAGTGTGGACCGCACGCGCGAAATCCTGCGCCAGGAACTCAACATCCAGCGCGGCGAGACGATGGAGACCCTCCACAACGTGTCGCTGGAGAAGATTTTCATCGAGGAGCGCATCTACAAGGACAAGGAATTTGAGAACGCCAAGGACCAGGAGCGTGCCCTCAAGCACATCGACAAGCGCTTGAAACCCTACAAGCCGCAGTTCTACCGCGAAATCACTCAGGATGACCTGCTTCGCCTGCTCGAAATCCCGATGAAGCGCATCATCAAGTACAACAGCGACAAGGCCGACGAGAACATCGCGCGACTCAAGGAGCGCATCGAGGACATCGACGACAAGCTGGCCCATCTCACCAATTACACCATCGATTGGTTCAAGGGACTCAAGACCAAATACGGCGCCAAGTTCCCGCGCCGCACCGTCATCCGCGAATTCGACACCATCGTCGCCAGCAAGGTGGCCGAGGCCAACCAGAAGCTCTACATCAACCGCGCCGACGGCTTCATCGGCACGGGCCTGAAGAAGGATGAGTTTGTGTGCAACTGCTCGGATATCGACGACATCATCATCTTCTACAAGGACGGCAAGTTCAAGGTCACCAAGGTCGCCGACAAAATCTACGTCGGCAAGAACATCCTGTATCTGAACGTGTTCAAGAAGGGTGACGACCGCACGATTTATAATGTATTGTACCAGGACGGACGCGGCGGAACGACCTACATGAAACGCTTTGCCGTTACCGGCATCACGCGCGACAGGGAATATGACATCACACAGGGCAAGCCGGGCAGCAAGATCACCTGGTTCACGGCCAACCCCAACGGCGAGGCCGAGGTGTTGCGCATCACCCTCAAGCCCAAGTTCAGGCTCAAGATCCTGCAGTTTGACGTCAACCTCGCCGAACTGGCCATCAAGGGCAAACAGGCACGCGGCAACATCGTCACCAAGAACGAGGTGCACCGCATCTCGCTCAAGGAGGCTGGACAATCCACCCTGGGTGACCGTGAGGTGTGGTTCGACCCCGACATCCTGCGCATCAACTACGAGGGACACGGCCAGTCGTTAGGCCTCTTCGGCGGCGACGACCGCATCCTGGTGGTCATGAAGGGTGGTGAGTTCTATACCACCAGTGCCGAGGCCACCAACCACTATGACGAGGGCATCCTGCGCATCGAGAAGTTCGTCCGTGACAAGGTGTGGACCGCCGTGCTCGACGATGCCGACCAGGGTCACCCCTACGTCAAGCGTTTCACCCTCGAGGACAACACCAAGAAACAGAGTTTCATCGGCACCAACCCCGAGTCGAAACTGTTGCTGCTGAGCGACGTGCCATGCCCGCGCTTCGAGGTGAAGATGGGCGGTGGCGATGCCTTCCGCGAGCCGTTCATCATTGATGCCGAGGAGTTTATCGGTGTGAAGACCTTCAAGGCCAAGGGGCGCCGCGTCACCAACTGGGAGGTGGCAACCATCACCGAGGTCGAGCCGCGCGAGCCGGCACCTGTCGAGGAGCAGACGACGACCATTGCCGACACCGATGAGGGCGCCGAAGCCGACGCCACTACTGCCGAAGGCATCAGCCAGGACGAGGTCCTCGACAGCTTCACCGGCCAGCAGCGCATCCCCTTCGACGAGTAAAAAACTACAACGATAATGGGAAGACAATAAATACAATAATGACAATGCTATCCAGATTCATATCCTGCGGAGCTAATGCGAATTACACTAATTTCACGAATTGTTTGTTTTCAAAATTCGTGGAATTGGTAAAATTCGAGAAATTCGCATTGAAAAAACGGCGCGGATGCCATAGTTTTTATTGTACTTATTGTCTTCCTTTTATTTTACTGCTGTGCTGCAGCCTAAGCGTTGCAGCCCGACCCGATGACATGCCCGATGAGGCGGCATTGCCCAACCAGTCGGTGTTCATGGTCGATGTGGGCTATGCCTCGATCCACGACAGTTACCTCACCCCCATCACCTACGACGGCCTCGACTTGGGGCTCTCCGTCGAGGCGACGCGCTGGGCCAACCGCAACAAGTGGCTGTGGCAACTGGGCGTGGGGGCCGACTACAACTATGTGGAGAACAACGCCAAGAACAACGACCTCCACAAGGTTATGGGCGACATCTCCTTCAACATGCAGCGCGCCTGGATGGGCGTGCTCCACCCTCGACTGGGATTCTCGGCCGGACCCATGACGCAGGTGCGCGCCGGCATCGTCTATGACGCTGTCAACAGCAACAACCCCGTCACCGTCAGGGCTCACTGGAATCTGGGCGCTACTGGCATGGCCTGGTTCAACACCCGCCTGGGGAGCATGCCTCTCACGCTGCGCTACCAGTTGCAGCTGCCCGTGGCAGGCGTCTTCTTCGCCCCTGAGTATGACGAGAGCTACTACGAGATCTATCTGGGCAACCACAAGAATCTCGCTCACCTGGGCTACTGGGGCAACCGTTTCGACATGACCAACTACCTGGGCGCCGACTTCAACCTGGGCAAGGTCATGCTGCGTCTGGGCTACCGCAACCGCCTCGAGCACTGGACAGTCAACAATCTCCACGTCCACGACTTCTCCCACTCCCTGGTCCTCGGCCTCTCCCTCTAAAGAAAACAATAAATACAATAATGACAATGCTATCCAGATTCATATCCTGCGGGGCTAATGCGAATTACGCGAATTTCACGAATCGTTTATTAATCAAATTCGTGGAATTGGTCAAATTCGTGAAATTCGCATTGAAAAATGGGCGCATAAGCCATAGTATTTATTGTACTTATTGTCTTCCTTTTATCGTGTTGTCTTGTGTCGTATTGACGGGATGTGCCGAGAAGGACGAGTTCCAGCAGGATCAGGTGGGTAACTTCGAGGCCCTGTGGACCATCATGGACGAGCATTACAGCTTCTTTGACTACAAGCAGGTCGACTGGAACGAGGTGCATGACCGCTACCGCGCCCGCGTGTCTAACGTGATGACCGACAGGGAGTTGTTCGACATTTGTGGCGACATGCTCAAGGAGTTGCGCGACGGTCACACCAACCTCATCGCCAGCCACGACGTGTCGCGCTACTGGATCTGGGAGCAGTGGCCCGTCAATTACGACGAGCGCATCATCGACCAGCATTACCTCAACTTCGACTACAAGAGGGCCTCGGGCATCAAGTACCAGATTCTCCCCCAGAACTTTGGCTACATGTACTACGGCTCCTTCTCCTCGGGCATCGGCGAGGGCAATCTCGACCTCATCCTGAGTTACCTTTCCACCGCCGACGGCCTCATCATCGACGTGCGTGACAATGGCGGAGGTCTGCTCACCAACGTCGAGACCCTCGTCTCGCGCTTCATCGACCAGAAGACGTTGGCCGGCTACATCTGCCACAAGAAGGGCCCCGGCCATAACGACTTCTCGGAGCCCTACCCCTACTACTTCGAGCCCACCAAGAACCATATCCACTACCTCAAACCCGTCGTTGTCCTCGCCAGTCGCGGCTCCTTCAGCGCCACCAACAACTTCGTCTCCATCATGAAGGGCCTTGGTCAGGTCACCATCGTCGGCGATACCACCGGCGGAGGCTGCGGCCTGCCCTTCACCAGCGAGTTGCCCAACGGCTGGCGCGTCCGTTTCTCGTCATGCCCCGTCATGGACGCCCAGGGACAGCTCACCGAGTTCGGCGTTGCCCCCGACGTCCGCATTGACATGGACGAAAACGACCGCACCCACGACGCCATCCTTGACCGCGCCATCGACATCCTCACCACCAAGACCCGCCAAAACTAACCACCCCTATTAAAAAAAGGTTGTTCCAGTTGCCCACCGTTGTCCCAGTTGTTTGAAAACCGAGCGCGACAGCCCTAGTATTTCTTGTCTTTCTTGTTGTTTAAAAAAGAAAGAGCGCGGATGCCATTGTTCTTATTGTATTTATTGTTTTCCTTTTATCAAGAGCGTCAGCCCAAAATAAATTGTTGTCCCAGTTGCCCACCGTTGTCCCAGTTGTTTGAAAAACGAGCGCGGATGCCCTAGTATTTCTTGTCTTTCTTGTTGTTTAAAAAAGAAAGAGCGCGGATGCCTTTGTACTTATTGTATTTATTGTTTTCCTTTTATCAAGAGCGATAGCCATAGCCTTTCTTGTTTTTTAATCCTATTTTTTACGGTTTTGGCCCCACCCCTACTGCTATCGGCGCCGGTTCCAATAGTACTCTCGCCTTTTAATACATTTTTTTAAAAGAACATTGCAAACGATGAAAAATGTGTTGTAAATTTGCACGATTAAGAGATCGCTAGTTAGCGGAGGAATAGGATAGGATTGCATTACTTACCTTTTTACAATTCATAACCAAAAGCCCTTAAAGTCATATTAGGGTGTCCAAGAATGATTGTTACTTACCGCAATTTCCACAACTCTTCCATAATTATCGATTACTGTGTTATGATATATGCTTTATAATTTAATATTTGTGGAACTATGAACAAAAAACTGACATTTTTGCTGTTCAGTCTTCTGCTAGCAGTGGGCTGGACCAGTGATGCGCAGGCTCAACAGAAAGAAATGCGCGTCACCCAGAAAATGGCTTTGACTAAAGAGCAAGTCAAAGCGCATGGAGAGGCAGCACCCATGCAAGAACGAGCTGACATGAAAGCTAACGCTCCGCATCGCACTCAGAACTATGACCTGAATGCTTATGTGGTTCATCCCAAGTCATGGTACGAGAGCCAGTCTCCCGTTACCTGGGGGAACAACAGTGCATTGCTCACCGATCAGTACACCGATCCTGACGGCATGATAGCGCTCCTCAAGCGCATCTACACCGACCGCACGATTCCTGGTGCCAAGTTCTCGGCCCCTCGCAATGCTGATATCCCTTATCAGACTATTCAGCATGGCTGGAACATCACTGGTACCAATTATAATGACGCCGCAGTCATTTCGGTTAATTCCAGCCAGGTGTATATCAGTCAGATTGAGATCTTGGACGGAAACGGTAACCAGTTACGCTCCTGCACGCCTTCCAACACTAATTTCCCGAGCGGTTGGACAACGGTCAGCAACGGCAACTATTGGCACACCAGTTCGGGTAGTGGTGGCAGTGTGTCCATCCCTGCAGAGTGGATGCAGAACAACTACGGCTTTGCCAGGATTAGAGTCTATACCAGGCCCTCATCGGCAACTTATAACGGAGTCACGTTAACAATCGGTAATGACACCTATGGTTTTTACACTGGTGAGCTGACCTATACGAGTGGTTATGTTAGCATCATCACCTATGACTTCCCCGGCACCATCACGCCGCCCGACGACAACGGCTACACGGTGTGTCTGGTCAAGCTCAAAGACGGCATCAATAATGATCCTGAAGTGACCGCTCCTGAGTTCACCTCTTCAACACAAGAACTGAGAGACTACTTCTCTACCTATTTCACCGAGATACAGCTCTTGACCGACGGTATGCGCGTGGGCGTGGGTGGCGACAACCCCGGTACCATCTTCAGCTACACCGGCGACCTCAACCGCTTCTTCTTTGTCAGCAAGGGTAAGATGTTCTACTACAGTTCGCTCGATGACATACCCTACGACCGTGCTCCCTTCTACAGCATGTATGAGGAATTCAGCGCCAACGATGTTGATGACGCATCAGGCTATGATGACTTCTACACCCGCATGAAGAACAAGGAGTCCTATCCCATCCTACACGACTGTATGGGTGTGAACTTCAGGCAACACTACTTCTCGATGTCTGGTAAGAACGGTACTACCGAGAACCACGTTTCCAGCCTCGTGTTCTTCATCCCCGACTACCGTGGTGTGGATGGCAGCGAATGGCGTACCTATGATGAAAACCACCAGCCCGAGATTGGTATGTACATCATCACGTTGGATGCCGAGGCTCAAGCCTCCACCACGCCCGAGATGTACACCGTGACCGTCACTTGGGAGTCCAACCTGAGCGCCATCACCGACAACGATGTTGTTCAGTCCTACCGTCTCTTCGAGATTGTCACCGCCCCTGACGGCACCGTGACCACCCGTGAAATCACCCTGCCCGATCCTCACGATACGTCCTACACCTATGACGTACCGCAGTATGACAGCAGCTACAAGATCACCTACTATGTAATCGGCACTCCCGATGATGCCACCAACAAGGACGTCTTCTTCTCACAGAGTAACGATGACTTCGTTGTCATCCCGGGCCTCAACGACTTCATCGGTCTCGAGCTCAAGCGTTACGAGAGCGACTATGTCGTTAGCGACGACTCCAACAACGAGGTGAACTACTACCGCAACTTCCTCGCGCCCAAGAATCTTGACGCGCTCGGACTGTCAGGTGTTACCGCTGCCAACGTCGGCACCGACGGACGTACCTTCACCCTCTACCGCGACGAAGATGCCATCGCCGACATCGAGATCATCATGCAAGGCGAGAAGGCTTACTACCGCATCACCTATCGCGAGGGATTCCAGCACATTGAGCCTGGCTATGATGAGAATGGTAACAAAACTAACAACTAAACACGAAATAAGCGATGAAAAAGATATATATGATTCTGGCAGCCATCACGCTGCTCTCTCTGTCGCTTAACGCGCAACGCACCGATGCAGTCAACCACGCTAACCACCAGTTGAATAGTGTGCAGGCCAAGGGCTTTGACTTGAATTCGCTGCAACGTGACAATAGCTTATCGATCAACGATATGCTGAACCGCTTCAACCCCGCCAACATGGTTAAGCCCGAGAGTGCCCCCAATGGCTCAAAATCGCCCGATATACTATTCCGTGCACCGCTCAGGCTCAACAGCGGCGAGGAGACCGTGGGTCCCTTCACGGGCGACAATTTCGATGTAGGTATGGGCTTGGGCAATGCCTATTCCAGCCCTCAAGAAATTTTCATCGAGACGGATTTGCTTCGTAGCGAATACGCCAATCATATCGGTGATGACATTATCGGCTTCCGCCTCGCTCTGTACGGTGACGGCACCCAGACTGTCAACGTCGGTGAATTCATGGCTTGGCCGATTACCAGTGGCGGCAACTATGATCAAGACCATCTCTACACCTGGAGTATCGGTGAACTGACTTCTACCGTAGCAGACCCCTATTACGAAAAGGTAACTAGCACTGCCGACCTGGAAAGCGGTGCTGAATACCTCATCGTGTATGAGACAGACAATGTGGCCTTTGATGGCAGTCGGGCAACCCTTGATGCAGGCAACAACGTGATCAGTGTTACTCGCAACGGTAATATCATTGAGTCAAATGCGACTACCGATGCCTCAACGTTCACTATTACGGCTAATGGCAGCTATTATACCATCAGGAGTAAAAGCGGAAAATATATCGGTAGGACGTCGAGCAGCAATGGGTTTAACGAAAGTGCTACTACAGTTTATAACAACTCGATTACCTTTAATAACAACAACGTTGTCATCAGGGGACGATCAAGCACAAACACCAATGCAAGCAATACTTATTACCTGAGATTCAATAGCGCCACTGGTACCAATAACTATCGCTTCCGTTACTACGGGCAGACTAGCCAGCAGAACATCCAGCTCTACAAAAAGGTCACCCCGACGGCTCCTGCTTATGTAGCGCTTCAGGACGGCCAATGGCATGAGTTCTACCTGGATGAGCCTGTGCCCTTCATTGTGGGCGACGATAATGCCGGCCTCTCTTTGGGCTACACCTATATCCAGTACCCCACGGGCACCACGGGTCAGAATCTGTTCCCCATGGCCCTGAACTCCCAGAGTACCACCCATAACCATTACGCATATATGACTGTAGAATCACAAGGTAGCGGTGGCGCTGGAGATATCACCATTACGTGTCAAAACTGTTTCCAAACGTCGTTCTACTACATTATTGTCGTTGATAATGCGACAGGCGATTATCTGACATATTGGGCCTATAACGGCGCTACTTATACAAATGACAATGGCCAAACTTGTTGGGAATTGCCTAATGGCTGGTCACTTGATGGTGCGACATATTTTTACCAAGAGACAGTCAGTGGCTACAATCTTGGCTACTTATCAGTGAATGGTACGGCCTCCATTGTCATCAGCAGTAGCGCATTTGGTGGCAATACCGATGTCAGCGTTTTAATTGCAGCTGCTGGATGGGATGATGGATATACTGTTAGCGTCAATGGTGAAGCCAAAACCATAGAATCTGGAACCATTGCAGATTATGAATGGAATCCCGTTGATTTCAGTGGTAGTAGCGGTGGTACCACAACTAACACTGGTTGGCAAACTCTTGACTTCAGCCAGTATGGTGACCTCGCTGTCCAGCTCATCTTCAAGAGCGACAAGCTGACACCTGACGCGCCCACCGTGACCAGCGTTGACGGTAACACCAGCACGACAATCACCATCACCCCGGATCCCAACACTGACGGTGATCTGGAATACTACGTGATTGACCAGAATGGCCAGCAGACGCAGGATCTTACCTTCCCGCGCGGCGAACAGGACTACACAGTCGAGGTTCATGCCTACACCACTGAGGGTGACACCTATAACGAGAGTCCCGAGGCTGTCGTGACGGTGACCATCCCTGCTCTGCCCAAGACCGATACGCCCGTCATCACCTACGAGGTGGTTGGTGACAACGTGGTCATCACCGCCACCGGTGCTGGCACCGTGACCTTGAACGTGCCCGGCTATCCCGAAGCTACCGGCAACGGCTCGGCAAGCATCACCGTGCCCCGCCACTTGTTTGATTACGTCGTGACCGCTACCGCTACCGCACAGGAGAGCGGCAAGCTCGTCAGCGACGAGGCCACCGAGCCGATCACCATCCCCGGACTCGGCGGTCAGGGCTGGCGTCCCATGGATGGCACTTACACCGGCAACGAGGCCCTCAACTTCCTCGACGACGAGACCAAGAAGCCTATCGTCTTCGTTGACCAGTTCATCGGCGAGACGATGTACAACCAGCATCCCGACAAGTATGAGTACGTGCTCAAGGAGGAAGCCACCGGCGAGACCAGTAGTACCGTTCCCGTGACTGTTTACAAGACCAGCTCAACGGTCAACGGTCTCTACACCCTCGAGGAGGTGGAGAACGACAAGAATCTCGAGCTCAAGGCCAACGTTGTGAACAGCACCATGGTCTATGACATCAAGACCGACAACAATATGTTCTACTACGGACTCTTCCGTGGTGAGAAGAACGGCAACTATCCCATTATCGATATCGCTCACCGCTACTCCATGCTCCAGCAGAGTATTGAGCAGACCGATGATAATGTGACAAACTTCTTCAACGAGGCGCTCAACAACAACGTGCTGCCCGACTATAACAACATCGGCGACGGCACTGTTAAGCGCATCGATATGGAATTTGTCGAGGGTCAGCAGAACGACTGGATCGACTACGTGCCCGTCATCTGGACCTTCGGTCACAACACCGGTCGCACCGACGGCAAGAACAACAGCTACGGCTCCGACATCAAGCGCAGCGTGCTCGGTGGCGTGACGCCCGACTTCATCAGGGGTACCTTGAGTACCAACAACGACGTCCACCAGAACGATTATGGTACCTGGGACGCTCCCAATAATGAGAAGTACTGCGTTTACACTCCCTTCATGAGGGTTAGCGGTTTCTCGCCTGATGACTATAATGCCAACGATGGCGATCAGTACACCTTCGAGCCCTACATGTTCCGCGTGTGGTGCGTCTATGACCAGGCTCGCGACTTCACTCGCAACAGCGATGGTCAGCTCATCGACAACGGTGTGACGTCAGATATGGAGGACGGCACCTTCCTGCTCCAGACGGTCTATGTCGACGATCCCAGCCTCTCCTCGATTTACTTCGGTAAGGAGCAGTGGGTAGAGGCCGACGGACGTCTGCCCTACACCTTCGGTGTTCCCGTCAGCGTTGCCAACGATCCCTCTGCGCTCAAGTTCATCATCCGCTTCTACTACAAGAGAAGCGTTGTCGAGGGTGGAACCCAGCCCAGCGGACTCCGTGGCAACCGCGACGGCGGTGAGGAATACTACATCGCCGAGGCCACCGGTGACGGACAGGACATCACCACCGGAATCTTTGACCTGTTCATGGGCAAGTCGGTAGTGGGCGTCACCTATGTCAACGCTCAAGGTATGAAGAGCGACAAGCCCTTCGACGGCGTTAACATCGTCATCACCCGCTACAGTGACGGAACGACCAGCACCAGCAAGATCATCCGTTAACGAAACAGTCTTCATGACTGAATTATAAAGTATTATATTACTTAAACCACAGCAATTTGGGCCAGGGGTCGCTGATAGAAGCGCCCCCTGGCTTTTTTATTCAAGAATGAGGAGTTTGGAATGAGAAATGAGAAATGAGGAATGAGGAGTTTGGAATGAGAAATGAGAAATGAGGAGTTTGGAATGAGGAGTTTGGAATGAGAAATGAGAAATGAGGAGTTAGGAATGAGGAGTTTCGCAATAGAACTGCCCAAGCGCGGATGCCATTGTGCTTATTGTATTTATTGTTTTCCTTTTATCAAGAGTGGCAGCCCAAAATAAATTGTTGTCTCAGTTGTTCAACGTTGTTCCTGTTGTTTGAAAAACCGCGAGCGCGGATGCCTTAGTATTTCTTGTCTTTCTTGTCGTTTAAAAGAAAGAGCGCGGATGCCATTGTGCTTATTGTATTTATTGTTTTCCTTTTATCAAGAGCGGCAGCCCAAAATAAATTGTTGTTCCTGTTGTTCAGCGTTGTTCCAGTTGTTTGAAAATAAAGGAGCGCGGATGCCTTAGTATTTCTTGTCCTTCTTGTCGTTTTAAAAGAAAGGGCGCGGCAGCCCGTGCTATCTATCATATTTATCATGGATAACACCACCTAATACTATGGTTTTCAGTACTTTATGATGCTTCAAAACATCAAATTTGTTTAACATTTCGTTAAGAAAAACCACCCCCAAAGACCCTGAATTTATCTTACAATTTTATCCTCATCCGATAACCGTAGGAAGTGCGGTTTTATCAGTATTTTACGCATGCTGGGCTTTTCAATCTTCAATAAATAACTCGTTTAACGCAAAAAAACTGGAATAATTTTTGCAGATAACAAAATTAGCACTACTTTTGTAACGTGAAAAAATGTATTATATAGAGAAGTATTGCGATGTACTTGCCAGAATGTTTTGTTAACCATTTCTCTAGCGCTTATATTGCATACACGATCTTTCATCGATCTGCTGTAACGCCAGTGGAGTGATGTCTACGCGGCCAATTCGTGTGGTCCAAAGAGATAATGTTTACTGATGTTAAGAACAATTTTTTAATTATAAATTTTTTGTGGATATTATGAAAATGAAATTAACAACTTTGCTGTTCGGCCTGCTCTTGGCAGTGGGCTGGACCAGTAGTGCGTATGCACAGTCATCTCCGAACAACATCCCGGATGCTGTGTATCCCAAGAGCTACTATGACGCGTTGACCTACACCTGGGAGAACCCCACCGATGGTGAAGGCGTCCGTACCAGCAAGTCGACCGACTTGGCTACCGATCCTTACCAGATCTACGAACTCCTCAGGTTCGTTTATGGTAATCCCGCATTCCCCGGCCCCAAATACGGTGCCTACACCTCAGCGTTCGTTCGCGAGGACCCCATTGAGTATGGTCCCATCCAAGGTGGTTGGAACATTACCGCTGCAACTGCTGTTAATAGGGACATTACCATCAACGTCACCAATAATCGCAGTGGTAGCTGGTTATTTGGTTATACCTATTATCCTGTTTTGATAAAATCCATCAAAGTGATGTCGGGTGAAACCGAAGTCGCTAAGCTGGAATATACTGAAGGCATGTCGCAGCTTCCTAGTGGTTGGACTCCAAGCGCTCAATTATCAGTTAACGGAGATGGTGATCTTTACTTTAACGAGACCCAGAACGCCACTATTACGATTTCCTCGTCACTGTTTACGGGATATAACAATCTTACCATCGTTATTGAAGCAAAGGCCACTAACGCTAATTATGCTGGCTCCCTCTCAATTAATAATCAGAGTAAGAACGTAAACCAAACAAGTTACAATAACTTCACTTGGAACGTAACTCTCCCCGCTGAGAACGCATTTGTACAGGGTACTGTTGCCACTCCTTTTGTTGAGGGTTACACTGCGCTGATGGTGTCGGTATATGATGATGCTACTGCTGCGTCAGAGAGTGGTACTGGTATCACTGGCGATAGGGATCACGGTTCTTATTTCAACACCAAACAAGGATATATCAATTACATTGCTGACCGAATCAAGTCTGTTCAGCTGCTGACCGACGGTCTGCGCATCGGTAGTGCCGAAGAGCACACCAGCGGTACCGTATTTAACTGCTCAGGAACCTACAACAAGTTCTTTATCATCGGCAAGGGCCAGGCTCGCGAGAAATCGGATTATACGAAGAACAGCTTAATTGGCAACTATGCCAATCGTTGGTACTATGGTGAGGTATTCCCCTTCCAGACCATGTATGAGCAGTTCAGCCCCACTACGGTTGATGCAGGTTCTGATATCAAAGACTTCTACACCGAGATGCAGGACGGTCACGTCTATAGCGTTGTTCACGACTGCGCTTCGGTAATCCAAGAGGGACACCAGTTCTCGATGTCGGGCAACAATGGCACGCAGAGTTACGCGATGTCGGGTCTGAACTTCTTTATCCCCGACTACCGTCTGCTGTTCTGGACCGACACTTATAACGATTATACTATTGATGGTCGTGACATCAACCCCTATATGAGAGCCAATAATAGCGGTCACACCACCTCTTTTAAAAACGGCGGTTATTGGTCATGCTGGTATGGTAACTACAACCCCGACTACGCTCCCAAGGTTGGTATCTACAAGATTACCCTCGAGGCTACTGCCAAGAAGGCTGCCGGTTATGACGCCGAGGATCCCAACAACAGGTACTATGACGTGACCCTGAACTGGGTATCGTCGCTCAACGAGTTGTCGGGCGAAATGGTTCACCAGACCTATGAGATCTACATCGTTCACTATAACGAGGACGGTACCGAGACTCAAGAGTACCTGACCACCGTAACCGATGAGACCACTTACACCTATCAAGTGCTTCAGACCGAAGAGAGCCAGACGATCACTTACATCATCAAGGGCTATCCCACTCCCTCTATCAGCAGCGACTATCCCTCGTTCGTCGCTTGGAGTAACCTCGACGACGTGGTTATCCCCGGCTTGAACGACTTCTTGAACCTGATTCTCGACCACTACGAGAGCGACTTCGTGATTGGCGACGCCATCGGCACCGAGAAGAACTACTACCGCAACTTCATGCACGTGGCTGCCGAGAACGAGGACAATGCACTCACCGTTGAGCGCATCAACGCTGGTGAGAACCTCTTCACCCTCTATCGCTATGATGCTGCTAAGCCTCAGGCCGAGCAGGCCCTGACTCCCGTCGGCGAGCTCCTCTTCTGGGATAGGCATAATAACAAGACCGTGGGCTACGGCTTCACCTTCGAGACCGGTGAGAACGCTCAGGTTGTTGAGGACTACACCCTCAAGACCAATGACAACCAGACCATCACCAACGCCTACAGCCACGACAAGCTGGGTATGCCGCAGAACAACAATGGATTTGACCTGCGCATCAAGGGCAACGGTGACATCGTCATCCAACCCAACGGCTATGAGGTCAACTTCTTCGAGATCAGCGTTTACAACGAGAGTAACACCCGCATTGCACACTGGCAGGTAAGCGACGGTGATGTCACCAGCCTGGGCTGGTATCTGTCACCCGGTTCCAAGTGGGTTCGTGACCCCGGTACCAACTATTACTACCTGGAGGGTGGCGGCTTCATCGCTATCCCCGACATGCTCAACAACAATGAGTTGAGAGTCGTTGTCAGGGCATCGCGCGACGAAGGCAAACTCGGTCAGATCAAGGTCAACGACCACACCATGACCGTGAACGGAACCAGCGCCCAGAACTACGAGTGGAAGGTAACCGACAAGTATTACAAGTATGTAAGGGTTCTCAATTCTTCCGACCTCACCGCCGGCGAGTACCTCATCGTCAGTGAGAACGAGGACGTGGCATTTGACGGTTCTAAGGGTGTGCTCGACGCTGCTTACAACAACCTCAGTGTCGAGATCCTCAGGACGGGTGATACCTATGAGATTCTTGAGAGCGCTCTGATTGATAACGCTACCTTCACCATCGACCCGGCTGCAGGTACCGTCAAGAGTGCCAGTGGTTACTACATCGGCTTGACCGCCAACAGCAATGGCTTGAGGCAGAGCACCGATCCCATCATCAACGTCATCTCGGTGGACGGTATTGAGGCTCACATCAAGAACCAGACTGCTACTGTCAGGGAGTTGCGCTACAACGCTTCGAGCGGTGCCACCGGCAAGCGCTTCCGCTACTACCCCGAGGGCACCCAGCAGCCCATCCAACTTTACAAGAAGGTTGAGACCACCAAGCCCGAGGGCGAGAGCATCGTTCGCTTGGGTAGCCTTCCCATCATCGACCAGTTCGCTGTCAGCGTTGCCGACAACCAGCATACTAACCGCTACGGTTACGTGCTGAAGTATGTGCCCAAGCAGGGTGCTACAGGCGAGGCCGCCAAGGCCAAGACCAGTAGCCACATCGAGGTTCCTGTTCAGAAGACCGGTTCGGTTGTCAACGGCTTCTACACCGCAAGCGATGTTGAGCAAGACAAGGATCGCAACACCATCACTGTCGACAACATCACCGCAGACATGCAGATGAACCTGTCGAACTCCAACTCGGCTGTCTTCTACTACTCGATCCTGAACAAGCAGGAGGCTGTGCCTCACATCACCACCGACTCGGTTGACTACGTATCCAACCTGCAGAACGATAACTTCGTTTACCAGGAGATGTTCAAGAAGTCACCGAATATTGGCGACAGGTACAATGCCGGCGAGCACCACTACTTCGATGGTAAGGTCGTTCAAGGCGAATATGGTGACATGGGTATGACCTACGTTCCCTTCATCACCACGCGTGCTATCGAGCGCTACTACTTCGTTGAAGACTCCTTGCACAACACCTACGGTTCACCCATCTGGGCTACCAGTGTTGGTAAGGTTGACGCTGGTGCCACCCAGATTGAGCGCCAGATTGGCAAGTGGTCTGGTTGGACCTACAACGATGGCGAGAACGAGGTTGAGTGCAGCGAGTTCCGCGCAGCTGTGATTGCTGATTGCTACCTGCCCAGCACCACCGCTTCTAACGTTGCCTACGAGCCCTACCTGTGCCGCATCTGGGTAAGCTACGACAACCTGCGTAACTACCACACTGGCACTAACGGACACATGGTTGATGACGGTGCATACGGTAGCGACCTCATGTGGCTTGCCGATGTTCCCGTAACCGAAGGCATGCTCACCGAGCAAGGTTTCTACCGTGTTATCTATGGTAACATCGGCGAGCAGACCAGCTACACCAACCAGTTGATCTTCGGTGCTGACAACAATGCTACGCCCGAAATCATCGTACGCTTCTATTACAAGGCTAAGGGTGCTACCGTTGCTCCCAACACCTTGAGAGGCAACAGGGACGGTGAAGACGACAAGATGTACAACGCCAGCGAGGATTCAACATCGCCCCAGATCACGACCGCTATCAACGAGGTTGTTGTTCGTGGCGACGTGGTAAGCCGCACCTACATCAACCCGCAGGGTATGCAGAGCGACAAGCCCTTCACCGGCGTGAACATCGTGATCACCCACTACAGCGACGGCAGCAAGACCACTACCAAGGTCATCCGCTAACGCTGAAGTGAATCCTTAGACCGCTTTTCTGGCCCCCGGCGATGGCCGGGGACCAGCAGGCGGGACTAAAGAAAAATTACCTACAGACGATTAAAAAAACAACATATACATTAGATACAAAACATTTAGTAAAAGGTAAGTAATTTTTCATATTTTTCATAACCACAGTAACTGAAGCCAAGGGGTCGCTGCTAGAAGCGAGTCCCTTGGTTGTTTTATAGGGGAATCCGTAAAAAACCGGTCAATCACAAAGTTCCTCTTCGAGGCACTTGCCGTGTTCAGCTCAAGGACCAAGCTGCGAACCCCTACGAGGTTCTTGCATGGTCTTTCTCATTGAAATCGGTTCTTCGAACCGCTAACATCTGCGATGTTCCCCCATACTCCTTAATGATCATTTGATTGGCATAATTTCCCACCCGAAAGGCGGTTATAATGCTTGTAGTAGAACTGTCTCACTGCCTGCCGCCGTTACAGCATCGCAACATTTTCAGCGGACATCAATGGTTGTTTTATAGCCCTCTTGAGTAAAGGCAAAAATCGCCTGTTCACCCACCCAAATTCCTCGTCTCCACATTCCCTCCCGTTCCCACCAATTTCACTTAAGATTTTCACGTCAAACTATTGCAAATTATTAATAATGTCCGTACCTTTGCGCCATGAAACGGACCTCGCTTTTCTAAGGCACTAAAAATGAACACTTTTGTTTAATTAACATATTAATTAACTTCTTAATTCATTCAGTTTTTTATGAAGAAATTGTTTTCTCTCCTCTTTGTCGCCCTGCTGACCATGTCGGCTTGGGGTACGACTGTGACGTTTGTTCCGGGTAATCCTATGGGTACCGGCTCAGCCGCCAACGATGCTAATGTATCGATGACCCTCGATGGTGTAACCATCAGTTCGACACTGGGTGCATTAGGCAGAACCGACAACTTCCGTTTTGGTAAGGACGCTGTTGTCACGGTTACCTCGACCGTTGGTAACATCACCAAGGTTGAGTTCACCAGCACCGCCAGCTATGGCAGCCAGTATGGTCCCCAATCTTTCTCGGGCGAGGGCTACAGCGCACAGTCTGGCAGTAAAGTCGGCACTTGGACTGGCAATGCTGAATCGTTCTCACTGGAAGCATCTGCTCAGGTTCGCTGCTCGGAGATCGTCGTAACCATCGCCGATGCTACCAGCGACGAACTCGTTCCTCCCGTATTCAATCCCAACGGTGGTGAGTTCACCAGCAGCCTCGAGGTTAGCCTGACCTGTGCTACCCCCAACGCTGAGATCCAGTACTACGAGTGTGATCCCGAGACCCATGAGATCGACTGGACGACCTACCACTACTACACTCAGCCGTTCTATGTAAACGAGACCAAAACCTTTGCTGCATACGCCAGCAAGGGCAACGAGGTAAGCGAGTATGCTTACGCTACCTTCACCAAGGTGCTCCCCACCTGCGCAGCTCCCACCTTCACCCCCGCTAGTGGTGCTACCTTCGAGGACGACATCACCGTCCGCATCGACTGCGAGACCGAGGGTGCTACGATCCTCTACACGGTGAACGAAGAAATCAACGAGGGCACCGCTCCCGTTTACATCACCCTGAACGAGACCGCTACCATCACCGCTGTTGCTTCGCTCGAGGGCTATCAGGACAGCCAGGAGGTTACCGCTACCTACACCAAGACTGCTCCCTACAACGTTGGCGGCACTGCAACCTTCGTTGCCGGTGTTGATGAAGATCCTGATGTTGAGTACCGCAAAGAGGCTGATCTGACCATTGCCAAGGACAATGTGACCATGCAGTACCACGGCACTCAATATGACTACTACACTGTAGTTGCTGAAGGTGACACCACTTGGACCTACACCTATCGCATCTACAAGGGCAAGGACATTAAGTTCACCAGCACTGCTGGTAACATCCGCAAGATCGTTTTCGATTGCGAAAGCTCCAACCCCGTTACCGGTTTCAATGCTGTTGAGGGTCTGAACATGGAGACCGCTACCTGGGAAGGCAACGCCCGCGAGGTAACCTTCACCGCTGGTAGCAAGCAGGTTCGCTGCTACACCATCACCGTTACCCTCGACGATGACGTTCCCTCTATCGTTGTTGCTGAGCCCGTATTTGATCCCGAGAACAACACCAAGTTTGTCAACACTCTGGACGTTACCATCACCAGTGAGACCGAGGGTGCTGCAATTTACTACAGCATCAACGACGGTGATTATCAGCTCTACGAAAATCCCATCCCCCTGAACGAGACCAGCACTATTAAGGCTTATGCCGAACTCGAGGGCGTACAGAGCACCGAGGCTACTGCCAAGTACACCAAGCTCACCGAGGTTTCCACTATTGCCGAGGCTAACGCTCTTGGCGAGAAGACCGATTTCATCTTCTACGGTAACGTAGTTGTTGTTTACCAGAATGGTTCTAACCTGTGGGTTAAGGACGAGACTGGTTACGGTCTGATCTTCGGCAACCAGGTTCCCACTGGTATCCAGGATGGTGCTACCCTCAAGGAAGAGTGGACTGCTCAGTACACCTTGTACCGTGACGCTATCAATGAGTATATGTATCCCACCAATGTTGCAGTTGATGAGGATGAGCCTCTCGTTACTATCGAGCCCATCGTCTACACCTCTGACCAGATCACTACCGACGTGATCAACCAGCGCGTCCTCCTGAAGGGTCTGACCCTGCTTGATGGCGAAGGCAAGTACATGTACAATGAGGCCGACAGCCTGGTTATCTACAACAACTTCAGCGGCGTTCAGAAGCCTGAGGACCTCACCAAGAAGTATGATGTTGAGGGTATGGTAAGTTACTATGGTGGCAAGGTTCAGATTATGCCCATCTCCTTCACCGAGGTTGCCGAGCCCGCAGGTCTTCGTGGCGACGTTAACAACGACAACGAAGTGAACATCAGCGATGCTATTGCACTGATCAACGCTATCCTCAACAGCGACACCACTGGCATCAATACTGATAATGCTAACGTGAACGGCGATGATGAAGTGAACATCAGCGACGCCATCATGCTGATCAACTACGTGCTGAACAGCGTATGGTAAGATGATGATTCATTAGAGATATCATCTCATTAAAAACAGCGACAGGGACCCAATCGGGCCCCTGTCCTTTTTATATCCAATGATATAGCAGTCGTGCCACCTGTAACTTTAACAGGCTATTGAAAATCTCATTCGACACAACTATGAATCGCTATGAATCGGCCTAACGGCCGAGAAATTCAACCAATTTTTTATTATTATTTTATTAATAATTTTGGGCAATGATATAGATGTTGGCCCAACCTTTTGCGAAACCAAACCCTGCGGGGCTAATGCTAATTTCACGAATTTATCTAATTTTAATGATATGATTCTTTATGATTGTAATTCGTCTAATTAGAGAAATTAGCATTGAAAAAAATCAATGGGTCAACTGCTATATCGTTACCTAATCTTGTTTGATTTGGCTACGCCGAACTAAAGGTTCTCGCGCGTAGCGCGATCACTACTGTTAGTGAAATGAGTTTTGCAACACTCTCATTAGAACTGAGTCAGGTGTGGTTTTGGCTGCAGCCACAAGCGTCATTCCCAGCCTTCCAGGCCATCGAACAGCGACGGCTGCGGCAGCAGTTGGAACGAGCGGCGGTGATAGGGCGTCACGCCGTGGGCCGCGATGGCGGCACGATGGTCCGCCGTGGGGTAGCCCTTGTTCTTGGCCCACCCATATTGAGGATACTCCTCGTCTAACCGACGCATCAGCTCATCACGATGCGTCTTGGCGAGAATCGATGCGGCGGCGATGCTCAGCATCTTGCCGTCACCCTTGACGATGGTGGTGTGGGGAATGTCATGGTAAGGGAAAAAGCGGTTGCCGTCCACCAGGATACCCTCGGGACGTACCGTCAGCTGGTCCAGCGCGCGGTGCATCGCCGTGATACTGGCCCGCAGGATGTTGATGCGGTCAATCTCCTCGGGCGACACCATCGCCACAGCCCAGGCCACAGCCTCGCGCTCGATGACGGGGCGCAACTTCTCGCGCTGCCGCTCGGTGAGCTGCTTGCTGTCGTTAATCAAGTCGTCATGGAAATCGGGAGGCAAAATCACAGCCGCGGCAGTCACCGGACCGGCCAGGCAACCTCGCCCAGCCTCGTCACACCCGGCCTCGACACGGCCCGCTATCAGATAAGCTTGTAACATGGTGAATAGTCCATTCAGGACCTCTGGTTCCTCTAGTCTATCTGGAACATCCAGGTTATCTAGTCGCTCTAGAGCCTCCGCTCGATCACATAGTCAAAAATCTCCCTGAACTGGTCCACAGTCACGTCAGGAGAATAGGGCGTGAGCACGTCATTAGCCTCGCCACGCAGGCGCTCCATCACCTCGTAGGCATAATCGATGCCTCCGGCACGCTTGGCAAAATCAATCAGGCGGTCGATATCCTCGCCCGTGAGTGTCTCCTTCTTCACCAGTGCCAGCATCTCATCGTGCTCGGGCAAGTCGGTGCGGTTCAACGCATAGATGAGCGGCAATGTCACTTTGCCCTCACGCAGGTCATTGCCCGTCGGCTTGCCGATGATGGGATCGTGGTAGTAGTCAAAGGTGTCATCCTTGATCTGGAAACAGATGCCCAGCAGACGCGCATAACGGCGCAACTCGTCGATGGCCGTCTGAGGCGCGTTGTTGGCATAGCCACCGACAACGGCGCAGCACTCAAACAGTGAGGCCGTCTTGGCACGGATCACGTTCATATAGGTGGCCTCGTCGATATTGCGGTTGCGGGCAATGTCCACCTGGTCAATCTCGCCCAACGAGAGGTCACGGCCCATGTCGGCCAGCGCGCTCAGGATGCGTCCGTCGCCCGTCGCCACGCCACACCTCAAGGCTCCCGTGACAAAGAAGTCGCCTACCAGGACAGCCACATGATTGCTCCACACGTTGTTGATTGTGGGATGGCCGCGGCGCTCCTTGGCCTCATCGATGACGTCATCATGAATCAGCGACGCATTGTGCAGCATCTCCAGCGCGGCAGCTGCCTGCAACGCCTTGTCGTTGATGCCGCCAAAGAACTTGGCGCTCAACAGCGTCACAATGGGACGCAGCATCTTGCCCTTGCTCTTGAGATAATTGGTCACAATGGTGTTCGTCAAGTCGCTCTCGCTCGTCAACGTAGTCTCGATAATGCGGTCCAGCTTGTCCAGCTCGGGCCGCAGTTGCTCTTGAATATGTGTCAGCGTCATAACCATATTAGAATGCAAAGGTAGCAATAATTCTCGGTAGTGCCACCATATTTAAGGGTTATTTTTCAATATTCCCCTTTCCCCGCCCCATCCATCCTGTCTGACCTGTCCAGTCCATCCGCCCCATTTGCCCATTCAAGAAAAAATGACTATCTTTATGGCCTGTAAATGAATCACTATGATGGAACCTAACAAGAAACTGCTGCTGCTTGACGCCTACGCTTTGATTTTCAGGGCCTATTATGCCATGATTCGCAGCCCCCGCGTCACCTCGACCGGCATCGACACGTCGGCCGTCTTCGGCTTTGTCAACACCCTGCAGGACCTGCTCAAGCGAGAGCAGCCCTCACACATCGCCGTGTGCTTTGACCCACCGGGCGGCAAGACCTTCAGGCACGAAAACTACGAGCCCTACAAGGCCAACCGCGAGAAGACGCCCGAGGGCATCCTCGTTGCCGTCCCCTACATCAAACGCATCCTGCAGGCCTATCGCATACCCGTCTTTGAGGTAGAGGGCTTTGAGGCCGATGACGTCATCGGCACACTGTCCCACCAGGCCGAGCGGCAGGGTTTCTTCACCTATATGGTCACTGGCGACAAGGACTTCGGCCAGCTGGTGACGCCCAACATCAAGATTTTCAACCCGGGCAAGAACGAGATTATGGGCGTCGAGGAGGTCAATGCCAAGTATGGCATCCAGTCCCCCCGTCAGCTCATCGACATCCTGGGACTGATGGGCGACACCGCCGACAACATCCCCGGCTGTCCCGGCGTGGGTTCCAAGACTGCCGAAAAGCTCATCCAGCAATACGGCTCCATCGAGAATCTCCTCGAACACACCGGCGAACTTAAGGGTGCCCTGCAGCAGAAGGTGACCGACAATGCCGAACAGATACGCATGTCGAAGTGGCTCGCCACCATCATCACCGATGTGCCCGTCACTCTCGACTCCGAGGCCCTGCTCCGCGAGCCGGCCGACATGGACGCCCTGCGCGAGGTGTTCAATGAACTGGAGTTCCGCACACTCACCCAACGCATCATCGACGGCGGTGAGGCCAACGCAGGTCTCGGCACCAAGGCAGAGACGCAAAATCCCACGGCTCCAGCTCCCGCCCCGGCTAATACAGTGACACCTCCACGTCCAGCCACTCCCGCGGGTCAGGCAAGTCCGGCCCGTCCAGCTTCGGGCCAGCAGCTCTCGCTTTTTGACCTTGACAATCCCGAACCAGAACAGCCTTCAGCCCCCGCTCCAGCACGTTACAAGACCCTGGCCGACGTGCCCCACAACTACCGCTTGATCAACTCGCCGCTCGACCTGGCGGCGCTGATCAGCGACTTGCAGGGGCAAGAGCGCGTCGCCGTCAGCCTCTTGGGCACCGGCAGCAGCGCCATGCTGTTGAAGGTGCTGGGCGTCGCCCTGTGCGGCAAGCAGGGTGAGGCGACATTCGTCCCGTGTGACGGCAAACCCGATATGCTCAAGGCATTGGCGCCCCTGTTCACAGGCGACACGTGCATCGTGAGCAGCGATATCAAGCGGCTGATGGTTGTCTTGCACCAGCATGGCATCGCGTTCACCGCACCCTATTACGACACGGCGGTGGCCCACTACCTGCTCCAGCCCGAACGCGGCCATTCCACGGCCGAGGTCGCCTACGAACTGCTGCACTACACGGCCATCACGCCCGAGAGCCTCTTGGGCAAGGGACGCAACCAACTCAAGCCGCAGCAAGTATCGCCCGAAGCATTGACGCAATGGGCCTGTGAAGCCGCCGACCTGACGCTGCAGCTCCCCAGTGTGCTCGACAGCCAGTTGAAAGAGCAAGGACTCGATAACCTGCTCAACGAGATTGAATTGCCGCTCATCCAGGTGCTGGCAAGCATGGAACTGGCCGGAGCGCGCATCGACGTCAAAGCCCTCAACGACTACTCCACCACCCTCACCGAACAGATGAACAGGCTCGACGAGGAGTGTCACCAACTGGCCGGAATGACCTTCAACACGGCATCGCCGGCTCAAGTGGGTGAAGTGCTCTTTGAACACCTGAAAATCGACCAAAAGGCTAAGAAAACCAAGACAGGGCAATACAGCACCACCGAGGACATCCTGCTCAAGTTGCGCGACCGCCATCCGCTGGTCAACAAGATATTGGAGCTGAGGGGAATCCGCAAGCTCTTATCCACCTATGTCAACGCTTTGCCGGCCCTCATCAACCCGCAGACGGGCCGCATCCACACGACCTATAACCAGACGGTGACCGCCACGGGCCGCCTCTCCTCGACCAATCCCAACCTGCAGAACATCCCCGTGCGCACCGACGACGGCAAGGAGATTCGCCGCGCTTTCATCCCGGCCGACGGCAACGTGTTCTTCAGCGCCGACTACTCGCAGATTGAGCTGCGCCTGGTCGCCGACCTGAGTCACGACAAGACGATGCTCGATGCCTTTGCCCACGGACACGACATCCATGCCATCACCGCGGCACGCATCTACCACAAGGCTCTGGAACAGGTCACCGGCGACGAGCGCCGCAAAGCCAAGACGGCCAACTTCGGCATCCTGTACGGCATCAGCGCCTTCGGACTCGCTCAGAGGCTGAACATTCCTCGCGACGAGGCCAAGATGCTCATCGACGGCTATTACACCACCTTCCCCCAAGTGCGCGACTATATCGACCGCAGCATCGCACAAACCCGCGAGAAGGGCTATGTGACTACGCTCTACGGCCGCCGTCGCATGCTGCCCGACATCAACTCCAGGAATGCCGTGGTCAGGGCCTTCAGCGAGCGCAACGCCATCAACGCGCCCATACAGGGTACCGCTGCCGACGTCATCAAGCTCGCCATGGTGCGCATCTACAAGCGATTCCAGCAGGAAGGCATCCAGTCCAAGATGATACTCCAGGTGCACGACGAACTCAACTTCGACGTCATCCCCAGCGAGCTCGAAAACGTGCAGCGCATCGTCATCGAGGAGATGGAAGGCGTCTACCACGGACAGGTGAAACTCACGGCAAGCCACGGCGCCGCCAGCAACTGGCTCGACGCCCATTAAAACGCCCTCCACTTAAATAAACTGAGCAAAAAATTGCTCAGTTTTAAAAAAAGCAGTACCTTTGCCGCGCTAAAATGAGATTCGGGGTGTAGCACAGTTGGTTAGCGCGCCACGTTCGGGACGTGGAGGCCGGAAGTTCGAGTCTTCTCACCCCGACTCCAAGCACAAGGCTGATGCAGAGTTTTTCTGCGTCAGCTTTGCTTTGTTAATGCATTTTCTTCTTGCATTTGTCGGAAAAAATAGATAATTTCGCAGCCAAAATCAACGCCTCTCATGAAACCTACCAACATCACCGAGCTGGACCTGCAAGACGTGCCGCAGGTTTACCATAACCTCAAGTATAATGACGGCGAGATCTATTTCGCCGACAACATCACCTCCATTCCTGGCCTGATGAAACAGTTCAAGGTCAATTTCATCGCCTATGTCATCGTGACCGAGGGACGGCTCTCACTTGACATCAACGGGAAGAACCATCAACTCGAGCGCAACTGCTCTCTGTTCGTGGACCGTAACATGCTGATTGACAATGTCAAGCATACCGAGAATTTCAACTGCGTCATCTGTGCCATGAGCACCGATATCGGCTTCGGTTTCTTCAACAAGAGCCTGCTGCAGTCAATCATGCACATCATGGCCAATCCTGTCATCAAGATGGAACAGAACGAGGTGGACCTGATGATGAAATACTATGAATTGCTGGTCTTCAAGATGAGTCATCAAGAGATGAACTTCGGGCGCGAAACGGTGCGCGATATCATCCGCTGTTTTGCCTATGACCTGCTGTCCAACCTCAACAAGCACCTGGATAACGATAACGAGGGCGACATGCTGCGACAAGGTGACCGCATCTACCGCCGGTTCATGCTGCTGCTGTCCGAGAACAGCAATGTGAATCGCAGCGTCAAGTCCTATGCCGACGAGTTGTGCGTCTCGCCCAAATACCTAACCAGCGTGTGCCGCAAGCACAGCGACAGCACCGCCAGCGAACTCATCGCCACCTCAATCGTCAGCCGCATCAAGCAGCTGCTGCTCTACAGCGACTTGAGCATCAAGGAGGTCGCCACCGAAATGGGATTTGACAACCTCTCCTTCTTCGGCAAATACGTGAAAAAGCATTTGGGACTTTCTCCCAACAACTACCGCAAGCAGAACAACTACGGCAAGTAAAATGTCATCACAGGGATGCTCCCTCAGTTGACAGTTGCTCCAGCATCTGACTGGCTGTCAGGCCCGTAACGGGATGACGCCACTCGGGGGCCAGTTGTGCCATGGGCTTCAGGAAGAAGTCGCGCGCCGCCAGATGGGGATGCGGCACTTGCAGCGTGGGGGTGTCAATGACCAGGTCATCGATGGCGACGATGTCGATGTCCACCAGGCGGTCGACATAACCGCCTTCACTATCGCGGTGAGAAGCGCTGCCCAGGCGGCGCTCAATCTCATGGATGCGTTCCAGCATCTCCTGCGGTTCCAATGAACTCTCCAGACTCACGCCTAGATTCATGAAGCCATGGTCGCTGCTGAAGCCCCAAGGCTCGCTCTCAACGACACTCGAAACGGCGCAACCGCCAGTACCGGCCACAATAGCAACGACGGCGCGATAAAGATTATCGCGCCGATCGCCTAGATTGGAACCTATATTCAGATAGTAGTTCACGGTTTACAGGGTCTTCTGTACCTCGATTTCCTCAAAGGCCTCGATGATGTCCATCTCTTGCAGGTCGTTGAAGGACTTGATACTCAGACCGCAGTCATAACCGCTGGTGACTTCCTTGGCATCGTCCTTGAAGCGCTTGAGCGATGCCAGTTCGCCGGTATGGATCACGATACCGTCGCGAATCACGCGCACCTTGCTGCCGCGCTTGATCTTGCCCTCGAGAACCATGGCTCCGGCAATGGTACCCACCTTGCTGATGTGGTACACCTGACGAACCTCGGCGCTGCCGGTAACCTCTTCCTTGATGTCGGGCGAGAGCATACCTTCCATAGCGCTCTTGACCTCCTCGATGGCGTCATAGATGATGGAGTAGATGCGGATATCCACACCTTCCTGCTCGGCGGCGCGCTTGGCCGAAGCCGACGGGCGCACCTGGAAACCGACGATGTAGGCGTCGCTGGCGGCTGCCAGGGTGACGTCGCTCTCGGTGATGGCACCCACGGCCTTGTGGATAACATTCACCTGAACCTCGGGAGTCGACAGCTTGATGAGCGAGTCGCTCAGAGCCTCGATGGAGCCGTCCACATCACCCTTGACGATGATATTCAGCTCGTGGAACTCACCCAGCGCACGGCGACGGCCGATGTCCTCAAGGCTGACACGGTGCTGAGTGCGGCGGCTCTGCTCACGCTGCAGCTGCTCGCGCTTGTTGGCAATCTGACGGGCCTCCTGGTCGGTGTCCATGACATTGAACTTGTCACCGGCGGTGGGAGCGCCGTCAAGACCCAGAATCAAGGCAGGCGTTGACGGGCCGCTCTCGGTGATGCGCTGATTGCGCTCGTTGAACATGGCCTTCACCTTACCGAAGTGGGTACCGGCCAGCACGATGTCGCCCACGTGGAGCGTTCCGTTGTCGATGAGCACAGTGGCGATGTAGCCACGGCCCTTGTCCAGCGACGACTCGATGATGGAACCCGTGGCCTTGCGGTTGGGGTTGGCCTTGAGGTCGAGCATATCGGCCTCAAGCAGCACCTTCTCCATCAACTCTTCAACACCGATGCCCTTCTTGGCCGAGATGTCCTGGCTCTGGTACTTGCCACCCCAGTCCTCGACAAGGTAGTTCATGGCAGCCAGCTCCTCCTTGATCTTCTCGGGGTTGGCACTCGGCTTATCAATCTTATTGATAGCGAAGATGATAGGCACACCGGCAGCCGACGCATGGTTCAATGCCTCAACGGTCTGCGGCATGACGTTGTCGTCGGCAGCGACGATGACGATAACGATATCGGTCACCTTGGCACCACGGGCACGCATAGCGGTGAACGCCTCGTGACCAGGGGTGTCGAGGAAGGTGATGCGGCGGCCATTGGCCAGCGCCACGTTATAGGCACCGATGTGCTGGGTGATACCACCGGCCTCACCGGCAATCACGTTAGAGTTGCGGATGTAGTCCAGCAACGAGGTCTTACCGTGGTCAACGTGACCCATCACGGTCACAACGGGCGGACGCTGAACGAGATCTTCAGGATTGTCCTCCTCCTCGCTAATGGCTTCGGCAACCTCGGCACTGGTGTACTCGGTCTTGAAACCGAATTCGTCGGCCACGATATTGATGGTCTCGGCATCGAGACGCTGGTTGATGCTCACCATGACGCCCAGATTCATACAAGTGGCGATAACCTTGTTGATGGGCACATTCATCATGCTGGCCAAGTCATTGGCCGTCACAAACTCGGTGAGCTTCAGCGTCTTGCTCTGAGCTGCTGCCAGAGCGGCCTCTTCACGCACTTCCTCGCGATGCTCCTCACGGCGCTCGCGACGGCGGTTGGCGGCCTTCTTGCTGGTCTTGGCGGTAAGGCGGGCCAGCGTCTCCTTCATCTGGCGCTGAACATCCTCTTCGCTGACCTCGGGACGCAAGGGCTTGCGGTTGCCCTTCTTGTCCTTGACGCGCTTGCCGCTGGCCTGTTGGTCATCCTTTCCGCCACGGCTCTTTCCGGGCTGTGACGCGGCCTGCTTGCCGGCTGTCTCAATGTCGACCTTCTCCTTGCCGATGCGTTTGCGCTTGCGCTTGCCGCCGCCCTCGGCCTGAGCCTTGGCGAGGCGCTCGTTGCGCTTCTCTTCCTTGCTCTTCTTGCGAGGACGCGTCTGCTGGTTGAGGGAGGTCAGGTCCACCTTGCCTACCACCTTGAGCTGAGGACCGCTAACGGTCTCGGAGACAGGCTTGAAGACGTCGCTCGACTCTTCGGCCTCCTTCTCGGGCTCGGTGGCATCGTCCGATTGAGGTTCATCGGGACGCTGCTCGGTGGCCATGTCCTGAACGGGCTTGGTGTCGGCAGGCACCTCAACAGCCTTGTCGGCCTGTGGTTCCTCTACCTTCTCGGTCACTGTGGCTGCAGGCTGTTCAACAACCTTGGCTTCGGGTTCGCTCTCGGCGAGGCGTTCCTCGACAGGTTTCTCCACAGGTTTCTCTTCGGCTGCGGCAGCAGGTTTAGCGGCAGGTTTGGGTTTGCCCGCAGCATCAAGGTCGATCTTACCCAGGACCTTGGGTTTCTGTCCCGGGATGACCGTCTTGATCTCATGAGATTCCTTGGCGGCGTTCTGCTTGGCTTTCTCCTTCTGACGCTCGGTTGCCATCTTGTCCGACTTGTTCTTCAAGTCCATGTCGGGCTTGAACTCCTTGACAAGCATCTCGTAGACATCGTCCTCAATCCTCGCGTTGATGTTCGCGCTGATTTCGATGCCCTTCTTGTGCAGGAATTCCTCGATGGTCTGCCTACCCACGTTCAGGTCTTTAATGACTTTACTGATTTTTATCGCCATATAATGTCTTTTATCGGTTGGCTTTCAGCAATATGCTTCGGCTTCTGTATATTCTTTTTGTTTTGGTTGGATGTTATATAATGAGTTTACACGGTTGGTGAACAAGCGGTCGGCATCAATCCTCAAACTCGGCACGGAGCACCGACAGCACATAGTCCACCGAATTCTCCTCGAGGTCGGCCTTGTCAATGAGTTCTTGACGAGGTGCACGCAGCACCGACTTGGCGGTATCGTAACCCACATTCTTGAGCGCCTCGATTACCCACTCATCAATCTCGTCCTTGAACTCGTCGAGATAGATGTCTTCCTCGGTCTCGGTCTCCACATCACGGTAAACGTCGATGCTGTACCCGGTCAGGATGCTGGCCAGCTTGATGTTCAAGCCGCCCTTACCGATGGCCAGGGACACCTCCTCGGGACGCAGGAACACCTCGGCATGCTTGTTCTCGTTGTCCAGGCGAATCGATGAAATCTTGGCAGGACTCAAGGCACGCTGGATGAGCAGCTGGGGATTGCTGGTGTAGTTGATGACATCGATGTTCTCGTTGCGCAACTCGCGCACGATACCATGGATGCGAGCACCCTTCACACCGACACAGGCGCCGACCGGGTCGATGCGGTCGTCATAGCTCTCAACGGCGATCTTGGCACGCTCGCCCGGGATGCGGGCAACGGCGCGAATCACGATCAGGCCGTCGTGAATCTCGGGCACCTCCTGCTCGAACAGGCGGCGCAGGAAGTTCTGGCTCGTGCGGGACACAATCACCTTGGGGTTGTTGTTGGTGTTGTCAACCATCTCGATGACGGCACGCACGACATCGCCCTTGCGGTAGATGTCGGTGGGAATCTGGTGTTCCTTGGGAAGGAGCAGTTCATTCTTGTCCTCGTCGAGCAAGAGCACCTCACGTTTCCACACTTGATACACTTCTCCAGCAACAAGCTGGCCCTCAAGGGCCTTGAACTTGTTATAGATGCCTTCCTTCTGCAAGTCAAGGATCTTGCTGGCTAAGGTCTGGCGCAGGTTCAGGATGGCACGACGGCCAAACTTGGCGAAATCAATCATGCGGGTGTGCTGCTCGCCCACCTCACAGTCGGGGTCGTCATCGGCCTGGGCATCACTCAACGAGATCTGCTTGTTGGGGTTCTCAACCTCGCCGTCCTCGACGACTTCCAGATTCTGATAAATCTCGCAGTCGCCCTTGTCAGGGTTGACAATCACGTCAAAGTTGTCATCGTTGCCAAACATCTTGGACAGCACGCTGCGGAAGGATTCCTCCAGCACGCTGATCAGAGTCGTCTTGTCGATGTCCTTGAGTTCCTTAAACTCGGCAAACTGTTCGGTCATGTTGACCGCTTCTTCTCTTTTAGCCATAATTCTTTCTTGTAGGTTTCAGGTCTCAGGCTGCAGGCTTTAGGTGATTTTACTAATGCCTAACGCCTAATGCCCAACGCCTAAATTTTGATGATATTTTTTGTTTGTTTGATGTCACTGTAGTTGAAGCGTTCCTCCTCCTCGACGAGTTCGGGGCGCTTCTTCCCCTCCAGCTTGCGCTTGACGGTCATCGTCAGCGTGAAGCCCTCATCGTCGGCGTCGACGATGACGCCCTTGAGCTTGCGCCCGTCGGCGGTCAGCACCTCGACCTCATAGCCGATGTTCTTGCGGTACTGGCGAGGCAGCAGCAACGGCGACGTGATGCCGTAGGAACCTACGGTCAACTCATAGTCCTCGTCGTCGCGGTCAAACGCGGCGAGAACGGCGTCGTTCACGGCCACACAATCATCGATGGTGATGTCCTCATCGCTGTCAAGCGCCACTTCGATCACGTTATCCTTGCTCACCTGCAGGGTGACCAGATACATCTTGGTGCCCTCGAGCGATTCATTAATCACTTTTTCCAGTTCCGTCCTGTCAATCATATTCTTTAGTTTCCAGACCTTAGTCCTTAGTTTCTAGTTTTTAGTTTTGAGGCGATAGGGCAAGCCATGGGTTGACCTCTAAAGCCTGAATTATAATAAAAACGAGGAAGCCCAAACGCCCCCTCTCACGAATGCTGGCGCAAAAGTACTGCTTTTATCGCATTCACGCAATATTTAATGTGGAAACGCGCTCAAAACAACACAACTATTCACATTATTTAATATTTATTAACTTAATTACCCACACTTTTGCAACCCTTCACTCAGCCACATCCGTTATATCCGTCACATCCATTATATCCGTTTTCCTCACCAGTGGTCTTATAAAAAAGAGGCTGTGACCCCGTGAAGAAGTCACAGCCTCCTGTTCTTTCAGCCAATGGCAGGCTACCATTTACTGTTCAAGACGTAACTAATTAATGCAATCGCGTCACTGATGTTGACAACACCATCCAGGTTGCAGTCTGCGTTGGCAAGATTGACACCCGTCGCATCATCGTTCAGCACATAATTAATCAACGCGATGGCATCGGTGATGGTCACTTCACCATCATCATTCACGTCTCCCCTACTGTTGACAAACGTCGTGCTGTTGGCGGTAGTTGACAGCATGCCCCATGCGCCCTTGCTGTCGCCTATCATCCAGTGGAGGGTGTGCTCTCCGCTGGTGGGCACGGTGGCTATGTCAACTTCTATCACACCGGCCACGGTCTTGCCGCTCACGGGTAGCGTGCCGACCACCAGATGAGGCAAGTCGTCGTCAAACCAGTAGCAGTAACTGATGAGTTCCACATCCTCCTCCACTTCCTCGTGAGGGATAACGAAGTATATGGTCTTCTGTGAACTCCACAAGCCCAGGTCATCCTGGACGCGGATGGTCAGGCTGTGCAGACCCGCCGGGAGTGACGAGATGTCGAGCATGACGGGCGCGGCACCTATGGCCTGGCGCTCGGCTACATTGTTGTCAAACCACACCTCACGACGCTGTATCGTTGTGGCGGTGCTGTTGTCAACCTCGTGGGGGATGATGAACGCCTTGGTCATCGCGGAACTCCACACACCCTGGCCGTCCTTCACGCGCATTGAGAACCAGTGCAGACCTGGCGGCAGCGACGAGATGTCGAGCGCGGTCGGCGAACTCCCAAGCGAGTGGCTCTCAACAAAGTTGTTGTCGAACCAGTACTCGCGCTCCACAATGCTGCCCTGGGCCGCCATCACACAACCGATGGTGGCGAGCGCTGCTATGCAGTATTTGATAATGCTCATAGTCTTACAGGTTTTTAACGATGATTCATTCTCTTACCTCGGCATCATAGTTGATCAAGAGTTGCGAGCCTTGAACATTCAACTCCAAACTATTGATCACAGGAATCCTGGGAGTCGTGCTCCAACCCAGTCCGCCAATCGGACCAATCGGTGTTCCGTCGTTACCGACCCACACATCGGGCTGCTGTAAGGCCCATGTGCGATTCATGACATATGTGCCATCGTTAGAATTCTCAATATCGCTGAAGATGCCCGAATTGGCGATATAACAGTTTTCAGCAAAGACCGAGAGTAGGGCATTATAATCAAACCTGAATAAACAATTCCTTACATTAGCGCCCGTAGCAAGACATGCGCTACTGTTCGTTGACAGGAAAATGTCATTTGTGTAGTAGTAAGCGCCACTAGTGCTATAATTAATCACACATTGAATCACACAATGGTCCACAATAATCGGACTCAGAGCAGGAAAATTATTCACCTGATTGTAAATACAGCAATTTTGAATCAGCAGAGAAGTCAAAGCAAATGAACTGCCATATACCCCATTCAACACATTGTTGGTGAGTACCACATCTCCCACTGGTCTATAGATGCATAAATCGTTGTTGACCCAGCAATTCCGAATGCACAATGAAGTGAGAAAAGTGTAATTCCACCCGTTTTTCCCACCAACATAAATTTTACCAGCGAAATAGCAGCCTTCAATATGAATTGACGATATAGTGTCAGAGTTCTGGTAGGCGATATTTACATCACCATTGATTCTAGTAAGCCTTGTCCCTGTCACCTCGTTTTCCTCGTAGCCGGCGCCGTAGATGGTAATCGACTTGTTGATTGTAATGGCATTGAAGGTGCCTTCCGACAGCGTGATGACGTCACCGTCAACAGCGGCGTTATAAGCGTCCGAAAGCGCATTGGCCATCTTGAACACCGTCAACTCGTTGCCATGCTGCAGCGTGGCGGTCACTACGTCGTTCTGCCCTTGAGCCGCCATCATGCAGCCCAGGGCCATCATCAATAATAAGATTTTTTTCATAATTGTAATGGGTTTAAAAGTTATATAAAAGTTAATCTTTTGTCAGGAAATGTGTCACATTGGCAAATATACGGCATTTCCTACATTCTGCGCCCACAATTACGCATAAAAACACTCCATTAACCGCATTTCTATCAAATTAAGTAGCCACAACCCAATTGAGGAACAAACGCAGATGCCAAAAAAAGTTGTATCTCTGGAGCCTGAATTATAATAAAAACAAGGAAGCCCAAACGCCCCCCGAATGCTGCCGCAAAAAGTACTGCTTTTCTGGCATTCACTCCTCCCGACATCCCCGTCTTATCCGTCTTCACCATCAGTGCTCTAAAAAAAGAGGCTGTGACCTCGCAACGATGTCACAGCCTCCTGTTCTTTCAGCCAATGGCAGGCTACCATTTACTGTTCAAGACGTAGCCAATCAATGCAATCGCGTCACTGATGTTGACAATACCATCCAGGTTGCAGTCTGCGTTGGCAAGATTGATGCCTGTCGCATCATCGTTCAGCACATAATTAATCAACTCGATGGCATCGGTGATGGTCACTTCACCATCATCATTCACGTCTCCCCTACTGTTGACAAACGTTGAGATGTTGGAGGTAGTTGCCAGTATGCCCCAAACGCCCTTGCTGTCGCCTATCATCCAGTGGAGGGTGTGCTCTCCGCTGGTGGGCAAGGTGGATATGTCAACATCTATCACACCGGTCACGGTCTTGCCGCTGACGGGAAGTGTGCCAACCACCAGATGAGCCAAATCGTCGTCAAACCAGTAGCCGTAACTGATGAGTTCCACATCCTCTTCCACCACCTCGTGGGGAATGATGAAAAACTTCGTGATGTGCGAACTCCACAGGCCCTGGTCGTCCTGCACACGCATCGTCAGGCTGTGCAGGCCAGCGGACAACGATGAGATGTCGAGCATGACGGGAGCAACACCGATGACCTGGCGCTCGGCTACATTGTCGTCAAACCACACTTCACGGCTCTGAATCGACGAGGCGGTGCTGTTGTCCTTTTCATTGGCGATGATGAACGCCTTGGTCAAAGCGGGACTCCACATGCCCAGGTCATCCTTCACGCGCATCGTGAACCAGTGCAGACCCGCCGACAGCGACGAGATGTCGAGGGTCACGGGCGCGGCACCGATGGACTGACGACTGGCATAATTATGGTCAAGCCAGTACTCACCACCTTGGATTATCGTTGCGGTGGTGTTGTCTATCTCATTGGGGATGATAAATGCCTTGGTTAAAGTGGGGCTCCACACGCCCTCACCGTTTTTCACGCGCATCGTGAACCAGTGCAGGCCCGCAGGCAGCGACGAGATGTCGAGCGTGGTCGGCGAGGCACCTAACGACTGGCTCTGGACAATGTTGTTGTCCAGCCAGTACTTGCGCTCCACGATGCCACCTTGGGCCGTCGCCACCATACAACTGACAGTGGCGAGCGCTGCTATGCAATATTTGATAATGCTCATAGTCTCACAAGGTTTTAACGATGAGTTAATCTCTTGCCTCGGCCTCATAGTTGATGTTCAACTGCTGGCCCTCGACATTCAGTTCCAGGCTCTTGATAAAGGGCACTCGGGGAACCGTACTCCAACCTATGCCTCCCGACGGGCCGATGGGTGTGCCGTCGGTGCCAATCCATACGTCAGGCTGCTGCAACTCCCAAGTTCGACCAGCAGAGTAGTTTGCGTTTTCTCCATCAGCAAAAATTTCAGACGGTGCCCCTACTTCATAAATATTTTCAGCACTTGTTCCTGTCCCAAACCTCGCACGAGTAGTCTTAATGCAGTTTTTCACGACGCAATAAGTGCCAGATATAATGAGGTTTGTGTAATTTTCATTCGTTGTGAAGATGCAATTCGTCCACGTGATACCTCGACCGTTATCATTGCTAGCGATGGCAGTGGACATGCTGTGATCAATAAGTATCTCGAAATCTTCGGTATATCCGTTGATTGTCCCAAACAAAAGACAATTTGTAAACAGCGTATTCTTGCAGAGACCTCTGTTTATAGTAGATGCAATAACGCATTGCTTAAGAATCAGGTTCTCGTTATAACCACCCATGTACATGGATCCCTGCACAAAGCATTTCTCAACGTTCAGACCCTTGATCGGAACCCTTGTGGAAGTATTGTTCGCATAACCAGCATATAAAACACCGTTGATATACAGCCCTTCCATGTGAACGTTACAAAGCGTATCTTCTGAAGCACCGATAAAAACGTTACCGTTAAGACTGGACTGAGTCGTCCCTGTCTCGGCATAGTTTTGGTAACCTGCACCATAGATGGAGACAGACTTGTTGATAGGCGCGGGGACGAAGTTACCGTTAGAAAGGGTGATGACGTCGCCATCCACGGCAGCAGCCATGGCCTGAACAAAGGCATTGCCTCCAGTGAACGCGCTCACTTGGTCGCCATGCTGCAAAACGGCCTTGGGTACATCGGTGGTTGCTTGAGCTTTGCCTGCCAATGCACAGCAAAGCACCATCAGAGATAATAAGATTTTCTTCATAATTGTAATAGGTTTAATAAAAGTTAATAGATTTGCTAATTGCTTACAAATTTACGATTTTTATAAGTTCCAACATATACTTACTTGCAAGAAAACATTAATTACCGGCATATTTTTACTGAAAATGATGGCCGCCACCTCCATTTCGCAAAATATGCTCAGATGCCCGATCCATACATTCGTGCCACCCCCAAGAAGAGCGCGCATGTCAATAATCAAAGTTGTTTTTGTCGTTCAACGTTGTTACAGTTGTTTGATTTTGGAGGGCGCAAGCCAAAAAAAGTTGTATCTTTGGAGCCTGAAATGAGGATAAAACACAATGAAACTGATATTTCTTTTATTGACGATATTGGTGGTGGGAGGCGCTATCGTGTGGCTCATCGACCGTCTTTTTTACCACAAGAAGGTGTCTGAAAATAGCGATGAGGAGGGCAATGACGGTGACGACAACACAAAGCGACAAGGCTGTGCCGACGAGAGTTGCGGACTGCGCGCCATCTGCCCCAGCGAGCAGTTACTCAAGGGAGCCTGCAAGCAGGAAATCACCTATTATGACGACGAGGAGCTGGATGACTTCAAGGGACGCAGCGAGAGCGGCTACACGACCGAGGAAGAGGAACTGTGGCGCGACGTGCTCTACACCCTCAAGCCCGACGACCTGCTGGGCTGGGGACAGAGCATCAAGCACCGCGGCCTGGTGATGCCCACCGCCATCCGTGAGGAATTTTTGCAACTTGCGGCCGAACAAAGGGGTTCCAAGGCAATAAAATGACGATGACTGCGTTTATTAGATACTAAATAGCCGTTAAGAAAAGCTAGAGTTGAACAGGACACGAACATTCATACCGCTGATGATTATCGCGATGTTGGTCGCATTTGCTGCATGCAGCAACAAGACCAACACCGCCCGGTCGCGTTTCTGGCACTCGTTCACCACCAAATACAACGTCTATTATCACGGCAAGACCAACTACGACGAGCAGCTCAAGGCGATGATGGATGCCTATGAGGACGACTATTCACAACACCTCTATATGCACCCCGCCGAAGCCCGCTCCAACCCCAAGGCACCGCAGCCCGGCGGCAGTTTTGACCGCACCATCGAGAAGATGGAAAAGGCCATCGCCCTGCATTCCATCAAGAAGAAACCCAAACGCAAGAACGGCAAGAACCGTGACCCCAAGTACCAGGAGTGGATGTCTCGTGACGAGTACAACCCCTACCTGCATAACGCATGGTACCTGCTGGCCAAGTCCCAGTACATGAAGGGCGACTTCCTGGATGCCGCAGCCACTTTCCGATACATCGCGCGCCACTTCACCTGGAAAAACGACCTCGTGCAGGAATGTCAGGTGCGTGAGGCACTCTGCTACTGTGCTTTGGGATGGGTCACCGAGGCCGACAACGTCCTGGCGCATGTACATATCGACGAAATCACCAACAAGCGCATCCGCGCGCTGGCCAATGCTGCCTTCGCCGACTACCACATCAAGGCGCAGGAGCCCGAAGCCGCTATCCCCTTCCTGGAAAAAGCCGTCAAGGGTTTCAAGGGTAACGAGAAGGTGCGCATGAGTTTCCTCTTGGGCCAGCTCTATGAGGATGTGGGTGACAAGCACAATGCCTACCTCGCCTACAAGCAGGCCGGCAGCAGCAGCGGCTCGACCTACCGCACCAAGTTCAACGCGCGCATCAAGCAAAGCGCAGTCTATGAGGGCACCAACATCGCCAGCGAGGTCAAGGCCTTGAAGCGCATGACCCGCTACGACCGCAACAAGGAATATCTGGACCAGGTCTATTACGCCATCGGCAATCTCTACCTCTCCCACGGCGATACCCTGAGCGCCATCGAGAACTACAGGCTCGCCGCCGAGAAGAGCACCCGCAACGGTGTGGACAAGGCCATCAGCCAGTTGACGCTGGGTGGCATCTACTTTGCACGTCGACAGTACGACGAGGCACAGGTTTGCTACGCCGAAGCCATCCCCCTGGTCAACGAGGACTACCCCAACTACAAGATGCTCAAGAAGCGCAGCGACGTGCTCGACGAACTGGCGGTCTATTCCCAGAACGTCACCCTGCAGGACTCGCTGCTCAAGCTCGCCGCGATGACGCCCGAGCAACAGAAAGCCGTTATCGCCAAGATCATCGAGGAACTCAAGAAGAAAGAGAAAGAAGAGGCCGAGAATGCGGCCCGTGAAGAGTATCTGGCACAACAGAGCGCCAAGGGCAGCCAAATCAAGGATAACCGCAACTCGCCTTCCACCTACACCATGAACACCGATAACTCATGGTACTTCTATAACACCGCCACCAAGAATGCCGGTAAGACCCAGTTCCAGAAACTGTGGGGCAGCCGCAAACTTGAGGATAACTGGCGCCGCCGCAACAAGTCGACGTTCTCGTTCAACGACGAGGAGGCCGACAGCGCATTGCTGGCACTGGCCGACAGTGTCGTCGTCGATGAGAACGGCGATACCGTCAAGGTTGACCTCGAAGCCCTCAAGCGGGCCGAGGATCCGCATTATGAGGAATATTACCTCAAGCAGATTCCCAAAACCGAGGAGGACATCATGTCGGCTCACGAGATTATCCAGGAGGGCCTCTACAACATGGGTATCATCCTCAAGGACAAGATGGAAGACTATGACGCCGCGGCCTATGAGTTCAACACACTGCTCAGGGACTATCCCGACAACACCTACCGCCTGGACGTGTACTACAACATGTATATGATGTACATGCGCAACGGGCAGGATAACGATGCACAACCCTACCGCGACAGCATCCTCATCGAGTTCCCCGAGTCCAAGTATGGCATGGCCATGCAGGATCCCAACTACCTGGAGAACCTCAAGAACATGAACCAGGATCAGGAGCAGATGTACGAGAATGCTTATGCCAACTACCTGGCGAACAACCACAACGCGGTGCATGACGCTTATACCGAGATGATGCGCAAGTATCCGCTCTCCAAGATCATGCCCAAGTTCATGTTCATCGACGCGCTGAGTTACCTCACCGAGAAGAATCACGACAAATTCAAGGAGACGATCAAGGACATGCTGCAGCGCTATCCGCAGACCGATATCACCCCCGTGGCATCGGAGATTGTCAAGCAGCTCAACCAGGGACGCAAGCTCGAAGGCGGCGGCAGCAACATGCGCGGCATGCTGTGGACCACCCGCCTGAGCAACGACACGACGCCGCAGGCCCTGGAGCGCACCTTCACCCCCTTTGCCGAGGATAACGACAAGCCACAGGTATTCATCCTGCTCTACCCCATGGACAGCATCAACGGCAACATGCTGCTCTATGAGGTGGCAAGACACAACTTCAATGCCTTCAAGGTCAAGGACTATGATATCGAACAGATGAACTTCGGCACACTGGGTCTGCTCATCGTCAAGGGAATGGACAACTTCAAGGAAGCCACCAACTACCGCACCCTCTTCGAGCAGGACCAGACCATCAACGTGCCGCGTCAGGTGCACTATGTCATCATCAGTGAGAGCAACTTCAACCTGCTGCTCAACGAGGGCCGCACCTTTGAAGACTACTTCAACTATCTTGAAGAGAAGAACGACAAGCAACACAGCGACCTCGAGAAGAAGGAACTTGATGCTGCCGAGAAGAAGGCCATGGAAGAAGCCGAGGCCGAGCAGGCAGCTAGACGCGAGAAAGAACGTCTCGAGGCCGAACAACTGGAACGAGAGGCCGCTGAACTCGCCAAACTTGATGCCGAAGCCAAGGCGCTCGAGGAGGCCGAGGAGAAAGCAAGACTTGAGGCCGAGGCTGCCGAGAAGGCCCGCATCGAGGCTGAGGAGAAGGCCCGTCAGGAAGCCGAGCGCAAGGAAATCAAGGCCGACAACTACCGCAACCGCTCGACCGCCACCGACAACACCAACAAGAACGTCTTGAGCGAAAAGGAGCGCAAGGCACAAGAACGCGCCGAGGAGCAGCACCTCAAGCAACTCGAACGTGAAGCCAAGGCACGCGAGAAAGCCGAAGCTAAACGCCAGAAGGAAATCGAGGACAGCATCAAGAAGGAGCAGAAACACCAGCGCAAACTCGACCGCATCGCCGAGATCGCTGAGCAAGACTCCATCGAACAAGCCGAACGTGAGAAGGAGAAAGAGCGCGACTTCCGCTACAAGTGGCGTGAAGACTCGGCACGCGCTGCCTACAAAGCCGCCGAACAGGCCAAGAAGGATGCCAAGAAGGCTAAGGAACAGGCCCGCAAGGATAAGGTGAAAGAACGCAAGGAACAAGCCAAGCAGCGCGAGAAAGAGCGCAAGGAAAAGGCTAAACAGCGTGAGCGGGAACGCAAGGAAAAGGCCAAGGAGCGCAAGGAGCAGGCCAAGGCCCGCGACCAGGAGCGCAAACAGCGGCAGAAGGAGCGCGACCAGGAGCGCAAGGACAAAGCCCGTGAGCGCCAGCAACAGAACCAGCAGCGCGACAAGGACAAGGGCAACAAGGGCAAGAGTAACAACCAGGACAAGGGTGATGACAAGGATGACTCAACGCCATCCAGTTCATCCAGTCCTTCCAGACCTGACAGGCCAACAAGCCCGTCCAGCCCCACACCCGACGAGAAGAACGACTAACAACACAATATTGAGACAAGCCACATGAGCAAAGAAAGAATCCTGTGGGCCGACGACGAAATCGACCTGTTGAAGCCCCACATCCTTTTCCTTGAGAACAAAGGGTACGAGGTGGAGACCGTCACCAACGGCCGAGATGCCCTTGACGCACTGGGCAGCCAGATTTTCAACCTCATCATCCTCGACGAGAACATGCCGGGCATTAGCGGACTGGAAGCGCTGCAGCGCATCAAAATCATGCAGCCCAACGTCCCGGTCATCATGATCACCAAGAGCGAGGAGGAAGACATCATGAATCAGGCCATCGGCAGCGAAATCGCCGATTACCTCATCAAGCCGGTCAACCCGATGCAGATTCTGCTTTCCATCAAGAAGAACCTGCACAGCGACGCCCTCATCAACGAGAAGGTGACTGGTGACTACCAGCAGCAGTTCATGCGCATCAGCCAGATGATCAACTCTGCACAGACCATCGAGGACTGGTATGAACTCTACACCACCCTCGTGCACTGGGAACTCACCCTGTCCAATGCCGACACCAACATGGACGAAATGCTCAAGATGCAGAAGGTGGAGGCCAACAACGCCTTCGCCAAATTCGTCAAACGCAACTACGAGAACTGGCTCAACAAGCCTGAACACCCCCTGCGCAGCAACGAGTTGTTCAAGACCAAGGTGCTGCCCCTGCTCGACAAGGGCGAGAAGGTCTGCTTTGTCGTCATTGACAACTTCAGGCTTGACCAGTGGCGAACCGTCAGCCCATTGCTGGCCGACATCTTTAACGTTGAGAACGAGGAGCTCTACACCACCATTCTGCCCACGGCCACGCAATATGCCCGCAACGCCATCTTCTCGGGACTCATGCCCGTGGACATCGAGCAGATGTTCCCCGACCTGTGGGTCGACGAGGAGAGCGAGGAGGGTAAGAACTTGAACGAGGCACCCCTCATCCAGACCCTGCTCGACCGCTATCGCCGCAAGGTGCATTTCTCTTACAGCAAGATGAACGACAGTGCGGCAGGCGAGAAGCTGATGCAGAACTTCGGCATGTTCAAGAACTACGAGCTCAACGTGCTGGTGTTCAACTTCGTGGATATGCTCTCTCACGCGCGCACCGAGTCCAAGATGATACGCGAGCTCGCCAATACCGACGAGGCCTACCGCTCCCTCACCGAGTCCTGGTTCAAGAACTCCAACGTGCTTGAAATCTTCAAGCTCATGGCACAGAACGGCTACAAGGTCGTGCTCACCACCGACCACGGCACCATCAAGGTGGACCGCCCCATCAATGTCATCGGCGACAAGAACATCAACACCAACCTGCGCTACAAGGTGGGCAAGAGCCTTACCTATAACGGCAAGCAAGTCTATGAGATCAAGCAACCCAAGCGTGTGGGCCTGCCTGCTCCCAACATCTCGAGCACCTATATCTTCGCGATGAACCGCGACTTCTTTGCCTATCCCAACAACTACAACTACTACGTTTCCTATTACAACGACACGTTCCAGCACGGCGGCATCTCCATGGAAGAGATGCTCGTGCCCATCGTGACCCTCTCCCCCAAGTAATTAAGGTTCAATAAGATTCAATTAAGGTTCACCATGCCGCGACTATGTCGCGGCCAATAAAATACCAGAATATGAAAACAATTGAGATACCGATTCCCAATCTGGAGGCCCTCGAGGAAGCTGCCTACAAGTTCATGACCGAGATGGGCGACCTGACCGTCTATGCCTTCTACGGCGAGATGGGTGCAGGCAAGACCACGTTTATCAACGCATTGTGCAAGCAACTGGGCGTTGAGAGCGACGTGACCAACTCCCCCTCGTTTGCCATCATCAACGAGTACCGCAGCGACGCCACCGCCGAACTCATCTACCACTTCGACTGCTACCGCCTCGAGAAGGAGGAAGAAGCCGTTGACCTGGGTGCCGAGGACTACTTCGACAGCGGAGCCCTCTGCTTCATCGAGTGGCCCGAGCGCATCGACGGCCTCTTGCCCGACGACACAGTGCGCGTGGACATCACCGTCAACGATGATGAGAGCCGCACCCTCAAGATGACCTTCCCCGACCTCGCCTAATGAAATAGAGAATCTAAGGTCTAAAGTCTAAGGTCTAAAGTCTAAAAACTAAATGCCACACTATATCAAGGTCAGCCAGACGGCAAGCACCAACACCTACCTGTCCCGCTTGGCAGCAACGCTGCCGGGCGGTACGGTCATTTATACCCCCTGTCAGACCGCCGGACGTGGCCAGAAGGGCAACTCCTGGGAAAGCGAGGACGGCAAGAACCTCACATTCTCTCACCTGCTCAAGCTGCCGCCTGTCAAGGCCCGTGACCAGTTTTACCTGAGCGAGGCAGCGGCACTGGCAGTCGTCGAGGCATTGACGGCCGAGGCTGGTGACGGCTTCACTGTTAAGTGGCCCAACGACGTCTATTGGCAAGACAAGAAAATCTGCGGCATGCTCATCGAGAACTCGCTCAACGGCAGCGATATCGCCACGAGCATCATCGGCATCGGCATCAACGTCAACCAGGAGCGCTTCGTCAGCGATGCCCCCAATCCCGTCTCCCTAATCAACATCACCGGCCATGAGCACGACCTGATGGCCCTGTTGAAACGTGTGTGCTCACGGATCGAACAACTTGTGGACTCGTTGACCGATGAAAATGCCCGACGTGACCTACATCAGCGTTACATGGCGGCCCTCTACCGCAACGACGGCAAGTTGCACCCCTATGAGGAGGCCGACGGCCACCGTTTCATGGCCAGTGTGGCCGCTATCGCCCCCGACGGAACCCTCACCCTCCGACACGAGGACGGCACCTGCCACGACTACCTCTTCAAACAAGTCAAGCACATCATTTTAGGCTTTAGCCTTTAGGTTTTAGGCGTTAGGAACTGAAAACTAAGGATTGCCAACTAAAAACTGACAACTATTAATGAAGACAATAAATACAATAAGCACAATGGCATCAGCGCTCAATGCTGGATAGCATAGTATTTATTGTACTTATTGTTTTCCTTTTATTCAAGAAAAGATGAAAATAGTCGTTTACTGCAGCTCCCAAGAGGGCTTGGATAAAAAATATCAGCAGTTAGCTCAACAGTTGGGCTCATGGATTGGCCAGAACGGCCACACCCTGCTCTACGGCGGCTCCAACGCAGGCCTGATGCACATCACCGCTACCGCAGCCCACGAGGCTGGCGGACATGTCATCGGCGTGATACCCGAGATGTTCAGGCACCGCATCGACCCCGTGTGCAATGAGGTGGTCTATACCGCCAACTTGGGCGACCGCAAGCAGTACATGATAGAGCACGGCGATGCCTTCATCGTCATGCCCGGCGGCATTGGCACCCTCGACGAGTGGATGTCCACCCTTGCCGTCATGACCATCGGCAACGACGACCCGCGCCCCATCATCGTCGCCAACCTCGACGGCCTGTACGACGCCACCATCCGGCAACTCGCTGAGATGACCCGCACCCCCTTCGCCCGAGGCAAGAACCTCGCCCGCACCCTCAATGCCACCACCGCGACCGAATTCCTCGCCACCCTCCAATCCCTCAACAACTGACATCTTACAAGGGCGCGTACAACGGTTCACTGTGCGCGCCCTTGCTACGCCCATAGTGTCACTCTAGTCCCCACCCGTGCGACACCAACTGTTAAAACCGGCACATTTTGTCAAAAAAGTGACCACATTTGCACTCAACTTGCGCAAATGATGTAACTTTGTGAGGATTAATAACCAGTATGCCTATGAGACTTTTCTTTTTTACCTTCATTTTGGCCATCGCATCACTCTGCTCGGCCAGCAACCTCACCGCTCCGCAATCATCTTCACAACGGGACATCAAAGCTGAGTTGGAAGAACTCATGGAGATCATGGAATGGTGCTACAACAGCTGTGGAAGCGATGACTACAACATCGAGTCCAGCGAAAAACTCATTTCTCGTTTTGGCACTATACAGCTCAAGAGTGTCTATGATAAAACCCTCAAGAGCATTAGTGAAGAGATGGAACTCTACTTACTCAGGGCCGATGGCACCGACGGCTATATGACGATCAAGAAGACCAAGATCCTGAGTTATACCAGTGACACGGCTAAACTATATTTCACGGCCTATTACAAGGGACCTGAAGGGCCCGAGGATATAAGCGTTGATGGCGACATCACTTTTTTCGTTGTTTACAGGGACGGCAAATGGCTCATCGAGGACATTATTGAAGACGGGCATAACGAGACCTTCCTTAGCGCTCCTAAAAGTTATGCACACTTTTGCCCTTAAAAACTTGTCATCTCACCTGCAACCAAGAATATGAAAAAGAAAATTTGCCACAACTGCGGACAATCGATTCCCGGTAATTCCAACTACTGCCCGAATTGCAGCGCTCCGGTACCAAACGACTACGAAATGGTTGAGAACCATAACGGCAACCGTAACCTTATCATCACCCTGGTTGCCGTGGCAAGTGCCGTATTGATTGGCATCATCGGTTACCTGTGGTATTCCAATCATCGGGCACAGCAAGAAATCAATCAGTGGACTTTTGTCCAAGAATCACACGATCCCAATCAGATTCAAGGCTTTATCAATGAGTTCCCCAACGGCCAGTTCTCTAATCAGGCACAAGAACGATTAGCCTTTGTGAAACAAGAGATTGCTGAATGGAATGATGTCGGTAGCCGCGAAGATATTGAACAAATACAGGCTTTTCTGGACAAATATCCCGATGGACCGTATCACGACAAAGCCGAAGCGACACTAAAAGACTTGCAGGAAAAGGTTTACAATCGGCTGCACTCTGAGGCCACTTTGAAGGCCATTATGACTGAGATTGAGAAATGCTATAATCACATGGGGCGCGAAGAGATGATTAATACCTACGGATCCCAGCGCCTCAAGGACACCTATGCCAAATACGGTCACGACTCAGGCTATGAAGGATGCTACCTGCTAGAAGTGGATTATACCGACGGAGACATGAGCATTAGGGGCCAATCTGTCACAGGCATCAATGATACTTCTTGCCGCCTGAACTTCAAGACATTATACAATAGCCCTGATGGCACCGAGGATTACGGCACCGCCACGTTCTCGATGATCCTGAAAGACAACCAGTGGCTCATCGATGACATCCAAGAAGACGGGTACGATGATTCGTTCGTGCAGAATCCCCACGCCTACAGGCATTATATCCCCTAAGGAAAATTAGCGCAACAAAGTTAGTAACAGGTTTCTTTGTAATAAGTTTGTTACCAAGAAACCTGTTACCAAGATGGTGTATATCTCATGAGTGACCACGAATGGACCATTAGATGATTTATTTATGGTCATTTGTGTTTATTATATTTTGATTCTCTGGATTTTATGTCGTACCTTTGCGGATATGACAACGATAGGCACATTACTGATATTTGCTGCAGCTATCATCCTCATGGTGGTGGCGATCGCGCGGTGGAAGGTACACCCGTTCTTGGCGATACTCGGCACGGCGATACTGCTGGCAGCATTGCTGGGCGTTTCATTCACCGATATCCCCGACGTTATCGGCAAGGGGTTCGGTGGCGTGTCAAGCGGCATCGCGTTGGTGATCATCTTCGGCACACTGATAGGCAGCGTGCTTGAACGCACAGGCGGCGCGGTGGCCCTGGCCCGTGCCGTCGAGCGCGTGGTGGGCAAGCGTCATCCTCGCCTGGCGATGATGCTCATCGGATGGATTGTGTCGATACCGGTATTCTGCGACAGCGGTTTTGTGCTCGTCAGTCCCATCGGCAAGTCGCTGGCACGGCGATCGGGCATTTCGCCTGTGCCCTTGATGCTGGCCCTGGCGGCGGGCTTGTTCGCCTCGCACGTGTTCATTCCTCCCACGCCCGGCCCAGTGGCAGCCGCCGGCATGGTAGGCCTCGAGAACAACCTGCTGCTGGTGATAGGCCTCGGTGTCGTGATTTCGCTCCTGTCGCTCATTCCCGCCTACTTCTTTACTGGACGCATCGGCAAGCACATCGATCCAGCCGAATCTACGACAGAAAACCATGCAGACGAGGAGGGGCACCATTGCAGCGCCGCGCTGGCTTTCTTGCCCATCGTCCTGCCCATCGTGCTCATGGCGCTGGGTAGCGTGGCAGCACTGGTGAAGATGCCCGAAGGCATTGCCACCACCCTCACCTTCCTCGGCAAGCCCGTCATCGCCCTGATAATCGCGTTGCTATCTTGTCTGCCCCTGCTGATGCAGACCAAGATGACAAGCGAGTTCTACGACATCACCCAGTCGTCACTCAAGACCGCAGGCCCCATCATCTTCATCACCGCTGCTGGCGGTGTGCTGGGGGCCGTGGTTGTGGCCAGCGGTTTTGTCGATATCATCAAGGAATCGGGCGATTCGCTCAAAGCATTAGGCGTTGTGTTCCCCTTCCTCATCGCTGCCATCTTGAAGTCGGCTCAAGGCTCATCGACCGTGGCCATTACCACCACGGCGAGCATGATGGGTATGTTCAGTGACGCGGGCTCGATGATGAACGCGCTGGGTTTCACCAGTCCCCTTGCGGCCGCGCTGGTGGTGATGGCCATCGGTGCCGGCGCGATGACCGTCTCTCATGCCAACGACAGCTACTTCTGGGTCGTGACCGGTTTTGGCGGCATCAAAGCCCGCGACGGCTACCGCACCATGACGCTCATGACCCTGATCATGGGCCTCACCGCTATTACGCTGATTGCCCTCACAGCGGCTCTATTGCTTTAGAAGCGCGTAATAATCGCTGAAATAGCACAACATCATGCCATTTTTTATTATTTTTGCAGCAACAACGACACTAACCATAAAAAGCTTAAAGATGATGAAAAAGACAGGATTAATCATATTGACACTCACATTGCTGTGTTGCTTGCCGGCACAGGCGCAACTGAACGGCATCATCAAAAAAGCCAAGCAGACCAAAGAAAAAGTTGAGAATAAAGTCAAAAAAGCCAAGGGAGAAACTGACTTCTATTTCTTGAATCAACATCGGGGGCATTACAACAGCAAGAAGCACTTGATTACCTTAAACGACCGCTACAACGATGGAGAACTGGCGGGCAAGAACATCACCTACAGCATTATGAGTAACGGCGAGGTCATCAGGAATGACGGTAAAACGGTCGCCAAACTGCTGAACAATGGTGAGGTCAACTGCCGCGACTGCGCCCCCTATCTTGTCATCGGTATTAATGGTGACGTGGTGATGGATGGTAAGACTATCGCACACATCGACAATATTTCGGGCAATGTGACGATGGAAGGATTCATGATTGCCACTGTCAAAGGCATAGATAGGCAGATTGCCGCATTCATCGTCTTCGGCATCATGAATAACAAGGACCGAATCGCCGATCTCACGGCCCAGTGCAAGGAGGACAGGAAGCGTGCTGATGAGGAGCGCAAGCAAGCCGCTGCTAAACGAGAGGCCGAGAAGGCCAAACAGAAGGCCCGAGAATGGACTATCGAGAAAAACGGCAACAGAGGCTTCGTTGATGGCGCTGGCACGGTTTATAATTGGGCCCATACCAAGATTGGCCAATTGCCCGAGGGCGGCAGTGGCGACATCAAAGACGCTTCAGGCTTCACGATAGGCCGAATCAATATGGGAGACATTTATGACCGCAATGGCAATAAGCTGGCCACGGTATCGGCCGGTGGAACCATTTATGCTCCCGGATCCAACAACCCTGTCGCCGACGTGAAGGGAGGAGGGCGCATCGATATGACAAAAGATTCGAGAACGCTCGGCTATTGCGATGTCCGCCCCTATGAATGGGCAGTGGCCATCATCTACTGCGACTTCTTCAAGTTCTAAAGCCTCATTGAATTAAGGGTTAATGTGTCATTATGTCCGTCATAGCTATGATGGCACATTTCTTGCTATGAGACATAACATAAACGGCATTTGCCCGTTAGAAATATGATAACAAGACATAATCACAAGAATACGACACTATGAAAGGAAAAGTTTATACACGCACCGGCGATGCCGGTACCACATCGCTCGTGAGCGGCAACCGCGTGAGCAAGGACGACGTACGCGTCGAGGCTTACGGCACCGTCGATGAGCTGAATTCCAACATCGGCGTGCTGCTCCACAGCACCAAGCTCGACAACAAGGATATCATCGCACTGTTGCGCAAAGCCCAGAACAAGCTGTTCAACATCGGCGCCTACCTGGCCAACGACGCGGCCGACGCCACCCTCTATGGCCTGACACAGGACGATGTCACCGCCCTGGAGACGATGATGGACACGATGAGCGAGGAACTGCCGCCCATGCGCGGATTCATCTTGCCCGGCGGCTCGCGCCTTTCGGCGACTGCCGACCGCTGCCGCACCATCACCCGCCGCGCCGAGCGCCGCGTGGTGACCCTCTCCCACTCCGCTCCCGTCGAGCCCCTCGTGCTAGAGTACCTCAACCGCTTGAGCGATTTCTTCTTCGTTTTCGCGAGATTTAACAATATCACCAACCAAGTAGAAGAAATTTATTGGGATAAAGACGCCTGAACCGAAAAAATAATCCCAAATTTTTAACCGTATCTGAAATTTTATATTACTTTTGCGCAATTTTTAAAACACAGGATATTTTCATAAAAACGACACAACAAGAAAAACTATGTATTGGACACTTGAATTGGCAACAAAACTCGAAGATGCTCCCTGGCCCGCTACCAAGGCCGAGCTCATCGACTATGCCGTGCGCAGTGGCGCACCTCTCGAAGTGATCGAAAATCTGCAGGAGATTGAGGATGAAGGCGATACCTACGAGTCCATCGAGGACATCTGGCCCGACTACCCGACCAACGATGACGACTTCTTCTTCGACCCTGACGAGTATTGATGATCGATAGAGAACATTGATGTAAAAATAACGACAGCCCTGATTTTTTCAGGGCTGCCTTTATTTTACAGGGTTATCAATAACACTTGTTGTCAATTACCACTCGTCATTCAACACATAGTTGATGAGCTCTATCGCATCACTGATGTTGACCTCGTTGTCGTCGTTGACATTGGCGGCTTCACGGTTAATGTCACCGGAGTCGTTAAGAATGTAATTGATCAGATCAATGGCATCGGTGATGTTCACGTCGCCATCGTTGTTCACGTCGCCTTTGATGAATCCGCCACCGGCTTCGTTGCTGAAGTACATGTCCTGCACTTCGGCAAGGGCGATGGTTGCCGTTCCATCAACATTAGTAATGGTCACGTTAGTGTTATCGTAAGTGACTTTGAGGCCTTCCACCGAATAGGTCACGGTCGAACCGTTGGTCTTGGTGAACTTCAGGTAGTTATAGGTCTCGGCGCTGGCCAGCATTGCCACCAGTGCGATCAGCATCGTTATAATCGTCTTTTTCATAATCTTAAGTCCTTTAAATAATGATGTCATTGTTTATAACTACTTGAGGAATTAATAGCCACCACCACCGGAATAGGTTGAGAGTGTCACATTCGATCCGCCAGTTGCGTTCGTTGATCCATTGCCGCTCCACAGGCTGTTGCCGCTGAAGGTAACACCTGACTTGAGCGCCGCGGTCGAAGGTGTAGACACTACAAATGAGGTACCTCCACCGCCGCCAGGACCAGCTGCAATATAGCCAGGTCCCATGCCACCCGAGATGGTCGGTGCCATGACAGCAAATGCGACGTTGCTTCCATTATAAAGTGCATAACGGGTACCGGCGCTATAGGTGGATACGCTCTTGACCGTCTGGCCCAAGCTGGCACCGCTCTCGAGAGCACCCATCGAGCGACCGTAGGCCATCAGGCAGACGCCACTCTGGATATAGAGTTTGGCACCACCCTCGGTATTGGCATCGCAGCCCTCTTCACTACCTGCAGCAAAGATGTAACCACCCTTCAGGTACATGTTGCCGTTGGAGTCAAGGGCATCGTTGTTGGTAGCTACTGCATAGATGTAGCCGCCATTAACGGTCATGGTTGAGGAGCAGTTCAAGGCATCGTCATAGGTGTTGGCCTCGATGTAGCCGCCATTGATCTCCATGTCGGCCTTGCTCTCAATGCCCTCGGCACCGGTCTCTCGGTCGTTGCTTCCGCCGCCAGTGGTGGTCACCTTGATGGTACCGCCGTTGATGGTCAGTTTACCCTCGCTGCGAATGGCCTTGGGCGACGAGTGTGTGTCGCTGTTGTCTTGGCCGCCGCCTCCAGGCCAGCCGGGCCAACCACCGCCACCACCGCTGCTGGTCGTGCCGTAACGGCCACCCGTGGTGGATACGGTGATGTTACCGTCGTTGATGGTGAGCGTGCCATCCACGTTGATGCCCTTGTCGCCTGCGCCGGTTGCGTTCAGGTTAAAAGTACCGCCGTCGATGACCATATTGCCGTCGCACTTCAGACCAGCGCTGGCTGCCGTCGTATTGTCGCTGGCTGTCTCGCCGCCACCGCTCACGGTACCGCTGATGTTGCCGCCCGTGATGTGCAGGTTGCCCTCGCACTTAACGGCCTTGCTGGCAGGACCGGTAACGGTGTAGTTGATGGTACCGCCGGTGATGTCCATGTTGCCCAAAGTCTTGATACCGTGGTCATAGGTGTTGAGCGTCAGCGTGCCGCCGCTGATGAGAACGGTGCCTTCGCTGTGAACGCCGACGGCCTCGTCCTTGATGGTGGTGCACTTCATGCTGGCGCCATTCAGGATAAAGGCATAGTCGGCCTTGGCGCACTTCACGCTGCTGGTGTCAACCGTGCTGTAGGCCCAGTCACCGCCCGAGCAGTTGAGGTCGATGGTGCCGGCGGTGGCGGTCATCGTGCTGTCGCATTTCATGCCACGCGCGCCGTCGCCGGTCATGGTAATATTGATGACGGCAGCTTCACCGTTGATGGTGAGGTTGCGGTCGGTGCCGATACCAGTGGCTTCCTTGATCTTGCTCTTGTCAGCGTCCCAAACGGGAATGCCCGTGTGCTTCAGTGTCAGGGTTCCGCCCTGGATGTCGACATTGCCCTCGGCCTTGATGCACTTGGAGCCTGCCGCACTGCCGTTGATGGTGAGCGTGCCGCCCTTGATGAGCACATGGCCATCCTCCTCGGGATTGGCGGTGTCCTCGGCGTCCACCTGGATGCCGTCGTCACCGCAGCTCTGGATATTGATGGTACCGCCGTTCATCTGGAAGTACTGTGTCACGTTGATAGCGTCGGCCACAGCACTCGTGATGGTGATGGTGCCCACGGTCTTCTTGACCTCCATGTACTCGTTGCAAGCCAGGGCGTGCTTCTTGTTACCCGTGATGGTCAGCGAGCCGCCCTTGGCGAACTCGGCATGGCCCTTGACGAGGAAGGCAGCCTTCTTGGTGTTGCTGGCACCATCGGCCAGGGTGTTGGTCGTGCCGTCGGCCAACTGCACGGCGATGCGCTTGCTGTTCTGGATGTTGATGGCCGCGCTGTCGGGGTTAACCAGGTTAAGGCCGTTCAGCACGAGCGTCATCTTGTAGGCGCCCGCATGGTAGAAGCAGCCGCTGCTGCTGGTGCCCTGCAGGGTGTAGGTGTACTCGGTGGCGACGTCGGCGTCCTGCATGACGGCCACGCGGGCACCGGTCACCTGAGCGGTGATGTGGTTGGCGATGTTACCGGCCACATAGACGTCGGCCACTGTGTTGTTGTACTTGACGAGGACATTGTCGTCGGCAAACGTCTCGCTGGCGACGGTCACGCTGTCCACATCGGCAAGGGTAAACCCTTTCTCAAGCACGGTGAGCACACTTGCCGAGGAATACGGCATTGTACCCACCGATTCGGTGTTATAAGCCCAGTGCACATGACCCGTGTGTACCCACATCGTCTGCTGTGCATAGCCCAAAACACCTGCCATAGCAATCAGTGTTGCTAGAAGAAATCGTTTTGTCATAAGCGTGTTAGTATTTGTGATTAAAACATGATTTTCTGTCGCAAAACTATTTAACATTGTAAAAAAAAGCAAACCGAGGAGCCGACTTTTCAACCAACTCCCCGATAAAATCGGTAAATCTGCAAGGTGTATTTTAGATGCTATCCAAATGGGTGATGGTACGCAAGATGGTCAGTGCGGTGCTCACACTGGTCACATTGCTGATGATAATGCTGCGGCGTCCGTTCTTCTGGCTCAGGTTGCAGCGCTTAGGATTTTGCTGCAAGTAGTTGAGCAGACGGCCGAAGGCCGGAGACTGATAATAGGCGACGTTCTCCTCACCCACCATAAACAGGTGCATGCGCGTCTGGCGAATGACCAGTTTCTCGATGCCAAGACGGCGGGCGGTGCGCCTGAGGGGAACGATGCGGATGAGTTCACTCGCCATCTCGGGAATCTTGCCGAAACGGTCCACCATGCGCTCCTCAAAGGCCTCCACCTGGTCATCGGTCTCCATATTGTCCAACTCGCGGTACAGGGTGATGCGCTCATTCTCCTGCGGCACATAGCTAGCCGGGAACATCAGCTCCAGGTCGGTGTCCACCACGCAGTCGGTGACAAACTCGGTGCCGCCGTTCAATCCGTCCTCGTCGTTTCCTCCTCCAGTCGTGGCAGTGAAAACTGTAGAGAATTCCTCGGTGCGCAGTTCGGTCACGGCCTCCTTGAGCACGCGCTGGTAGGTCTCATAGCCCAGGTCGGCAATAAAGCCGCTCTGTTCGGCGCCCAACAGGTTGCCCGCGCCACGGATGTCGAGGTCCTGCATCGCAATCTGGATGCCGGCGCCCAGGTCGCTGAAACTCTCGATGGCCTGCAGACGACGACGCGCGTCGGTCGCCAAAGGCTTGCCGGGCGGCACGAGCAGGTAGCAGAAAGCCTTGCGGCTACTGCGGCCCACACGTCCGCGCAGCTGGTGCAGGTCGCTCAAGCCGTAGCGGTCGGCATTGTTGATGATAATGGTGTTGACATTGGGCATGTCAATACCGTTCTCGATGATGGTCGTCGAGAGCAGCACGTCATAGTCGTGGTTGCCGAAATCGATGATGGTCTGCTCCAGGCGCTCGGGCGGCATCTGGCCATGGCCCACGGCGACACGGGCGTCGGGCACCACGCGGTGTATCATGTTCTCCAGCTGCTCCAGCTGCTCGATGCGATGGTTGACAAAGAAGACCTGTCCGTTGCGCGACAACTCGAAGTTGATGGCCTCGGCGACGATATCGTCATTAAGCGTTCCCACCGTGGTGAGGATGGGATAACGGTTGGCCGGAGGCGTGGTCAGCGTGCTCAGGTCACGGGCACCCATCAATGAGAACTGCAGCGTGCGTGGGATGGGCGTGGCACTCATCGTCAGCGTGTCCACGTTGAGTTTCATCTGCTTGAGTTTATCCTTGACAGCAACGCCGAACTTCTGCTCCTCATCCACCACCAGCAGGCCCAAGTCGTGGAACTGGACGGTCTTGCCGATGAGTTTATGGGTGCCAATGAGGATATCAATCTTACCCTCCTTGAGGTCGGCAAGAATCTGTTTCACTTCCTTGGGTTTACGCGCGCGACTCAAGTAATCCACCCTGACGGGGAAGTCCTTCAGGCGCTCGCTGAAGGTACGCCAGTGCTGGAAAGCCAACACCGTCGTGGGCACGAGCACCGCGGTCTGCTTGCCGTCGGTAGCGGCCTTGAAGGCGGCACGCACGGCAATCTCGGTCTTGCCGAAGCCCACATCGCCGCAGATGAGGCGGTCCATCGGCTTAGCGCTCTCCATATCGGCCTTGACGGCCTGAGTCGCCGTCAACTGGTCGGGCGTGTCCTCATAGATGAACGAGGCCTCCAGCTCTTGCTGCAGATAGCCGTCAGGCGTGTAGGCAAAGCCCTGCTGCTCGCGACGGGCGGCATAGAGGCGGATGAGTTCACGGGCGATATCCTTCAGACGGCTCTTGGTGCGCGACTTGATTTTGGCCCAGGCGTTGCTGCCCAGTCGGTTCAAGCGCGGTGCCTCACCCTCCTTGCTGCGGTACTTCGAGAGTTTATGCAGCGAGTGGATGGAAACGTAGGCCTCGTCGCCGTTCAGGTAGGTAAGTTTAATCATCTCCTGGGGCGTGCCGTTCATCGATGTGCGTATCAAGCCGCCGAACTTGCCCACGCCCAGGTCCTCATGGACAATATAGTCGCCCTTTTCAATCTGTTGAAGCTCCTTGAGCGACAAAGCCAACTTGCCCGAACGCGCGCGGTCACTCTTCAGGTTATACTTATGGAAGCGGTCAAAAATCTGGTGATCGGTGAAGACGCACAGCTTCAGGTCATCATCGACGAAGCCCTCGTGGAGCGTGCGCAACACAGGCTCGAAGGTGATTTCATCGCCACGATCCTCAAAGATGTTGTGCAGACGCTCAATCTGCTTGGCACTGTCGCTCAGGATGATGAGCCGGTAACCTTTGGAGAGGAAGTCGGTGAACGATTGCCCGATGAGATCAAAATTCTTGTGGTAGATGCCTTGGGGTTTACAGTGCAACGTCAGGCGTTTCACGCCCTTCTCGGGTGCCGCCTCGCCGTTGGTGAACCCGATGCGGCGCAGGGTGTGCAGACGTTCCAGGAACAAGTCGGCATCCACCACCTTGTTAGTGGCCTGGGTGTCGCCCTCGTCGGCGATAAGGGCGCTGGCCGACATCCCTTCCTTTGCAATCTCGCGGATGCGCACCCCCAGCCATTGCTCACTGCGGCACAGCACAATGGTATCGTCACCAATGTAGTCGAGCAGCGACACGTTGTCCTCACGGCCGCCGCCACTGCTGCTGTTGTTGAGGATGCTCACCTGCTCCAGGCGCTCCTCGCTCAATTGTGTCTCGACGTTGAAGGTGCGTATTGAGTCAATCTCATCGCCCCAGAAATCGATGCGGTAAGGCAACTCGTTGCTGAAGGAGAACACGTCAAGAATTGAGCCGCGAACGCTAAACTGCCCGGGTTCATAGACGTAGTCGGTAGACGTGAAGCCCAGTTCACGCAGGCGGGCCGCAACGTCGGTCAAGTCGGCATTGCCGCCGGCACGCAACTGCACAGTGCTCGCCTCCACATCCTCGCGACGGCGCACCCGCTCGGCCAGCGCCTCGGGGTAAGTCACCACCCAGCGCACCTCGGGGTCGTCATACCAGCGGTTGAGCACCTCGGTGCGCAGAATCTCGTTCGGCGCATCCACCTGGCCGTACTTGATATCGCGCTTGTAGCCGGAAGGGAAAATCAACACCTGCTTGTCGCCCACCAGCTGACACAGGTCGTTGTACATATAGCCCGCATCGTCCAGGTCATTGACCACAATCAGGTAAGGACAAGACCGCTGCGGCAAGGCGGCAAACAGCATCGCAGCGCCAGAGCCCGCCAGCCCGTCAATCACGGCATTACCCGTGCCGGCCAGCAGCTTCTTCACCGCAGCCACCCGCGCCTTCCCGTTAAACAATGTACACAACGCCTGTATCTCCATGCCTGCAAAGTTACTCATTATTCCTCAAACAAAGACCTAAAAACCACCAAATAGCAGCCCTATCCAATATACAGCGGTGCCAGCGCTGTCCCCACCTTCGCGGTTGTCCCGTAAGCGGCGGCTCCGCCGCCGTCCCCAAGATGCCCCGGTTCCCCGTGCCGTGACTTTGCCACGACCCCGAGAAAAAAGGCGCGACACGGGTGGTGTGTCGCGCCTGATGGCAATTGGTTTGTATTAATTGTATTCCTTTTTTGAAAGAGGGCTTGTCTTTATTTTTTCTTTTTCTTGGAGGTGGTGGCCTTTTTGGCGGGTTTGGCCTTGATGTTGAGGATGCGGGCGTACTCGCCGGGCTTATCGAACATTTCCTTGGCCTTGTCGAGGTACTCGTCGTCCTTGATGGAGTTCTCTACCTGGCCGCGCTGGTAGTAGCAGCGGTCCATGATTTCCTGGCCGAGGAGGTAGGCGATGTCACGCCTGTGGAGGTCGAGGTCATGGTCAAGGTCATGCTTGAGCATCTGCTCGAGCTGGTCGAAGACGGCCTTGGTGGAGTCGTTCATGTAGCCCTCGGCTGTCGCGGTCTTGCGCAAGGTGGCAAGCTGCTGCTCGCAGACCTTGTCATACTCGAACTTGTCGGGGTTGATAAAGGCCTTAAATTCGTTGAAGATCTCGTCGGTGATCTGGAAATCGGCCGGCGAGGGAATCTTGCCCTCGTGCTCGGCGACATACTTGGTGGCAAAGTCAAAGTCCCAATGGTCGCGCATGATGTTATAGACGATGCGCTTCAACTCGCGCGGCTCGACCTTGATGTCGGGGGTGATGCCACCACCCTCTCTCACCTCACGGCCATGGGCGGTGTAGAAGACGCGTGCCGTGCTGTCGGTAGTGGTCTTCTTGTAGGAGCCGTCCTCGTTGCGGTTGCCGTAGTCCACCTCTTGGATGAGTCGTCCGCTGGGGATGTAATACTTGGCAATGGTGACCTTGAGTATGCCGTCGTAGGGCAGGTTGCGTGTGGATTGAACCAGACCTTTGCCAAAGGATCGCGTGCCGATGATGACGGCGCGGTCCAGATCCTGGAGGGCACCCGCGGTGATTTCGCTGGCGCTCGCCGAGCCGCCGTCGATGAGGACGACGAGAGGTATCTCGGTGTCAACGGGGTCGACTGTGGTCTTATAGGTGCGTTCGCTCGACTTGTCACGTCCACGCATCTGCAGCACCTGTGTGCCCTTGGGGACGAAGCAGCCGACAATCTGGATAGCGCCCTCGACAATACCACCGCCGTTGCTGCGCAGGTCAAGCACGATGTTCTTGACATTGGGATTCTTCTTGAGCTCAATGAGGGCATCGCGCACCTGCTGGGCCGACTTCTCGTTATAGGTGGTGAGGCCGATGTAGCCGATGTCACCACGCGTCACGCCGTAGTAAGGCACGGGATTGACGCTGATGGTCTCGCGGTTGAAAGAGAAAGTCTTGATGCTGTCCTCGTCATAGGGGCGAACGACCGTCACCGTCAAATGGGTGTTGGCCTGTCCCTTGAGTCGCTTGCTCACCTGGTCGCTGGTCCACGTCGACGTGCTGTCGCCGTCAATCATGATGATGCGGTCGCCCGAGCGCAGGCCGGCACGTGCCGCCGGGCTACCCTCATAGGGTCCGCTGATGTAAACACCCTTCTTGCCGTTGACCGTGCGCTCCATCAGGTAGCTGCCGATACCACCATACTCGCCGGTGCTCAGTGTCATGAACTCATCGGTCTCCTTGGCCGGGATGTACTCGGTGTAGGGGTCGATGTCTTCAAGCATCGCGTTGATGGCGTTCTCGATGGACTTTTGAGCATTGATGGTGTCGACGTAAAACGTGTTAAGCTCCTTGTAGAGCGTGTTGAAGATGTCGAGACTGCGGACAATCGAAGCATCGTCGTTGACCGCCTTGTCCTCATCGGCAAGTGCCACAGGAGCGCTGAGGGCTGCTATGACGCAAGCCCAGGCAAGATATTTGAGCGTCTTTTTCATTCTAACATAATGATTGAGGGGTCAAAAATACTATTATTCCATGAATTAAGGCTGTTTTCAAGACGGAAAAAACATTCAAGTGACGAAAAAAAGTAAGTTTTTTCATTTTTTTATTGCACAGTTCAATTATTGGCACTAACTTTGCACCGCATTTTTCGGCAGGGTTTGCCGCAGAAGTGCTGAAAAGCTTCTTTAGCTCAGTTGGTTAGAGCATCTGACTGTTAATCAGGGGGTCCTTGGTTCAAGTCCAAGAAGAAGCGCGAGATAACAGAATAGATAGATATTTAAGAGAGAGGATTGCTTCTTTAGCTCAGTTGGTTAGAGCATCTGACTGTTAATCAGGGGGTCCTTGGTTCAAGTCCAAGAAGAAGCGCCAAAAAAGAGACTGCGTGAGCAGCCTCTTTTTGGTTATATGGCATTGGCTCAAGTGCCGCTTATGAAAAAGGTAACGACAAAGGTGGGGAGTTTGACTATTTTTGACTACATTTGCGACATCAATAGATAAAATCGAGATTTCTTATGAGACGATTATTCTTATTATTCGGCTTGACATTGGTTGGAGTGATGTCGCTCGTGGCCGGTGTGCGCGAGGACTTCAAGGCTAACCCCAAGTTGAGCGCCAACAATTATCAGGCCTATCCCGTCAGCGGTTTCCCGGCCATCACGCCAGCCCCTGAGGGCTATGAACCGTTCTTTATCAACCATTACGGCCGCCACGGCAGCCGCTGGCTCATCAACGACAAGAAATACTCCTATCCGTTGCAGGAGCTGGAGAAGGCCGAGCGTTACGGCAAACTCACACGCCGCGGGCAGGAAGTGCTCGACACGCTTCGCATGGTGTACGCCGCTAGCCACGGTCGTCTGGGCGAGCTGAGTGACATCGGTGCCGTGCAGCACCAAGGCATCGCGCGACGCATGTACCAGAACTTCCCACAGGTGTTCAAGGACGGTGCGCCCGTCGTAGCACGGTCGACAGTCGTGATCCGTTGCATCCTGTCGATGCAGAACGAGGTGGACGTGCTCGCCTCGCTCAACCCGCGCCTGAAAATCACCACCGATGCCAGTGAGGCAACGATGTATTACATGAACTATTACGACTCGGTGGCCAGGGAACTGCGCAAGAATATGGCCCCCGTACGAGACCAATATATTGAGAAATGGGTGAAGACCAAAGGGTTGTTCAAGAAACTCTTTAACGACCAGAAATACGCGCGTGACAGCATTGCCAATCCTCACAATATGGCGTTGTACCTGTTTGAGGTAACCGGCAACATGCAGAGCCACTACCAGTTTGAGAACGTGAACTGGTATGACCTGTTCACCGACGATGAAATCTATGGCATCTGGCGTTACAACAACGTCTATTGGTACATCCAGTCGGGCGAAACGCCCTTGACCCAATGCCGCGTCGACTATATGGAGGCCAACCTGTTGCGCAACTTCATCGAAGATGCCGACCGGGCCACCACCACCGACAATTCCACGCCTGGGGCGTCGCTTCGCTTCGGCCATGAGAGTGTGGTGCTGCCGCTGTGCTGCCTGATGGGCATCAACGGTGCCGACTACCGCACGACCGACCTCGACAACCTGGACAAATACTGGCAATCGTACAAGATATTCCCGATGGCCACCAACCTGCAATTCGTGTACTTCCGCAAGGCCGGTGATGACGACATCCTGGTGTTGCCGTTGCTCAACGAACGCGAGGCCACGCTGCCCGTGAAGACCGATGTCGCTCCCTATTACCACTGGAGTGACGTGCGCGACTACTTCATCGATAAACTTTCACGCCAACCGGTTGTAAAGTGATAGACTTTAGAGTTTAGACATTAGACTTCAGATCTTAGACTTTAGACTATTGGATTTGGACCATAGCAATTTCAACTGAAAACGACAATGAAACAGTTCACATTATATCTCTTACTGGCTATCACCTGCCTGTCGCTGGGTGCCACCACGCCACGCAAGCAGGTCATCAACAACTTTGACCGTTCGGCCAGCAACCACTACGCCTACCCCTACGGCACCGACCTGAAAGTGCCGACGCTCACTGCCGCTCCCGCAGGCTATGAGCCGTTCTATATCGACCACTACGGTCGGCACGGCAGCCGCTGGCTGACCAACGGCAAATACTATGAGCGCCCCTGCAAACAGCTGAAGAAGGCCCAAGAAGCCGGGATGCTCAACCTGCAGGGCAAGCTGCTGCTCCGTCAACTGACGACCGTCTACGAGAATTCAAAGAACCGTGCCGGTGACCTGAGCGACGAGGGTGCCATACAACACCAGGAAATCGCCCAGCGCATGTTCAACAATTTCCCTGAGGTGTTCGCCGGCAACGCTCGCATCGATGCCCGCTCCACCGTCATCATCCGCTGCATCCTGTCGATGCAGAACGAGACGATGCGCCTGCGTTCCTTAAATCCCGAGCTGCGCATCACCACCGATGCCAGTTACCACGACATGTACTACATGGGCTGGGGCTATGGTGAGGACACGCTGGCCAATGACCTGCGCAAGAGCGTGGATCCCATTTCTAATGAGATGTACGCTAAGCATTTGGACGCCCGCCGTTTTGTCGCCCAGTTGGTCAACGACACCGCATGGGCGAGTGCCAACATGGATGGGGTGAAATTGATGCGCGACGTGTTTGACATCGCTGGCTCGCTGCAGGGTCACCATCAGTTTGACGACATCAACCTGTTCAACTATTTCTCCAACGACGAGATCTTTGAGCTCTGGCGCATGAAGAACATCTACTGGTATATCCATTGGGCCAATGCGCCCCAGAACGGCAACCGCATGCCCTTTATCGAGCGCGCCCTGTTGCGCAACATGATCGCCACGGCCGATGACGCCATCGCCACCGGCGAGCGTGGCGCGGCCCTGCGCTTCGGCCACGAGACGTGTGTGCTGCCGCTGGCCTGCCTGCTCGAACTGGACAATGTGAACTACAGCTGCGATGACCTGGAAACGTTGCACGAGCACTGGCAGGACTACAATACCATCCCCAAGGCCTGCAACATCCAGATGGTGTTCTACCGCCCCGCGGGAACAAGCGGTAACAGGCCCGAAGACATTCTGGTGAAGGTGCTGTTCAACGAGCACGAGGCCACACTTCCCGCCACGCCCGTCCAGGGCCCCTACTACCGCTGGACCGACTTGAAACGCTACTACGAGAACAAACTCGCCACCTCCATCGACTGGAGCGTGAAATAAAGGCCATTTCGTTCACCGGATGGCACTGTAGAGACGCAAAATTTTGCGTCTCTTTTCGTTAGGCGGTGCTTTTTTTCGGGTCTTGAGACGCAAGATTTTGCGTCTCTACAGATGGGATGCGTTGATTGTCAATACGTTATCGTTGTCTAAATTTAGGTGATGGTTCCGGGGGTGGTGCATCATTGGGACGGGTCTTTGTGATGGCGTCGCTTCGCTTCAATGTACCTGCAACAAACAACGCAAGACAAAAAGACAGTTCGAACCTGTGCCTCAAGAATTGTTATTTTCTTTCCAGCGTGTATATGCAATACTAAGCCTTAATGGTGGTATTCTGGACAGTTCTTCTGAAAAATCCATGCACTCTTCAATCTCATCCGGATCCCACTTCAAATCGAGGCAGAATTTTTCGAACATATTTAGGGATTCGAATGTAGCAAAATTAAGCACAGACGCGTATGTGTGCATTATCACCCAATTTCTTACAACAGAGTCAGAAATGGGTTTAAGATGAGATACAATCTGAGCGTAGTCTGGCATCGGATATTTCCGCACGTCTTCTATAGTTAATCCCAAAGCATCAAGATATAATTGTCCTCCCTCGTTAATCATTTCATCAATCTGATGATATCCGTCAAAGAGCATAAGTGCTAATATGATGTAGCATCTAGTTTCTTTGCTCTGCTTACAGAGTATTACTGATTTTGGATCTATGTATTTTGTTGTCGTTTGTTGCGGGGTGGATGGGTAGATGTCTTTGTAGCGGCTGGCAACGACAGATTCGGCATAGGTGAAATGGGCGGTTGTGCAGGCGGCGGCACATAAGTTAGCATGACGGGTTTCGCTGAGGCACCAGGCGATGCCCTGGGCAAAATCGATGCTGTCGCAGTAATCGGCAACGTAACCGTTCTGTTTATGGCTGATCATTTCGGGAATACCTCCCACATTAAAGCCTACACAAGGCGTGCCGCATGCCATCGCCTCAACGATGGTGTTGGGCAGGTTGTCCTGTAACGAGGGCGTGACAAACAAATCAACAGCATTGTAAAGTTCGGCAATTTCTGCCTCATTGCTCAGGTAATTAACCGGATAGACGGGTAAAGGCAAAGCCTCCTTCACGCTGGTGGCATCTCCGCCAAGCACGACAACTCCAAGTTTGCGAGACAGAGAGGAAGAATGCTTGCTGATGTGTTCACAAGCCTCGACCAGATAACTGAAACCCTTGCGCTCATCGGTGATGCGCTGCGCTCCAAAGAGGAGTAACTTTTTGTCTGTCGGCAGATTATGCTTTTTTCGGGCTTTAAGTTTGTCCATCGGCGTGAAAACGTCGGTGTCGATGGCATTGGGGATATTGGTGACCAGGTGGCCCCGGGTCAACGGGCTCTTGCGGGCCAGGTCGGCCATCCAGCGGCTGCAGCCCACAAAGGCGACGTTCCTGCCCTCGTACATCGCCCGCTTGCTGTCGAACACGTGCTGCGCCAAGTCCATGCCGATGTTTTTCAGCATCGGACATTTTTCGCACTGTTTCTGGTACTTGGAGCACTCGCCCGAGTAGTGGCAGATGCCCGTGAAATACCACTGGTCGTGCAGTGTTATCACGATGGGTTTGCCCGAGGCCATGATGCGCTCCAAATCGTTGAGCGACAGGAACCCTTGGTTGACCCAGTGCAGGTGGATGACGTCGGCCCACTTGAAGTCGGGCATCGTGGTGATGTCGGTGCCGGCGTTGGCTATATCGACCTGAAAGATACCTTTTTTGCTCAGGCCATTGTTCAGCCAGATGACACCTCGTTCCCACAGGAAGTTGGCCTTGAGTCGCCACGATTGAGGAATATTCACCACCTCGGGGGCGTCGGACTTGCGGTCACGCACAAGCATCCGAGCCTCAACCCCGTTACGGTTCAAGGCTTGAAGCAACCGGTTAGCGGCAATGGCCGCCCCACCCGTCCTCTCGGCGGTATTGACTATCAGTACGCGCATTCCAATGACAAAATTATAAAAAGTTACATTGATGTAAGTTACATTGATGTAACTTTTTTAAAAATGTCCTAAAAAGAGGACGATTCCCTAATGGAAATCGCCCTCGAAACTATAGAATTTGTTTTATTATTGCCTAATCATCAGAGCTGGGGACCGGCGGCTACGAGAGCCTTGCCTGCCTCGTTGTCCTCGTACTTCACGAAGTTCTTGATGAAGCGGCTTGCCAGATCCTTGGCCTTCTCTTCCCACTGTGCGGGGTCGGCATAGGTGTCGCGCGGGTCGAGGATGCCAGTGTCAACGCCCTCGAGCAGGGTGGGAACAGTGAAGTTGAAGTAAGGAATCACCTTGGTGGGAGCGTTGTCGATGCTGTGGTTGAGGATAGCGTCGATGATACCGCGGGTGTCGCGGATCGAGATACGCTTGCCAGTACCGTTCCAACCGGTGTTCACCAAGTAAGCCTTAGCACCGCTCATTTCCATGCGCTTCACGAGTTCCTCGGCATACTTCGTGGGATGCAGCTCCAGGAATGCCTGGCCGAAGCAAGCGCTGAAGGTGGGAGTGGGCTCGGTGATGCCGCGCTCGGTACCAGCCAACTTGGCGGTGAAACCGCTTAGGAAGTAGTACTTGGTCTGCTCGGAGTCAAGGATTGACACGGGAGGCAGCACGCCGAAGGCGTCGGCACTCAAGAAGATCACCTGCTTGGCAGCGGGAGCGTGGCTGATGGGGCGCACGATGTTCTTGATGTGGTAGATGGGATAGCTCACGCGGGTGTTCTCGGTCACGCTCTTGTCGGCGAAGTCGAT